>NZ_JANQOM010000020.1 GCF_028289625.1 Winogradskyella sp. | reverse complement strand
TGGTTACATAATCTCCGACTTGTCCATTAAGAACCCTTGATTCTTCCCAATCCACACCTACATCTTTTATAAACTGTAAAGGTTCTGGATTGACTTCATAATGCTCCACTAAATCTGCTGCCATTTGCACTGGGCTATATATGACCACGTAAAGTGCTAATTGTTGTGCCAAGGTGGTATTGACTTGATTATCCTTTTTATACTCGTCGAATTTTATATTGAAAATCCCTGGCGTAAAATCAATCGGTCCTGCCAACATTCTTGTAAATGCAACAATAGAAAGGTGTTCTGGTGGGTTTCCTCCATCTTCCGACCAAGCATTAAATTCCTGTCCTCTTAAACCTTCCCTCGACATAATATTTGGATAAGTCCGTCGTAATCCCGTGGCTTTGATAGGCTCATGTGCATTAACTGCAACTTCATATGTTGCAGCTTTAATTGCTGCATTGTTATATTGATTTACCATGTATTGTCCATGGTGGTATTCACCTTTTGGAATAATTTTACCTACATAACCCGATTTTACTGCATGCATACCATATTTCTGCATTAAGGCGTAAGCTGTGTCTTGTTGCTTTTCATAGGTCTGTGTGGCCGCAGAAGTCTCGTGATGCATAATGATTTCTACTCCTTTTTCCTTAGCATATTTGGTTACCTCTTCTAAATCATAATCTGGATATGGTGTTACAAAATCAAAGACCCCTTCGCGGTCTTCAAAACCTATCCAACGTTCCCAACCTGTATTCCAGCCTTCAACCAAAACACCTTTTATATTATTTCTTGCAGAAAAGTCAATGAATCGCTTAACGTTTTCTGTAGTTGCTCCGTGTTTGCCATGGGCTTTTCCTGTATCTGTCCATTGACCATCTACCATTTCCATACCATAATCCCAAGAGGATTTGCCCAGATGCATTTCCCACCAAACTCCGGTATACTTCATAGGTGTAAACCATGAGACATCTCCCAGTTTGTTAGGTTCATTAAGGTTTACGATAAGATTAGATGCTATTAAATCTGGTGCGTTATTGGTGATTTGAATCGTTCTCCAGGGAGTATTGAAAGGTAAGCTTCGTTTTACTTTGTAATCTGTATTCTCTGAACCAACCAAGTTACTTTTTAGATTCAAATTTTCAGTATCAACCTTGAGGGTCATTCCTGAATAATCCACTAAGGCCGCTTCATGAAAGCTAAGGTGTAATCCATCTTCGCCAACCAGAGTTACTGGTGTATTAACTGCATTTTCTGGAATATACGTTTGGGCCAAATTGGTTTTTGGAATATAGGATTTTGCATCGATTTCTGAGAGTTTGGTTGTACTATACAAATGCTCATAAATATCCCAATCCCCTGGAATCCAAAAGGTTTTATAATCTTGTGTGAGATTAAACTCAGTATGTTCATCTTTAATTAATGCTTCTTTCCAACCGTCTTGTTGAGGAAATTCATAGCGGAAGCCGATACCATCATCGTAAACCCTAAAAACGATATTTAGTTTTCGTTTTGGTTTGGTAGTCTCTTCTAATTCTACTTTCAGTTCATTATAATGATTAACAACATCTAATTGTTCTCCCCAAGGCATTTGCCATGTTTCATTAAAACTGGTCACATCAGTACTTGTAATTTCTAGGTCTTTTGAAAGCGTTTCAGCATCAGTAAACTCAAACCCTAAGAACGACGTGTCTACAACAACCTTATTCTTAAAATGAACGAGATAATAAGGTTTCCTTTCCTTACTCAGTTGAAGTTTTACACTTATATCACCATTTGGTGAAGTGGTAGATACATTGACTTGGTTATTATCAGCTTTTTTACAGGACACTAGAAAAGCAATCGCCAGAATCACAAGGAGTTTCATTGAATTAAAAAATTACAGTTTAAGACCTTAAAATAATGAATCTGTATTAACCTAAAAAATTTAACTGAAATTATTCCTTGACACTTTCGGTAGTACTTTTTTTATCTGGCAACATCGTATTCAGTAATTTTTCTGAAAGTCTAACAAACGGAAGAAAAACCAATACACCCAATATATTAAACAACATATGGGCATTGGCAATAACTCCTCCGATATCTGTTGTGCGTGAAATAACATTAACCAAACTCATAAAGGGCTGAAAAAGAAACAGCCCCATAACAATTGTAATTAAGTTAAAACAAAGATGAAAGAGGCCTGCTTTTAATGCTTCTCTTCTACCATTTATAGTTGCTAATAAGGTATCGGAACAGGTGCCTAATTCAGCACCTAACATTATTGCAATTCCTCCAGCAATAGAGAGTACGTTCTGTTTCCCCAATAAAATTGCCATTCCAACAGTTCCACTTGAGGACTGAATAATTAAAGTAACCAAACCTCCGATTAGTGCTCCTTGAGTAGGATTCCCCTCAACCTTTGCAATCCAATCTAAAAAGGTCTGACTATTTTTTAGAGGACCTAAGGCATTTTCCATAATATAAAGACCGAAAAAAAGCATTCCAAAATATAAAATACTCTTACCATATAATCGCCTTTGCTTGTTTTTAACAAAGACTTCAAAAACCAAACCAACGAAAAGAGCAATGATAGAATACTTTCCAATATCGAGAGCAATAATTTGGCTGGAAAAGGTCGTTCCAATGTTTGCTCCCATAATCAACCCAATACTTTGTTTAAAATTAAGCGATTTGGCGTTGATAAAGACAATAACGATAATAATCATTGCTGAAGATGAGCCTAACAAAATGGTTAGTAAGGTCCCTATAGCAATTGCCGAAAAAATATTTGACGTATAGGTCTTAACTATTTCTTTAGCCTTTTCAGTAAATAGCTCTGTTAAGGTATCCGAAAGTTGTGTTATAGCATAAAGAAATAGGGCAAGCCCACCTATGAGAAGCGGTAAAATTTCAGTCATACGTTTTCATAAAACACATAATTTACTGAACGTATGAAAAGAAATTGTTACCTCAATGTAAAGTTTATTTGGTATTTCTTGGATTTAGACTTTCAACAAAGCTTTACAACGATATCGTATAAAATAGCAGCTATTTTTTTTCCAATAACACAATATCAAAATCAGAATCAATGGTTATTGTTCCCTCTTTAACCTCTGCAGATGACTTAGAATAAGCATCATAAATTATATCGCCATCTTTAAAGACTTTAGACACATCCAAAGTCTTTTTCCCTTTTTCGAAATCTAGACCGATAACCACAAAATCTTTAAAATCCCCTTTTTGAAGACTTCTATAAAACACATATGGCTTTTGGGTAATCATTTGATGCACACCAGCACCAACTGCAGGATGTTTGGCTCTAAATCGGCCTAATTTCTGCCAATGCGTTAACACTTCTTTTGTCTTAGTATTGCTTTCAATGTCATCCCAGTTCATAAAAGAACGTAATGTTGCATCCCCTTCTGTACCATCGATTACTAAGGAACGTACAGATTCATCCCCATAATACACTTGTGATGTACCTGGTGATAATAATAATTTATTAGCGGTTTCAAACGGCTTTTTTCGTGAAGCATCAAAAGGGCTTCCATCATCATGAGAGCTTAAATAATTTAAGGTGCCGTAGTCTTTTAAATCTGTCGATAAATGTTTACGATATTTCTTAAACATATCCTCATAATCCATTTCTTTGGCATTCCACTTGAATTCAAAATTGATTAAACTTTGAAAGCTTGGTGGGTCAAAATAATTGACTTTCTTATCACCAAAATCAAAGATCTGTCCACCACTTATACCGTAATTATAGACCTCACCAACCAGATAAAAATTATTATCATCAATTACTTTTTCTGGATTATTCTTCTTGAATTCAGCAAAGGCATTATCACATTCCTTTTTAAATTCTTGCCACACATATTCTTCGGTATGCTTTACGGTATCAACACGGTATCCGTCTATACCAAACTCAGTAATATAATCCGTTAGCCATTTCATGATATAAAAACGTGGTGCTCTAGGATGGCCTGTACGCTCAAAAAATTCATCCAATTCCTTCACTTCTTGCTCATACCTCCCTTCTGCTTTCCATTTCTCAACCAATTGTGGTGGTAATTCCACATTATCATTGCTCTCGGTCCTGATGTCTGGAAGGTTTGCTACCAAAGTACAAGTAATTGTATTTTCGTAATTATCATAAGCGCATTGTCTATCTGTACGCACCCATTCCTTTGGCCAAACAGTATCTTTTTCGGTTACTGGGCCTGTGTGATTGATAACGGCATCCAAAACAATTCGAATTCCTTTTGCATGTGCTTCTTTTACCAACTCATGCAAATCTTCTTTTGTTCCATAATTTGGATCAATATTTGTCCAATCTTTTGCCCAATAGCCATGAAATCCGTAAGTCACTCCTGTACCTTCATCAGTTCCTCCATGTATTTGTTCTACAATTGGAGTCATCCAAATAGCATTTATGCCTAAATCCGTAAAGTAGCCTTCCTTTATTTTTTGAGTAATTCCCTTAAGATCACCGCCTTCAAAACCACGAAGCCTTCCTGTTTTTTTTGTTCTATCGAAGTTAACATCATTTGATGTATCGCCGTTGTTAAAACGATCCGTCAATAAAAAATACAAATTAGCGCCTTCCCAAATAAAGGGTGCATCCACTGAGCTAGTTGGCTCTAAGACGTTAGCTTCTACTTCTTCTTTAGCTGGGTCATTTTTACAATTTGTCAGCATAATGCTTAGTATAAGTATTGTGATAAGTGATCTCATTTGATTTACTTGATTTTTAAAATAAACGATTCTAAGGGTTTAATATCTACGCGCGTTTGCGCCTTCCCATTTTCAACCTTTAACGTAGAATTATAAGTCTTATATAATTGATCTTCAATTTTATATTCACCATCTTGGAGCTTTAGCTTGTTCACTAAATCTTCTGGCAACTGCAACTCAAAACCATAGGTGTTCTCTGCATTAAAGTTTGAAATAATTATAAGTTGCTCATCCTCCGACCAACGCACAAAACTCAACACTTTATCATTATACCATTCGGTGTTATGTTGATTATACAAGTGAATGTCTTGATAGTCTCCCATCAATGCCGAACTGTTAATAGTAAAATTCAACAAGCGTTTATAAAAATCTCTCAATTCTAATTCTTTTTTTGTGGATTGACCGCCATCGAAGTTTTTGTTATTGACCCAACGGACTAAGCTTGGTACTGAACCATAATCGAAAATTGATGTTCGTGTTGGGTCACCAAAACCTAAGTCCTCATTGCCAGGTTCCCCAAATTCCTGTCCAAAATAAACCATAGTTGGTGCTGTTGTCGATGTGGCTGATACCACCATAGCTGGTTTTCCTTTTAAGGCATCACCTACAAAATCAGAACTCGCTATACGTTGCTCATCATGGTTTTCTAAAAAATGAAGCATATGATGTTCTATATCGCGCAACTCGTCTAAGATTGGAGGGATATTGTCTGTTTTGCCATGACCTTGCATAACATGTTTTAAAGTATCGTAGAGCTGAACTTTATCGTACAGGTAGTCCATTTTCCCTTTTTTAATATAATCGCGATATAAATGCGGCTGATATACCTCTGCTAACAGAAATGCATCTGGGTTTTTAATTTTGATATTAGAGTTCATATAACTCCAAAACTCGACTGGCACCATTTCTGCCATATCAAATCGGAAACCGTCAACACCTTTGTCGGTCCAATACAAGGCGATATCCTTAAACTTTACCCAAGAACTTGGCACGGTTTTATCTTTCCAAAATTCAAAATGTGATTTATAGTCTTTATCATCGAAACCTTCAGGTAATTCATCAAAGTCTTTGGTTCCATCGGGACGAACACCGTAATTGACTTTAACAGTTTCATACCAATCGTACATATCTGGCTGTGATGCTCTTGATCCATTTCCTGTCCATTTTGCTGGTATCTCTTCGAACTTACTATCCGCCAAAGGATGATTTTCACCACCAAGAGGCTGATAACCATTTTTCCAAACTGGAACTTTAAAAGCTTCCCCAGGATTATAATAGAAGTTATTGTTTACATGATAGGTTACCGATTTGTCATCTTCAGCACCAAAGTCAGTTGCTCCTTTAGGGTTAGTTAAACTTTGGTAATTTCTCGCCACATGATTGGGAACTATGTCTATAAGAACTTTTAATCCAGCTTCATGAGTACGCTTTATTAAAGCTTCGAATTCTTGCAATCTATTTTCAACATTTTCTGCCAAATCTGGATTTACATTATAATAATCTTTAACCGCATAAGGTGACCCTGCTCTTCCTTTTACAATATCTGGATCATCATTAGAAATACCATATTTTGTATAGTCTGTAATCACATCATGGTGAGGCACACCAGTATACCAAACATGCGTCACACCTAAATCCTTAATCTCAGATAAAGCTTTATCAGTAAAATCGTTAAATTTTCCAACACCGTTTTCTTCGAGTGTTCCCCAAGATTTATTGGTGGTATTGATATTTCCAAAAAGTCTTGTGAAAACCTGATAAACAACTTCTTTTTTCTTCATTTCTGATTTTATTTCTTCAGTTTTTGCTGTATTAATGGTATTGTTTTTTGAATCATTTTTACATCCAATGACAGCTAAGACAATTACAATTAATAGGACAAGTTTATTATGCTTCATTTTAATTTATTTGCCAAATTTTACTCGTATTTCTTTCTCCTCTGATGTATCCCAAACCACATTTAAGGTTAAGGTTTTATACTTCGAATTATAAGTGCCATTAACTTTTTCCTTTCCAATTTTAATTCGCTTTGGTTGGTTTTGAATATTATGAATGGTCAACTCAATGGTTTTTGCTCCTGCTAAATAATCATTCCCTGTATCTGCTTCAAGGTCTATTTCGAGCCATCTTCCTTCAATTTCAGCTTCAAATTCCAAAATCTGATACTGTCCTTTTTCAATGGCGTTTACCGTTTTACCATCATCAAAATAGAATTCGCGCTCAGATTCCAAAACGGTTTTATCATGATAGTACTGTAATTGAAATGTGCTATCATCATAATCCTTTGTAGACTGCATTGGTTTTGCTAATGGAATGAAAGCACCAGCCCTAACGTAAACAGGAATAAAAGCTTCATTCAACTTTACGGTTTTTGTTTGCCCTCCTTCCATAATCTCATCAGACTCTATATCGAACCAATTAGAATCTTTCGGAAAATAAACCTCTTGTTCTTTTTTACCTGCTTCCAAAACAGGTGATACTAAAATATCTTGTCCCCATAAATAGGTTTTTGAATATTCAAACAAGTCTTCATTTTCTGGTTCTTCAAAAAATAGTGGTCGCATCAAGGGTGCACCTTCCATATGGTTCATTGCCATTAAATTGTAGTTGTATGGCAACATTCTGTAACGCATTTGTATGGCATAGTTAGCCAATCGTTTTGCTTTTTCACTTCTAAAGACTGGTTCACTAGCCACATCCTCTTGCGCATGAGGTCTATAAATGGGCTGAAAAGCTCCATATTGCAACCATCTGACATAAAGTTCGTCATCTAAATTGGCACCTGCAAATCCACCTAAGTCACTATGCATATAGGCAATGCCTTGCATTCCCATTTGCAAGGAAATTTCTGGTTGCGGTTGTAGTCCTCCCCAACTACGACTTACATCGCCTGTCCATGGAACTATTCCATAACGCTGTGAACCTGAATAACCAGCACGCATTAAAATAAAAGGTCTTTGGTTTGGCTTTGCCTCTAAACTTGCCTCTTGTACTAATCTCGCCCAATCATGTCCATAGATATTATGAACCTCATCGGCTGAACCCGTAGCATGCTGTACCCAACTAGGGTGTACTTCGGGTTCGCCCAAGTCTCCCCAAAATCCCGTTATCCCAAAATTTGTGAGCTCTTTGTATATACCTTTAAACCAATTGTATCCCTTATTATCATATATATCTATAATTCCTGTATTGCCAAAATAAAAATTATATGTCGCTGGATTGCCTACACTATCCTTAGCAAGTATGTTCTTCTCTACAGCTTCGTCCCATCGATTGGACGTCGTTAAAATAAAAGGTTCTGTGATAAGCATGGTTTCGACATTGCTTGCTCTTAAATCCGATACCATTTGCTTGGGGTTTGGGAACGAATCCCTAAAAAATTCGAGATTACCCATCGTCCCTTTAACCTCTTTTCCAAACCAATACAAATCAAGAATTATAGCGTCAACAGGAATTTCCTCCTCCCTAAATTTACCAATGGTTTCAATAGTTTCTTTTTGGGAATGATAACCAAAGCGGCTCGAAAAATTGCCAAGTGCCCAACGCGGTAACATGGGTTGTTTGCCTGTTAAGTCTGTATAGTTTTCGATTAAATCATACCAAGATTCGCCGACAATAACCTGATAGGTTTTACGACCAGAAATAGTCTCATAGGTTAATGTATTATCTTTTTTACTATCTAAATCTAAATAGCCTATTGGAGCATTGTCGAAGTGAATCATGTATTTCTTCGATGATACCACAATCGGCATTGTATAATTCATTAACTCGCTATGTGTTTGATAGCCATAGTGTGCACGGTTGAACAATGGCAAACGATAGCCACGACGATTCATTCCTAAAGCTCTGGCTCCTCCTCCATATAGTACTTCATCTTCGGTAAGATTGAATTCTATCTTTTCGGTTTGCTCCGCGACGATATTATCTTTTACCAAATCCATGGACTCATGATTACTTATAAAATAGCCTCGCTTCTCCGATATGATTAATTCTTCCTTATAGTAGTAAGATATTTGAAATGGACTCTTACTTATTGTGATATAGAAGTCGTTACTTGTCCTTAATATGATGTCTTTGCCTCTTTCCGTTGCTTCAAAACCTGAAACATTTGGTGTTTTAATAACAGCATGCGATTGACCATCCAATTTTTCACCATTTGGCAAGAAAGTAGTTTCGACTATATCGGGAGTATATGCTGAGAAAAGATATGTGCCGTCATTTACTTTTACACTTGGCTCGCCTTTTTCCGATATGGAAAAAGACTCAAAGGTTCTTTCGTAATTCTGAGCACTTATGGAGACGCTTAATAGCGCCAATACTGTATAAAAAATTATTCTATTCATTATAAAATTTTAAAGACCTCACAGGTGCGTTTATTACCCATGAGGTCTAAGAGCTGCTATTAATCTTTATTCAATAAGAACTCCAATGGTCTATCTAGCCTTTGATTCCATGAATTTTCTGAATGTTCTGTATCCTCAAAAAATAGATTTTTGGAATCCTCTTCTGTGTATCCTTTTTCCTTTAAAATCCCATCAACTTTTGATGCATATTGCGGATAATGTTTGTCGAGCGTTTTATTACCATAATCAAAATAGACTTTATGGCTACCGGCTTTTGGAAAACTGTTATTCATATATCTAAATATGGCATCAGGATACGGATTATCTTCAACAGGTCTTGCACCGACCCAATGTGTTGAAAGACAGCCAGCTCCACCAAAAATCTCTGGATATTCTGAAACAGCGTACATGGACATTAAACCTCCCATACTCGAACCCATGACATAGGTATTTGATTTGTCCGTATGCACAGAATATTGTTTATCGATCAACGGTTTTATTTCCTTAACGAGGCATTTTAAGTAGTTATCGCCATTAAGCTTAAAATTTCCCTTGCCAGCAATATCTACGAGAGAATCTTTAATCGACTCATCTATGTAGTTAAAGGCCTTTTGCGGAAATAAATCTTGCCAGCGAATTTCTGAAATATTATGAATTGCTACTACAATAAAGTCTTTGGTTTTGCCTTCATTAATTAGTCGGCTTGCCCATTCATCAACTTTCCATTCTTGTTTATTCCATGTTGTTGTAGCATCAAATAACATTTGTCCGTCGTGCATGTACAATACGGCATACTTTTTATCTTTTGAATAGTTCTCTGGTAACCAAACATCAATCGGTCTTGGCGTGATATATTTAGACGGAAAGCTATCTAATCTTACTAATTTTCCACTAGACAATTCAGCGGAAGTTACTGGTATAAAATTATAAGCCAATTCTGAAGATACTTCCTCAGTGACTTCATCTTGCATTTGCGCTTTGTCATTTTTACAAGAACAAAGTATCAAACAAAATCCTAAAACTAGCACTACATTTTTCATCCTTAAAGCTTTGTAGTTAGTATCGTAACACCTTTGGATTTTAAATCTATGACATCTCCCCATGTTACGGTTTCGCCTGTAATTATATTCTTAAGCGTTTTACCCTTTAGACCCATTTCCTCTTGATAATTGAGGTCTATTGTTATGATATCTTCGTTTTTATTCAGAATTAAAACAATCGTCTCGTCGCCTAAAGTCCTGTACATAAAATACGTGCCACTAAATGGTGCAAAATGAACGGTTTTACCATCGTGAATGGCTTTACTGCTTTTTCTATAGTTGAACAGTTTTGTAATGAACGATTGCATATCTTTTTGAGCATCGGTTAAGCCTTCACCTGTAAAAGCATTTGTAGCGTCACCTTCCCAACCGCCAGGAAAATCAGTTCTTATAAGGCCATGGTCGCCAGGCTTTTCAAAATCGTTCATAAAGATCTCTGTGCCATAGTAAATTTGCACAATTCTTGGCATCATGGCGTATGTCGCCATAGCCATTTTAGTATTTTCTATATCCCCATTCAATTGGGTGAAAATACGGCTCATGTCGTGGTTGTCGGGAAATACTAGAATGTCTTTTGGACTTGGATAATGAAAATCATTGGCCAAGCCTTCATATATTTTTGTTAATCCTGTATCCCATGATTCTTTCTCGTTAAGACCTTCAACGACTTTTCGTTGCATCGCAAAATCCATAGTTGATCTTAGGTTAGAATCGTAACCGTCTTTGTTATTTGCTCCTTCTTGCCAATAGCCAATCAATAAAGGATTATAACTCCACTCTTCACCTACAATGCTAAAGTTCGGATACTCATCCATGATGGCACCTGCCCAATCGCTCATAAAATCCTTGTCGGGATAAGGATATGTATCTTGACGAATGCCACCTAACTGTGCTGTTTCAATCCACCATATACTGTTTTGTATAATATATTTTGCCATGAAAGGATTACGTTGATTTAAGTCGGGCATTGCGGCCACAAACCAGCCCTCATTATTTCCTTTTCTGTCAGCTTCTGAGGCATACATATCTTGATTGGTCGTACGTCTATGATTAGAGTTAATGGTATAGGCGTTTCCCCAATTTTCTATGTTTTCTTCATAATTCTTTTGAAGGTTAACCCAATCTTTGAATGGTAAATCTTTCATCCACCAATGGTATAGTCCACAGTGATTTGCCACCTGATCCATAATAAGTTTCATCCCCTTTTCTTTCAATTTAGAGGATAACTCTTTATACTCCTGGAGAGTACCAAAACGAGGGTCGATTTCGTATAAATCTGTTACAGCATAGCCATGATAAGACCCTTGTTTCATATCATTTGTTAGAAGTGGTTGCGGCCAAACAGCTGTAAATCCTAAATCGTGGATGTAATCAATATGATTTGTAACACCAACTATATCACCTCCATGCCTCGCATAATTATCAGTTCTATCAATGGTACGCTCTAGCATAGAAGGTTTTCCCTCAATACCCAATGGCGTATCATTAGTACTAATTCCGTTTACAAAGCGGTCTGGTGTAATTAAATAAATCGCATCAGAACTGTTAAACCCTATATAATCTTCAGGTGATTTTTCACGTTCTTTTAATTCATAAGTTTGTGTCAATTCGGTACCATCATCTTGTTTAAAAACAATGTTAAACTTACCAGGTTTTGCGCTTTCAGAAATTTCTAAATCCAAAAACAAATAGTTAGGACTATCTGCTTTATTGGCTTTAACTAACGTTATCCCTTGATGAGAAATCTCAGGTGAAGTTGTACCAATATTGGGATGCTTCACCAAAAGCTGAAGGCTTTGGTTCTTAAATCCTATCCACCAATGTGGTGGTTCTACTTTTTCTATATCATTAGCTTCTACTACCGGTTCACTAGTAGTGCTATCATTAGCATTTGATGGTTGCTCTTTACAAGACATCAAAAAAACTAATAGAAATGCTGTAAGAACTCTAAATGTTGTCATATTTCTTATGTTTTAATGTTCTTGATTTAGGCTATATATTGTTTTAAACAGTTACTAAATTATTGGGTGAAATCAATATGGCTTTTCCATTTACCATAATTTGTAAATCCTTATCTCCCTCTAATTCGAAATGTGTGTGCCCTTGGCATACATTTACCTTAATGATTTGATGTCTAAAATTTACCTTAAATGAATAGGCTTCCCATTGCTTTGGGATTTTTGGCTCAAAACTTAGCAAATTGTCTTTAATACGCATGCCACCAAAACCTTCGACAATACTCATCCAGGTACCTGCCATAGATGTGATATGTAACCCTTCATGAACTTCATGATTGTAGTCATCCAAGTCTAGTCGTGATGTTCTTAAATAAAAGGTATAGGCTTGTTCCATGCGGCCTAACTTAGCTGCTTGAATGCTATGTACGCACGGCGATAGTGAACTTTCATGAACTGTAAAAGGCTCATAAAAATCAAAATGACGTTCAAGTTCTTCTTGGCTAAAGTGGTCTTCAAAAAAGTAAAACCCTTGAAGCGTATCTGCTTGCTTTATATATGGTGAACGTAAGATCCTATCCCAAGACCATTTTTGATTTATAGGTCTTTGGGATTTGTCCAAGTCTGAAACTGTAATTAATTCTTTGTCTAAAAAGCCATCTTGTTGCAGGTAGACATTGTGCTTTTCAGAATATGGAAAAAACATATTATTGGCTACTTCTTGCCAATCCTTAATTTCTGCTTTAGATAATTTGGCCTTGTGCATCACCCGTGTATAATCCGTAGTGAATTCTGATTGTACACGTTCAATATTTTCTATGGCGTAATTGATACACCATCGAGCAATATAGTTGGTATACCAGTTATTATTGACGTTATTCTCATATTCGTTAGGACCAGTTACACCTAGTATAACATACTTATTCTTCTCTGTAGAGAATGTTGCTCTTTGGTGCCAGAAACGCGCAATTGCTATTAGCACTTCGAGTCCCATTTCCGGAACATAACTGTAATCGCCTGTATAGCGGTAGTAATTAAAAACAGCAAATGCGATAGCACCGTTTCTATGGATTTCTTCGAAAGTAATTTCCCATTCGTTATGGCACTCTTCACCATTCATGGTCACCATAGGGTATAATGCTGCACCGTTTTTAAAACCGAGCTTTTCAGCATTCTCTATTGCTTTTTCTAAATGTTTGTATCTATAGGTTAACAGATTTCTGGCGACACTTTGATCTTTGGTTGCCATATAAAATGGAATACAATACGCCTCAGTATCCCAGTATGTACTTCCACCGTATTTTTCTCCAGTAAACCCTTTTGGGCCAATATTCAATCGGGCATCAGTTCCAAGATAGGTTTGGTTTAAATGAAATATATTAAATCGGATACCTTGTTGTGCTTTCACATCACCTTCAATAGTAATATCTGCCATATCCCAAATTTTCGCCCATGCTCTTTTTTGGTTTTCTAACAAAGTTGCAAAACCAGACTTTGTGGCTTTTTCTAAAACATGCTTAGCAGCAGTAACCAACTCATACTTATCATGATTTCTATCTACGGTGTACCCACCAAACTTGTGTATTGTGTAGGTTTCATTTTGCTTAACGTTATATTTATAACTAAAGGCTGCACTATTAGAATCAGCACTAATGTTGGGTTCAATAATAATTGATTTTCCTTCGATGAACACTTGGGATTCCATGAATGTACAGGTATAAAAGTTGGTTTTCATGGTCTTTGCCTGGATAAATGCCTGATTGTTTTCGTGACTAACATTTAAGGTGTCCCAAAACTTATCGTCCCAGTTGGTATCTTCGTTGGTTATGCCGCTATCTATGTAAGGGCTGTAGATAATCGATGCATCAGCGTTAATAGGCTTAACAGAATAATTAATTGCACCTAATTCGTCAATATCTAAACTGAGAAAACGCTTTACAAATACTTCTACTTGTATATCATTTTGCAGTGTCGCCACAAAACTTCTAGACAACCAACCTTCTTTCATGTTAAGTTCCCTTTTAAAGTTTTCTACCTTTTTACAAGTATGAAGATCGAGTGCTTCATTATTTACAAACACGTTAATTCCTATCCAATTTGGGGCATTAAGTACCTTAGCAAAATACTCTGGGTAACCATTTTTCCACCAGCCTACTCTTGTCTTGTCTGGATAGTAAACTCCAGCAATATAACTGCCCTGAAAAGTAGGTCCTGAATATTTTTCCTCGAAATTCGCACGTTGCCCCATAGCACCGTTTCCAATACTAAATAAGCTTTCGGAAGCTTTTACATTATCTGGATCAAATCCTTCTTCTAAGATTGACCAATCATTGGGTATGATATAATCTAAATTCATGTATATTTTAATTTAAAGGTTAATTAAACCTCTTATTTTTTATCTTTCAATTAATGCTTTTATAAATTCATCAGAGATTTCAGTGAAATCCTTAAATATATGTTGAGCGTGTCCTAAAACATCCTCACTGCCAATACCAACAGAAATCATATTAGCCACATTTGCAGCCTCGACACCTGCGATAGAGTCTTCAAAAACAATACAATTTTTGGGTGCTATCCCTAATTGTTTCGCTGCTATTAAAAACACCTCTGGATCTGGCTTTGCTTTGCTAACATCGTTACCGTCAACTATAGCATCAAAGCATGTATTTAAGCTTACACGCTCTAAAATAGTTCTAGCATTCTTACTCGCTGAGCCTAATGAAATAAGCTGCTTTTCTTTCTTCAAAAGATTGAGCACTCTTGGGACATCTGGTAAAATTTCGTCTTCATCCATTTTTGAAATATGACCTAGATAATCTTCATTTTTCTCTGCCATTAATCTATTGAATGTATCTTCAGAAATCGTTTTATTTCCCCAAGATAATATCTTTTCAAGAGACTTAACACGACTAACTCCTTTAAGCTGTTCGTTCTCCGCTTCGGAAAAGCTTATATCTAAACTATTGGCCAATTTCTTCCATGCCAGAAAATGATATTTGGCCGTATCGACAATAACCCCATCTAGATCGAAAATAAATCCTTTAGTTTTCATTTATTTAATCTCTTTAGTAGTTAACTAAAAGTGTTAATTCTCTTCTTTCACTGGATTGGTATCGATACTCTGATCGTTGACAAACCTTACCGAAATTGCTCCGAGAATCATAATAAATCCGGCAAGTACAAGGATATAAACCCCTTCTCCTCCAAAGAAACTCCTTAAAATTGGGCCTCCAAAAATCCCACTAATAATTTGAGGAATGACTACGGTTAAGTTAAACAGCCCCATGTAAATACCCATTCTCTTTGCAGGTAAAGAACCTGAGAGTATAGCATAGGGTATGGCTAAAATAGCAGCCCAAGCAATTCCGATTCCGACCATAGAAATTAACAACATGTATTGATTAGAAAAGAAATATGTTGAAATAAATCCTAATCCTCCTAATAACAATGACAACGAAAAGATAAATTTCCTATTGGTCAAGTCCATTAGCTTTGGCATAATCACAGAATACAAAGCAGCCACCAAACTGTATAAGGCAAAACATATACCCACCCAGTTACCAGCATCTTCGTAAGCCTTTCTAATAGTATGGTCTGTTGATGAATTGGCATCAAAATCTATTGGAACACCAAAATAATGTTGAGAAATCGCTGTGGTAGAATACACCCACATTAAAAACAAGGGAAACCAAGAGAACAACTGCACAATAGCTAACTGCTTCATAGTTTTAGGCATATTGAGAACTAACTTAAAGAAGCTTTCTTTTTTGGTCTTGTCTTCCTCTGTAATTCCATTAATCTCTTCAAACTCTTTTGGCGGATATTCTTTTGTTTTGAATACCGTAACCAAAACCGTTAATAATAAAAGTGAACCGCCTATGTAAAATGACCAAATCACCGATGGCGCCACTTTTCCGGGTTCCGCCTCATTAGCCACACCTAGCCCTGTCAAAATAAAAGGTAAAGCAGACCCGATGACCGCTCCTACATTTATTAAAAAACTTTGAATAGAATAACCCAAATTTCTTTGGCTATCGGGAGTCATATCAGCCACTAAGGCTCTGAATGGCTGAAATGTAACATTAAAAGAACCATCCATTAATGCTAACATAATTACACCGAAAGCAAGTACACCTGCCCCGCCTGCTTTTAAAAATAAGGGGGCATTAGGCATTAAAAACATGGCAATCATAGAAACTATGGCACCAATTAAGATATAAGGCGAACGTCTACCTATCCGTGTCCATGTTTTATCACTTGCGGCACCAACCACAGGTTGAACCACTAAGCCCATGATTGGGGCAACTAACCAAAAAAATGAAAGATTATGAGGGTCGGCCCCTAAACTGGTTAATATTCTACTGGCGTTTGCATTTTGTAGTGCAAATCCAAATTGAACTCCTAGGAATCCAAAACTCAAGTTCCAGATTTGCCAAAAACTTAACTTACGCTTTTTCATGAAAATAGTATAGTTTAAATTAATACTATCCTGACAAGCAATGCTTATCAAAACTTACGTGAAGAAGTGAAAATATAAGTTTTGATTTCGGTGATAAAGATATAAAAGATTTTAAAACGGCAATGTTAAATTTCTATTTGGTAGATTCGCGCTCTACCAAATCCGTTGCTATGACAATGGTTTGAAACTCTTCTTCTTCTGTATCTATTTCACTTTCCAATTTATCAATAAGGAGATCTGCCGCACGCTCACCCATTTGTTGCGCATGCTGGCTTACTGTTGTTAACCCTGGTGTTGCATGTTTAGACAAAACGCCATCCGTAAAACCAATAACCTGTACATCATTAGGTATATTAAGGCCTAACTTTCTAGCTACCTTCATTGCAGATAGCGCATACAGTTCATTGACTGCAAAAACTCCATCAATATACTCGTTAGAGTTAAAAAGTTGCTCAATCTCCTCTTCAAGTTCATCTAAGTGGGTCTCGAAATCTAAGGTATCGTCAATCTTTAAAATGAGATTTGCTTTGGGTGTCATTTTATGATCTTTAAGTGCTTCAAGATAGCCTTGGGTTCGTAGCTTACCAACACTGACATAGTCTTTAGTTGTAATTAATGCAATTGATTTACACCCGTTAATTATTAATTTTTCAACAGCATTTTTGGCTCCATTTAAATCATCCACAATAACCTTATCACAATCTATTTCCGAAACCACGCGGTCAAACATTACTATAGGCATACCTTGACTCATAGTCTCAGTAAAGTGATGAAAGTCCTGTAATTGCTGGGTCTCTTTTGAGATGGATAAAATAAACCCATCAATACTTCCATTAGCCAGCATTTCCATATTTATGACTTCTTTAGAGAAGGATTCGTTAGACAGCCCAATAATGACGTTATACCCTCTATTATTTGCTACTAATTCTACACCACGAATAACTTTTGAAAAGAAATGATGCACAATTTCAGGGATAATAATACCAATAGTATTGGTCTTACGATTCTTTAGGCTTAAGGCTATATTATTGGGTCTGTAATTATATAATTTAGCAAATGCCTGAACTTTTTGCTTTGTATCATTACTGATTTCAGGGCTGTTTCTCAAGGCTTTGGAAACCGTTGAAATAGAAACATCCAATTCCTTCGCGATTTGTTTTAGGGTTATTTTTCGCTTCATACTAAATTAACAATAATAAAGACATAATTTACGAAGATAAGTCAAATTTGAAGTTATCGAAATTTTTTGACTTCATAATTTTAACACGCATCTATTGATAATATCTCATTTTTTTACTATTTTTCGATTGGTATGAGTAAATTTTAAAAAGTTTTTAACACGAAAACGTTTTCGTGACATTCGTCATGTTTTTTAACACTCGTATCACACTAATTTTACATAGATTTAACCCAAGAAGTGAAAATATAAATCAATTAACTAAAGCGATTAATTTAAAATTATTGTATGAAAACATTCTTAAATGCTGTATTATTCTGTTTAATCATGATACCTGCAACCATGTTTGCACAAACAACAGTTTCTGGAACGGTTACAGACAAGGCAGACGCTATGCCTTTACCAGGAGTTAACATTCTGATTAAAGGGACTTCTAGAGGAGCATCAACAGATTTTGATGGTAAATTCTCCATAGAAGTAAATCAAGGGGAAACGATTGTCGTTTCTTACGTGGGTTACAGAACCCAAGAAATTATTTATAATGGTGAAGCTTCAATAGATGTGGCTTTGGAGGAAGATGCTGCTGAATTGGATGAAGTTGTCCTAATTGGTTATGGTTCTACTACCAAACAAGATGCAACAGGAGCCGTAGAAAAAGTAAATGATGAGGATTTTAACCGCGGTGCGATAGTAGCACCCCAACAACTTATTGCTGGTAAAGCCGCTGGTGTGCGTGTTACAACAGGTGGTGGTGCAGCTGGTGAAGGAGGTGAGATTCGAATTCGTGGTGGAGCATCCTTAGGTGGAGATTTTGGTGGAACAAACGACCCACTAATTGTCATCGATGGTTTACCTATTGACCAACGTGGTGGAGCTCAAGGTACAAGAAGTGCCTTAAATGCTATTAACCCAGCAGACATTGAAGATTTTGTTGTATTAAAGGACGCCTCTGCAACAGCCATCTACGGGTCTCGTGCTTCTAATGGTGTCATTTTAATTACCACTAAGAAAGGACGTGCTAATCAACCTCTACAATTTGAATATAGCTTACAAGCCTCTACAAGACGGGTAGCTAATACTCTAGACGTTTTAAGTGCGGCTCAATACAGACAAGTAGTACAAGATAATGGTGGTGATACTTCTACATTTGGAAATGCCAATACAGACTGGCAAGATGAAATCTACAGAACCGGTGTAGGTGCTATTCATAATATTACGGCTACCAAAGGTTATGAAAATTTTAACTTTAGAGTGAACTTTAATCATGCTTCACAACAAGGGCCATTATTGAATGACCTCTATGAACGTACTGGATTTAATACTTCATTTGAGCATCGTTTTTTAAACAATGACTTAAAAATCACGGGGATAGCAAGAGGCATTCAAGATGAGTTTAGATATGCCGATGAGGGAGCGATAGGATCTGCCGTTCGATTTGACCCTACGCAGCCTGTACGAGATGAAAATGGGAATTTTACACAGTACTTCACGGCAGGTAGCCTTCCACCACAAAATCCTGTTTTTCTACTCGAAGAAAGAGAGGATCGGCAAACGATTAAGCGTTTTATAGGTAACTTATCACTAGATTATAAATTTTGGTTTTTAAGGGATTTGAAATTAACTGTAAATGCTGGTGTAGATTACGCTGAGAATGAAGGTTTTAGGTTTGAACCAGCCAATCCTAATGTTGCAGAAGAATTCCCGCTTGACCGTCGTTCGGATGGGCTTAACCGGAACACTTCATTAGATTTTCTTTTAAATTATAAGTCGACTATAGAAGCTATAGATACCGAAGTCGATGTCACCTTGGGTCATGGCTTCCAAGAATTCTACATCAGAAGCGATATTAATGAAATTCGTGGTCCTGAAGGGCTTATAGATACTAATATAGATAGAAATAACTTACTATCCTATTTTGCGAGAGCCAGTTTTGACATTTCAGATCGCTATTTAGTATCTGCCATCATACGACGTGATGCCTCCTCAAGATTTGCCGAGGACAATCGTGTTGGTTATTTCCCCGGGATTAATGTTGGTTGGAAAATTATGAATGAAAAATGGATGGAAGATTCCTTTTTTTCAAACTTGAAATTAAGAGCAGGGTTTGGTGTCACCGGACAACAAGAGATTGGTGACAACTATAGTTTCCAAGGTTTGTATACACCATCAATTAATAACCAAGCCAATATTCAGTTTGGTACCACGATTAATGGCGAGCCAATATTTATAGATACTCTAAGACCCGAAGGTTTCGATGAAAATCGTACATGGGAAGAAACCGATCAGTATAATATTGGTTTGGATTTCGGATTTTTCAATAACAGAATTTCTGGTACGATAGATGCCTATTATAGAGAAACTCAAAACCTATTGGCTCGAGTTCCAGTACCTTCTGGCTCAAATTTAACGGATTTACTGATCACAAATATTGGAGAGCTCGAGAGTAGAGGATTAGAAATAGTTTTGAATGGTGTGATTTTCCAAAACGAAAACTTTGGATGGAACACAAACTTTAACATTACGTTCCAAGAGCAAGAAATTACAAGATTGAGTTTGAGTGATGATCCTAATTTCTTTATAAACGTAGGTGATATTAATGGTGGTGTAGGTAATAATATTCAAATCCTAAAGCCAGGATTCGACCCAACAACCTTCTTTGTGTTTAGACAAGTGTACGATGATAATGGTAACCCTGTAGAAGGAGCTTATGTTGATGTTAATGGTGACAACCAAATTACTGAGGCGGATCGTCAACCATTTAAAAAGGCCACACCAGATGCCTTCATCGGGTGGACTAATAATTTCCGCTATAAGGATTTTGATCTTAATTTTACGTTTAGAGGTAGTTTCGGTAATTATGTCTATAATAATAATGCCTCTGATCTTGGTAACCTTAATGCCATTACCAATCAACCTGGCTATTTAGCTAACGGTAATGCTAGCTTTTTAGATACAGGATTCCAAAATCAGCAATTATTTTCGGATTATTATATAGAACGTGCTGATTTTGTAAGATTGGATAATATATCTTTGGGATACACCATTCCTTTCGAAAAAATGACGCTAAGAGCTTCTTTAACGGGAACTAACCTATTTGTTATAACAGAGTATGACGGACTAGACCCGGAAATAGCTGACGGTAGAGAGAGAAATTTCTATCCTAGAACGCGAGATATTGTATTAGGACTTAACTTTACATTTTAAGAGCAATGAGAAAACTTAATATAAATAATAGAGCTATGATGAAAAGAACAATTAAAACAGTATTAGCGATATTTGCATTAGTGTTTTTAATACACTCCTGTGAAGATCGACTAAATTTAGACCCAGAAGACGAACGTCTCACGGCTGATGCCGCTTTTGAAGACCCAGAAGCTTATAAAGAGTTTTTGGCTAAGATTTATGCAGGTATATCTTTAAGTGGACAGCAGGGCCCTGCAGGAACTCCCGACCTCATAGGTTTAAATGAAGGGTTCTCAAATTATTTGAGACTGTATTGGAAAATGCAGCAATTAACCTCCGATGAGGCCTTAATTGCTTGGAATGACGGAACTATTCAGGATTTACATGCGCAAGTATGGACCTCAGGTAATGAATTTATCAGAACTATGTACACCCGTATATTTTATCAAGTGGCATTAACTAATGAGTTTCTGCGCCAAACCACAGACGATAAGTTAAGCGGTCGCGGTGTCAATGATGAGTTGAGAGCCGAAATTCAAATATTTAGAGCCGAAACACGTTTTATGCGTGCTTTATCCTATTGGCATGCATTGGATTTATATGCCAACCCCCCATTTGTAACTGAAAACGATCCAATTGGTGCTTTTTTACCACCACAGATACAGCGTGCAGACCTATTTCAATATGTTGAGAGCGAACTCTTAGATATTTTGGATACTATGGCTGCGCCAAGACAAAATGAATACGGGAGAGCAGATCGTGCAGCAGCTTGGATGGTATTGGCTAAATTATACCTTAATGCTGAAGTTTACACAGGTACAGCTCGCTACAGCGATGCTCTCACTTATGTAAACAATATTATTAACGCTGGTTATGAAATTCCAGACGTACCGTATTTCTATTCGTTCTTGGCGGACAATGATTCTAATGGAGCCCAGAATGAAGTCATTTTTACCATCCCATTTGATGGTTTGAGAACTCAAGCTTTTGGTGGAATGACCTTTTTGACTCATGCACCTGTTGGTGGTACTATGAACGACGTGGCAGGGCCATTTTTCGGAATAGCAAGTGGTGGTTGGTTTGGTATAAGAACTTTACCAAATTTTGTTGAACTTTTTCCAAACGAAGCTAATTCAGCAGACCAAAGAGCTTTAATATGGACAGATGGTCAAAATAAAGATGTTGAAAGTGTAACCAATTTTAATGACGGTTATGGTATTTTTAAATATCGTAACGTTGATATTAATGGAAACCCTGGCTCGGACCCCTCTGGTGACCATGTAGATACTGATTTCCCTATGTTTAGATTAGCAGATGTCTATTTGATGTATGCCGAAATTGTAGCACGTGGTGGTGGTGGTGATGCGTCTACTGCAGTAAGCTACATCAACGAACTGAGAGAACGTGCTTACGGCAACACATCAGGAAATATATCAACTGGTGACTTAACTTTAGACTTTATTCTCGATGAGCGCTCTAGAGAATTGTATTGGGAAGCCCATAGGCGTACTGACTTAATCCGATTCAATCGATTCTCAGATAATGGGATTTGGCAATGGAAAGGTAACGTTCCGCAAGGAACAACAACCGAAGCATTCAGGGATATCATGCCTATTCCAGAGACCGATATAAGTGTTAACACTAATTTACAGCAAAATACAGGATATTAATAAGCTTAAATAACTATGAAAACATTAAAATATTTTAAATACTTAATTGTCGTTAGTCTTTTTTTCGGGCTTGTGGTCTCGTCTTGTGACGGTCCAGATCCTGAATTCTTTGCAGACCCTTCGTCACCAATTACTTTAGAGGAATTGGATATTAATCTTATAGTGATTGATGGCGCCAATCCAACTAACCCAGGAGTGACCTTTAATTGGAACGACACAAACTTCAATCAAGCTGTTGTGGAAGGCTACTCGGTTGAATTTTCGGCATCAGCCGATTTTACCAATCCAATAGAAGCAACCGGTTCTAATGGTGTTAGTACTGTAACGATGTCTATGAGCCAACTCAACAGTGCTGTTGGATCTATTGGCTTAGACCCGCTTCAGGTTGGAACTGTTTATGCAAGAGTTATTTCTTCATTAGGCGTTCAAGATGAATTAGCGGCTATTTCTAATGTCATTTCTTTTGATGTTGTGCCGTTCTTTAACTACGTCTTTAGAGATTTTTATCTCGTTGGTCCAGCTTCATCTGCAGGTTGGGAGAACAATAATAATAATCCTCCTATGTACAGAGATCCTTCTAATTCCAATGTATTTTCATACACAGGTTTTTTTAACGGCGGACAACCTCTAAAAGTTATTGAAACTAGAGGTCAATGGGCTCCTCAATATGGTGAAGGATCTGAGGGACAATTGATTTTCCGACCAACTGAGGATGACGATGACCCAGCACCTATAAATGATATTGAAGCTCTTTCTGACGGGTATTATAGATTTGAAATGAACATCAGTACTCTAGAATTTACTATAGAGTCGTTTAATGAAGCTGGCTCAACTCTTTATGATAGCATGACTTTACAAGGAAATGGTTTAGAGGGTGGTAGTGTACAAATGACATCATTTTCATTTGATCCTCATATTTGGTTTATTAGTAATGTAACCCTAGTACCCGGGGAATTACAATTCGTAACTAATACGGATATTATTTGGGCGGGCGATACGGAATTTTCTGGTGTAGCCACAGAGGGATCAGGTAGTATTCCTGTTATTGTTGAAGATGAGTATGAAGTATGGTTTAATGACCTTACAGGAGATTATATAATGATTCCACTAAACCTTTAAAATAAATGACTATGAAAAATAAATTAAATAAATTTTTGGGAATCTTCATCTTGGCACTGGCAACCATAGTCCTAGCTTGCGATGATGAAGAGACAGTAAATATTATTGAACCTGAAGCTGCGTTTGTTTTAGAACAATCCACGGCTTCTAATGTACTCTTAAATTTTGGTTTGCCAGATAACCCTGCTTTTACGGTAACGTGGAGTGACCCAGTTACAGGCAGTACAAACTATGATATAGAAATGGATATTAATAATGATTTTTCTAACCCTATAATGTTAGGAAGTTCTAGTACAAATTCATTTTCTATTAACGTTATGGATTTAAATTCTGCAATTATTTCCACCGGTACTGCAGAATTTGATGGGTTAACCGTGTATGTAAGAGCTCTGGCAGGAGGTGCAATAAGTAATACTGTAACTTATAGTATAACTGCTTATCCTACCGAAGGCGGTGTTGCTATAACAGATCCTTCAAACGGTGATAGTTTTGTGCTATCAATAGGCTCTGTAGACGATGTGATTTTAGATATGCAATGGGCAGATGCTTTACCAGAAGCCATTGGCAGTGTTGATTATGTCATAGAATCAGCATTAGCAGGTACCGATTTTGCAACAATTGTGGTTATTGGAACAGGAACTGATATTTCTTCACTTGAATTAACACATTCTGCTCTAAATGCAGTAGCGTTAGGTCTTGGACTCCCAGCAGATACCGCTGGTGATGTGGACATAAGAATTAGAGCTACTACTACAAATGATAATGGCACCTTGCTAGAGCGTATAAGTGAAACAACAACCATTAGCATCACCCCTTATGCAGTAAGTTTTCCAAACTTATATTTAGTAGGTAATGCTACAACACCAGATTGGAATAATAACAACAATAACACTGCAGTATTTAGAAATCAAGATGTGCCTAACAATTATATTTACACAGGTTACTTTAATACTGGTGAGTTTAAACTGTTAGAAGTTTTAGGACAGTGGCAACCACAATGGGGTACTAATGATGGTACTACATTAGCTGTTAATCCAGGTGGTGGTTCTGACCCAGGCGCATTTAGTGTTGCTACTGCTGGTTACTACACCTATGATTTTACTGTTGTAGATGAAGGAGGTAGCTTTACAGTAACCCCTTATGATGCATCTGGAGATCCTACCTATTCTACTATGGGACTTATTGGAGACGCTACCCCTAATGGCTGGGATGGAAGTAACGACACCAACTTTACACAAGACGCTAACAATCCGCATTTATGGTATATAAATAACGTTACTCTTACTAATGGCGGGCAGTTTTTAATCAGAGCTAACGATGTTTGGCCTGGTGAACCTAATGCTGCTGTTTGGCGTTATACAGGATCAAGTGAAACCTATGGCCAATCTAATTTAGATAATGGTGGTGGAGATAACTTCCCATTCACTCTACCTACAGGTTCTTATAATGTTTGGTTCAATGATTTGGATGGTAGATACGTAATTATACCTAACTAATACATATTATTTTATCCAAAAAAGGCTGTTTAGATTAAACAGCCTTTTTATTTAAAAAATTAAACTATGAAAAAAATTACATTTTTGATTGCAGTGTTTGCAGCATCGATTACAGTTGCACAGCAGCAGACAGTACAATTTGAAGTAAACCCTTGTTCTTTTCAAGATAGTGATGATATCACTATTACTTTTTTTGGCGATAGTATCGATGAAAGTGCTTGGAGCATTACGAATAATGAACTTTTCTTGTGGTCTTGGTCTTTTGATGAAAATGACACCAATGAGATGGACTCACCTTTTAATGGTTCTTGGACCAATTCGAATCCTGCAAGTCAGTTAACGTATAACCCCGGATCAGACACCTATACCATAACTCTTAATCCAAACGCCTATTATCAGCGCAGTAATATTGGACGCATAGGTTTTTTAATTAAAGCCCAAAACGGAACTGGTGATAAAAAATCCCAAGATATATTAGTAGAGGTTGGGGAATCGGCATTTTCTGTATTTTTAGATGCACCCTCTGAAAATTCCTTACTAATTTCATCTGGAGATAATGTTACTATCACGGCCTCTAATACTTGTGGTCTTGCAGATTATGTACTTAAAGCTAATGGTGTTACGATTGACACCCAATTAAACACAGCATCTTACACATATACGGCTAATAACGTTTTAGAAACAACATCCTTCTCTTTAGAAGTAACACAAGGGCCAGACACTAAAGTAATATCGGTTACGGCATTATTAAATCCAAATATAAGTCCACAAACAATGCCATCTAATCTTGTTGATGGTATTAACTATGATGATAATGATCCTACCAAAGCAACTTTGGTATTAGATGCACCTTCAAAGGATTATATTTATGTGGCAGGTAGTTTTAATGACTATGCACCTGATAATACTTATGCGATGATTAAGGATGACGGAGCTGGTTCAACAAAGTTCTTTTTGGAACTTACTAACTTAACACCTGGGGAAATAAATACTTACCAATATTGGGTGGTTGATGAAAATCCACCAGCTAACTCTCCCACATTGGTTAAGGCTGCTGACCCTTACTCTACTTTAATACTATCGTCTTTTGATGACCCTTTTATACCAGCGTCAACTTATCCAAATTTACCTGAGTTCCCTGATAGGGCTGAATTTGAAGTTACAGTACTCCAGACTGGGCAAACATCTTACAATTGGCAAGTTCCTAATTTTAATAAACCAAAAAAAGAAGACCTCATTATTTACGAAGTTCTAATTAGAGATTTTGATGCAGACAGAAACTATCAAGATCTCATTGACAAAATAGATTATTTTAAAAACCTAAATATCAATGCTATCCATTTGATGCCTGTTATGGAATTTGAAGGCAACGAAAGTTGGGGTTATAATACTTCATATCATATGGCATTGGACAAATTTTATGGCACTGAAAATAAATTTAAGGAGTTCATAGATTTATGCCACCAAAATGGTATCGCGATTATTTTAGACTTAGTGCTTAATCATGCTTTTGGACGTTCTCCAATGGTAAGGATGTGGATGTCTGATTCCGATGGTAACGGTTTCGGTGACCCTACCAGTGATAATCCTTATTTCCATACCGTACCTCAGCACGACTATAATGTCGGCTATGATTATAATCACCAAAATGATAGGGTTAAAGATTATGTAAAACGTGTTATAAAGCATTGGATAGAAGAATATAAAATTGATGGTTTTCGTTGGGATTTGACCAAAGGATTTACCAATAATTGTGGTCCTGGGTCACCTGGTGGATGTACAGATAGCTATCAGCAGGACAGAGTCGATGTTTTAAAAGAATATACAGATTATGCTTGGTCTTTAGACCCAACGCACTATACCATTTTTGAACACCTAGGCCCTGATAATGAAGAACAACAATGGGCTAATCATAGAGTTAATGAAGGCTTAGGAGTAATGATGTGGGGTAAAATGACCAATGAATATACTGATTTGGCTCAAGGTTTTTCTTCTAACATTAATCGTATGGGACATGTAAGCCGTGGTTTTAATGAGCCACGTTTATTGGGCTATCCAGAAAGTCATGATGAAGAAAGAATCATGTACGAAGCCGTCACATTTGGAAATAACTCAAACTCTTCTCATAATGTAAGAGATTTAAATACTGCGTTATCAAGAATGTCAGCACTTGGCGCGGTTTCTGTATTAATTCCAGGTCCAAAAATGATATGGCATTTTGGTGACTTAGGAATGGATAATTCTATCTGGACCTGTGGTGATGGTACCACCGTTTCACCTGGTAATGACGGTTGTAAACTAGCCACAAAACCTCAACCGCAATGGGTAGAGAATTGGTTGAGTGATGCTTTAAGAAGTCAAATCTATGAAGACTGGGGAAAATTCCACAAACTAAAAGTCGAAGAGCCAGTTTTTGAGGGTGACTATGATATAACCTCTGACAACCTCATACAAAGGGTTGACATATTTGATTCATCTATTCCAACAACTCAACTAAGAAATGTGATCATATATGCCAATTTTGATGTTACAAGTCGAAATATATTTACCAATTTCCCATCGGGTGTTACAAGTACGTGGTACGACTTAATGGATCCAACTGGTAATACCACAGTCCCTAACGGAACCGGTATTCTTTCTATACCTGCTGGTCAATTTAGGATTTTTGGAAATCAGCCTTCTAATGTTTTAAGTATAGACGACCAAGAATTTTCAGGCTTTACTATTTATCCGAATCCGTCAACAACATCATTTAGTGTTAACACAAATGTTTCGAATGTTGAGATCTATGACCTTACCGGTAAAATGGTAAAAGCTTACAGGGGTGATTTTACAAGAACAGACGCTTTTGATATTTCTAGTCTTAACACTGGAATGTATATTGTAAAAGTTGAAAATGATAATAACCAAACGATGACAACCAAGTTAGTCAAGCTCTAATTATAAGTGTTATTTGAGCAAAAAGAGCTTCTCGTTGAGAAGCTCTTTTTTTCTTAGATTTATCTTTTAATTCTATATATTTTCAATGAAATATCTCTTACTAATCGCATTTCTGTCATCATTTATGAGTCTCAATACCCAGCAATTAAAAAAGCACAGATGGGAAAACCGTGTGTTACTGATTATTTCAGAAAATGAATCGTCCGACCTAGTAAAGCTCCAATTAGAATTACTTAACAATCCCAATGAATTAAAAGAGCGTAAACTTATTATTTATAGGATTCATCCAAAAAAATATGGTCTAGCAGATGCAACTAAAACCAACTGGATTAAAGGCTCAAAATTATACAATGTCCACAACTCAAAGAAAAGTAAATTTAAGGTTGTTTTAATTGGATTAGATGGGGATATAAAACTCGAACAAAGCAAAATCCTTAACTCTGAAAAACTGTTTTCTACTATAGATCGAATGCCAATACGCCAAAGAAAACTCAAAGACAATCGCAAATAAAAAAGCTTTAATCTTATAAACTGAAGCTTATTCTATGTAACCATATTAACTCATTCTCGAACCGTACATTAAATTATTGAAAAACCTAATCCTATCTAAGCTAAAAACTAACAAGAAGAAAAATTGAACCTTTTGTTGGAGAAATCAGAAAAGTTCCGTCATTATATTCCAATCATTAATATTTTGAAACTATAGATAAAAAATCTCCTCAATTTCTTAAGGAGGTTGCTCCACATCTGTCGGTTTAAAACTTACCCTTTTTTAAAACCACAACAGTTTTGCGCTTCTTCTGCTATTAATTAATGAAGAAGTTATAATTCAGTACTTTATTCCCTCTAGACTTGTTCCTGAATTATTTTCAATTTCTTTTTCACCCAATTATTTTGTTTCAATCTTAGTCTTCTAGAATAAGATGCTAATTCTAGTCTATACAAAAACAATATATACTTAAATTTTCTGTATACCTAATGGCTATTATTTTATAAGTAGTAGTGGTACTACCCAAAATTTTAAATAGTTTATTTAAGAGAGGTTTATTTTCTACATAAGAAATATGGTTTAAACTATTACCATGAACACCTTCATTATCTACTAACTAGCTAATTAAAAGCACACCCTAATTGGCAACAGATAAGTCTGCACCAACAAGCATAATAGAAACATTGGTTACATTACCCATATTTCAATTCCCGATATTTCCATCAAATGCTATGGCCTAAAAAACATCGAATTCATTGCTCATACACTACTTAAATCCCAACTACTCAAATTTTGTTTGAATAATTTGGTTCTCCTTTAAAGCTAGCTGCACAAAATATTTAAAATGCATTCGTTTGCATTTATTATGTTTTTTTACAACCTAATTATTAAAATACCCTAAGCACTTTTGTTTAAAATTATTATTTATCAAATTATTATATCCCAAATACATATAATACTTAATAAAGCATTAACATTTTTAAATAAATAATAATTGCATATTCTCTTTTGATCTGTTATTTTTGTGCAATCGTTTGCATTAATTGTATGTTTATTATGAATTGCAAAAAGACAGTAATACTAAATTTTTAACTAAATATTTTCAAATTATGAAGCATTTTTACTTCTCTAAACTTATGATAGGCATGGCTCTACTTTTAGTAGGCCAATCCTATTTAATTGCGCAAAACAACATACAAGATGTTGTTATAAATGGCCAAGCATTTAAGAAAATAACTGGGACTATAAGTGTCGATGAAACTCTTGATAATTCTTCGTTATGGGTTATCGAAGGTATAGTAGAAGTTGCGCCAAATATAACACTTACAATTACTGAGGGCACTCAAATTTTTGCTGAAACAACAGGCACACGTCTAGAGGTTAATCAATTAGGATTGGTTAACTGGCAAGGTACTGCTGCAAATCCTATAGTTTTTAACTCACTAGCTAATGCGCCTGGGCAAGGAGCGGGAAATACGGCTAGAGGTCAGTGGAGTGGGATACAAATAAATGGTGCTGGCGGTACAGATAATTCGGGTACTATTAGATATGTAAGGTTAATGTACCCAGGTAGTGATGATGATGCATTTCAATTTAGTAGCGTTGGAGACCAAACTGTGGCAGAGTATATTCAAGTTTTTCGTCCTGGCGACAATGGAATAAGAATAAATGACGGAACGATTAATTTTAAATACTTAGTTTCAACTGATCCTACTGACCAAGAAGCGGGTATCCGTTGGGGCGATAACTGGAACGGAAGCGGTCAATTTTGGGTTGTAAATATGTTAGAAGGTTCTGAAGCTATACTAGGTAGAGGGGGAAATGGTTTGCTTTCTAATGTAACTATCACAGGCCCTGCATTTAACGATACGTCTGCTGCCTTTGAAGGTATTGGAATTAGAATTAGAGACGGTAGTACTGCCCAAATATATAATACCGCTGTTACAGGAGTAGACGTAAGTATAAGATTCAGTAACGGATCGGAGCAAGGTGTTACGGATGGCGTGAGCTTCTTCAGGAATTCTGCAAGTTTTGAAAATGACCCCACTAGTGCAGGCGGTGCAGGTTTTCATAGCTCTGCTGAAACATTTAACCCAGAAGATAGTGCATATGTACCAACAAATAATAATTCCACAGACTCCTTTTCCATCGTTGATTCCTATGTTGGCACAAGCACAACCAATAGTACAGCAGCTGGTGCTTTAGATGCTTTCTTTACAGATGTAAATTATGTAGGCGCTGTACAAAATGGCAATGATTGGACAGAGGGTTGGACTGTTAATTTAGACGGAACACCACGAACCCTTTCTGTAAATGGTTTTGACATAGAAAATATTGAAGTTTATCCAAATCCTGTAGTAGATGAGTTGATTATTAATTCTGGAACACGAATCTCAAACATGGTAATATACAACACCATGGGTCGTAAAGTCTATGAAAACTCATCTCTTGTCAATGGTGAAAACAAAATAAACATGTCTCAATTTCAACAAGGGATTTATTTCTTGCAATTGTCCTCAGGGGATGCGACTCAAACCTTAAAGGTCATTAAGAGATAGGCTCTAGTTTATAGTTGTTCAATAAGAACGGCGGACATGTATTATAGCAAAGCTATTAACAAGGCTCAAGAATAAAAAAAGTGAATTTGTTCTTGAGCTTTTTCAATTTAAAGATTTAAACTTAATAGTTATAGATAAATTACCTGTTACAAATTGTATTTATAAATGATTCTCTAGGTCATTTAACGTCTTTAAAATCCAAAAACACGCGGTAGCCATAAGCTTAAGTCTGGCGCATAGGTAATAATGATTAAAACGGCAATCATCACTAAAAACAAAGGTAAAAGTGGTCTAACTACCTTTTGAATGCTAAGATTGGCCACGCCACATCCCACAAACAATACGGATCCCACAGGTGGTGTGCAAAGTCCAATACACAAGTTCATAATCATGATAATACCAAAATGAATCGGGTCAATGCCAATATCCGTGACAATTGGCAAAAAAATGGGCGTAAAAATTAAAACAGCTGGCGTCATGTCCATAAAAACACCAACAAAAAGTAAAATGAGATTTATGATTATAAGAATGATAATAGGATTATCACTTATGGCTAGCAGGCCAGCACTAATTTCCTGAGGAATACTTTCATAAGACATCACCCAAGACATAGCCACAGAAGTTGCAATGAGTAACATCACGATGGCATTGGTCTTAACGGTTTCTAACAAAATTGAAGGCACATCTTTAAGGGTTATTTCCTTGTAAACAAAAGCCAACGCAAAGGTGTAAATCACGGCAATTGCAGAAGCTTCTGTTGCGGTAAATATACCCGCCACAATACCACCGATAACAATAACCAATAAAAGTAAACTCGGAAATGCTGCTATAAATCGTTTAAAGAATATTTTAAACCCAACACTTTTTTCGGTAGGATATTTTTTAATATAAGAATAAATAGCTGCCACCAGCATCAACGCCAATCCTATAAGTATGCCTGGCACATAACCTGCAAGGAATAAGGCCGCTATAGAAACACCACCACTAGCCAAGGAATAAATAATGAGAATATTACTCGGTGGTATAATGAGGCCAGTTGTTGCGCTAGTAATATTCACAGCGGCACTAAAGGATTTATCATAACCTTCCTTCTCCATCATGGGATTCATAAAACCACCAATGGCCGAAGCGGCAGCAACTGCGGAACCCGATATGGCACCAAACAACATACAGGCTATGATATTTACAAAGGCCAAACCACCTGGCAAAGGGCCCACAACTGCCTTGGCAAAATCGATTAGACGGGTGGCAATGCCTCCGCGATTCATCACTTGGCCTGCCAAAATAAAAAATGGAATAGCCAATAAAGCAAAGCTATCCAATGAGGTGGCCATGCGTTGTGCTAGTGTAGTCAAGGCAGGCACCAAAGGCAAAGAAACGACAAGCGTAAATAAGGCAGCTAAGCCAATGCTATAGGCAATAGGGACGCGTAAAGACAGAAAAATAATAAAGCTTAAAACTAATATGAGTACCTGCGTATAATCCATAGCACTAAAGCATTTTTATTTTTTGTTTATACGAATCAAAACTATAGTAGACAATCAAAAAGCCACTAATCGGTAGGACAACATAAACAAAAGCCAATGGTATCTTAAGAACAGCTGATTTTTGTTCCAATGCCCATGTTAACCAACAAAGCCTAAGACCGCCAACAACCATTACCAAAATAGCGAATACAATTACAAAAAATGTAACAAATCCATGGAAGAACCGAGGTGATTTAGCAATAGTATTTTCAGGAATAAGGTCAATAGCGAGATGAAGTTCTTTCCCGGTGGCATAAGCAGCACCGAATAAACCCAACCATATTAACGAATAACTTGCAATCTCATCGGTGAACGTACTTGGTGAACCCAACACATAACGCGATATCACTTGCCAAACCACCGCAATCAACATTATTAAGATGATTAATATCAACAAGCGTTCGAGAAAAGTATCTACCGTTTTTCTCATTAATTTATACTTTTAATATCGCGGATAAGTTTTTGAGCAACCGAATCACCCTTGAACATATCCATAATTGCTTCTGTTTTTTCAGAAAAGGGGTTCTTATCAGGATAGTTTACTTTAACACCAGCTTTTTTTATGGTTTCAAGCGCTTCTTGCTCTGCTTGCTTCCAGAATTGACGTTGAATAATGGCAGATTCATCTGCTGCTTCTTGAAGCCATTGATGTTCTTGAGCATTTAACCTATTCCAACTTTCAGTCCCAATGAGTAAAATATCAGGTACTGCAGTGTGTTCATCAAAACTGTAATACTTGCACACTTCGTAGTGCTTTGAGGTGAAAAAACTAGGCAAATTGTTTTCCGCACCATCCACAACGCCTTGCTGTAAGGCCGTATATAATTCACCCCAAGAAATCGGTGTCGGTGCTCCACCAAGTTGTTTCACCATTTCAACAGCCATATTGCTTTTTTGAACCCTGATTTTCAAACCTTCTAAATCCTTTGGACTACTGATGGCTTTAGTTTTGGTATAAAAGCTTCGGCTTCCGGCATCGTAATAACAAAGGCCCATAAGTCTATAATCACCACCTTTATGCAACAAATTTCTACCGATAGCACTATCGTAAAAATCGTAAGTATGCTGTCTATCCCTAAAAAGATAAGGAATACTTAACACTTTATAATCAGAAACAAAATTTTCTAAAACGGCCGCTGATACTTTAGTAATATCCAAACTACCGATTTGGAGCAACTCCAAACACTCACGTTCTGCCCCTAATTGCCCACTAGGATAGAGTTTTACAATCAATTTTCCCTTGGATTTATCCTCAAGCTTTTTACCCAATTCAACCATGGCTTTATGAACAGGGTGATTGGTATCCAATCCATGAGCAAGTCGTAAAACCTTAGTCTTTTGCTCTTCGGCACAACCAAAAAAAATCGACACAACCAATACGATAAACATGGTCTTTAATCTATTAACCATATTAACTTCGGATAGTTTTAATAAGCATCAAAGTATCTTGAATCTTATTTATTAAACCTATAAAGGTATCGCCTTCAAAATCTGATGTCTTAAACAATTGCGAACCCATACCTACACAACTAACACCAGCGTTAAACCATGCCGAAAGATTCTCTTGGGTAGGCGCCACACCACCTGTTGGCATGACTTTAATATGCGGCAATACGGCTTTGGTGGCTTTAACAAACTCTGGACCTAAAACGTTTCCAGGAAATACTTTAATGACTTCACAGCCCAGTTGAGTTGCTGTAAAAACTTCTGTTACCGAGCCACAACCCGGAATGTACATAATAGTATTAGTATTGGCATATTCTGCAATTTCAGGAATAAGAGCTGGTGAAACAATAAATTGTGCTCCTGCGCCATAGAAAGCTTTTGCACTGACTTTATCAAAAATAGTTCCAATACCTAAAACTAAATCCTTGTATTGTGAGGCATGCTTATTCAATGCTTTAAATACCTGAAAGGCATTAGCACCTCTATTGGTGAACTCAAATACCCGCACTCCACCTTTATAACTAGCATCAAGCACTTTTTTGGCAATGGAAATATCCGTATGATTAAATACAGGAATCATTCCAGTTTTTTCCATTGCAAGTACGATATCCTTTTTTGAAAAACGACTCATAATTTCAATTTATCTAGCTACACGACCGGAAGCATCCCCTCCCATTAACTTTTCTACTTCTTCAACGCTTACTTGATTAGCGTCTCCTTTAATTGTATGCTTTAAGCAAGAGGCTGCAACGGCAAAATCTAAAGCTTTTTGGTCATTACCTTCATAAGTGATAAGCCCATAAATCAAGCCACCCATAAAGGAATCACCACCTCCAACACGGTCTACAATATCCGTAATCTGGTATTGACGTGTATCGTACATCTTTTTACCATCATAAAGTACACCAGCCCAAGTATTGTGAGAAGCGGAAATGGAACCTCTTAATGTTGTAATGACTTTTTTGGCTCTAGGGAACTTTTCCATCATCTGCTGACACACCGATAAAAATGCTTCTGCCCTTACATCATGTCCATGTTTATGCACATCCAATCCTTCTGGATGAATCCCAAAATGCTTTTCCGCATCTTCTTCATTTCCCAATACAACATCACAATAAGCAGTTAATTCTGTCATGATTTTTTCACGATGTGCATCATCGCAATAGTTCCACAATTTAGCTCTATAATTCAAATCTGTTGAAATGGTAATGCCTTTTTCACTAGCTTTTTTGCAAGCTTCCAAACAAGCGTCTGCAGCACCTTGGGAGATGGCTGGTGTGATTCCAGTCCAATGAAACCATTGACAATCCTTGAACACCGCATTCCAATCGACCATGCCTTCTTCTATGGTCGCCATACCAGAGTGTGCACGGTCATAAACCACCTTACTACCTCTTGCCACAGCACCTGTCTCTAAAAAATAAATACCCAAACGTTCACCGCCCCAAATAACTTGGTCAGTATTTACACCACGTTTTCGCAATTCCATCATGGCGCATTTTCCCAAATCATTATTAGGTAAGCGTGTTACAAAGCTCACTGGAATACCATAGTTTGCCAAAGAAACAGCAACATTAGATTCGCCACCACCATAAATGACGTCAAATGTATTTGTCTGTGAGAATCTTAAAAATCCAGGAGGTGCCAACCGTAGCATGATTTCACCAAAAGTTACTACTTTTTTCATTTTTAATATCGTAATATCTTATTTTAAGTTTTTTCTTTCTATTTATGTGTTTGACTTTTTGACCTCCTTCCGTCGTCAAAAGGCTAATATATCGTCAAGATTTTATTCATTTTTCAAAAAAAATTCCATTTCATTGAGGTCAAATCTACAATTTTTGTTTACTTTGTGCAAACGATTGCGCATATATTTACATTCTGAAATTTTATTTTGAATACCTTAAAGTTACATACCGATGATAATTGTGCTGTAGCATTAAAAATGCTTGATGCTGGTAGTATAGAAGCAGTTGATGGCATAATGTTGGGAATTAAGGAAGATATTATACCCAAACATAAGTTTGCGCTACAGGATATTTCAAAAGATAGTGCCATCATTATGTATGGCATAAAAGTCGGCAGAGCCAAGACCTCAATTTTGTCTGGGCAAGCGCTGTCAATAGGAAATGTTAGCCATGATACTGAAAACCATACGAACTCTATTACAGCAATTCAAAACGAAAAAATTCAAACCAATGATTTCAAGAATTTAAGGTTTATGGGCTACAACAGAGAAGATGGCCAAGTAGGCACCCAAAACATCTGGATAGTCATACCCTTGGTTTTCTGTGAAAATCGCAACGTTAAAATCATGGAAGAGGCTTTTCTTGAAGAATTAGGTTTTAAACAACCAAATAACTATAAGGCCTTAGTACGTTCATTAATGAATAAAGAAAATAGCGAGCAGGCTACTGTAAACAATCGCTACTTTAAAAATATTGATGGTATTAAATTCTTAACCCATCATTCAGGTTGTGGTGGCACGCGTGAGGACGCTCAAATTTTGTGTCAGCTTATTGCTGGTTATGTTGCGAATCCTAATGTTGCTGGGGCAACTGTTCTAAGCTTGGGTTGTCAAAATGCTCAAGTTAGTTTATTGAATAAGGCACTTGAAAGATTACTTCCAGCTACCGAAAAGCCAGTTCATATTTTTGAGCAACAACAATTGGGTAGTGAAGAACAATTATTGACCAAAGCCATAACAACAACCTTTAGAAGTTTAGTGGAAGTCAATAAAACAGAAAGACAACCTGCACCATTATCTAAGTTAGTAATTGGTCTGGAATGTGGTGGTAGCGATGGGTTTTCTGGGATTTCGGCGAATCCTGTTGTAGGTCACCTAAGTGATATTATTGTAAGTTTGGGCGGTTCGTCGCTTTTAGCAGAATTTCCCGAGCTATGTGGTGTGGAGTCGCAACTCAAAGCACGAATGAAAAACGCAACTGATGTTCACAAATTTGATAAACTGATGACCAACTATGCCCATCGTGCTGAAGCCGCTGGCAGTGGTTTTGATATGAATCCTTCACCCGGAAATATAAAAGACGGACTCATAACCGATGCTATGAAAAGTGCAGGTGCGGCCAAGAAAGGCGGTACTATGCCCATTTCTGGCGTTCTGGATTACACCGAACAAATCAAGACACCTGGTTTACACCTGTTGTGTACACCTGGTAATGATGTGGAAAGTACAACAGGCCTTGCTGGCAGCGGCGCAAATATCATTCTCTTTACTACTGGATTGGGTACACCCACTGGAAATCCGGTAGCACCTGTAATTAAGATAAGTAGCAATAATCAATTGGCAGAACGCATGCCAGATATCATTGATTACAGTGCTGGGGACATCATTGTAGGTAAAAAAACGATTGAGGATTGTGCACTCAAACTTCTTGAAATTATTATCGATATTGCAAGTGGGAAGAAAAAAAGCAAAGCACAACAACTAGAACAAAACGATTTTATTCCTTGGAAACGAGGCATTTCATTATAAAAATTATGAATTCATTATTTAGTTTAAAAGAAAAAAAGATAGTAATTACTGGTGGTACAGGCGTTTTGGGAAGTGAATGGGCTACATATTTATCTCAAAATGGAGCCAAAATTATTGTCTTAGGACGTACTAAAGAAGAAGCAGATACAACGAAATCTCAATTGGCAGAAAAAGGACTCAAAATTGAAGCCTATCCTTGTGATGTCACTAATGAAAAAACATGCATCAACGTTGCCCAGAAAATTAAAAACGCACATGGCAATATCGATGTATTGGTTAATGCCGCTGGCGGCAACATGAATGGCGCGACCATTACACCAGAGCAAAGCTTACTAGATAGTGATACCGACGCCTTGCGAACCATTATTAATTTAAATTATATCGGAACCTACTTAACAATTAAGGCTTTTCTACCCCATTTTATTGCGTCTAAAAAAGGAAATATTATCAATATATCAAGTATGAGCGCCGAAAAGCCACTGACGCGTGTTATGGGTTACAGTTCGTCAAAAGCTGCCGTAAACAATCTAACACAATGGTTGGCGGTAGAATTTGCGCAAAAATATGGCGAGGGTATTCGTGTTAATGCCATTGCCCCAGGTTTTTTCTTAACAGAACAAAATAGAACCTTATTAACCAATGAAGGCGGTAGCTATACCGACCGCGCGAAGCTCATCATAGACAATACACCAATGAATCGCTTCGGACAACCAAATGATTTACTAGGTGCAATGCACTTTTTATGCAGCGATGCCTCAAAATTTGTCACGGGAATTGTGATGCCTGTAGATGGCGGATTTAGTGCCTTTTCTGGTGTATGAATTTATTGTGGAAAAAGAAATCAAAACGTTGAATTGTGGAAAGAGATTTTCGCTTTTACGGAAATAGAATGAAAAAACTAGAACAAACCATGCGTTGGTATGGCCCTAATGACCCTGTGTCACTTTCTGACATCAGACAAGCTGGAGCCACAGGTGTGGTGTCCGCATTGCACCAAGTACCTAATGGAAATTTATGGACTTTTGAGAAAATCCACAAACGCAAGAAAGAAATTGAAGTAGCAGGCCTTAGGTGGAGCGTGGTGGAAAGCATTCCCGTGCATGAGGATATCAAAACACGTAGCGGAAACTACAACGAATATATCGAGGTTTATAAACAATGTATTCGTAATCTGGCAGAGGCCGGCATTAAAACGGTCTGTTATAATTTTATGCCAATCCTTGATTGGACACGCACGGATTTGGCTTTTGAACTGCCCAATGGTGCCAAAGCCTTGCGTTTTGAAATGGCTGCTTTAGTGGCTTTTGATGTCCATATCCTTCAGCGACCACAAGCTGAAAAAGACTACACCAAATTACAACTTAAAGTAGGAAAGGATAAATTCAATTCAATGACCAATGCGCAAAAGGATGAATTGACCAAAACGATTATCGCAGGATTACCTGGTGCGGAGGAAGGCTATACCATTGCGCAATTTCAAGAAAAATTAAACGAGTATGCTGATATTGACCATAAAAGCTTGGCACTTCACCTGAAATTATTTTTAGATGAAATAATTCCAGTTTGTGAAGAGGTTGGTGTTAACATGTGCATCCATCCTGATGACCCACCTTATGATATTTTTGGCTTACCTCGGGTTGTAAGCACAGTATCGGATATTGAGCGTATTTTTTCAGAAACCGATAGCCCTAATAATGGCCTGACCTTTTGCACAGGTTCATTTGGTGTTCGTGCTGATAATGATTTACCCAAAATGGTTCGCCAGTTTAAAGACCGTATTCATTTTATCCATCTGCGTGCGACACAACGTGATGAATTTGGCAACTTTCACGAAGCAAACCACTTAGAAGGTGACGTACCAATGGTTGAGGTGATGAAGGAACTCATTCTTATGCAACGGGGAAAAAAATATCCTGTACCCGTGCGCCCAGACCATGGCCATCAAATGCTAGATGATTTACATAAGAAAACTAATCCTGGATATGCTAGTATTGGACGTTTAAAAGGTTTGGCCGAATTACGAGGTTTGGAATTGGGGATTCAATTTAATTTAGAACGGTAGGGCTTATGACTTGATTGGTGTTTAGAAAATAATGACACTTGGATAAACATATTTACCTACAATTTTTAATCATCAAGAAATTCTGCCAAGGCTTTTTCTTCTGGAATTAGACCTAAACCTGGCTCTTGAGGTATATAGATATAGTGCTTTTCAACTTTAAAACAGTTTTTAAAGCCTTATGCTTAAGCTTGTCCATGCGTATTCCTGTACTCTTTCTAGACAAAAATACTAGCCACAATATGCAAGAAGCAGCCGTGCAAAGTGTTAGTTGGCATTGTGTGGCATAACCCAAAAACAGCGTAACTAGTGCGCCAAATGCACCAGTGCTTAAAAAGTCTTTTCTTTTCATTCTTTAAATTTTAATACCAGAATCTCCACGTCATAATTTTTTTAAGTATTTTCTAAACTCAAAAAAAATTAAGTGTTTTTTGTGATATCATTCAACACTAATTGTGCCACTTTGGCGAGTGCTTCTTCGGGTTTCGATATTGCATTTTCCTTACCAACTCTTTCGCTCAAGCTATAATAACTTGTAGCACCAAGATTCTTTTTTTCAGGTTCAGTTAGCTTTATGGATCCTCCTAAAATATAGCACGGGACTTTTAGTTTTTGTGCTTCTTTACAAACGCCATAGGGTACTTTTCCATTTAAGGTACTAGCATCTATTTGTCCTTCAGCTGTTATAACAACATTTTGATTTTTGATTTTTTCACTAAACTTTGTTAATCTCATAATTTCAGCTGTTCCTGGATTTAACTGTGCTCCTAAAAAAGCATAGGTACCTAGACCCATTCCACCAGCTGCTCCACCAGCTTTCATCTGTTCTAAATTTTGAAAATCGTCTTTAGTAGGTCTTATATCTTCAAATGAATCGTTGTTAGTTATTAATAGTTCTACAATGTTGGTTAAGCTATTCTCCAAAATTCTCACTTCCTGAATATTGGCTCCTTTTTGTGGCGCAAATACTGGTGCAGCACCTTGTGGTCCTAGTATAGGATTATTAACATCGTACAAAGTAATAAATTTGGTTTGCTTTAGTTTTTCCAAATTCAGTGGTGACTCAATTTTAGCAACCTTATAAAGTTGCCCTCCAAAAGGCCGTATCTGCTTACCTTCTTTGTCAAGAAATTTATATCCCAGTGCTGTTGCCATACCAACGCCAGCGTCACAAGTTGCACTACCACCAAGAAATAGATACACCTTTTTTATGCCATGTGAAATGGCGTGATTTATAAGCTCACCAAAACCATAGCTAGTGGTATACATACAGTTTCGTTTTTCTGGTGGCACTTGAACCAGACCAGCCGCTGCGGCCATTTCTATATAGGCATTTTTCTTTTTATCAACTGCATAATATGATGATATGGGTTTCATTAACGACCCTTTAACCACTAGGCTAATCTTTTCCAATTCTAAAATATCCCAAAGCACATCCAAGGAACCATCGCCACCATCTGCAAGTGGTAGGCTAGTGCAGTTAAACCTTATGGCATCACCATTCGAATCAACATAATTGTTTTCTGATGCAACATATTCAATAATATCGCAAATCTGCTTTGCGGAAAGCGTACCTTTCATTTTGTCTGGTGCAATGAGTATGTTTATGGACTTGGTCAAATTAAGACTAAACTTAAAATTAAAATTGTTGCTAAAACCGTTAATCCCTGTGCGCCTGTTATAAAAGTATAGCTTCTAAGGGCATCTTTGGTTTTTATACCAGAAAATTGACTCACCACCCAAAAATAACTGTCGTTAAGATGGCTTACCGTCATTGCGCCACCACCAATGGCAAGTACAGCTAATGCCAACTCTATTGGTGTTTCCCAACCTAGAACGGGTAATAATGGCGCAAGAATACTAGAGGTTATAATCATAGCACTCGTACTACTACCCTGTGCAGATTTAAGAACTGCCGCTAGGCCAAAAACAAAAATCAGCAACATAAGACTACTTGAGGTACCCGAACTTAACCATGAAGCGACTTCAGTTGATAAAGCTGTTGATTTTAAAACACCACCAAATGCACCACCAGCTCCAGTGATAATCAAAATTGGACCTGCTGTTTTTAAAGCTAGAGAAAACCATTCGGTATTCATTTTTACACGAGTAGCTTTATTTTGTATGTCTTTAGATTCTTGCTTAATATCTAAAGTTTTTGGTCTAAGCAATAGCATTGCTAAAATTGCACCAACCAAAAGCGCTATTGTTGGGTTACAAATAAACGACAACCATTCTGGCACAGCTCCTAATAATTGGAAGATACTTCCTATGGCTATCAACAGAATTGGCAAAACCAATGGCAATAACGCTTTATATAGTTTTGGAATATTTGACATGTACCCTTGCTCTGGTAAAATCATATCCTCTGTCTCTAGTTTATAGCCAAATTTTCGTGATAAAACTATGGACACCAATAATACTGGAATAGACACCAATAGACCTAATACGATAACAACCCCCAAGGCATCCATCGCATTGAGATTACCTGCTGCTGCTACCGGACCTGGTGTGGGTGGTATAAGTGTATGAGTGGTGTACAACCCACTGGCGAGACCAAGACTTAATACGGATTTTTTATTTTGAGTTGCCTTTGCTAAATCTTGCGTGATACCACTTAACAAAATAAAACCACTATCACAAAATACTGGAATACTTATGGTTGCTCCAAGTAGTGTGACAGCTGGTAAGGTCTTTTTTTGACTGACCAATTCTGCTATTCGACAGGCTATTGCATTTGCCCCTCCAGATTTTTCAAGATAGGTTCCAATAATGCATCCAAAAACAACTATTAGTCCTATTGATGCTAATAAATTCCCAAAACCAGAAGTAATGCTTTGCAATAATGTTTCCAGAGGCATTACTGTGAGAACACCTAAAACCAGGCATCCAAAAATTAAAGAGATAAAAGGGTTAAGTTTAAAGCGAGAACTGGCTATGACTACCACTATGATTGATAATACTATAGCTACTATAAGTCCTACACCACTATTCATTTAGTCTTTGATATTTACTGGGTATTGTTTTTCCATCTCGTCATAAAACGATTTAAGCACCCAGTAAGCTTCCTTTTTAAATCCACCGTTGCTGATTAAACCTTTTCGATTCCAACCGTCTTGAATTAAAGGTAAATTTCGACGAGGCGACCTAAAATCTATTAATATCCAAGGTGTACTTCCACGTAAAGTTGGTATGCGTTTCAGCATGGCAATTTGCCTTTCATAAAGGTATTTTTGGTAATCTTCTGTCCAGCGTTCTAACTTATCTCCACGATGGTTATACAAAGCACCACCTCCAAATTCACTTATAAAAAACGGTTTATCATCAGGTAATTCCCAAGACACTTCGTCGCAACGGTCTGGTAGGCCAGAATACCAACCAATGTATTCGTTACAGGCAATAATATCTACATCTTCTGCAAACGGATCTGGAATGGTAACCACATCCGCTTTGCTTTTTTCATCACGCTCTAAAGCAGCACTTATAAAACGTGTGTCGTCAATATTCAAAGCAATAGATTTTAGCTTTCTCAGAAAGTTAAGACGTGACGGTACTTCTGGTGTTTCATTGGCAAGCGACCAGATGATGACACTTGCGCGATTTTTATCGCGCTGTATTAAGGTTTCTAGCTGTGTTTTGGCTTGATTGAACACAACTGGATTTTCATAATCAATGCCCCAATAGACAGGAATTTCTTCCCATAATAAAATACCTAATTCATCTGCTAATCTTGGCATGTATTCGTTATGCGGATAATGTGCTAAACGCACAAAATTACAGTTAAGTTCTTGTGCCCAGCCAAAAAGTGTTCTTGCATCTGCTTTGCTATAAGCTCTACCGCCACGAATGGGGTTTTCTTCGTGTAAGGAAATGCCTCTTAAAAAAATAGATTGACCATTCAAAAGGATATCTGCACCTTTGGTTTCAATAGTTCTAAACCCTATTCTATCTGTGATAGCATCCGTTGAAGTAGTGATTTTTACATCGTATAACTTTGGACGCTCTGGATACCACTTCTTTATTTTTTTTGCAGAAATACTAAGTTCGGCTTTACCTTCAGCATTAGTGACAAGTTGCTTTTCAAGTTTTATCTCAGGTATGGAAAGATTTATGTTTTGTCCAGCCTCACCGGTATTCAATTTAATAAAACCTTTAATATTTTCAGGATTTTTAGGGTCTAGTTGAATTCTATAATCCTGAATATAGGTTTCGGGCAATTCCACAAGTTTTACTTCTCGAGTAAGGCCACCATAATTCCACCAATCGCTTGTGAGCCCTGGCACACGACTGTCTTCCCTTCGGTTATCAACTCGAACCACCAAGGAATTATTTTCGGGTTGAAGCAGTTCGGTAATGTCAAAATTGAAAGGGTCGTAACCACCAAGATGCATGCCCACTTTTTGGCCATTGAGATAGACATCAGTTTGGTAGTTGGCTCCACCGAAATAAAGGATAAGTTTTTTGTTTTCAGGTAAATTATAATCGAAAGTTGTGCGATACCAAGCACTTCCTTCGTAGTAAAACAGTTCTGGTTTTTGAGTGTTCCAATCACCAGGCACTAAAATTTCGGCACTGGTATTAAAATTATACTCAACCCTATCTGTTGGTGACTCTGCCACACGGTCTGTCCAGTAGGGTTTTGCACTGGCTTTTGTGCTTTCAACTTTATCAAAAGGTTGCCAATTCCGATGGTTTCTATAGCCTGTTTCATAAGGGTCAACTACAAATTTCCAATGGCCGTTGAGTGAGGTTGCATCACGGTTGTGAATGTTTTGAATCAGTGGTGTAGATTGCGCATTTAAGTTTAAAACAAAAAGCCAAGGTAATATACTTAATAAGTTTACTTGCGTTAATTCGCTCTTCAGACGAAATTTTAAAATCTTTTTCATATTAACTGTTCTTTGAGATCCAGTAAATTTTTTCTTTTTTCCAGATGCCATCATCGTATTCTATGCCAAGTCCTGGCTTTTCTAATATGGCTAACTCGCCGTTCTTAGGAATTACCGGACTATGCCAGTCCTTTTGAGTTTCTTCGCCACCTACACGGTATTCTTGATGGTGGGATAGTACAGGACAGACTGCAAAAACTTGGTTAGGTGCTGCTGCCATTGGGCCAGATTTTGGCGAATGTGGTGTAAAGCCAAGCCCGTAATAGTCCGCTAAATAAGAAATTTTTAAGGTTCTAACTATACCTCCGAAGTAATAGACATCAGGTTGTAATGTATCCATAGCACCGATTTGTGCCATGAGTTTGAACTGGTCAAAACTAAAATCCTGTTCACCACCTGCTATTTTACAACTAGTGGCCGCATCTTTTACTAATTTATGAGACCATAGGTCTTGCCAGTAGCATGGTTCTTCAAAAAACTCGATACCATAAGATTCTATCATTTTTAGGACTTCAATAGCCTCATCTGCAGTGTATGAACTGTTACCATCTACATATAAGGTAATGTTTTCGCCTACTTTTTTGCGCATGTAAGGTACCCAGTCATTGGTGCGTTTAATGTAAGGTTCCGTATTTTTCATACGGCCACCTATTTTAAATTTAACTGCTTTAGCACCTGTTGCCTCCAATGTTTTTAAAACACGTTCCGTTTCGCCTTCATAGGGTTTTTCGCGTTCCAAACTAGAAATGTATACCTTATATGCATTACGCTTCTTATCACCTAAAAAGGTATATGCAGGGCGATTAGCGATTTTTCCTAACAAATCCCAAAGCGCAATTTCAATGGTGCCAATGGCATTCCAATAGGGCAAGCTTACGAACTTATAGTTGCGTTCCATTTTTAGAATTTCGTCAGGTAGATGAGCAATATTCCTTGCATCTTTCCCTATGAAATTCATCGCAGCCAATTTGGTAAATATGGTTTCTGAGCTTCGGAAACGGCCTTTGTTCATTGCGGATACTCCGGTGTTACCTTCTTTATCTGTAATTCGGCAAAAAAAGCGTTTTTTCACATTAGGTGAATCAATTACTTCTATTTTATCAATGATAATTGGACTAGGAAAAGTATCCATTACGCGTTGATGGATACGCTCTTCCAAGGCAGCGCCTGCAAAGGGTTTTTTTTGTGTCTGAGAGTTTGGGACTTTTGGTTCATTAGCACAGGCCAAGAGTGGTAGGCTTGCTATCCCTGCACCTGCTACCGTGGTTGTTTTTAGAAATTTTCGTCTATTAATCATTATGATTTTTTTTGTCTTTATCTATGGTTGTGATGATATCTGCATTGGTAATTTGTTTCCCATTGATGGATATCTTGTTCAATATCAAGTCTTGGGTATGATTAACAATAAAAGGTGCTGCTGATTCCTTTACACTAAGATTTTCGAGATAAACTCTTTTTATTTTTTGTTCATTTCTACCATTGATTTTTATAGAAATATCGGTGGCTTTGTTAACATCGATATTTTGAAAATAAAAATCGCTATACAACGTGTAGTATTTATTGCCTCGCCAACCTTTATAATTCGTCGTAAATTCCAGACCATATTTTACAGTATCTAAAGCTTTGAAGTTTTTAATAAAAATATCTTTTATAAAACCACCTCTATCTGGATTACTTTTAAATTGAAATGCATGTTTTTTACTTCCGTTTAGTGTATTGTCATGCACGAATAAATTTTGAATACCACCACTCATTTCACTGCCTATACAAAATCCACTACCTACTTCGGTTGAAAAGGTATTATTCCTTATTATAATATTTTCTGAATGCGGATAATCCCAACCATCCTGATCGCGACCTGCTTTGATGCTAATACAATCATCATAGGTATTGATGTTGCAATTTTCAATAAGAACGTACTGACTATTTTCTGGGTCAAAACCATCATCGTTATGTGTTCCTCTATTGATATTTAAACCTCTTGCTGTAACGTTTTCACACAGCACAGGATGAATAGTCCAAAAAGGCGTTTCTTGAATTGTGAAATCTTCAAACAGAATGTTTTGGCAATTGATAAACTGGATGCCCGATGGACGCAAAAAATGACCTTCACCAAAAACACGTTCTTCAATTGGGATTTGATCATTCCCCATTTGTCTGATACGTTTTTTATCTTCTTTTTGTTTAAATTTCCATTCAGACCAAATAGGTTTGCAGTTGCCACTAATCTTACCTTTTCCAGTTATGGCAAGATTTACTTTGTCTATAGCATAGATTAAAGGATTATAATTCATAGCAAAAGTGCCTTCCCAACGGGTTTTTACAATCGGTAAATAATCTGAAGGATTAGGTGAAAATTCTAATATGGCGTTTTCAGCAAGGTTGAGATTGATATTGGACCGAAACACAATAGGTCCGTTAACTTTGTAATTCCCAGCAGGAATATGAACAACACCTCCTCCGGTTTCTGAAAGCTTGATCATGGCTTTATGTAAGCTTTCTTTAAAATATATCGTGTCGTTTACAACTAGGGTATCTGGTTTAAATCTTGGAGGAACTATCTTTTTGACAATCTCTGGATAAGTCATATTCCAAGCCGTATCTATTTTTGCCTTTGCATATTCAATTGAAAAATCGTTTATGGCAGTTCGGTCTTTTTTGCAACCAACTATCAAAATAGAAGTGACTATGATTATGACAAACCTTCTCATACTTATTTTTTGAAAGCACTTTTATGGATACGACTTAAAAAACGCATTCCAAATGCGGTATTGATGTCCCTATAATAGAGCTGCATTTCACCATTTTTCTTACTGCGCTGTCTAATGCCATAGTAAGCTCCAGCCAAATTCTTATCGGAATGATCTTCAGAAAATTGATTGGCAAGCGTAAAATTCATAGCATCTCTAATGGGTTGCTCAAAACGGTCATAACCCAAGTGCCACAATTCTAACCACAGTATTCCGGCAAAACTGGTACAGCTACCACAGGGACTACGTTTATCGTGGTTACCATCCAAATAACTGGCATACCATATCACACCAGTACCGTCCTGAACACCAGCCATAGCATCTGCGCATTTTAGAGCAGATTCTAAATATGTCTGGTTTTCGGTAAGCTTATAGGCTTCTATTAATGCTTCTGCATTCCATGTATTGAATCGACCATGAACTCGACCCTTCAAAGGCTCATTAGGCTCATAATCCATCCAAAAACCACTTGGGCTTTGGTCTGCAACGAGTTTATCACAAATCTCCAAAAAGGCTTTTTTATAACGTTCTTCGCCAATATGATGATAAATATCTAACCATAAATAACCTTCAGCATTTGGTCTGGCAACTTGCTTAATATCAAAAGGTAATCCTTCATGCTGCTTATGTGGGCTTTTGGTTTTCCAGATTTCCCCAGTTTTACCGTCAACTATATTATAAGACAATCGTTCTTTAGGAATGTAGAGGTTATCTAAAATCCAAGCACCTGCACTTGTCGCAACATCAGCATAGGTATTATCTCCTGTGACTTTAGACAAAAGGAATAGTCCAGGCGTGCCATCTGTAATAGTTGTGGTGTTAATGAGCTCTCCCATTTTATCTCCATGAACTGCATTAAGAAAACCTTCGAGCTGGTGCCCTTTTGGAAATTGTAAACCTACCCACCAATTACCAGCGATTATCGAAGCATCTAAAGCACGTTGTTCTCCTGTAATCTCATAAGCTTCCAACAAGCCATAAATTGCTTGTCCTGTGTGCCATGCGGTTTCGTAAGCTTCCCATTTACCTTTTAGCCAGCGGTAGTTCCCTTTGGCTTCACCGTTTTCGGATAGCATGGCGTCTATGGTATGGCTGGTGGCATGCTTTAGAGATTCAGTAATTCTTTGATTGTAAGAAGAATCTAGTTCAAATGTTCGTTGTTGAGCGCAAGAAAATAGCGACAGGCTTAAGATTATAGGAAAGAAAAAATAAATTTTTATCAGATAATAGTATGTTATGCTTTTATTCTTAAACATTATTTTGTCTTTATATGTTGTTAACAGTATCTATTTTCAATCTAAACTTGTTATTCTAATTCTTGCTGTATCACTTTTCGCATTAATTAATTCAAAATTCGAATTAACTATAGTATCCTGTTTTAAGACCACATTTTCAAAAGTCACAGCATCTGCATGAGCAATAAGCATATCTGCTTTAGTTTGCACGTAATCACCAGCAGTTTCCCAACGTTGGATTGTTTTATTACCTTTAGGCTTCACCCAATCGCTATTATCCAAACGTTGCTTATAGTTAAAGCTAACATTTTTGAAGCTAATGGAATCGATATTATGTTCGGGATGGCCACTGATGTAAGTAATGCCACTGGTATTAAACTCGCTATTACGAAAATAAATTTTTGAAATATCGCCGATTTTTCCGTTTTCGGTTCTCGTATGGACATCAATAAAGATTGGATATTCTTGTTTATGTCTGCTTCCTGTTGTGGCATTTATGTTAGAAAAGGTAATGTCTTCATATCTGCCACCATCCATCATAAATAAGGCAACAGCATATCTGGTATTATTAATTCGGATATCGTCAAAACTAATATTACGAGTAAGGTAACCACTACCCGTACCAAGCTTTAAGGCAGAATCATCACTTTCGATATAGCAGTTACTGACATGTATATCTTCAGTAATTTTTGGCCTTGGCTCTCCTTTACTGTTTATCCATTTTTCCGGTTTTCGATGATTCTTAATACAAATGGCATCGTCTCCTGTTCGGATATCACATTCTGAAATCCTAACATTTGAGGAATTTCGGATATCAATACCATCCGTATTTGGTGATTGGGGATGATTTTTAATGGTTAGCCCCTTTACTTCAACGCCATTGCAATAGTTAAAATTTAAGGTATGAGAAGGACTGTTAATTAGTGTTATACCTTCAACTTTTACATTTTTAGCATCTTGAATGTTTATCCATGGTTGTGGGCGTTCCTTAAATTGCCACTTATCATCAAAAAATGAACGGCCATTACCATTTATTGTACCTTTTCCTTTGATAATGAGATTATCTGCATAAGGTGCTAAAATGAACTCCTTATGCTTGTAATCTTCTAGATCACTACTCGCCATCAACACGCTGCCTTCTTCAAGTACAATTGTAATGTCAGGACCCAAAGTGAGTGCACCAGAATAATAGGTTCCTTTAGGAAAAACTAAAGTTCCTTTTTTTGAAATAGTAAAGTTAATAGCATCTTGAATGGTTTTTGTCGATAAGGTTTTTCTATCTGGGATAGCCCCAAAATCTAACACATTGAATACCATACTTTCTTTTTGACAGGTACTTAAATTCAGCCCTAGGATGAGGAATAGTAGTTTGTGAAAAGTCAACTTTGGATATTTCAAAATAATACATTTATGTAATGGGTTAACAATAAGTGGCAACCTCAAAATCAGATTGCCACTTTATCAATTAACTTAACTACAAATTACAATCAATTAACTAAAGCATATGCTTGGTAAGCATTAATTTCTAGGTGTTCCGTCAATATTTACACACCATCCTAAAGTCCAGTCATTTCCAACCTCAACTGCTCCAACATAATTAACATCATCAAAAAAGGGATCTAATGCTCCCGCAGATGTTGAATTTGTTGTGTCTGTTCCGACATAAGAATCAACAATAGTAAAGGGTGTCACCGAGTTATTGAATGTTGGGATATAATCATTGTCTGTAGGGTTAAAGAAATCTGTTGTACTGTGAAAACCTGTGCCATTGTTAGCTTCATTGTTAAAAGAAGCTGAATTTGCAAAAAAGCTTTCACCGTTAACAACACCTTGTTCACTGCCATTGCTAAACCTTATACTCGTGTCAACTCCAGTAACAACGGCATTATATATTTTTGCAGTACCTCCATTTCTAATTCTAAATCCACGACCATTTGGGTTTGTAGAAGGATTGTTAAAGGCAGAACCTGTCACAGTTATATTAGAAAGAAATCCACTCCCTGCTCTTCCTTGAATAGCCTCCGAACCTTCTAACATATTTACAACCCAAAATTGACCACTACCATTCCAGTTTTCACTCCAACGAATCCCAGCTTCACCCGCAAGAGGATCTGTTGAAACCATATATTTTAAATTAATCATGCCATCATTAACTCTAATACCATTGTCCCCAGGACGGTACACCTGAATATATTCCGCGACGGTTTGATCCCCAGCATTTGTAAACTGAATGGAATCATCGTTACTACCAGGGTACATTAATCTTATGTACCTCACTATACCTGAGTTATCATTACCACCAGCACCCTCTATACCTATACCACTCCATTGGCCTCTATCGGTATTTCCTGCGCCTTGCCCAGGCGCATTGGCCAGAGCATTGAAAACAATGGGGTTGGTTGCTGTGCCCTGCCAATCTACCAAGCCTAATTGATTAACTTCTAAACGGGTATCTTCTGTCTCAGCAAATATTTGCGTTCCCTCTATAATAGTCAACGTGGTTTGTTGAAAGACTTCAACCTGTCCCGAAATAATCCATAATGAAGAGCTATCTAAAGTTTCGTCAAAATTAATGATACCCGTTATGCGTTTGAATGCTTGTCCATTAAGTGTAATGTCTTCAATCGTATATTGTGGTACTATTTCTGATATATTCACCGTTATTGTAGTTTGTCCTGTATTGTTTTGGGTATCCCTTGCTGTAAAAACTACTTGACGTGTGGTATCAAACCAAGCTTCAGGGACCTGAAATGAAAAAGAAGAATTCACTATCCCAGAGGTACCATCAAAATTCTGACTCTCCAGCACATTACCACTTTCAGAGATGGTGATATTTGTAATGCCAACAGCACCTTCAACATTTAAATTTGGAATATTAATCAACTGGGCAACACCTAAATTTAATTCTGTTATACCACCAACACTTATAATTGGATCAGGATATGTTGGGTCAGGAAAGTTTTCATCATCATTAAGTTCACATGACACCAAAAAAATCATTGGTATCACCATAACTATCATACTTAAAAATTTTGACGTTTTCATTTCTTAAAAATTAAAGTTTAGACCTAATCGAGCAACGATTCCATATATTTCGTGATTAGTTACCTGGTCCCTGAATTGATTGAATTGAATCACAGGTGTATTTAACAAGTTTTGCGCTTCAGCAAAAACGGTCAATCTATCATTAATCCTATAGGATGCATTGGCATCCAACTGGTAGCGTTCTTCTAGTACAAAATCGTTAGTAGGGTCAATATCAAAACTATCAAAGGATTGCCCATTATAATTCAAAGCTCCTCTTATGCTGAACTTTCCTTTGTCATAGTATAGTGCAGCGTTCCACGTATGGTCAGCTTGCCCTACTAATGGTACATCATCTCTTCTCAGTATAGTACCATCATCTTCTATAAAGGTAAATGAACTGCTACTATTTACATAGGTATAATTGGCATATATGCCAAATCCATTGAGCCACCCTGGTAAAAAGGTAAACTTCTTAGCAAAATTTACTTCAACCCCTATAACATCAGCTACCTCGCCATTAACTGGCTGTATGAGTTCAAAACCTTCTATAATTGGATCATCTAATACAACAGACTGCTGTGTAAAGATAAAATCATCAATTTGTTTATAATAGACGCCTAAACTGATAGTTCCTTCGTCTTTAAAATAGTGTTCAACCAGAACATCAACATTTTTAGAAAACGCAGGAACAAGATCAGGATTACCTCTCTGCACTTCATTATCCGCAAAATTTCGATTTTCAGCTGGCACCAAATCAATTAGGTTAGGTCTAGCAAAAGATTCAAAATAGGAAGCCCTAAGATTTGTTCTATCAGTAAGTTTATATTTTAAGTGGATACTTGGAAGAAAGAAATTGTAATCTGGGCCGCCTTCATCAAGTCGAATTGTGGTTTCGCCTACGACCTGCTCTACAACATTTGCCTCATAGTTGGTAGAGGTTGCCTCGTAACGAGCACCAAATACTGCACTAAACTTACCAAAGCTCAATTTGCCTTGCCCATACCAAGCATAGATATTCTCTTCTACGTCAAAACTATTTGAAACGGTATTGAATGTGCTCTCAGCAGGATCAAAAGTATAAAGGTCAAAATTAGCATTAAAGTGTCTAGCAGACCTGGAAGGTGAAGGAAAAGAACCCATATCATATCTTCCATCGAATATAGATCCCTGATCGTCGCCAACAACTTGATCTAAGGTATAAAATCCTTGGTATTCTGCCCATTGTAAATTTGTTCTTCGCCTTGAATTTTCTTGTAATCTAAACTTACCGCCAGTTTTGAATTCCCCTGTTACCTTGTTGCCTAAACGTAAAGGAACAGTAACATTGAGATAGCCTGTTTGGTTGAAGCCATTAATTAAATTAGGATTGTCGGCCTGATAACCACCAAACTCATATTGGCTGTAATCGTTAACATCAAATCCTTGAGGTATAAACTGCGGAAAATCACGATCAGATCTATCAATTATATAATTAACTCCTATTGCCCTAAAGACCGTCCTGAACGATGTTTCCTCTCTTTCGGACCTCGAAAGCGTATATCCATAGTCCAATTTCCCCCATGCACCCAAAGCATGTCTACCTCCTATGGTTAGATTAACATTTTCTCTCCTTTCATCATCATCAGACATATCTCGTCTTAAACGAGCATTACTATTTATACCGCTACCAACTTCATTAATATTGTCAGCATTGGGAAAGTCCCCCATGGATCTAAATCGAATTCGATAACGCTCGTTCTGGTCTCTTAGAAAATTATAAGAGAATGATGTGAAAACAGTACTTTGTTCATTGAATTTATAATCTAGTGTCATATTGGCACCAATACGTGTTCTAAGATTAAGTAAAGGCCTAAGTGCTAACTCATCTAACACATATTGTCTTTCTTCATTAGGGCCAACTTCTCTAAATCTGTAATTAGTTTCTAATCGTTCCTCCCCATTAACTGTATTATAATAGCTACCACCGATTATTATACCAAACTTATCATCCTCACTTCTTTTATCGTACCTAATTTTACTTCTGAAACTACCACGCTCAAAAATATCAGCATAACCCCCAGCAACTGTTCCTTTAATACGACCCTTAGAACTTCTTGCTGTTGGCGTAATCAAATTGACGGTACCACCTATAGCATCACCATCGTTTTCTGGCAATAGTGCTTTTGTAATCTCCATTGAGGAAAGGAGTTCTGCGGGTATTAGATCTAAGGACTCAGTGCGATTACCACCACTATCTGTTGTAGGTAATTGCGCTCCATCTATAGTTACAGTTGTGTAATTTCTTGGAGTTCCCCGTAATCTAATATTAGCTCCCTCTCCATTATTTCGTTCAATATTTACTCCGGCAACCCTCTGTAGGGCCTCGCCAACATTGATGTCAGGGAACTGATTAACAAGGTCGGCAGAAACTATAGTTTTGATGTTATCGGCATTCCGTTGTTGGTTGTAAGCCTTTTGCTGACCTTCAATTGAAGCTGTAACTATAACTTCCCCTAGTTGATTTAAGGAAGGTTCGAGCATTATAGAACCTAAGCTTAGATTATCATCTTCTTTAACGATTATTTCAATGGTTTTTGTAATATACCCAAGATAAGAAACTTGTAATTGATGATTTCCTACTGGAATAGCCGTAACCGAAAATCTACCGTCAAAATCAGATACCCCACCAATATTTAGAGCCTTTATAAAGACCGATGCACCAGGTAACAGACTACCATTATCGCTGGCCAAAACAATCCCTGAAACAGAACCTTTTCCAGTGGAGTTAACCTGCGGAAAAACTGTTAGCGATACCAGTAGGCTAAAAACGCATAAGATTCTTGAACAAGTACTTAAAAGTTTCATATTAAAAAATTTATGTGCAAACGTTTGCATAATTACAAATAAATTATCAAATCACAAAATTTAGATGAATGATTTTACTTAAAATGTATGGAAAAGACCTATAAAATGCTAATTAAGCAAAGAATTCTTCTTACGAAACACTTAATCATCAAAATTATTTATATTTGCGCATACGATTACGCAAATATTGCACAATTTTAAACACAACATCTTGAAAAGAAAACCGACTATACAGGACATAGCAGCAAAATTGGATATCACTCCATCTACTGTTTCCCGAGCCTTAAATAATCATCCCAGAATAAGCGCTAGCACAAAAAAAGCCGTGCAACGCGTAGCAAACGAAATCAACTATCGCCCCAATTTTGTTGCCAGTGCATTACGAAAAGGAACTACTCAGCTCTTAGGGCTTGTAGTTCCAAGAATAGACCGTGCATTTTTTTCCAGCGTTATTCGTGGAGTTGAAGAAATCGCTCTAGATAAGGGCTATAGTGTTATTGTCGCCCAATCTAATGAAGACATTAATCGTGAACGTGACGTAATCAAAGCTTTTTTAAATGCGCGAGTAGCTGGTATTTTTTGTTCATTAGGCAAAAACACTACCGAATTTGACCACTATCTTGAAGCTCAGAAACAGGGTGTACCTATTGTATTGTTTGACCGAACCACAACGGCAATTGACGCCAGTAAGGCTGTTATTGATGACTATTTGGGCGGATACATGGCAACCGAACATCTGATAAAACAAGGTTGTAAACGAATAGTCCATTTAACAAGTCATCAAGTAAGTAATATTTATAAGGAACGGCAAAGAGGATATCTCGATGCCTTAAATGATAATTCTGTAGAACTAGACGATACGTTAGTGATTCGGTGTGACCTTCAAGTTGAAGACGGCATCAACACTGTTAACAACGTTCTTGCAAATGAATATTATGATGGTGTTTTCAGTGCCTCTGACTACGCTGCACTGGGAATAATGCAAGCCTTAAAAAGTAAAGGTAAATCTATTCCCCAAGATGTATGTGTTGTAGGGTTTTCTAACGAACCGTTTACAGAATTTGTTGAACCAGCCTTAAGTACGGTTGATCAATTCCCCGAAGATATGGGTAGAGCGGCTGCGGATTTATTCTTTAAACAAATAGAATCAGATTTAGATCTTTCCACAACTTATAAAACGATGCTTCAGCCACAACTCATTATCAGAAAAAGCTCGAAAAGGCTCAAATCAAATTGATGGAAAATGAAGACATTTATAACAGATAATTTTTTACTGCAAAACAGTTATGCCCAAAGGTTATTTCACGGCTATGCAGAATCATTACCTATTATCGATTATCACAATCATCTAATTCCAGAAGACCTAGCCAATAACAAACAATTTGCTAATATTACGCAAGTATGGCTCTACGGTGACCACTACAAATGGCGTGCTATGCGAACCTTGGGAGTTGATGAGGCTTACATTACAGGTAGCGCTTCAGATAAAGACAAGTTTGAAAAATGGGCCAATTGTGTGCCTTATACCGTACGCAATCCCCTCTATCACTGGACACATTTAGAATTGTTACGCTATTTTAACATTGGCATCCTATTGGATTCGAACTCATCCAGTGACATCTATGCCCAAGCAAATGATTTACTAGCTTCTGAAGCGTTTTCTGCAATGGGTTTGTTACAGCATATGAATGTAGAATCTCTATGCACAACAGACGACCCAACGGATTCATTAGAAAATCACCATACACTGGCAAAAGCTGATAGTAATATTAAAATTTTACCAACCTTTAGACCTGACAAGGCTTATAATTTGTCCAATATAGAACAGTTTAAGTCTTATATTAAAAAATTGGAATCAGCATGTGGTTTCACTATCGAAGATTACGATAGTTTACTGAATGCCCTATTGAATAGAATAGAATTTTTTCATGAAAATGGTTGTCGCTTGTCTGACCATGGTCTTGAAAGATTAGTCTTCGTTGAAAACAACAATTTTAACGAGGGTGAGATTTTTTCAAAAGCATTAGCCGGAAAACATATAAAACCGCAAGAACAGCAATTCTTCACATTTAAATTACTCGGATTCTTGTGCAGAGCTTATTGCGACCATGGGTGGGTTCAGCAATTTCATTTGGGTGCGCTAAGAGATACAAACCATCGGATGTTAGGCAAGTTAGGTCCAGATACTGGTTTTGACTCTATTGGTGATTTTAGCCAAGCTGAAGGGATGGCTCGTTTTTTTGATCACTTGGAATCCACAAATCAACTCGCTAAAACCATTATTTATAATCTAAATCCTGCGGACAATGCCATTTTTGCCACTATGGCTGGTAATTTTAATGATGGAAGCATCAAAGGTAAGGTACAATTCGGAAGTGCATGGTGGTTCCTAGACCAAAAAGATGGTATGGAGAAACAACTTAACACACTATCTAATTTAGGTTTACTGAGCTGTTTTGTAGGTATGCTTACAGATTCTAGAAGTCTTTTGAGCTTTCCAAGACATGAATACTTTCGCAGAATACTCTGTAATTTGATAGGGGAAGATGTAAAAAATGGTCTTTTGCCTTGGGATGAAAAATGGTTAGGCAAACTAGTAAGCGATATCTGCTATTACAACGCTAAAAATTATTTTGACTTCTAACCAAAAGTATCTCCCTTATGTTAAAAACTGAGCTTCCTGTAAAAATCATTCAATTTGGAAAAGGTAATTTTTTACGAGGTTTTTCTACATGGATGATTGAAATCTTAAATAAGGAAACCGATTTTAACGGTGGTATTGAAATTGTCGAAACCTTTGACACGGCTAAATCCCAACAACTGATTAATCAAGGTTTTAAGTATCATGTTATCGAGAGAGGAATTGACAATGATATTATTATAGACCAAATTACAATAATAAATGCCATAACAGGTCTGACCAATTCAGTCAAATCTTACGATAGCTTTCTAAAACTGGCTTTGGAACCTCAACTGAAATTTATTATTTCGAATACTACTGAGGCTGGTATCGCATTCAAAAGTGAAGATACCGATATTAATCAACCATTAACATTTCCAAGCCGCCTTACAGCTTTGCTATTTTATAGATTTAAACATTCAGTACATCTTGAAGAGTCCATTTTTGTACTTCCTTGTGAATTGATTGATGACAACGCAGATACATTAAAAGGCATTGTTTTTAAATATTGTGAGTTGTGGAATTTACCTCCGGAATTTGTTAAGTGGTTGAACAATACCATAGTTTTTTGTAACACACTTGTTGACCGTATCGTATCAGGTTACCCCAAAACACCTGATGCATTTCGAGAAAGAATCAATTTTCAGGATAAACTCATGGTGGAGTGTGAACCCTATCATTTTTGGGCTATTGAGAACAAAGGCCAAATAAATAAGGTTTTCCCTGTTTGGAAAACAAACCTCAACATTCGATTTGTAAATGATATTAAACCATATAAAGATTTAAAAGTACGTATCTTAAATGGCGCACATACTGCTATGGTAGCTTTAGGCATGCTACAGGGTATAAAAACTGTGGATCAATTTATGTCAGATACTAGGCTCAGAACATTTTTAGAAAACATGCTGACCCACGATATTTTACCAACTTTATCCCACAGCAAGAAGGAATCAAATGATTTTAAAAATAAGGTTTTTGACCGATTTCAAAATCCTTTTATCAAACACCAGCTCAGTGCGATTCAACTCAACTCCATTTCCAAATTTAGGGCAAGATTACTTCCGACACTAAAGAAATATATAGATTTAAACGGAAAACTCCCAAATTATATTACTGAAGTATTGGCACATTTGATATGGCTTTACAGGCAAAGTATTTCCCCTTTGGGATATGAACTTAAAGATGAAACTCAAGTATTGGATATTTTCAAATCAGCGTGGTCAGGTAATGGGCTTGAAAAAGCCGTAAGCCTATTACTTGGAAACGAAGAACTTTGGGGTGAAGACCTTCTTTCAATAGAAGGTTTAAAGAACGAAATAATAGCTAAAATAAAACTATTAAACAGTACAAAGGTTAATTAATGTGCGAATAACCTATAACATTGATTCTAAAATTTTTCTTTGATAAAGCTAATAACCCATTTATTATTAGTAATAGTAAAAGCGAGAAGCTATTTATAGTCAACGTACAATATTAACCAACAAGAAGTGGAACAAAAAACAGGCGATTACAAAAGTTGAAATAAATAGAATCCAATATTTGGGTTTGGTTACCGGAGCGCTCTTGTTCATATTAATCTTACTTTTTTTAAACCAGAAGGACTATCGAAGGAGGGTGTTGTATTCAGTTCAGGTTTTTTAAGTATTCCACAAATGCTACGTATAGGGTTTTGGATGAATATCATTTCCATAATTGTAGCGACCGTAGTGATTTATATTTTACTACCACTAATTTGGGATATTGAGATTAGCATTTTCCTGATGGGTTTAAGTAACATAAGAATTTCAATAATTATAAATAAGCCTCTTAATGCTTACTTGTAGGTTTTTGACAAGTAACTTAGGATAAAGATTCGGATAATTATCAAAAGTATAAATGTTGCATAAAATCGAACTTAATAATGATATTTATTCACTAGAGAATTACTCAAACTATACCTTTAAAATAGAAGAATGACGACCCAAAAAAAGCCCCAGTTTCAAAACTGAAGCTCTGATTCGTACAGGCGGCGAGACTCGAACTCGCACACCTCGCGGCACTAGATCCTAAGTCTAGCGTGTCTACCAATTCCACCACGCCTGCAATTAGTCCCAATTTTTTATTGGGATGCAAATATAAACAATAGTTTCAATATTCAAATAGCAATCCACCAAGAAATATTCGCATTAGTTTTTCTTATTTTTGTTAGAAATCATTTCGTATTATGCAAAACATAAATTCTTATATCAGCGAGCACAAACAACGGTTTTTAGATGAACTTATAGCACTTTTAAAAATGCCATCCATCAGTGCAGATTCTGCCTATAGAACGGATGTCTTAAAAACAGCAGATGCTATTAAAACTAGTCTAGAAGATGCTGGATGTGACCATGTGGAAGTCTGTAAGACAGATGGATATCCTATTGTCTATGGCGAAAAAATAATTGACAAAAATTTGCCAACTGTTCTAGTCTATGGTCATTACGATGTGCAACCACCTGACCCTCTGGATTTATGGAATTCACCCCCTTTTGAACCTGTTATTCAAAACACGGACTTACATCCAGATGGTGCTATTTTTGCCAGAGGAGCCTGTGATGACAAAGGTCAGATGTACATGCATGTTAAAGCTTTAGAGTATATGACAAAGCATAACGAATTACCATGTAATGTAAAGTTTATGATTGAAGGCGAAGAAGAAGTTGGAAGTGAAAACCTGGGTGTTTTTGTAGCTAACAATAGAGAAAAGCTCAAAAACGATGTGATACTTATCTCTGATACAGGAATGATTGCTAAAGATGTACCTTCAATTACTACTGGATTAAGGGGTTTAAGCTATGTGGAAGTTGAAGTTACCGGACCCAATCGCGATTTACATTCTGGTTTGTATGGTGGCGCTGTCGCCAATCCAATTAATGTTTTGACGAAAATGATAGCTTCGCTACATGATGAAAATAATCATATTACCATTCCAGGATTTTATGACAAGGTAGAAAACCTCTCTGATGCTGAACGTGCCGAAATGGCCAAAGCTCCTTTTTCACTCGAGGCCTATAAAAGCGCATTGGCTATTGATGCTGTTTATGGTGAAAAGGGGTATACGACTAATGAGCGTAACTCCATTCGTCCTACATTGGATGTTAATGGAATTTGGGGAGGCTATATTGGTGAAGGTGCAAAAACAGTCATTGCCAGTAAAGCATTCGCAAAGATTTCGATGCGTTTGGTACCACATCAAGACTGGGAAGAAATCACGGAGCTATTCAAAACGCATTTTGAAAGTATTGCCCCTAAAGGTGTAAAAGTAAAAGTAACACCACATCATGGTGGACAGGGCTATGTAACACCGATTGACAGTATTGGTTATCAAGCAGCCTCTAAAGCCTACGAACAGACCTTTGGCAAAACTCCCATTCCTCAACGTAGTGGAGGTAGTATTCCTATTGTAGCACTTTTTGAAAAAGAGTTAAAAAGTAAAACCATTTTAATGGGCTTTGGTTTAGATAGTGACGCCATCCACTCACCAAATGAGCATTTTGGCATTTGGAATTACTTAAAAGGGATCGAAACCATTCCTTGGTTCTATAAGTATTTCACTGAATTATACTCATAGTTGTTGCTATCACAGACATACAGTTCTAATTGGAGTTTAGGACGAAAGCTTGTTTTTAGGTTTATTAGTTTTTATGTCTGCACTTACATCTTTCTGATGTTTTTCAATTCGTTTTTGGAAACGCCATTTCGTTGGTTTGGAAAGCAATTTTTAGGCATTAACTACTCGTATGAAATTAACGGCTACGGCAGTGGAGATTATACCTACTCTTATATTACATTTTTTGTTGGAATCGTATTAGCGCTTTGGGGTTTTACTTTCTGGACACTATTAGACAGAAAACGTCAAAGCTATAATAAATTCCAATACTGGTTATTTGTGATTATTAGAGTTTTTTTAATCTTTTTTATGTTGACTTATGGTTTTGTAAAAGTGTTTCAAATTCAGTTTCAGCCACTTCCATTAGTTAAATTATTACAACCCATCGGAAAACTTTCCCCTATGGGATTGGCATGGACATATATGGGCTATTCTAAAGGTTTTGGAATGTTTGCTGGTTTCATGGAGATCCTTGGTGGTTTATTATTAATACCTAAACGAACCGTAACCTTAGGAGCATTTGTTATTATTGGTGTTATGACACAAGTCGCCATGATGAATTTAATGTTCGATATTCCCGTGAAGTTATTTTCAATGCATTTGGTGCTTTTGGCTTTGATATTATTTCTATCAGATTCAACAAGATTTATGTCGGTATTTATCCAAGATAAGCAAATAAAGTTTCAAAAAAGCTTCCATCCTATTAAAGATGAGCAGTACCATAAGACAATTTTTTGGATAAAGACCATTGGGCTATTATTGATTTTGGTTTTAGCTGGTATTTTTGGTTACAACGCAGAACAACGCTTTAAAGCTTTTACCGATGAACCTCCAAAGCTATATGGGATTTGGGAAGTAAGTACGTTCATCAAAAACTCGGATACCATTCCTCCCTTGTTAACAGAAGATTCGCGTTGGCGTTATTTAGTTATAGAGCGTAAGGGCATAGCTGATGTTAAAGCTATGAATGCTAACTTAGAACGTTATAAATTTGAAGTTGATAGCGTAGAGAATACTATAAATATGTATATATCCACTAAGGAAAAAGATAGTTTAAACCTACAGTATCATCATCCTAATGCTCACTACCTAAAATTATTTGGACGCCTGGAAAATGACAGTATCGAAGTGCATTTATTTAAAAAAGACCTTAACGATTTTCCATTAAAAACAAGAGGGTTTAGATGGATAAACGAGCGCCCTTACAATCGATAGTTACAATTTTTTTTAATCTACATTTGTAGAATACAAAATTTAATTCTACATTTGTAGAGTTAATTCTAATATTGTAGAATATGAACCTTTCAAAAACCGAAGAACAATTAATGCAATACCTCTGGAAACTCGAAAAAGCTTTCATGAAAGAGCTTTTAGATTCTTACCCTGAGCCTAGACCTGCAACGACAACAATCGCCACTTTATTAAAACGAATGATTGGCAAAGGATTTGTAGCCTATAAGACCTATGGTAAGTCTAGGGAGTATTATCCTCTAGTTAAAAAAGAAGATTACTTTTCTAAACACGTTAATGGTTTAATTAAAACATTCTTTAATGACAGTGCCTCACAGTTTGCATCTTTCTTTACAAGAAAAACGGATTTAACAAAAGAAGAACTTGAGGAGCTTAAGTCTATTATAGACAAAGAAATCAAAAATAAGTAAACATGGAAATGTACCTATTTAAATTTTCAGCATGCCTAGCTGTGTTTTGTTTAGTCTATTTGTTTTTACTTGAAAAGCAAAACATGCATAGGTTCAAGAGGTATTATCTTCTCGGAACCGTGGTTATGTCATTAATTATTCCGCTTTTAACAATCACCTATTATGTAGAACCCGTTGTCAGTGATTTTGAAGATTTTTCTTCATTAATTCCTCCTATTGGATCTTCTTATGTAGAAACAGCAATAGCAGAAGAACCTTCCATAGATTTAGAAACTATCTTATGGTCCATTTACACCATTGGCGTCATTATATTTTTTGGACGATTTGTGATTAATATTATAAATCTTACGCATATAATTGCAAAAAGCGAAAAGATATCAGAACATCCCTTTATCTATGTTCTACTTCATTCTTACCGCATACCACACTCATTTTTTAAGTATATCTTTTTAAACAAACAACGTTTCGAAAACAAGGGCATCCCTAATGAAGTTTTACTACACGAACAAACACATGCAAAGCAACTACACAGTATGGATATTTTGCTCCTCGAGTTGCTTCAAATTGTCTTTTGGTTTCATCCATTGATTTATGTGCTAAAACATCATGTTAAACTTAACCATGAATTTTTGGCTGACGCTGCAGTTCTAAATCAAGGTACAGATCCCAAGAACTATCAAAACATACTTTTACAATTTTCATCGAGCACTCAAAATCAACAACTAGCGAGTGCCATCAATTATTCATCATTCAAAAAACGATTTACAGTTATGAAAACACAAACATCAAAAACCAAAATGTGGTTGAGCACAATGCTGCTGCTTCCCATTGTTGCTATTCTCTTTTACAGTTTTGCCGAACGCAAGGAAGTGATAAAAAGCGTAGAAGATCTTGAAACTAATCTTTTTCTAGTTACTGTTGAAAAAAACAATAATACCATAGAACTAAGGTGCGAAACCGGATGTAAATGGAGCCATATTACTTTAGAGCCAAAAGCTACACCTTACATCATAAATGATTACGGATTTTCTAACGGATCGACTATTGATTCCGATAAGTTTGCCTTTTCAATTAAACCCACTGAAGTAGGTGTAGAACTCAATGGCCTTAATGGCACAGCATGGGTTGATTTAGCATTTTCTTTAAGAAAAAACAAAAGGCAAGCCATAAACCAGTTAGGTATGACGAGCATACCTCCCTCTCCACTAAAAAAAGAGAGAAAAGCTAAGGTACTAAACATGAAAGCCACAAATAATACGCTTTTTATCGGCAATAAAAAATCAAGTTTAAGCACCTATGTAGAAGATTTAAACGACATTACATCAAATTGGACCTCTGAAGATTTTGAAATCACTTATCTAGATTTAGAAACCCAAAACTGCTCTGAAGAGTTTTTAAGTTCCTTAAACGAATTACATAAAAAAACCGATCATTTTTTAATTACTGTACTAGGCACAAAAAACGATGTGGTAAAGGCTTATAATAAAAAATACGAAGTCTATAAAAAACTTCAAGATACTCCACCTCACTTTATCAATAAAACTGAAAATGAACAGAAGAAAATGGAAGCCTTATTTTCTGATTTAGGCGGTATGTATTTTAGGATGTCTAAAGCCAATAAAGCTAAAGTAAAACGACCAATATCTCCTGTAAGACCTTATACAAAGATTACCCTAAACGGAAAAACATACTATAAGAAGTATGAAGATTTAACTGAAGAGGAAAAAGCAACCCTTCCACCGCCCCCACCTCCAATAAAAAAGTCTAAAGGTGGGCCTAATTTTGGGAACCCTCAAGAAACATATAATCCTTCATTTTTAGAGTACATCATAGAAATGGAACAACTCGGTGCTTCATTTTATCTAGATGACAACAAGATTACACCAGAAAAAGCAAGAAGCATTGCCAAAAACAATAAAGGTAAGCGAACAGATATGTTGACCCAAAAAGATGCTAATGGTAAATATATAGTAAAGCTCTCTAATTCAACTTTAAATAAAACAGAGTATGCAATCATAAATAACATTCCTTTAAATGATGTGGGCTTAGAACTTTCAAAATCACAATTAAGAGAACTTAAAGTTACCCTTAAACGATATGATGTAAGTGGGTTCAAAATTATGTTCCCTGATAATAACCCAATTAAAGTTAAGGGCAAAGTATTAACTGAAAGCATAAAATCCAGAGTCGATGATTTAATAGGAAATCAAATTGTAACCATATTTGACATAGAAAATAGTGGAAATCTAGATATCCCTCCTGTGTTAATTCTAATAAACGATATACAGGAGAGCGCTACCAAGCAACAAATTACCGAATATAACACTTGGGCAAGAAAAATTAATACAGCTGTGAGGAAAGCTGAAGAAAATGATGATGTAAATGCCTATCCTATAGTTAAACAAAAAGAAGTTGAACATTACATGCACATCTATAAAAATCTAATGACAGATGAGCAACGTAAAAATGCTGAGGCTTGGCCAAAATTTCCACCAGCACCGCCAAAACCACCTAAACCACCTAAAGACCAAAAGTCTAGAATAAAAGAGATGATGTCCGTAAAACGTCCTGAGCCGCCTAAGCCGGTAAAAGCCTTAAGAACTGAGGAAAAAAAGCAATTGAAAAAACAAACCAAGGCCCTTATGAAAGAGCGTTCTGAAAAGCTCAAAAAACTAAAAAAGGAAACTAAAAACACTAACGTTAAATCATCAAACACGCCAGATGATTATACAATTAGAAAACTCATTTTAAAAGTTAGTAAAAGACAAACAAAACCACTGAGCTATCGCCTGAATGGGAAGAAAAGTAGTGCAGAAGAGATTGAGAATTATATATTGAAATATCCAGAATCAGATGTTCGCTTTGACACCGGAAATACAAATAGCACCTTAACCTTTTCAAATAAAAAAGGAGCTAAAATGAGCTATAATGATTTGCAAAAAATTTATAATGCAATCTTTAAAAACTACGAGCAAGAAACCGAAAAAATTATTGCACGACCTGTGAAATCTCAAAAAAGTAAAGGTGGCCCAAACCCTATATCTTATGATGAAACCGCACTTAATGACTTTGAATTGAAAAAAACATATCTAAAAAAATATGCCGAATATGAAGCAATGCGCCACACCAAACCTCATTTTGTAAAGAAGTCCAAGGAGCAAAAAAAGAAAATGAGTGATTTGTGGGTAGAACTCAGACAGATGTATTTCTTTTCCTTATCAAAGGATGAAAAGAAAAATCTGAAATTACCTATTACGCCTTTTGCTCCTTATGTTAAAATTCTTAAAGATGGTAAGTCCTACTACAAGGTTAATAAGCATTTAACAGAAGAAGAATTAAAAGTCTCATCAATATTTAACAAAAGGGAAACTGACTTTTTTCCTGGTCTAGATTTACTCGATAAGAATGATCCGATTGTCATTCCCATAGGCACTTATAAACTAGAAAAAGAGTCTGTAAAAAATGAAGATGGTCGACGTAAAGTGTTCATATCAATTTCTGAAGATGGGACATATAAAATCAGTAAGGATGGCAGTCTAAAAAACTTCAATCTAGTTTCTTTAAATACCTTAGAATCCCTAGTTGCGAAATTATCAGAGCTAGAAAAAACAAATACTTTTGTTTTTTCTGATACCAAGGATTTTAAGAAGTTTAGATCCAAGCCATCAAAATCGCCAGAGTATCAAGATGACATTGAAGTGATACTTATTAAGGATGATATTAGATTTAATACCATGGAAATAAACGGTAAATTTAGAGAGCACCCAATATATCAGCTTGTATTAAACAATGACACTTCTGAAATTCTAAGGAGTCACGTAGCCAAACTTGGTGAATTATTCAAAAAATATGGGATTTCTAATCTAACTTTATAAAGATTTACAGATTTTAAAGCCTAAGCCTCATTTCGTGAGGCTTTTTTCATTGCTTTATGTAACAAAACCATAGTTTTTGCGTTCTAATATACTATCAATCAAAACCTCTGCTTATGTTAAAGCAATTCTTTATTTTATGTTCTGGATCCGATACCGATATCTTAAACGACTGTTCTATTGGTGAACAAAATAAATACGCTGGTATTGGAGCAACCGTATTTTTTACAGCATTAATGGCTACTATAGCCTCTAGTTATGCGCTTTATACTGTTTTTGACAATCTATATACGTCTATTTTCTTTGGAATCATTTGGGGCTTGCTTATTTTTAATCTAGATCGCTATATTGTCTCAACCATAAAGAAACGTGACAATGTTTTAGATGAAATTCTTCAGGCTACCCCTAGAATTTTCCTAGCTGTTATTATAGCTATTGTTATTTCTAAGCCTTTAGAGCTTAAAATTTTCGAAAAGGAAATAAATCAAGTCCTTCTAGAACAGAAGAACGATTTAACGCTGGCCAATCAAAATCAAATTGCAGAACAGTTTAATCCTAAAATCGCGGAATTAGAAAATCAGATATTAGGATTACAAGCTCAAATTGACACCAAAGAAACAGAGGTGAATGCACTTTACGATACTTATATCACAGAAGCCGAAGGGACTTCTGGCACCATGAAATTAGGTAAAGGGCCTGTTTACAAAGAAAAGCGCGAAAAACATGATGCAGCATTAGCCGAATTGCAACAATTGAAGCAAGATAATAAGGCTAAGATTTCGGCAATAGAAAACGAAATCATTACCCTACAAGGGGATTATAAAGCTAATGTCGCCGAATCCCAACCCGTTATTGATAACTTTGACGGTTTAATGGCGCGTGTAAATGCTTTGGGTGAATTACCTTGGTTACCTTCATTCTTTATATTCTTACTGTTTTTAGCTATTGAAACCTCGCCAATCATCGCTAAACTATTATCGCCTAAAGGGGAATATGATTACAAGCTACAGGATCAGGAAACCGTGGTTCAGAGTTGGACGATGCAACAGGTTGCTGAACGTAAGCTTCTTGTACAAACTGATAACGCTATTAACAATAAGGTTTATACCGAAATTGCCGATGAAGAAGAAGTAATGAATTACAAACGTAAAAAGGCAAGAGAGTTAATGCAGCATCAAGCTGATGCCTTCTTAAAGAAGCAGAAAGGCGTACTTTAACCTTTAGTTTATTACTTTTAAGCTTGAATCTAAATTTGAGCTTATGAAATATTTAATTTTACTTTTTATCGTCTTAAGCAGTACAAGCTGTATTTCCGTAAAAGCAGATATAACTACTGATACAGAAACTCATATTACCAAAGACAATCTAGCAGAAGCTAGAATAAGATTGGTTATGGAAAAGCAAGAAATTGCCTGGAACAATCATGATTTAGAAGGATTTATGGAAGGCTATTGGAAAAGTGAAGATCTAAAGTTTTACGGTTCAAATGGATTAACCCTTGGTTGGAAGAATACACTCAAGAGATATAAAAAAGCCTATCCGACTAAAGCCGAAAGTGGCGTGTTGAATTTTGTTATCAATGACATTTCAAGAATTGAAGGAGACAATTATTGGGTGATGGGAGAGTATCACTTGAAACGTGATATCGGTGATGCGGATGGGGTCTTTACCATTATTTTCAAAAAAATCAATGGCGAATGGAAGATTATTGCAGATATGTCTTGCTAATTTATAGCACAAAAAAGTGTTTCCGAGAGTATTAATCTGTCAAGAAAAACACTAGTCGGAAACACTATGTTTAAAATCTTTATCTTTTGACTAAGCAGCGACTGTTGAACTATCTTGACTCTTAAAATGATCGTATAACTCTTTACAGCCAAGACCAACAATTGATAATTTTTTGGATTTTATAATGGATTCATTGTGCAATCGTGCTAGAGCCATAACTCCAGCTCTATCTATACTTTCAACACTTTCAATATCTAATAGCACATCGTCTAGTTTCTCAAAAATGTTGGCAAAATGTGCGTTGAATGTCTTTAGGCTTAGTTTATTTAAAGTTCCTTTGATTTGAAATCGGTTGTTGTAACTAGTGATTTGTAAATCCATAATACATAATGTTAAATCATTAATACTAAATTTGGGCTATTAATCTGTAAATTTGGTGCTATTAATTTTAGAGGGATAGCTTAAATATCCGACATTAAAACCTGGTATTTATTAGAAATTCGACAAATGGCAAATTTGACAAGTTTATTTGAAATGGATTGTTTTTTTTTTCGATAAACAACACATTTTTAAATAGATAATATGTAAGAAAAGTCTTTTAGAATTTACTGTGTTTTTAGTTTCCCCAAATGCTTTTCAAAGTCTATTGCTAGTCAAAATTTTTTGCATAGGTGTTTTTGTGCAAATAATAAACCCTATTAATTTAAGAAGCTATTTTCCTTGATTTCGGATCCTTAGCATCAATATATACTTCTAGAAACTTTGCGTTTTGAGAATTGAAAACAACTGATTCACAATTTGCAGGAACTAAGATAGTTTCTCCCTTTGCTACAAACTCACTACTGTCATCAATCATTACTTTAGCTATCCCTTCAACACACATAAATATCTTAAATGAATCCATGGTGTGATAAGTTCTTTTATTTAATCCTCTAACATTAAAGATATTGGTTGTAAAAAAATCGCAATCCACTAAATTACTGATTGTGTTATCCTTCAGATTGTATCTACACTTACCATTAGATTCAAATACTTTAGTAGCGCTCTGGGCCAAGTCAGTATGCAACTCTCGTTTCTGACCTTTATTATCCACTCTATCCCAATCATAAACGCGATATGTGATATCACTTGTTTGTTGAATCTCAGCAGCCAAAACACCTGCACCTATGGCATGGATTTTTCCTGCCGGTATAAAATAACTATCACCTTGTTTTACCTTCTCTTTATTGAAGACTTTATCAATATTAGTGGCATTGATATGCTTCAAAACTTCGGTATCTGTCTGTGTACTTTTTAATCCTAATACTATTTCAGCGTCCTTTTCACTATCCATGATATACCACATCTCTGTTTTACCAAATGAGTTATGCTGTGCTTTTGCCATTTTATCGTCCGGATGAACCTGAACCGATAAATTTGTTTTTGCATCTAAAAATTTAATGAGCAACGGGAAGCTTTCACCAAAAGCTGAAATTATCTTATTCCCAAGAAATTCTCCTTTAAAGCTTTTGATTAAATCGTTTAAAGATTTGCCTTTGTAAAGACCATTAGACACCACAGAAATATTTCCTTCTACACCTGATATTTCCCAACTTTCACCTACGTTTTTAGATGTTGTTTTTTTATTCAAAACTTTAGACAGTTTTTCTCCACCCCAAATCTTCTCTTTTAATATTGGTATGAATTTTATTGGATATGCTTTCATAATCTAATTTTTAAAGTATTGATTGCTGTATATTACTTTTAATAGAATCCTGAGATTTAAAATAATCAAGGACCGAAAAAACACTTTTAAATAAGGTTGATTTTATATGTTGCTTGCGTTTGTTTTCTTTGTCAAATGCAATGATTTCATCTTTTTCCACATACAAAGCATTTAGAATATCATTGATGTTATAGTTGTGTTCTATTAAACTATGGGTGTCTATAAAACCTATATGCTTTAGATCAAAATCGTTAAACATATATCTGGCACCAGCTCGTTTTGCCGACTCTCGATTCACCTTCTTTTTTATCTGTACCACAGCGACTTTGTCCTCGCAAACCTCCTTGATATCCAATAATTTCTCGAGTGTTTCATCCTTACTTTCATTATCAACAAAGCACATCTTAATATGATTTGTCGACTTAATATTCTCGATAAAAGCTCGATTATTTATCTCAGTTGCATTGTTATGAAATATGATAATTACGCCAATATTCATTTTTAAATTCATTACTATTTAAACTATTTCTAGTTCATGATTAACTTCATAATTAGACACATCTTTTTTACTTCTATATACCCAAGCTATTTGAGCTAATTGCATTACAATTTTTACAGAATCTTTCATTGATAGTTTAGAGCCATCTGCATGTATCCAACGTTTAAGCGGTTGCTCACATAGCATAGCTTTTGCTTTTTTAAGACCAAAATGAATCGTCATTCTCTTAAAAATCTCTACATCAAAAATCCATTGGGTGACAAATTTCTTTTTGAATGCAATATCGATTACATCCTTACGGAAAATCTTAGCACCACATTGTGTGTCTTTAAAATCCATGGAAAGAATTTTTCTTATGATAAAGTTTATGGTTAAGCTAATTATTTTTCTCGCGGATTCTTTGGTGATATTTGCTCCCATTCTTGCAATACGAGATCCGCTCACAATTTTAAAATCAGAGTTTTCAATAGTCTTAACTAAGTCATCAAAATCAGCTAAATCCGTAGATAAATCTGCATCCAAAAAGCCTATATAATCCAAATCATCCCTTTGGGCTATATGTAGCATCCCAAGTCTTACAGCTTCTGCTTTACCACCATTCTTCTCACAATCGTAAACTGTAATAAAATCTTCTCTTCCCTTCTGTAAATTCTGCAAAACCTCTAAAGTATTATCCTTACTCCCATCATTTACAAAACATAGATGATAACCTGAGTTTTCGTCTACAAAACTTAAAAACTCATCACTTAATAAACGTTCTTCTTCATTGTAACAAGGGATAACTACACCAACACATCGCTGCTGAATCATGACATTGTTTTCTACTCTCACTACTGTACTTAACACTGGAGCACCTATTAATCGTTTTACTCTGGCACAAATCTCATTAAGGCTCAAAGGTTTTTTCATATAATCGTTAACACCTAAATCGAAAGCCTTAGTGATATTATCATCGAGCGTGTTTCCAGATAAAATCATTATTGGTGTATCTGATGCCTTAGTAATTCTAATATGAGTGATGACATCGAAACCTGATACATTTGGCATATTAATATCTACTATAACTAAATCTGGATTAAAAGCATTAAAAGCCTCTAAACCTTTTTGCGCATCCGTTTCAATCTTAACATCGTATCCCAAATCTGTTAAACGTTTCTGTAAAGGAAGCAATACTAATTGTTGGTCATCTATGGCTAAAACTTTCATAATAATTGATTTTTGTGATTATTTACAGTCCAAAAGTAATTGAGAAGACATCCCAATTTTTTTAATTTAGATAAGCAGGGCTGTAAGTGTAGACGAATGGTAGATTACTGTAGTTGATTAAAATCAGTATCAGCATTTAAATTATATATATTTACAGTATTGAATACATTCTCAATTATTTAAATGAAAAATGCCTCAAATAAATATTTAATTGCCGCACTTTTAATTGGCATAGCTTTTCATGGGACTTCTATTTTTTTCACTTTAGAAACCACCTATGACGCACTTATTCATTTATTTTTTGCCGATCATTATGCCAATAGTTGGTTTGAGCCTTGGAACTATAAATGGTACACGGGATTTACCGTTATGAGTTACCCACCATTAGTACATCAATCTATTGCTGCCCTTTCTTTTATAGGAGGACTAAAATTTGGTTTATTTAGTGTTGCGCTCATAGGAACTGTTCTGTTCATTACTGGTATTTATCGATTTTCGTTACTGCTATCCTCAAACAGAACCGTAGCGGGATACGCAGCCATATTGGCGGTGTTTTCGTCTTCGTTTGTTGAGACCCTACATATATTCGGACAACTTCCAAGTATCATTGGTATATCTGTACTAATGCACGCTCTACCAGAAATCTATCTCTGGTTAAAAACCGGGAAATGGCGTTATTTGGCGACATCCCTTTCTTTAATCGCGGTCACTGTAACCTCTCATCATGTTACACCAATTTTTGGAATGGTATTCTTTATTTTCCCATTAATAGGAATGATAATTATGGATAATGCCAGTGAACCTATAAAATCTATTAAGGCAGTTACCATAAAACTTTTTATCAATAGCTTTTTTAGGCTATTTAAACGCATTGTCGGATTTGGATTGCTCTCACTAATCATCATTGTAGTTTGCATACTACCCTACTGGATAAATTCTAAAAACAATCCTATTACACAGGTGCCCATACCTCACGGTTCGAGAGATAATTTCTTAGAAGTAAGCTCATCAGGACTTGTATTCTTTTTAATTCCTTGGGGCATTTTATTGATTCTACTACCCTATATTTTTTACAGATTTTATAGTAGACGCTATCTGTTTTTCGGCTTATCCATAACTTTATTATTTGTACTTGGAACCGGTGGCACTACACCGATTCCCAAGCTGGTATTAGGCGAGACTGCTTTTAATATATTAACCTTAGATCGTTTTACCCTTTGGGCCTCAATCATGTCTTTGCCTTTATTTGGTGAGTTTACATACCGATTTGTAAAAGGTGATTTAAAGACCTTAATACAATCTAGGCTTGGTGCTGTTTACCATCGCATTGCTGGTGGTATTTTAGCGAGTCTGTTTCTTTTTATGACTATTTTTACGATGAGTCTTGGCTATTTTAAACCTTCACAGCCACAGAAAATAAAAATGTTGCCCATTGTTAACTTCCTTAATCAAGATCAACACGATCAATGGCGTTATATGACTTTAGGTTTTGGTGATCAGATGGCATGGCTATCCGCACAAACCAATGCCATGTCTGTAGATGGTAATTACCATTCAGCAAGACGATTACCTGAGTTAACAACTAGACCCATAGAGCGTTTGGAAAACTCAAAATTTAAAGGTGTTGAAGGTATCGGTTCCTTACAGCAATTCTTAACAACACCAGAGAAATACAATCTGAAATATATTTTTTCTAATGATAAATTCTATGATCCTATTTTATATTTCTGTGGTTGGCAGCGACTAAGGCAGCTTGAAAATGGCATCATGGTCTGGGAAAAGCTAAATGTACCTCCGTTATCATCCATATTACCAAAAGATGATGTGGCTACCTGGCAAAAATTATTGTGGGGAACTATGTCTTTTCTCACGGTTTTAATTGCTTTCTTACTTAATGTACAATCATTCTTAATTCGCAGTTTAAAAACAAAAATTAAACCGCTACCTGTTTACTTTAATTTTCGGAATGATTATTCTAAATTTTCAAAAAGTCTTCTAAAATTCACACATATGTGGGCTATCATCTTAGCGCTTATTGTGTGTTTTGGGATTTATCAATTCTATATTAAAAATGAATCGCATCATTCACCAGAAAATGCCATTTTAGCCTACTATGACGCCTTAGATTTTAAAGAATTTGAGAAAGCACACAGCTTAATCAACCCCGAAAGTGAAATGACTATTGCACAATACATGCTAGAAGTATCAGTCACTGATGGCTTATTAAGTTCGTATGCAAAACTAGATGCTATAACTACAGAAATTATAAGTCAATCGGACAATCTCGCTAGTGTAAAAGTGAATACGTATTGGATTACACCTTTAGAAAAAATACACAAGACCTACTACAGGTCACTCACTCAGGTCAATGGAAAATGGTATTTAGAACCAGAAGATATTACTACCGATTTACCACCAGACCAACTTTATGCGAGCAATAAAACCAATTACTTTAATCAAGGGCGACGACGAATCACAACCGAACAAACTTATCATGAAGATGTTTTAAAACAACCTGTTTTAGAAATACTAACGGCAAAGCTCGTTAAGTTTAATAATAGCTATGCCATTGTTGGTGAAGTTCAAAATATAGATAATGTTCCTGCAGATGTGGTTTTAAAAGGCACTTTATATAATGATGATGATAAAGCACTAGCCACCTATAATGCAAAATACCACATAAAGCATAAGTTGATGCCTAAAGAGGTGAGTGCATTCAGAATTAATTTTGAAGGTATCGCTTGGTCCAAAACGAAAGATTCCATTCCAAAAACTTTTAATCCTGATGAGTTTACACCTATTGAGTTTCAAGAACAGCCCACTAAATTTAATCTCCAAGCCGCAGGCAATGTTTCTGGTTCGGATTTATATAAGAACACAACACTATCCATTGCTAAAATAGACAGTAATCATATCTCTGGCTCACTATTTAATAGTGGCACTGAAGAAGTGACGATTCCACAATTATTAGTGTCTTATTACAATGAAAACAAAGACTTGATATGGGTGGATCATATGTTTGTAAAAGATGGTATTCGCCAGCAGCGAAAACAATCGTTTCAATACCCAATCTTAAAAAATAATAGTATCAAAATTATTAGTGAGGATATGCGTAATTGTTATGTCAATGGCTTACCCAATGAACCGATTTCTAATAAGATTGTATCCAATCGGATTGTTCATCATTCTAATGAAACGCTACAAACCATCAGTCATCCTAACTATAAATTCATAAAACTAGACGTCAACACCTATATTGGCAATCCTAACTAATGTCATTAAAATCGTTACACATATCACTGATTACTCTAGCTCTTCTTGTTATTGGCCTTATTACTAAACAAGATAATTCTAATCATAATTATACCTTAATCACAACATCAAAAGTCTATACAGCTGGAGATGACATTACCTTAGAATTTACTTTTGAAGGTAATCCTGATGTATTTATGTATTGCTCTAACAGTTATGGCCCCCTGATTTTAAAACCCGAAATCAATAATTCATTAAAGTTTGAAATCCCAAACATTTTATCCAATAAGTCAGGTATTTTGAACTGGGAATTGCATTTCGGTTCTAAACGAAACTCAGGGCAAATCGAGATACTGCCAAAAGACAAAATTAATTCTATTGAGACTTACATTGGTCCTCCTAGTATCGAAGCTGGAGGTACAGACTATTCGATGCTAGTTACCGTACCCACAGATGATTTAGACAATCCCCTTATTGACAGTACTAAAGTCGCTATAAAACGTCAGTTTTTAGAGATTCGAGAACTTGATGATATATACATCAAAAATGGCATTGGCTATAAGTGTTTATACTCTGATGATAAAAGTGGTCGTATGCTCATTAGTACAGAATGTTTAGGTCTTAACTCTAAAGAGTTTGATGTGAATATCGTGCCTGCTATACCAACCCATTTTACAATCTCAGCAAATCGTATTCACAGCTATGCCGATGGTAACCAGATGACTACCTTTAAGACTTCCATCATAAAAGACCGTTTTAATAATGTAGTGAGCGATGGTACTTTCGTTACGTTTTTCGTCACTAACAAAGCTGGTTTAAAAGCCAAGACTTCTGGAACAACAATGGGCGGAATAGCTACAGCAAAACTATTACATCCAGACCATGAAGACCAATGGACGGTTAAAGCCTATGTAAAAGGGATGGCCAATAGTGAGGTCATCACTTTAAATTATGAGCAGGTCATTACTGATTTTGAAGTATCTTTTTCTGAAGACCATAGATTAATAACTGTCGGTCCATTACAGAGTTTTATGAATCAATATGTTCCTAATGGACTCGATGTGACATTAAAGATTTACAAAGATGGCGCTATTGAACATCAGATGATTGAACAAAGTATTGATGGCTTCGCTAATTTCAAATTAAACAAAGATCGTTATCCAAGAGGTCGGTATAAGCTGGAGATTGAAGCTGCTGGCATCGTAAAATCTTTCGCAGACATCAATTATGAGTAGTTACAACAAAAACATATTGCGAGGTATTATTCTATTAAGCTATGTGCTTATCATTGCCTTAGTGATTTATGGAGTTGCTGCTATTTTTTCTTACCTCAACACTGGCGCTGACCGTAGTACGATGCCCCATACAGAGGTTAAACAAGCTGACCAGTACTTACCAGAACTTACTTGGTCTCCTTTAGCCAATGAAGGGCGTTCTATGGATAAGGAAAACCTCAAAGCTATAGAAGATGATTATCTAGATGCCTGGTATGTAAGGTACGTCGCCTATATGACTAACTCTATGGGAGGTGTGGATGATTTTTATACTGAAAGTGTTCGAAAACATATTCGCAACATTGTTTCTATGAATTCAGATAACAATACGTTTATAGAAGCCACCACATTAGCACATCATCCTACCCTAGAGTTTTTTAGTGAAGACGGACAGCTTGCTGTGCTAACAGACCATGATGTCATTGAATACAAAAGAATTTTTAATGATAAAAAACTGATTGCAGAAATCTATGAAAAATCCACCTATAGAGTCACCTTACTCTTAGAAGACGGATTTTGGCGTATACGACATTTAGTGCGTATGGAGAGTGCGCCTTATTCCGCAGAACAAGAAATCAATCCGATAACAGTTTCCGATATAAAGGGTATCAATTATTACCCGCAAGCTACCCCTTGGGACATGTATGGGAATCATTTTAACGAGGCTATCATTAACACCGATTTTGAAATCATAAAAAACGCTGGTTTAAATAGTGTTCGGATTTTTGTGCCTTACGAAGACTTTGGAAAATCAAATGTTTCAAAAGATAAGTTAGAAAAATTAGTTCGAGTTTTGGATATAGCCGAAACACAGCATCTTAAAGTTTTGATCACACTTTTTGACTTCTATGGGGATTATTCTGTACGCGATTGGACCTTAACACAGCGTCATGCCAAATCTATTGTTAATGCTTTAAAATCGCATAATGCCTTATTGGGTTGGGACATCAAAAACGAACCCAATTTAGATTTTAAAAGTCGTGGCGAAGACTTAGTCATAGCTTGGTTAGACAATATGGTTGATTTCGTAAGGTCTCAAGATCCAAATCATGCTATAACTATTGGATGGTCTAACGTGAAAAGTGCAGCATTACTTGAAGACCAATTGGATTTTGTATCTTTTCATTACTACGACCAAGAAGATCAACTCCCAGAAAAATATCAAGCGCTAAAAGCTAACATTAAAAACAAGTCTATCGTGATTACCGAATATGGCATGTCTTCTTATAGTGGTTTTTGGAAGCCTTTTGGAAATTCTGAAGATGACCAAGCAGATTACCATCAATCCATGCAGACTATATTTTCAGACAATAACATTCAGTTTATGTCGTGGACCCTTTACGATTTTGTAGAAATACCAAAGGAAGTCGTGGGACGACTTCCTTGGCGCCAAAATGCCCAAAAGCATTTTGGATTTATAGACGAAAGTAGGGCTAAAAAACCTTCTTTTAAGTATATCTCAACTAAAGAATAGCTTCCTGCGTTTTATTATCAATTAAAGGGTTAACAACGCGCTTTCGATCTATAATTTGTTTAAACGTTTCTATATACATTTCAGCTATCTGAGACATCGGGTGTGCCGTAGCCGCTTTATAATTCGCTTTTGCAATAGTTAAGCGATGTGCTTCATTGGTTACTAAATTTTCTATAGCTAATGCCAAGCTTTCAACATTAGTAGGCTCAAAGAATTCTCCTCTGTAACCTTCATCTTGCACTAATAGAGCTAAATCGCCTAAGTCTGGCATCACTACAGCTTTGCCATAACTCCCTGCCTGATGTAATACACCTGAACTTCCTGTTGTAGACGTGTAAGGAAAAACAACCACAGCACTTTCATTAAATATGACTGGTACGTCTTCTTCCTCAACATAACCCGTGAATCGAACTTGAGGCACATGCTTGTACTGTGCTTTAACACCTTCTAAGTAACCTGGCACATTAGGATTGTCGGTTCCAGCAATCACCACTTCTAAATCCAAACCTGTTGACTTGCGTACCATCTCAACAGCCTCAATCATTCCTTCTACTTTTTTATAGGTTCCAAACTTTCCGAAGGTCATAATTTGCAATGGCCCTTTTGGTAAATTGTAGTCAGGTTCTTGTGGTATTTCAAAAGTCCCATGAGGAATTAACTTCACGTTTTTAGCACCGTATTTGGCTTCTAAAATAGCAACGTATTTCTGCATGGTTACCGCTACGGTGTCTGCCCGTAAAATCAACTTTGTTAATGTTGCACCAATAAAGCCATAAATCTTTTGCATGAATTTATTAGAGGTAAAACCAGCGCTTCCTAAATCAACTTCTTCTAAAATATTGTGTAATAGCACGACATTAGGAATCTTCTTTAATCGGCATACCAATGGTAACATTAAACCCAGAGCTGCAGCGACTTTCTTATCTCCAAACTTCATAAACTGAAGGTTGAATAATACGGAGTCTGGCTTCGTTTGGTTAATCGCTCTTGTTACTGAAATGATGTTCTTATAGCTATTAAAGCTCCAGCATTCCTTTACAGTAATCTTACAGCCTGCTTTTGTAAATTCTAAATCTTTTTCTCCTTCGGTTTTATCCGTCAGCAAGATCAATTCTGTGACCTCTTGTTTTTGTCTAAACTGCTTTACTAAATGGTAGGCATATTCGTTTAAAGTGACTTTACTCGGTGGATATGCTGTTACAATTGCTAATTTCATGATTGTATATTTTTATTGTTTACTCTACAAATTTGGGGTTTTAATGCTATAAAATCAGGGGACTTTAGATGGGCTGCTTTTTAGTGTCGGCGAATGGTATTTTACTTTAGATTAAGCTTTTTTTGAATCAAGTATTGCCCTTTAAAAAACACTAGTTGAATCCCTAATAATAAGGCCATAGCTACAATTTGCATGTGCACCACTTGCGCTAAACTATCGTGAAAAAATACGACTAAAGCGACCTGTAACATACCAAAAATGCCTGAAATGATGACTGGTATATATTGGTCTAAGGACAAATAGTAATACGCAAATATATTTGAGATGGCAAACATGGACGTTGCTATAGCATACTTCCATAACAAAGGCGCCATGCTTATGTAGGCCTCTCCAAATAATAGTTTTATAATTAATTCTGGACAAGCTAAACACACTAATATGATAACCGAAGCAATTGCCGAGATATAACCAACATATTTAAACAATACGGATGCAGTGTCCTTACCTTCTTTTTGCAATTCCACAACTGCTGGCAATAGTAACATCACAAACATCCATGCTATAAAGTATACGATACGTCCTATTAATGCCAAAGAAGCGTAAAGACCAGCTTCATAGGATTCAAAATAATGCTTTACCAATAAGATGTCACTGTTGTTTATAATAATCTGTGTCAACTCGTAAAAAGCTGTGAGCAAAAAGAAATGCTTAATTTGTTTGCTATAGGTTTTCTCTAAAGGTAATACCGTTTTAAAGCTAAGTTGCTTTGCCTTAAATGGAAACAATCCAAAGCCAAAGGATATTAAAATTCCTAAAGCAATCACCCAAGACGACTTAATATCGAATAGTAGAATGATCCCTAGGGTGATGAGCAAACGGCTTAACATTTCACCTTGATATGTTATAGACAAGGATTTATAGGCCTTTTTACCTTGATAGCTACCACGATTAACGCTCATTAAAAAATACAGTGGTACGCCACAGCCGAATATGACAAACATATTGGATGACGACGTATGAAACACCGCTTGTAACTGTGAGGCAAAGCCAACGATCAATACTCCTAAAAAGATTCCGACAATTAAAGCCTGTTTGTATACTCTAGCAATAAAATTTTTGAAGGTGTCTTCCTCAAAAAGTACTGAAAATTTTGCCGTAACCAACTGAAAAGTCATGGCGATAAACGACAACACTAATAAAAAGGTGATGAGCACTGCAGCATCTGCAAACTGCGCTGGACCTAGTACACGTCCTAATATAAGATTGTACAGGTAATTACCACCATTAACGGTCAACACACTCAACATAAACAATTGTTCTGGTGTTAATTTTCTCGATTTTAAAAGGGCTAAGGCTTGCATGGTATTTCTGTTTTTAAAGCAATTGGTTATGCGGCTAATCTAAATTCATCATAAATCTCTTTGCAACCATCACCAACAATAAAGAATGCTGTATGTGTTTGTTTTGCATACTCATATAATTCGCGTAGAGCTAACAAACCGTTCACATCGATATAAGCGATTTGTTGGATATCGATCGTTGCTTCACCACATGTCCTTAATAAAGTTTCACAGTGGGATTTAAGGTTTTTTACTGTAGTAGTATTGATGGTTCCTTCTACTAATAATATTCCGTTGTTCTCTGTAATTGTAAGTGCCATAATTTTATTGTTTTTTAATTATTATTCGTTCAATTCTGACGTAAATATCTAGTGTAATTCCATGTATGAGCGTTCTATTTCGATGGATGGTAGTTTACTGTAGATGAATGAAGCACCAACTGTCCGTAACTTGCAAGTAGTTAAAATGTAACAGACATGAAGACCCTAAAATCAATAATTCGTATTTATTTTTTTGTTGTTGTATGCAACGCAACAGCTCAAAACATGCAAGAAGGATTTACTTACTTAGAAACTGGCCAATATGCAAAGGCGGAACAATTCTTTACCATGATATTAAAGGATTACCCTACTAATAAAACGGCAAGACTATGCTACGGTCGTGCTATTGGATTGAATGGTAAAGCCAAGGCTGCCCAGCTAGTCTTCACCGAACTTTTAAAGGATTACCCGAATGACTTTGAAATAAAGTTGAACTATGGCGAGTCCTTATTATGGAATGCTAACTTCACCGATGCCAAAACCTATTATGCAGCTTTAGTGAGTGAGGACCCAAACAGTTTTGCTGCCTTATTAGGCTTTGCAAATACATTATCCAATCTGAAAGACTACGAGAACGCTTTAACTTATGTCAGCAAAGCCTTGGAAGTATCTCCCGGCAATCCAAATGCAATGACTTCTAAAAAGTATATCTATTTAGGGTATGCGTACCAAAACCAACAAGCACAGCAGTACGAAAAGGCAGAAGCGCTTTTGACCAAGAATCTCGAATTGTTTGGGGATGATAAAGATACCTTGTTGAACTTAGCCAATCTCTATTTAATCTGGGAACAACTAGATAAGGCTGAAGCGATGTACAACAGATTAGCTGAACAACCAGAACACAAAACTTTAGCTTTAAACGGACTAGCTTTAGTAGCACACCTCAATGGAAAAGAAAAACAAGCCTTAGCTTTAAGTACCGAAGCTTATAAGCGTTTAACGGAAACGACTGAAGCCACAATCACGCAACAAATGACTGAACGTTATGTACAAGCTCTGATTTGGACTAAAAAGTACAAAGCGGCCACCACCTTAATTGACCAACTCATCACTAATTACCCCAACCAAAATTGGGTCTTGGCCTTAAGAGCGACTTTAAATATTTATAAGAGTAACTTTAAGCAAAGTTTGGCGGATTACAATCAAATCCTAGCCAACGACAGCACCTCTTTTGATGGCAACCTAGGAAAAGCTAATGTGCTTAAAGCCTTGGGTAGATATGACGAGGCCTATACTTCAGCCAAAAACACCCTGAAGTTTTACAATAATCAAAAAGATGCAGTCAACTTTATTGAGCAATTGGATGTAAAGTTTTCACCTCAACTCGATAGTAAAGCAGCTCACACCTTCGATAATGGTGATAATAAAGCCTATATGCTTAGTACAAATTTAACTTATCCCTTATCAACAAAACTGAGCCTTTTAGGCAATTATAGTTATAGAAGCACCAACAATACGGTGACCGATAATATGGCCAATTCTAACAATTTATCCTTAGGATTAGCTTACCAAGTCGTCCCCAATATTACGTTTAAAGGTACAGCAGGACTCATATCTGCCAATGCTGAAACTACGGATTACACCCAACTATTAACGAATCTATCGGTTAATATTAAAGCATTTAAACTACAAACTTTAGACATTGGGTATAAGCGCCAGGTAGAAAGTTTTAATGCGGACTTATTGGACCGTGAATTGGTACAGAATAACTATTACGTTAACTATAATTTAAGTACTAATGTTAATTTAGGTTGGTATACGCAATTAATGCATACCACACAAAGTGATAACAATACCAGAAATCTATTGTTCACCTCATTGTACTACAACCTCTTACCAAAGCCAGGATTAAAAGTAGGTTTGAATTACCAGTATATTACGTTTAAAGACCAAGTCCCGAGCATTTACTTTAGCCCGGAAAAATTTAATGCTTATGAAGTCTTTGTCAATTTGATAAAAGATGAAGCCGTAGCCAAACCTAAGCAATGGTTTTATAACCTCACCGGAGCCTTTGGTTACCAGTTTATAGAAGACGACCCAAAGCAAACGGCTTATAGATTACAAGGGGCCTTCGGCTATAAATTCTCTGAGCGAAGTTTATTGAATATCTATGGTACACATAGTAATATTGCCTCTGCTACTGCTGCTGGGTTTACCTTTACTGAGATTGGGTTACGGTTTAAGTGGGTTTTGGGTAAAGACTAGCTTATAAGAAATTAGACAACATGGTCTTAAATGTGTTGTTATCCCTTGACTACTGCCGTTAATTAGTTATATTTATTATGATATATTAAGTTGTACACAAGATTAAGAGACATTCGTATTGAAAGAGAAATTTGAGAAAAATATAGAAAATGAAATTGAAAAAATAAGCAGTTTTTTACAAACAGAAACTTTTCAAATTGTACACAAAAATAAATTCCCACTAAACGAAAGTGAAATCACATTAACCAAGCTTCAAGAAAACTATAGCGTAGATTTTGACTTAAAACTTAAAACACCACAAAATCCGAATGAAGTAACATTTAAAAAACTAGGATTTAATGAAGACTTTAAACTAATTTCTAATGAAAAAACATTTCTGATTCCAGCCAAAAGCGCAACCAGAATAGTTGGCAAAAGCTTCGTTCAAAGCGAAAGCATCAAAGGTAATTTAGGAACAATCTACTCCGAGAATTTCCCAACAACTTCAAATTCAATATTTCGTACAATACTGAAAATTGGAAAAGATAGCTTAACAACAATATTTTTAGGAGCTCAATATTCTTGTAGAAAGATTCATTATGGATTAGGTTTAATTGTAATTGAGGTAGATAATCTAGTTTTTCACGTTTACAGGCATAGTCAAAAAGATTTTAATTTTTTAGTAATTGAGTGCTTAAATAAAACAGATTTAGAAACTTTTAAAACCATAAGCGAATTAACATTGAAATCAATTGGATTTTTAACTGGAAACTGGCATCAAAATGAACAGTTTATTTTTTCTTACAAATCTTCAATGTTCGAAAATGCAAATTCAATTTATTATGAATCTTTAGGAGAATCAATAATCTCACACCAAGAAATTATTAATCCTAGCCAGTTTAGGACTTTTATACAACCGGATTCAGAAAAACGTCCATTGTTAACACCTTTACTATTTCCAGAAAAATCATTATCTCAACTTATAAGCGATTTAAAAGTAAAACCTGAATTAGAACGTACAGTTGAATTATTAATTGAAGGAAATGCGATAAAACCACCTCTAGTTAGATGCTCTAACTTCCACGTTGCTTTAGAAACCATTGTTGGTTTAATAAACTCTGAAAACAAAAAATTCTTTGAACCAATCAAGAGTTCAGAAAACCTTGAATCATTAAAAGAAGAACTTAAATCTTTAGTCTTATCAAAAAAAGAAAAATTTAGCAAAATAGAATTAGAATCTTTAAATAAAAAAATTACCTATATTAATACACCTTTCAATAAAGACAGGTTTCTATTAGCTTTTGATTTTTACAGAATAGAATTACCTGAAAAATTAAAAAAGTTATTGAACAATAGAAATAAGTTTTTACATGGTAAAATGCCATACAAAGAAGGTCTACTAAAAACTAAAATAAAAGAATTGAATTTAGAAGCTGATAGAATTCATTTATTAGTTTCAATTCTCATTTTAAAACATTCAGGATATAAAGGGCATATAAAAAATCAAGCAGCATACAGATTAGAAATAAAAAAAATGCTGGAAGATTATGACTTGAAAATTGATGAAAGTGCTTTTTATAGGATATAAATCCAGTGAACAACGGGTATAGTTTCATTGCGGCTGAATTCATAAATCGGAATTCATTGCAATTCACTATCTTTCGATTACGGTGGAAAATCGCAGCTTATTTTCCGCAACGAGCCTACAAAACCGTTGTGAACAAAGGTTGAGCTGGAGATATTTTTTGTATTAGTAACAAGATTTCATCTAGCCTGATGATTAAATTATTTACCATTTAGAAAATCTATAATTATCGAAAAATTTAAATTTAAAAAAGCTTCTGAAAAAGAAAAATTTCTCTATTGTTGTTTAGGAGAAGCTCTTTGTGCTGTACAAATTTTAGAAGACGCTTTGAGTCACTCGATTGTTTTAAAAAAAACAGAGCCTTCTCAAAAGAAAGAAGCGGACAATCTTTTAAAAAAACAACAATTTTACACTTTTGGAAAAGCGATAAATGTTGCGAAAAAAGAAGCCTTGCTTCCTGAATCTTTGATAAATGAATTGCATAAATTTCTAACAGAAAGAAATTGGCTTATTCATGAAAGTCTTATAGAAAACAAAAATGAATTCCAATCTGATTCTTTCTACAAGAAACTATCTGAAAGAACTAAAGACATATCATTAAAAGCTCACAAGTTGCAGATAAAAATTGAATTAAATTTAATTGAATACGTTGAAAAGAAAGGAATTGATTTGTCTAAAGTCAAAAATAAAATGAATACGCATTATGGTTTATAAATCTTTAAAAAGTATTCAACTGCAATGCCCAGCAAAATGTATTGCTCATTGCAAATGAATTCCTAAATCAAAATTATAACGAAAAGCAAAAGCTTTTGTCATTCAGAGCGTGGCGAAGAATCTTTTAAAATTAAGTTTAAATTCATACAGATTCATCGGTCATCATTCCCTCTGAATGACACAAAAAACAAAAGGCAAAAGCGTTCGCCTTTGCCTTCTAAAATTAGTTAATAATTAGGGTTAATTAATAATCAGTTTTAAGGCATCAAACTCATGTTGAGCACTAGCAATTGTACAGAAGTATAAGCCTGTGCTTAAGTTTACTCTGTTAAAAATCATACTGTTTTTTCCTGCTACGGCTTCATAGGTTGTATGGTAAACTTGCTTACCTAACTGGTCGTAGACTATAAACTGTACGGTTTCATTTTGTACCATGCTAAAGGTTAAGGTCGTTTGAGATTGCATTGGGTTAGGATAGGCTCCCAATACATTCTCCTCTACTTCAAAGGTATCGATACTTAAGCTCTGGTTAGCGCCAAATGCCACTTCAGACACTTCTAAATTAAATGGTACCGCATCAGCATAGTTACCAACGACCGAGAACACTATTGTTTTTACATCTGTCATGCTACCACTTTGCCCATTGGCATCCACAAAATCTTCAAAAGGAATGTTATAAAATGTATGTCCTGAAGTTGCGCGTATGGTATAACGCAGACGATTGTTCCAATCTTCTAAATTCTCGGGCATCAATACGACTTCAATCAATTGATTGCTTGTCATATAAAACTGCATCGCTTCAAAGTTGGTGACGTCCAAGGTTTGATCACCAGGTAATACATGTCGAAACAAATTAACATGTCCTGTAGCAATACCCGAAACTGAAGGCTGACGTTCTATTTCGTAAAGGTTGTCATCATACGTTATAGGATTGTTGGCTACATCAAAGCTATGGATATCTGCTAATTGTTCGTTGTAATCTACACCCCAAGGGCCATCAGCCAAATACAAAGCATCGTGCTGTGCATAGCCTGCAACTTGTAGCGAAAAACCAACATCAAACAACGTCCCTGTGGTTATGGTAATACTTTCATTCCAATCCCCTGATAACACTATAGTCTGTAAATCGCTATAATGATCCATCGTTTCTGTTGGTGCAATACTGGCGTTAAAGTTTAAGGCCGTAGCATTGATTTTGTTTATGATATTCAATTGAAGTTCACCATTGCTATAAGTCCCTGATTTTACAAAAACCATAGGTATTACATCATTAACTGCGTTGCTAACCAAAGGGTTTTCGGCGGTAAGTGTATCAATAACATAGTTACCGATTGTAAACACTTGTGAAAATGAACTTCCCCAAATCTGGAAATTATAATAATCGCCTTCAGGGTATTGTGCTACATTCCAAAAGCTGAATAATTCATTCTGCATCTCACCTAATTTTACCGAGAAACTTAGGGTGTATTCCCTTTCTCCTGTAGCGCGCAAAATACTAGCACTAATAATTTGGTGCCCTCTTACATTTACAGTTCTTACATCCTCTAAGCTAGAGCTGTTAAGCCTATCACAAATGACTTTAGAATGGTCATAAACTGTACCTTCTGTTGCTGTTGCTAAAACCGCAGACACTCTAGTGCTCTCTTTGTACATGTCTAGGGAGAATACTTCCGTGGCATTGGTGATACCGATTAAATCCTCTGGACTAGAAATATAAGCCGTTTCATTACCATACATCCCTGTTTCTGGCAGGTAAGATTCCAAACCTTGCGAGGTTGACGTTTTAGACAAGGACATCATATCTCTCATAAACTTGGATTGTCTATCTCTTTTGTTGTGGATATTATTTGTTTTTGTGCGGTTAAAGTTTCTCTTGGCTATTAAACTCGCCAAATCGCCATTACTCTCCAACCCACCGTCGTTACCTGAGGTCACATCTGCTGCACTACTAACATCTGCATAATTTACAGTTCTTAAAGCTTCATAAGGATTTGCTGTAACATAGAATATCGCATCGTTAAAATCGTTATCACAAGACGCGTAATCTCTTCTTATATCTTCAAACCCTAAAATAATACGCTCATTGGATGGATCATTTAAAAGAACATTATGGTATCGTAAAGCGGCATCGGATTCTGGGTTATAATCTGGATTAGAATATAACTGCCAATGGCCGTAACCTACACTACTTGTAGACGAACTCCAGGCGTTTGCCAATAAGACCCAGCCTATTCCTGTACCTGCAGGAAATGTACCAAGCTTAACCTTGTCACCAGCCTGTAAGCCACCGCCACTATATAAAGCAGATGCATTTGGAAAAATAATGGTAATATCTTCTGGCTGTGGGGCTGTGGTGGGTGGATTATTAACGTCGTAGGTATAAAATCCCAATACATTTCTATAACCCGCACCTTCACTAACAAAGGTCACCCAAACATCTGCCAAACTATCGAGTTGGACATCTGTGTCGTAGCCAGAAGAAATATAGTGTGGATTATAATCCGGTACTGGGTAGCTCTCCGGGAGGGAATCGTCAATCATTTGTAATGTTTCTCCTGAAACGGTATCGCCAGGGTTTTCTAAATACAATGGTGTTCCGTTTGATGTAAAATCCCCCAGAAATTGATAGTTCTGTGCGGATGCTGTTATTGCTACTATCGAGCAAAGAATGAGTAATTTATGTTTCATGATTTCTTGTTTTTATACCACTAAACTAGGGCTTAGAAAGAGAGGGAGTTTTTATTTTCGATTGACACTACGTTAACCTAGATAGATGGTTTTTTAGTTTCGGTGAATGGTTTTTTAACCTTTTATCGATTTGGTTTATATAGAAAAAATAAAAGGCAAAAGCTCTCGCCTTTACCTTTACAAATTGATTATGAAATTAGCTAGTTAATAATCAGTTTTAGGGGATTAAACTCGTACTCGCTACTTAAAATTTTACAGAAATATAAACCTGTGCTTAAGTTTGCTCTGTTAAAGGTCATGCTGTTTTTACCTGCTACGGCATCATAGGCTGTATGATAAACTTGCTTACCCAACTGGTCGTAGACCATAAACTGTATGGTTTCATTATGTGCTAAACTAAAGGTTAAGGTCGTTTGAGAGGTCATAGGGTTAGGATAGGCTCCTAGAGTATTGGTTGCCGTTTCAAACTCATCTATAGATAAAGCAGTTTCTTGTGATAGCCTTAAGTCCTCTAGCTTCATAACTTTAGTTTGTGAAGTACCATCGTCAGAAGCCATTGTAAAGACAATAGTGACTACATCATCCAACACAGGATCTATGTCATTAGCACTCATAAAATCAGCCAGAGGCAATACAAAGTCTTGTGGCGTATTGTTTAATGCAATGGTCATTTTGTACTGGTCCTCCCAGTTCGTAATGCTTTGTTTTACAAAAGCAATCCCTAAGTTTCCTGTCCCAGATGCACTTAACTTTAAGCTATTATAACCCATGAGATCTACGGCTTTAAAGCGTGGTGTTAAGGCTCTGTAAGTTGCCACATATGTATTAGTTGTTGCTCTTAATTGTACATTACGCTCTATCGGGTAATCCATAACCTCAAAATCAAAGTCGTTCTCAGTGACATTATAAAGCCCTACCGTTGTACCTTCTTGTGAGTCATCAATACCCCAAGGACCATCAGACATAAACAAATCATCTGGTGTGGCAATGCCATCACCAATCCTAAACCCTATATCAAACAAACGTCCTGTATCCACTGTGAGATTGGTGATGTAGTTGCCATTCAAGTCTATGGTAGAATTGAGTGTATTAAATGTTGTTGTTTCCGTAGTTCTATACCCTGCGTCTAATGTTACAGACTCAGTGCGATTGGTATTGACAATCTGTAAATCCAAACCTCCATTAACATATTGTCCTTTTCTAACAAATACCGTAGGTGGTGTAGAATTATTGTATTCAGTAATTGGCTTTTCAATATTTAAAAGATTCAAGACTTCTTCACCCAAAAGGTACAAATCATCAACAGTATTAGCCCATATCTGAAAATTATAAAAGGTGGTATTGTTTTCGTACTGATCTAAATTCCAGTGGCTTTCTATGGCAAAGTTTTGTTCATTATTAATCACTTTAGCGGATAAGCTTAGTACAAATTCGTAAGTGCCATCTACGTTTTTAATAATAGACTTAATAAAGGCTTGCTCATTTATGGTCATTGTATTTACTGAGATGAGTTCTGCTCCCAGTAAGCGGTCACAGATATACTTGGTATGCTCATAGACACCATTTTCTGTTTTTAAGGCCAAAACCGTGGCTATTGGTGTCCCTAAATTCATGTAATCTACAGCATAGACTTCTGTAGCATTAGTAATATTCACTAAGTCTGCTGGTGTGGATTCTATCGCTTCGGTTTCGCCAATGACCTCTAAAGGGATGAAATCTTGCAGGGTAAAACTGTTATTGCTCTTAGCTAGTGAATACGCAAGCCTTCGTCTAACTTTTGGTGCTGTTAATCTATCAAATTTATGGCCTGCTTTGGCTCTGTTAAAGTTACGTTGGTTGATTTGTTCAGATAAACGGTTATTACTTTCTAAACCACCATCATTACCTCCTGAAGTTGGTGGTTCAATCACTTCGCAAGATTCATAACCAGAACATGAAGGATCTTCACAATCGATAAGACCATCACCATCATCATCAATACCGTTATCACAGATTTCTTGCGGTACGGGAGCCGTTGGACAACGTGCGCCATCATTACTAGAACTTGATGGTCCAAAAGCAAATAAATTAGAATCCATGTCCGCAGATGTATTTACGGTTTGCACATTTTGAATCACATAGATGGTTCCTGTTTGATTTGCTGATATATAAAAACGCCCGTCAGCATCAAAATATACGGCACCATAAGTATAATTATTTCCTGCCAAAATCGGCACTTCACCCAAAGTCGTCACTAGACCGTTATCAGGATTGATTCTGTATAATGTATTAGAACCCTTCTCTACAGTGTATAATTGGCCATCAACAGCATTAAACGCCCAATCGTGAATATTAATATTTCGAGATAATGTCTCCGTGGCGTTGTGTTGCACATAATTTGGCGACCCAGGATCTAAATCAATTTTAAAGTACGTTGTATTTCCTCCTTTTAAATAATACATGCCTCCTGCACTAATACCACCAACATAACGATTATAATCTGGAAGTTCTGGGACATTATAAATTAAAGTTGTAAAATTCTTGCCTATCCTTACAATGTCTTTTGAACCTTTTAGAGAACCCCAAATAAAACCATCCGCAGGATTATAGGCTGCAGCATTAATAGAAGCTTCTGTTACGTTTTCATGAACTAAGTACGAGCTACCTGATGCCAAGTCTATGGCATAGACATCGTTAAACTGAAATAAATAAGCATTATAGTCGCAATTAAAAGGAATATCCTCTTGTGCTATACCTGTAAAACTAATTACTAATATTATAACTAGTGATAGTTGTCTCTTTAAAGCGTAAAGTTGGGGTTTCATACGGTTTCATTTTAAATTCTGAAACAAATCTACCTTGCCTTTACGACTTTTTTGAGGATTTTCGATTGACACGGTAAGGCTAACGTTAGGAAACCATTTAGTGTCGACGAATGGTTTTTGGACTATGATTTAATATCAAAAAAATAAGGCAGTAGAAAATTCTACTGCCTTATCTTGCTATTAATTCAATATTTAAACCTACTCTATGAATCTGATTCAAAGATAAATAAGATAAATCTATAAGAAATTCAAATTTCGATGACTAAACTTACCGAATCGTTGGTTGACGTTTTTCTGTCGATGTACTATTTAAAGTAAGTTTAAGCGCTTCATTAACTCTGGTCGATTAGAGCGACTTACAGGAATAACATCCTTTTTAATCAGCACACTATTATCTTCAATATCAATGATCTTCTGTACATTGATGATATACGACCGATGAATTTTTAAAAACAGACTATCTGGTAATTTCTCTTCTATCTTCTTCAAGGTCGAATGAACCGTATAGTTTTTATCCTCTGTCTTTATTAAAATGTAATCGCCTTTTGCTTCTACTAAGTAAATACTAGGAATATCAATCTTAATTAAACGTCTATCAATATTCACATACAGGTCATTGCCTGAAGTGGTTTCCACATGTTCTGATGCACTAGAACTTGATGCTGCCACTGGCGAAGTTTCTGCTTTTTGGATGGCTTTTTGAAAACGCTCAGGTGTGATTGGTTTCACCAGGTAGTCCACTATACAGTCATACTCGAAAGCTTGGATTGCAAAATTAGCATCAGAGGTTGTGAGGACTATTTTTGGTGGATTTTTAATGGTTTCAATAAAATCAAAGCCTGTGAAGTCGGGCATGTGTATATCGAGAAAAATCAAGTCGACTTCATTCTGGTTAAGATACTTTATCGCCTGTATTGCATTTGGAAATTCTTCTAAAACAGTTAAGCTTGGTACATTGCTACACAATTGGCCAATTATAGCTCTGGCTGTAGCTTCATCATCGATAATAATACAATTCATAAATTAGGCTTATAACGTCTCTAAAAAATCAGTCATGTTTTGCAAAATGGCTTCAAAATCATCTTGCCCTTCTTTACTACCTTCTATAAGATGATGCTCATAAGTAACGGCAGTTTCATAACTTTTAACGAGTCCTAAAATACTAATTTTATGTTTAAGTTTATGTACGTTTTCCGCAGCAGCTTTAAAATTATTAGCTGCAATATTATTAAAGTAAATTTCTTTTTCTTCTGGAAATTCTTGCTGAATGATATCAATAAGTTTTTGTTCGAAGGCTTGATCGCCTCCAGACATGCTTTCAATATACGATAGATTTGGTTGCTCCATAGCCTTACTTTTTTAGTGTGAAGAAAAAGGTGGTACCTTCTTTAGGCTTTGAGGTTAACCAAATTTCACCATTATACAAATCTACAATCTTCTTGACTATTGAAAGACCAATACCTGATGATTCCTTATTCTTATTTAGGGCATGAAATATCTTAAAGATTTTATCGTGGTGTTTTTTCTCTATCCCTACTCCATTATCCTTGACTGAAAACTGGTAATACGATTTTTGTTCTTCCACATCAATTTCTATAAGACCATTTTCTTTATCATTGAATTTTATAGCGTTACTAATTAAGTTCTGAAACAATTGCTGTAGCTTGGTTTTATCACCAATCACTGTTGGAAGTAGGTTGAGAACACGAATTGAAATATGCTCTGGCACATATAAAATTTGCTTAAGTTCCTCAATGAGTTCATTGAGATTAACCTTAGTTTTGTCTTTTGATTCTGAAGTTACACTGGAATATTCGAGAATATCCGAAATCAATTGCTCCATCTTTTCTAAAGTCATTTCGATGAGTTCAAAATTCTGATTGGTCGCCTCATCAAATTCTCCTTTATTATCTTCCTTTATCCACTGCACTAATGCATCTATACTTCGCAAAGGAGATTTTAAATCGTGTGAAACAATATGTGCATATTCTTGTAGTTCATTATTATTTTTTTCTAATTGGCTTAAAAGTTGAATATTACGTTCCTCAGCTTTTTTGCGCTCTCTAATATTTATGGCTGTTCTTAATTTTATAGCCACTAAACTCGCTATACTTTCTAAAGCTTTTACATGCTGATTGGTATAATAGTTTTTATCCTTATGCTCGGAATCTATAATTCCAATTACTTTCCCATCCCTTATAATAGGAACCGTAATTTCGGAATAACGTTTAACACCATCAGCAACATACCTGCCATCTTTAGAAGTATCTTTTATAACCTCAGATTTGCCAGTTCGTACAACATCACCAACAATGCCTTTTCCAATAGGCAAAATGAGCTTGTTAATGATATTATTGTTTTGGTCGAGCTTATCGCCATAAACAGCAACTTGCTCTAAAGTTTCATTTTTATGATCTACCAAATAAATGACACAATCATCTGAGTCTAAATACTCGGCAATATTATTAACAATTTCCCAGGCAATCTCATTGATATCCGTTTTCCCAAGAATAGATTTTGTAAGGTTATTAATCATATCTATGATTAATGTTTTTTCTCTTTCTGAAGTTATGTCTTCAATTAAGGCAACTTGAAATTTGATATTTCCATTTATGTCTCTTACAGCACTTACATTAGTCTTAGCCCAAATAACAGAGCCATCTTTTTTCTTGTAGCGTTTATTAACTATGAAATTATCTATCTCACCTGCATTCATCTTTTCAATAAATGCTTTTGATTCAGGATAATCTTCAGCTAAAGACAGATCTTTAATAGTAAGCCTATTTAGCTCTTCTTGATTATAGCCTAGCATATTTTGAAATGTCTCATTTGTCCGCTTAATGTTGTTTGCCTCTGTTAACACAATACCAATTGAGGAATTGTTGACAATAACATCTAACTCCTTCTTTTGTTGCTCAATAAGTTCAGTATTGCGTTTAGCATCAGTTACATCTAAATGAATACCTATAGAACCAATTACGTTATCATTAATATCATAATTTGGTGCACCACTAATCAACCAATACCTCAAATCGCCAGCCTTATTTTTTACAACCAATTCATAAGAGTTAGACTTTCCTTCTCGGCGCTTCTGGTTTTCCTTAAGTATAATATCAGATGATTTGTCGGCCACCAATAACTCGCCACCTTTTTTTCCGACTAACTCATCCTCATTATAACCAGACATTTCTATAAAACTTTGGTTGACCATTTGGATAACATCATCGCTATTAACTTCAACCAAACCAAGGTTCATATTGGCTATAATACTTCTATACTTTTCCCGTTCTGTCTCAATGGCACGTTGATATTCACTTTCTAATGTGATATCCCGTACAATACCCTGCGCGGCAACGGCCTTACCATCCTCATAGATAATACTGGCATTGATATGTACAAATTTTGAGATGTTTTGTTTGGTTCTAATTCTAATTTTGAAATCAGTAATAGAGCCGTTTTCAAAGAGTTGTTTAAAAGCTGGTTCTACTTTATCTATATCTTTGGGATCAACTAGTGTAGAAAGATTTCCTTCATCGTGAACCGTCTTAAAGCCTAATAGCGTTACCGCTGCCTCATTCATCTTAAGAATATTGCCCCATAAATCCATAATGACGTAGGCATCTACAATATTCTCGAATACTCCTTGAAGTTGTGAAGAGGTTTTATTGTAGAGTACCGTTAGCTCAGCATGGGATTCTTCGAGCTTTTTATTGACTTCATAAAGCTCTGCAGACTTTGCTTCAAGAATTTCTTCAGCCGCTTTCCTAGATGCACGTTCGCGCGCTAACGCTCGTTTTAAGATATCTACTTCTTCTTGACTCATTCATTATCGTTTAGTGATAACAAATCGCACTTTGGTACCAGCTTCATTTAGTTTTTCATAGGCTATATCGACTGGTACTTTAAAAAGTTTAAATGTTTCTAACATCAATCCTTTTCCTAGCATGTACAGGGCTTTATCGGATTTATAAACCATCACCATTTTTGTATCAGTCCGCTCTTCTAGATCAAAAGTTGGCAGTTGTGCTTCAGGATATATCTTCTGGACCTCAACATGAATATGATTTTCGATAGATGCGAGCAAGTCCATTGGGTCTTCATAATGATTGACTAAGTCTGGATGTGATTTAATCAATGCCGTAAATAAATGCTCCGAATACACCATTAGCAAATCGTCCACAGATATATCCGTGTTATTACTAAGATGTGTAATGAGTTGTAACATTTCAGAAAACTCATAGGTGCCGACAGATGTGTAAACACCACCAGACTCTAAATTGGATTGACTAATAATTTTGTCAACCATAACCAAACCAAATTTCTCTTCAACCAACTCCAGGAACTCTGTAAATATGATGCCCTTCATTATACCATAATTAATTCATTAACACTCCAATATGACAATAATTTTTCAATTTTTGAAACATAATCTTCATATTTTAAAGGTTTTAATACATAGCCTGCGATTCCTATTTTATAACATTCCAATAAATCACGCTGATTACTTGAGGTAGTCAGCACTACAGTTGGTATGTATCTTAGCTGGTCATCAGCCTTAAGAATTTTTAAAAACTCTATGCCATTTATCTTAGGCATATTAAGATCTAACAAAATGATATCTGGTAAGTAATCTTTTTGTTTTAAAAGTTTTAATGCGTCTTCACCATTGTTGGCTTCCGTAATATTATGATTAAGACCAAGGGATCCTTTAGCTCTCTTAAGCTTCATCACCTCAATCATATCATCTTCTATCAATAAAATATTAAGGGTATTCATGATATCTTATTTAGTGGATAGCAATTTAAAAGAATCCTTAACAGAAGTACATTGTATTTCGGTTAGTTGTTATTAAGTGTAGATGAATGGCAGATAAGTGTCGACGAATGGTTTTTGGTTCTGTTAAGCTGCTTTTTTATTGCTAATAGAACTTAGTATACATGTGGATTCTAATACTGAAACTTGTGTTTTAAATTTACTTTCTTTCAACTCATAAAGGCAATCTACAGAAAGTAAGCATTCTTCATTTTTATTGATATAAGACTCGAGTTTTCCGATAAACTCTAAATGTTTTAGGCTTTTATTCAATGCTTTTCCTCTTTCAGAGACCACAGTACTAATCTCAGAAATCAGATATGAACTATCATTTTTAGCGGGCAGCCTTAGCGTTATAAAAACGGCTCTTTTTAAAAACCTATAAATTTCGCTAAAGTCTTGTAATGTGAGACTATTTGTAGAAAATAGATACGCTGAAGTACTTAATAGCAATATGACGGCATAAATAACTAAAAAATTCATTATCAGGGATTAATTAATAATACTCCCAATAAAGTTATATTGATAGTTACTTCAAAATTCTATTTTTCGTTGAGTAATCGCTTTGAAGCGTTGGTAGGTATAAATTTGACTTTTAATTGCTATTGCAGTTTAGCCTGTAGCTTTTTAGGCAATCCTTTTACGACCATATTGTAAGAATGGTCAATAAGTTCTAAGATTAATTTTGATGACAACTCGCCAGTATGAATATAGACGCTATTCCATTGCTGTTTGTGCATGTGGTAACCAGGTTTAATACTATCGAACTCTGCTCTTAGTTCTTGTGCATACTCTGGGTTGCATTTAAGATTAATAAAAGCATCGCCTTCCTCCCACCGTTTTAATGAAGCTAAGGCAAACATCTTGTTACAGACCTTAAATACTAAGGTATCATTATCAAAAGGAAAATGCTCTGTGACCTCCTTTTTTGCCATGCAATAATTTCTATAGTCCTCAATATTCATTTAATTACAATTTTTAAAAAGCACGTCATCGGTATTCTCATAAGTTTGAAGAAGTAAACTACCTCTTTGTATGACTTTTACCCATTGATTAATAAATTCGTCTCTTTGCTCTTTGCCATTTATCCAATATCCATTATAAAATTGGTCTTTAAGTGTTTCATTGATGGTATTGAAATCATCTTGAAGTTGATATATTAATTCTATATCAGTGATGCATTCAAAATTTGTGATGTCTGTATAATTGGTTTGTTTGTATGAATTCCATGCAATATTGCTAAGTTCACCAACAATTAATCTAGACTGAATATTGATGTTGGCATCGCCAGATATTTTAAGAGAATCATTACTGTTCTCAGCTTTTTCTGTTTCCATATTATCAATCAATTCTTTCGTTTTCTGCTTAAAGCTTGCTAAAGAATCGTTATGAATCAACATATCAGAAGACGATAAATCACCTTTTGTTTTTGAAAAAAAATAGGCTACTTGTTCAATCTTTAATCTAGAAATAGAGTCGTATTCAATCAAAATCTCTTGATTGTTCCTAATCTCTTTTTTAATCATTTCTAGGGCTTCTCGTTGAGCGGCTTTAAACTTTTTAGCTTCAAAATAGTTAGACAGGTATAAACCTGCAAAAACACCAAGCATGGTAGAAAACAAGGTTATAAACCAATTACTAATTAGAAATTTTTTCAACGAAAAATTAATTCTGGCCATTAGTCCTTTAACTTTTTTGGTGACCTATTCTCAATCTTTAGAGCGGAATAATCCAGAGTCCAGCCAATAGTTTCAACTAAATTTTCAATCAATAGTATAGCCTCTAAGGCTTCTTGTTTTGCCACATTGTATAAGCCACTCTCTGGAATTTTATCTTTGATATGTTCTTTTGCCTGTGCGTGTAATTCAGTTAAATCTGAAGCATCAAACTTATTAAACATCCCATCTTGTTTATCGTAATAATTAATATTACTTTCTATAGATAATACCTCGGGCTGTGGAAAGTGTGAAAGTATTACGGTTTTAGATTTTGGATGGGACGTCATTTGCACTTTACTTAAATCAAAACCAACATGTGCTTTGGCATTGATAACGACCAAAGCTTTCTTTTTGCTCGAAATCAGTTTTAAGAACTTCTCCTTAACGTCTTCATAATGGTAGATTTCGGCAAAATCACCTTCAACAGTAATAAACTTACAGACCCGCTTGATTTTGTCTAATAAGATTATGGATTGTTGATTGGTCTTATTTTTGGTCTGCCATTGCTTATAAATAGTAACCAAGCCTAATGTTACCAAAATACTTACTATGATTATAAAAAATGTTTCCATAATGCTTTGGTTGGACACTTAAATCTTAGAAATGTTACATGCTAATCTAATATCTGATATAAAACGGGCTTACTTGGCGAAGCGTCGTTCTCAAAAGGTGCAATCTGAAGATTAAGCATATAAGCTCCATCCTTAATTTTATTTGAGACATAGATAAACTCTGTAATCGTGCAATCTGTCCTTAGTTTTCCTTTAGTATTCCAAAAGGCATTATGACCTTTCAGTTCACCTGCATCCTCCTCCCTATCTATGCTTGGTAGGTCAACTAATAGATGTTTTATCCCTTTCTTGACTAGTAGTTTTATGGCATCTTTCTCAAAATAAGTCCAATTGGTATTTGAATATTGTCTTGATTTCTTTTCTCTAGTATTAGGGAGTGTTCTGACAACCACAGCCTCACGTTTTTTGTTGCCTATGGCAAACTGCAATTGTTTTGCCGAAATGATATAGTCTTCACCAGATTTTTCAGGTGCAACTGTAATCACTTCTGCTAAAAAGAAAAACTGCTTTAAGTATTTATTTATCGAATATTTCTTTTTTGTGATATGACCTACAGTCTCTGTATGTGTACCATGGGAATGTGGGTTAAAGGTGATTCTATTAAAATTAACCGGAGCACCTTCCTCGACACTGATAACACCATTTTCAAAAACCTCTGGTTCAATTTTAGGTGAATCAATATACCAAGCATTTACATTAGAATCATCGCCTTTAATCGCAATTGAAATATCTAAAGGTTGCGATAAATCTATTTTTAGTCTTTTAGAGTTGTATTGTAATTGTGCAATCAAGATAAATTGAGTTTAAATAATTCTGAAGCAATGCCGTCACTTAAAAACTGACCTTTTTTGGTGACACGCAAATGCGCTTCATCAATATACAACAAATGTTGTTTAATAAAAACATTGGCTTGCTCCAAAAGATAATCCTTAAAAACTGCACCAAAATCGTTTTCGACCTTAAGCAATGAGACTCCCCAAATGGTACGCAAACCAGTCATTATATATTCGTTGTAGCGATCCGTTTTAGTAAGTGTCTCTATCTCAATGGGCAACTCATTCTGCTGAATGGATTTGATGTATTTTGAATTGTTTCTGACATTCCAACCACGTTGTTTTCCACTAAATGAATGAGCGGAAGGACCTATTCCTAAATACGGTTTCCCTTGCCAATAGGCCGAATTGTTTTTACTAAAATACCCCTCTTTACCAAAATTAGACAGTTCGTAATGAATATATCCTTCCGCTCCTAATCGCTCTTTTAAAAGATGAAATTGCTCATGAGCTTGCTCATCATCCACATCTGCAACTATACCCTTTTTAATAAATGACGCTAATGCGGTTTTAGGTTCTACAGTTAGAGCATAGCTAGAAATATGTGGTACATTAAAACTCAAAGCGATTTCAATATTTTTAAGCCATTGTACGTTGGATGCATCAGGAATACCATAAATTAAATCGAGTGAAATATTATCAAAGTGCTTAGTGGCCTCCTCCAAACAGGCTTTTGCTTCTTCTGCATTGTGAGCGCGATTCATCAATTTTAAATCAGATTCAAAAAACGATTGAACTCCTATAGATAAACGATTGATAGGACTATTTGATAATTCTACGATTCGATTTTTGGACAAATCGTCTGGATTGGCCTCCAAAGTAATTTCAGGTTGGTTAGCAACTTTATAATTTTGATAAACAGTATCAATCAAAAATTGTAACTCGACATTAGATAACAAGCTTGGAGTACCACCACCAAAATATATGGTTTCAACTATAATGTTTTCAAATTCGGCTTTACGTAGTGCTAATTCTTTAGCAAGGGCTTCAATAAGCTCCTCTTTCTTTTTTAATGAGGTTGAAAAATGAAAATCACAATAATAGCAAGCTTGTTTGCAAAAGGGGATATGGATGTAAATGCCACTCATAATAGTTCTCAGTTTTCAGTAACAGTTGGCAGTTTATCAAAAACTTTGATTAAAGCTATGTAGGCTGAATACTGAGACTGCATACTGCTTACCGTTTCACCCTATCCTCATTCTGCTTAACAAAAGCCGCCCAACCGGTATAACTTTTACCGACCTCAACCTTACCTTGATTGTAGAAGTGACAAACTGCTGCTGCAAGCCCATCTGTAGAATCTAGATTTGAAGGTAGTTCTTTAAGTTTTAAGAGGCTCTGTAACATCTTGGCCACTTGTTCTTTACTCGCATTTCCATTACCTGTAATGGCCATCTTAATTTTTTTGGGTGAATACTCGGTAATCGGCACTTCTCGAGATAAACCTGCAGCCATAGCCACGCCTTGAGCTCTTCCCAACTTTAACATACTTTGCACATTTTTCCCAAAAAAGGGGGCTTCGATAGCAATTTCATCAGGATGAAATGTGTCAATAAGTTCTACCGTGCGTTCAAAAATGAGTTTTAGCTTTAGATAATGGTCATCATACTTTTTTAGTTGTAATTCGTTAAGCTGCATAAACGTCATGGTCTTGCCTACGACTTTTATAAGACCAAAACCCATTATGGTTGTTCCTGGATCAATCCCTAATATAATTTTTTCTTTACCCATCTCACTTAATCACAATATTGACAACCACTTAAAGAGACCGCTAATCCTAAAGTAACATTAAATACACTCCCATTAAAGGCACCTAGTCCACTTAAAACCGGATCATAATCACCTAAGGAGGTGAAGCCATAAATATAAGCGATATCGGTATAAATGGAAACTTTTTCGTTGATGGCATAATGTACCTCCAATCCACCTAACATATTTAAATACGATTGCTTATTATCACTTAAGTCGCCCAAAGGCGTTGTAAAACTGAAGCCTGGACCAGCGTGCAAAATTGTCCGCAATCGTTGTGGCAGAAATCCAAGTGCCTCTGTAGCATCAAACACAAATTGCGCATTTATACGCGAGTAGTTCACTTTAAACTCTGGTGATTCATCATCATTCTTAAAACGATTAAACCCATAATCTAACTTTACGCCATAGGCACGTTTAAACATATGCTGTATGCCTATATTTACTGTCGGGAAATTAACGGGCTGTGCAAAAGTGCCGTCAACAAATCCGTCCGTTGTAGGATAATTAAAGCCTAGTGCAAAAAGCGCTTTCCATTTGCTCGTATCTTTAAACTGCCCATAACAGCTTAAGGTCATAAAAAAGACAATTGAAATAAAAAGGAGAGGTTTTAAATAACGCTTCATGTCTAAGTTTTTGGTTTAATTTGCAGCATGTTGTACAGCGTACCATACAAAACTAAGCAATTCTTATTTGTACTGATTAAGTTGAGTATTGTAGTTGGTGCTTTTTATTTTATTTACTCTAAACTAGCTGAAAATGAAGATTTGCAATTCAGTGAATTTTTAGCATTTTTGAAAGAAAACGATACATTTTCGACCAAAAATGTCTTTTTTTTAATCATTTTGAGCATTTTCAACTGGTTTTTCGAGATTTTTAAATGGACGCTTTTAGCAGGAAGCATTAAGAAAATTTCTTTTAAGGAGGCCTTGGAACAAAGTCTAGGTGGATTAACCGCATCTCTCATAACTCCGAATCGTATTGGTGACTATGGAGCAAAAGCAATCTATTACGCCAAACCTCTGCGAAAACGTATAGTCTTGATGAACCTTATGGGCAATATGGCTCAAATGACCATAACTACCCTACTTGGTATTGTCGGCCTAATTATGTTTATCAATCGCTATCAAATCGATGTGGACTATTATAAGGTCGGCAGGTTTATATTCATAATAATTGCTATAGGTGCATTTACCGCTTTTGGAATTAAACATAAAGCCATTAACATTAAAGGCTATTCCATCAATAGAATCTTAGAATACATTAAACGCATATCCTTCAAGACTCATGCCGCCAATCTAGTATTATCCCTAATTCGTTATTTAATTTTCTCATTTCAATTTTATTATCTACTTATGATATTTGGTGTTGACGTCGATTATGTAAAGGCTATGGTCGTGATAACAAGCATGTATTTTTTGGCTTCGATTATACCGTCCATTTCTGTTTTTGATGTTGTCATAAAAGGAAGTGTTGCCGTATTCTTATTTGGTTATGTACAAGTGAATGAGCTTACCATTTTATCGATTATCACCGTAATGTGGGTGTTGAACTTTGCCATTCCTAGCTTGTTTGGAAGTTATTTTGTGTTGAATTTTAAGCTTCCTAAAATCGAAGAATGATATCTGCCATAGTCATAGTAATCGTTATAGTTTACCTAGTCCTAATTGGTAGTTTAATCTATGGCTTTGATAACGTTGAAACGTTTAAACTGCAGGATTTAGAGGCAAAGACTAAATTTTCAATTGTAATTCCCTTTAGGAATGAAGCGAAACATCTGCCAAGACTTTTAGAATCTATCCTAACGTTGAATTATCCTAAGGATTTATTTGAAGTTATTTTTGTGGATGATAATTCTAAGGATAATTCTGTCAAAATCATTCAAGAAGTTCTCGATACATCACGCCAAAAGCGTGACACTCGAACTGACAACATCAATATTATTAAAAATAGTCGTAATTCTAGTTCACCAAAAAAAGATGCTGTCAGCTCTGCGATAGAGGCTTCTAAGTATGAATGGATTATCACCACAGATGCCGATTGTATTTTACCACGATATTGGTTAGATACCTTTGACGAATATATTCAGAATCAACACCCAAACTGTATTGTTGCACCTGTTACTTATACTAAAAATGACTCCTTTTTTAATAGGTTTCAAACTCTTGACTTTTTGAGCCTCCAAGCTGCCACAATAGGTGGTTTTGGATTAAAGCAAGCCTTTCTCTGCAATGGTGCTAATTTTGCGTATCGAAAAACGGTTTTTAAAAATATAAATGGCTTTAATGGCAACTCCAATATTGCGAGTGGTGATGATATTTTCTTGTTAGAAAAGTTTAAAGGATTGGATGCTAAAAAAGTAACCTATTTAAAATCTACGGAAGCTCTTGTCACCACATACCCTGTTGATAATTTTGGTCAATTAATGCAACAACGACTGCGTTGGGCTTCTAAAACAACTCAAAACCCTAATGGGTTTTCTAAAATAATTGGGTCTATTGTTTTTTTAGGCAACCTTGTTTGTATTGCTTTACCTATTTTATTTTTGCTAAATCTTATTGAAGCTAGAATAACTATTGCATTACTAGTCATAAAATTTGCCATTGATTTCTTATTGCTGTTTAAGATGACAGGTTTTTTGAAGCAAGAAAGTGTATTGTCGTCGTACATATTCTCTAGTGTTCTTTACCCTTGTTTTAGCGTTTATATTGCCTCACTATCCTTGTTTAAGCCTTACTATTGGAAAGGTAGAGTATTCAAAAAATAACTGTTTTTAAGATATTTTTGGTAGTTTTACTAAAACCAAATCCTAGCATAAAATGAGAAGAATCATCATTTTACTTTTTGTGTGTTTTGCTTTTCAGCTTAACTATAGCCAAGAAACCTACAACATCAGAGGAGAGACTCTAGAACTCAAAACCGAAATTGACGGTAAATTAGACCTACTTTGGAATATTATCGATGGAAAATACCGCTATTTTGTGCGTACTGAAGATGGAACGATTACAGAGTTAAAAAACTCAAAGGGTGTAGATAACAAATTTCAGGAAGAGTATAAAGCAACGTTAAGCAGCCTTACTAATGAGATGTCTACGGATGAGCTAAAATTAACGCTGTATAGTTTAAGGAATTATCTTGATGCCTACAATGCCTCTGTGGATCCTGACTATACCTCTACTTCTACAGAAAGTAATGTTCAATTTAGACTTGGGGTTTCTGGTGGTATTACGAACAATCCTTTTGTCGGTAATCCAGACAATAAAAACGTCCCGATGATTGGTGCCGAATTGGAAATATTTGAGGCTAACGTACTTCCAAGACACTCTGGTTTTTTACAAGCTAGACATGCCTTTGATAGTGATGATTTTCCTTATAGTACTACAGAATTGTCTTTAGGTTATCGTTACCGATTTATAAACAAGGAAACCTTCTCAATTTATGGCCAATTTAAATTAGCCACATTGAATTTCTCCAATGCTACCTTTATAAGCGAAGATGATATGGAAATCGACTCAAGTGAAACTTCGTTTGATATTCCATTCATTTTTGGTGTAGGTTCAGATATTAAGATTGGAGAAAATAGTTTCATTACCATTATTTATGGCGAACTATTCGCCATTTTTCTAGATAACCAAGGCAATTTTTCTACAGATATTGCTATTGGTTATAAATTCAACTTATAATAATGAGTCTTAGGAATTTCAAAACCTCTAACCCTGTTTTTAATGGTTACTTTTGGGACGACGGTAAATCATCGTCCAAAACCATGTCCGTTTTTGGAATTTTTATTAAATCCATGCTAGGAATTTTGGTGATTGCTGCTATTACAGCTTATCTCTGGAAACTCAATGAAGCTGGCACTCCAATGCGATGGTTTACGCTGGGAGGTATGTTAGGGGCAATTATTGTAAGTGTTTTGATATCTGTTAGACAACGGTGGGCGCCTGTTTTAGTACCATTATATGTCATTGCCAAAGGAGTTTTCTTAGGTGGTTTTTCGTCTTATGCACATCGAAATTTTCCTGAATTACCATATCAAGCCATAGGTGTTACCATTGTAACCTTTTTTGTGATGCTTATACTTTATCAACTAAGAATTATTGTAGTCACCAAAAAATTACGAAGCGTTATTATCACTGCGACTGTGAGTATTATGGTGGTGTATTTAATCTCATGGATACTAAGTTTCTTTGGCATTAAACCGTATATCTGGGGGACTTCATGGTTTGCTATTGGATTTAATATCTTGGCAGCTATTGTAGCATCCTTTGCATTACTTTTGGATTTTGACTATATAGAGCGTTATAAAAACAAAGCTCCAAAGTATAAAGAGTGGATAGCCACTTGGGGACTTTTAGCTACATTGATTTGGCTGTATGTTGAAGTTTTAAGGTTAATGCAGAAATTGGCGATACGTTTTTAATCAATTTTTACAATCACAGGCAACTCAAAAGCTGTGGTGACATACTGACTTCTTTTGGTGGCTGCTTCAATTTTTGGGATACCCTTTAAGCTTTGATGTAATAAACTATCTATTGTTGGGATTTGGAATTGGGTTTCTGGCTTTATAATGATTTCCTCTATCGCTAATGTACCATTAGCATCAATAATTAAACCTATTCGAATCGTATCATTTACATCTTCTGAAACTACAAGATTTTGTCGCCCTAAATAATCATTCACATGGGCCAATAGTGTGTTTTGAAAACAAACTTTCCCTTCTTCTTTGTCAATAATAGAATCACAACCGCTAAAGGTAGGGTAGGTATCTACGTCATTCCAATTAAAAGTTTGCAGTTCTTCTTCTAGTAAATCATCGGCATTCACTTTTTGCTTTTCAAAATAGTTGCAAGCGCTTAAAAGTGTAAATAATAAAAGACAAGCTATTCGATTCATTTGCACTATTCCAATAGCGAAATGTACAATATTTTTAGGTTTTAGTCTTTTTCTGTAAATTTTTCTTCCTTCAATATTTTTAATCGTTGTTCTTCATTGTCATACTTTTTAGTGCGCGTGAGAAGTTTAGCATATTCGTATTTCAAGAAGCTATTTTCGAGGTCTACCCTTATCGCTGATTGACAAAACTTTAGACCTTCGGTATAATTGCCTATTGCAACATAAGCTTTGGCTATTTTTCAAGTTCAGGCTTAGAAACTTCAGCGGATTTGTAGGCTTCGATAACCTTTGAGTAATTCCCTAAAGCATAAAAAGCACACTATACATAAAGAGAATCAACAAAAGTTTAATCTTCATTTAGTCCTTATGATTCTTATCATTGGGGAAGGTCATATACACAATGGGCAAACTACAGGTTACGTCTACTATATCTCCTTTATGTTGGCCAGGAACAAACTTTGGGAGTAAATCTATAGCTCGTTTTGCTTCTTCTTCAAGTTTTGGATGTGCCGCACGAACTTTCACTTGTTTAACAAAACCCTCTTTGTTTATGGTAAACGATGCAAAAATACGTTGCTTTCCATCAGGTAAATTTAGAGTTGCTAACGAGTCTATCTTGAATTCTCGACTAACCAACTTATAGATTTCGTTGGTTGTACATTTTTTCCTTTCTTCTTGCCCATTAACCGAGATACAATTAGGATGGGTTGGAGGAACATCGACTATGCTATATGGCAGCGTTGTTGCGTCTTTATAATCCGTTTTTACGAATTTCTTCTTTTCAATTTTTTCAATTGAGTCTATAAACTTGTCATACTTAGGTGTATCACCCTTTTTAGAGTCAGATTGCTTATCAAATACAATCGGCAATGAATAGGGCACCACTACATTTTTTCCTTTTTGACGACCAGGTGCAAATTTTGGCAATAATGCTACAACACGCTTTGCTTCATCTTCTAGAGCTTCACTTGGCCCTCTTACTTTTATGGTTTTGATATAACCTTTATCATCAATACTAAATTGAACAAAAATTCTTTTTCTTCCAGGAGACAAACCATCAGCGACATCGGTATTAAAATTCTTGCCAACAAATTCATTAACAAAATTACTTAAGCATTTTTTCCGCTCATCATTGTTTGTTAAATCTTTACACTTCTGTAAGGTCGGGGCTTCATCGACAATACTAAAAGGAACTTCAACAGAATCTACAACCTCATGTCGGTCAATTCCATAAGATTTATAATCTCGTAAAATGAGCGTTTTAGCTCCATGGGTGCCGTCCTCTTTTTTAGTTGACTTTTCTGTTTTAAGCTGTAACGCATCACCTTTATCAATAGTCGTAAGAAGTGATTTTAATTCACTTATTGAAAAGAGACGAATTAATCCGTCATAATTGTCCTTGGTAATTTCAATCGACTTTGAATCGTCACTAACAATAAGTCTTTTATATAATCTACCTCGAAGCACATCTCTGGCTTTCTCAAAAGCATCTATATGCTCTTCTGCACTTAGATTATTAATGTCTTTTGAGATGACTCTCAATGTCCTATTATACAGAGATTCTTCATGGATGCGCTTTGCTTCCTTTGTTTTAAGATACTCTAAATGCTCATCATAAGACTTATCAAAGTTTATCATGTGGTCAAAATGCGATTTCATTTGACTCATGCTCGTCTTTTCTGACTTTTCTGAGAACTCTTTAAACTTATGCCCCATGTATCTCATGTATGCAACATAGCGCAAGTACTCATCGCGAGTGGGCACGTACTTTTCATCTGAATAATTATAAGTATCTGATATCTCCGAAAAATTTGAGAGATCTTTATTTTCTTCAAGAATATCCTCATAGTATTTTTGGATAACTGCTTCATCATCTACATCTTGAGTAATCGTTGATTCTTTTTCATTACTTTCTTCTTGTGCAATAACTTCTGTTGAAGTGTAAACCAAAATCCCAAATACTATTGGAATTAGGAGCGCGTATTTGATTAGGGCAACTTGTCTGGATTTTTGTTTTTGCAACATAGCAATTCGTTTTTTTATTAATGATTTTTTGAAAAAGGCATTTGTAAATGAGATATTGTGAACATCAAATATTTGATTGAGCAAGGTCTGGTAATACGCCGCTTTATTTTTTTGCTTTACAGTATTCGCATCGGCTATAAACTCGTGTAGCTCTTTAATTCTATATTGATAGATATATACCAAAGGATTAAACCAAAAGACAATTCGCAATAGTTCAAAGAAAAGTAAATCTAAAGTGTGCATTTCTCTTAAATGTACCAACTCATGCTTAATAACTACTGGAGCCTCTTCTTCTGGAATTTGTTCACCAAGAAAAATAGTATTGAAAAAAGAGAATGCCAAGCTACTTCTTATAAGCTTTACAATAAGCACATTGCCTTTCCAACGTTTAGGACTTACATGCCTTAGCCAATACAGTTTTGAGATTTTAATTACAAATAAAATAGTTGCGACACCAATACCTGTAAACAGAAGTATTTGCCATAGAGGCGTATGCGGTTGCTCTAAAATTATGCCAGCTTGTTCGGCTATAAAAACCTCGTTACTTGTTGGCACTTCGGCACCGAGAAAAACTTCTGGCAATTGAATTACAAAATCATTGGTTGTTGCCTTTTTTAATTGAGGCAACTTTATAAAAGGGAGTGCCAAAGACAAGATTGATGTAAACAACAGATAAACTCTATTGTAGTTAAAAAATGTTTCACGTCTTAAGAAAAAGTCATAGACCAATAAAAAAAGCGCCTGAAACAGAACAATCTGAATAATATAGTATAACATAACTACTGTTTTTTATTGATTTCTTTGAGCAAACTTTCTATATCCTTAAGATCTACATCGTTCTTCTTAACAAAAAAAGACACCATACTTTTAAAAGACCCCTGAAAATAATTATCCACCAACTTATTAATGGACTGATTGCTATAAGACTCTTTAGCAATAATTGGAAAATAAATATGCCCTTTACCTTGCTTCTCATAATCCACAAACCCTTTGGATTCTAATATTCGAATAATGGTGGACACTGTATTATAGGCAGGTTTAGGGTCTGGTAAAATCTGAATAATAGATTTTACATTGGCTTTTTCTAATTGCCATAAGACCTGCATAATTTCTTCTTCTGCCTTTGTTAACTGCTTCATTAAACTAAACTTTTAGTTGAACAACGAAAACAAATATATAACTAAAAAATTAGTTTAAACTAAAAACTTAGTTAAAATGTAACTTTAGTTCGCTTTTTGCGTCATATTAGTGAATCTAAACCATCAATATGGAATTATTTTTAGTAATCGTGGCATTTCTTCTAATGCTTTTGGGCATATTAGGTAGCTTCTTACCTGTTATACCTGGGCCACTGACCAGTTGGGCAGGATTTTTAGTACTGCACTTTACGGAGGGTGTACAACTGAGCAACACATTTTTAATTGTTACGCTCATAATAGCCATTTTTATATATGTATTAGATTACATAATCCCAGCTATAGGCACCAAACGTTTTGGAGGTAGTAAAGCCGGAATGATTGGTACAACTTTAGGGCTTCTTGTTGGGTTATTCTTTCCCCCTTTTGGTATTATTATAGGTCCCTTTATTGGAGCTTTAATAGGAGAGATGATTCACAGAAATGACACAAACAAAGCATTGAAAGCTGCTTTTGGTTCCTTTTTAGGTTTTATTGCTTCAACATTTTTAAAGTTTATTGTCGCAATTATATTCTTGGGCTTCTTTATTGTAAAACTTTCTGGCCATGATGCCAGTTGGTTCTAAACCCAAAAGATAAAGCAAAAAAAAAGCCTAGTAGAAAGTTCAACTAGGCTTAATTTTCTTGCTATTAACTCAACAATTACTTAAGAGGGATCAATTAATTCTTGTTGACTTGGGCTAAAGATAGATTACTCCATTATTTTTTTGCTGTGGTAAAACCGCAAACTTGATGCGGAAAAACCGTAATTTTCAGCAATAACAGCTTATTCAAGCGTTTTTAATCTTAAAAAAAGTAGCGGATTTTTTCATTTTTTTTACAAATAGCCTTTCTCCCTAGCCTCCTGTAATAAGGTTTCGTCCTTACCATCGGTCACCGAAAACAATAATTTTAGCTGTTTTTTACGCTTCTCTATGGCACTTGTAGATAATGGAATATACTCGCTCAAACTTTTTGTCTTGATCCCTTGGGATAATAAATGAAGAATTTTTCTATTGATATCGTCCACATAGATTTCGCTAGTAATGGTCTTTTTTACATAGTTACTTACCGTACTACTATAATATGGTGGATATTTTAGGATTTGTTGAAAGGCATCAGCTAGTTCCATAGAGGTTAAATCGCTCTTAATGAGAAACCCATCAGGATTTATTTCCTTTATGATATTATGTATTCTAAAAGACTCATTAAACATCGTAAGGATTATAATTTTAGCATCTGGCAAAACACGCTTAGCCAAAAGTGCCAAGTCTTCGCCTGAAGCATATCTACCATCCTCTGAAGGCGGCAAGCTTATATCAAAAAAACATACATCGTAAGGGGTGCCTTTTGATGCTCTATTAATCATTAATTGTGCCGTGTCACAATTATTGGCAGTGTCGATGAGTAAAGTTTGGTCGTCTTCTTTAGTTGCCATTAACACATTTTGGTAGCCCTCTATAATTATGGGATGATCATCTACCATTAGTATATTAATATGCTTCATCTGTTTTTTATTTCAAAAGTTAGGGACAGATGAAATTCGCCATGAGTTATCTTCTTAAATTGAAATTATATTATGGTTCATTTCATATCGACTGGTTTTCGTAGGGAATCTTAACATTAACCGTTGTACCATTGCCAAATTGAGAGGTAAAGGTGATTTTTCCATTAATGTCTTCAACGCGAGATGTCATATTTTTTAAACCAATGCCTTTTTTGTTCTTAGAGGTATCAAACCCCTCTCCATCGTCAATGATGTCTAAGCAAATTACGTTTTTTTCTAATGAAATACTAATTTTTATAGCTTTTGCTTTGGCATGTTTGTAGATATTTTGCATGGATTCTTGTATAATCCTGTAAATGTTGATTTTAGTTTTATTAGAAACTGCATCCCAACTAATGTCATCGGTATGATCAAAATCGTATTCTAAACCATAAGCCTGTGTTTGATTTTCTATAAGTTCTGAAACAATATCCATAAAACCAGAACCAGACACAAAATCGGTATTTAACTCGTGTGATATTTTGCGTATGTCCTCTTCAATGGTTTTAAGCTGACCTATATAATTGGCTCTGGTCATCATAGCGTCTTTGCCATCTTTAAAATTTATGCTATCGAGGCTAAGACGCGTCCCAAAAAGTCGCCCCAAGACTCCATCGTGTAATTCTTCTGAGATACGTTTTTTCTCTTGGGTTCTGGCTTCATCAACTTTATCTTGTTGACTCAGCATTAAGTTATAGATATCCTCATTGGCTTTTTGCTGAACCTGAATAAGTCTTAATTTTCTATTCTTTGCACGCTGGGAAATAACGACATAGACCAAGATGGCTGTTAGCAGCAAGCCAGCCGATAAGAGTAACAAATAAAAATTTTCTCTAGAGATTTGTTCGTTTTCGGCTTCGAGTTGGTCGGTTTCCAATTCAATACGTGCGAATTTATTTCTAACGTTTCGTTCTACATTTAACAAACTATCACTTAATTTAATGTGCTCGTTGAGATAGGTCTTAGCATTTTCATCATTACTTAGCTCTGCTAAAAGCAATAATGATTCTAGCTTCAATTCATTATTAGAAATTTCATTAGAGATGTCGTAGCTTCTTTCAGCATAATATAGTGCAGAATCTAACTCTTTTATATCAAAATAAAATTTAGAAAAATCTATAGCTATTCCCAGCTTGGCAAGAGGGTCGTCAATGGTATCACTTACTTTCTTCCCCAACCAAAAAGTACTTTTGATTTCGTCTATATCCCTATCAGACTTAAAAGATTTAGTGTAAGCTAAATTTCCTAATGTAATGGCATAAAATGAGGAGTCGTAATAATCTAAACTATCTTCAGAAATAACTTGCTCGTATAATTCAATTGATTTATCAATTTCATTCTTATACCTGTAAGCAATCGCCTTATTATTTATAGAATACAAGTTATTATAATACCCATAATCCATCTTTTTGGCTATTTCTTGAGCTTTATTGTGATATTCTATAGCCTTGTCATAATTTTTGAGTTTTAGTGATACAATACCTATTAAATTATTTAATATCCAAAGACGATCCAAATCATCTTCATTTATAGTAACTGAGTTTATAAGCCTAATTGCTTTTACTGCATTTTCCTCTGCACCGATATAATCTTTTTCCGTTTCCTGTATATCAGCGATATTAAGTAATATTCTAGCTTCCTCTCGAATATTTTTAGATTTATCATATAACTTCAAAGCCTTTGAATAATAGAAAAAAGCACTGTCATTAAGCTCTTTACTATGAAAAAAACCTCCCATATTAGAATTAACTACTTCCAAAGAAGAGGAATCCTTTAATTTATTAGCAAGTCTTAAATTTTGATGGTTTATATTCAAGTAAAGACTATCCTTTTTAGCATTGTAATATGTTAATGATAATATTCTACCACTCTTTAATATCACAGAGTCCTGTTTTAGCTCTCTTGAAAGCTTAATTGCCCGCTCAGCAAATTTAACCCTGTCTTCGGTTGAATAATTATAGTCTTGTGATAGTTTTCTTAATTCGAATATACTATCGAGTTGAATTTCTATTGATTTCTGTTGTGAAGAAATTGCAATAGCTTTAAATAATAGAAGTAGAAAAAAATAATATCTTAAATTCAAAATTTGAGAATACAAAAGTATTCTCAAATTTAGGATAAATTTATAAAATTAAAAGAAATTTAGCCCTCAAGTAATCAAGGACTTATTCTATAAAAAGGGTTTAAGCCTGCTGCTCAACTGCCCTCTTCTTTTTATTTATTGCTAATACGTCAAAATTGCTTTTGGTTTCATAAGTGGGTTTATCATTAACAGCTTTTTCAGATTGTACACCAGATACAGTTAACATTGCAATGGCAACTAAGGCTAAAGTAATTTTTAGGGTTTTCATAAGTATCAATTTAGGGTTTGTTTAAATAGTCAATATTAAATTACGTAACGATTTTCGCTACAATTTGAGGGAGGTAAATGGATAATTAACTATTGTAGGTTTTCACCTAAATTGTACTAAAATAAAACGAGGGACGTTTTAGTAAAATGTTTAATGGATTATGAAATTCTTGAAAGTTTGATTTGAGGGCTTACAAGATGTAACAAATATATAAGTATTTGCTTCACAAGAAAAAGAATCATCGATAAAATGTATTTAATTATCGTTTAAGTGCTATTTTAGTGTTTAAAACCTGTTGAAAAGTGATTTTTTATTGAGGTAAGATTCTGTCCCAAAACAAAAAAGCATTCCGATTTACTTGGATACATTACTACTACACTCAGACTACAACATGTGAACAATACAGGTCTTTATAATATATAGGCTCTAATGCCTCAGAGCCTACAACTACACAAAAGTTATCAAGATTGCGGACAGCATGGGACTCGAACATATAGACAACTATTCACAATAGAAATTAAAATTAGTTTGTAACTTTAACATCGTTATATTTAGATGTGAATTATATATCCCATTCATTCAGACATGCACAGGTAATACTGCAAGAACCCAAATTTATCAATCAATACAATGAATTGAATGCCATACTAGACAGTATAACAGATAGTCAAATCATAGAAAAACACTTAAGCTATGGCTATAAAAATATTGAAAAGACCCCTAAGAGTATTTCTAAAGCAATAAATGACCTATTAAAAGAAAGGTTTACTAAAAATAACTGGCTAAGTGAGTCAGGCATTTTTCAAGACAATCAATATACTGGTGACACGTGGAGGCTAGACTTTGCAAAAAAAGATATCTCAGTAGAGGTCGCTTTCAATCATGCTACGGTAATAGCTTGGAATTTAATAAAACCTGTTCTTGCAAGTGAACTTAATCATGTTCAGAAGGCTATTCAGACCAGAATTGGGGTCATAATTACAGCTACAAATGACATGAAACAATTGGGAGGCTTTGATAGTGCCATAGGCACATATGAAAAATTCTTGGACTATTTACCACCACTGCGAAACCTACTTACTGTGCCCCTTTTAGTAATTGGATTAACTCCTCCTGAGACTTTTAGAATAGAACATAAGCAGATAGCACCAAGAAAAAAAATAGGTCGAATAATACGATTTGGCAATGACTTATTTTCATAATGATTTAAATAAGGAACAAATACTAGGAGTATATCTTGATGCTATTTATGATAAATTAAACTTTAAATTAACTCGAGTTAAAAACTCTAAATTGCAATTTGAAGGTGTTGATTTAATTTACCAATCTAAGAATGGCCCAATTTTCATTGACGAGAAATCCCAACTTCATTATATAAATTCTGACTTACCTACATTTACCTTTGAACTATCTTACCTAAAACACCAAGAAGAAAGGAAAGGTTGGCTTTTAGACCGAGATAAGATTACCCAATATTACTTTTTGATTACTGGTATATTCGTAAAAAGTGGCTCAAATATTGACTCAGGTTTAAAATCATGTAAAATAACCTCAGTAAATCGCATAAAGTTAATACAGCTATTAGCCAGTAAAGGTTTAACTCCCAATAAATTGATGACATATGCTAAAGAGATTAGACATATGCCCCAGCCTGATAAGAAAATTGTATTGCAGGAAATCAACCAAAAAACAGAAGGTTGCTTAGTCTACTCTAACCACCTATCTGAAAAGCCAATAAATGTAATGCTTAAACTAGAGTTTCTTATTTCACAAGGTGTTGCAAAACAGATTCATCCTCTGATTCAAAAATAAAATCTTGAAGGGTCAGCCCTATTCTTTCAATTATACCAACTACTAAGGCATTACCCATAAAAAAAGCTCTTTTAGCATCTGATATATTATGATGATTTGTATGGCCTTCGGGAAACATATTTAATCTTTCTAATTCTAAAGGAATGAGTCTTCTGTATAAGCTATTTGGTTCAATCTCTATGAGATGTTTGAACCTAGAAGCTCCAGAACCACCTTCTGATGTAATTATTGTTCTTGAAGGTAAATTTACATCATCCGTTAACTTAAGTGGTCCCTCAGTGTAAAAAAACACACCTTTGGACGACACCCTCTTTTCTGCTTTTCGACCCTTAAGATATTTCCATTTATCAAGTTCTGTTAACATTATTGCTTCGTTCCTAGCATTCAAATCTAAATATGAAAGTGGCACTCCTTCTTTTTGTTCCTTTATCAGAGGAGATTTTAAAATCTTATGATTATCAACATAAAACTCTTTAGGAACGGCTTCATGATTTTCTAGTACATCTTTTAGTTTATCAAAGACACTTAATTTTTTATCCCCAAGGTCTACAGGACTATAATCAAAAGTTAGCACATCTCTTCCAATCATTACACCACAGTTAAAAAACTTACCATGCGGAAAATCCTTAGATATAGCCACGGGATTACCTTTGATTTTTATAAGTTTTCTATCACCTTTCATTTTAGACGGGAAAGATTTACCAATGATACTTTCCGTATTAATCCAGTCTATGTCAGATTTTAGTTTTAAACCGCTTGATTTATGAACACCAAAGATAAATACCCTCCTTCTGCGCTGAGGCATTCCATAATCTGCGGCATTTATTACTTTCCATTCCACATCGTAGTCCAAATCACTCATCGTAGCAAGCAAAATGGCAAAATCCCGTCCTCTTTTATTGACTGGTGATTTTAAGAGCCTATCCACATTTTCCAACAGAACGTACTTAGGTCTTTTAACATCAAGTATGCGATGTATATTCCACCATAGCACTCCTTTTTTACCTTCAATCCCATTGGTATTAACACCTGCAACAGAATAGTCCTGACAAGGAAATCCACCAACAAGTAATTCATGGTCAGGAATATTATCGTTTACTTGCTTGTTGGTTAAATGATCTCCTACTACTTCATTAATATCTTTATCATTATGATTAGCATTGGGCCATTTGTGTTTATAAACAAGGTTTGCATGTTGTATATTAGTTGAAGGCTCCCACTGATTAGACCAAACAATCTTATAATCCGTCCCTAGTTTCTTCGTATAATTTGATGATGAGGATTTGCCTTGCCAGCCTTCAAGACCTAATCTAAAACCTCCAACGCCTGCAAAAAGTTCAACGACTCTAATGCCCATTTCTTAATTTATTTTTTACTTTATCAAAAATACATTTAATAAGAACTATTATTTGTTAACTAAAATTGACCTGAGCCACTTTTTATTAACAACACTTAATAATTTAATTTTTGATGTTTTTAATCTTTATCTAAATAGTTCTCAGAATTAGTGAGAATTAGTGAGATTGAAAATACATATCCCAAAAGAAAGAAACAGCCTTACCGAGCCTTAAAACAGGATGTAAAGGTGTTTGAATTAATTCTTCAATATAAAAATAAGAATGTGTTAAAAAGATTAGGTGGGTTTAGTTTTTTTTACTAAATTAAGATTCATAAGATTCCCACATTTTAACCCTTTATTAAATAGCTTCTCATTAATTAATTAATTATGAGACTGTAATCTATTGCAGATATCAATCAATAGTTTCATTCCTTAACATATGAGTGAAGGACGAAGAATATTTAATACCATAAAATGAAATTAGAACAGATATTAGATAAGCTAGGGTCAATAGGAAGGAACTTACTTATTAAGGTGATAGACAAAATCATTTCGAACAATCCAAAAACAATTATTGAGAGTAATAAAATATCGAGCACCCAAGATAATTGTCTTAAACAGGTTGATAATCAATATGAAGTCAAAATTGAGCTTCCACAAAACAATATCTATTTGTTTTTGTTGGATGTTTAGACAATTACATAATGATTGCTAAAATGGTTACACAATAAACCTATTTTATAAAGGGTTCAAAATAACAAAGTAAACTAATTATTAATTTTAAATCAACAAATTATGGGAGGACTAACAAAAAGACAAGCAAGACTTTTAAAACGTCAAATTAGAAAACAGTATGGAAGAAATTATATCCCTGTCATTACGGGTGACAACACATTATCAATAGGGGATATTCTCTTAAAAAAGAGAGATATAGTTGTGGCTATAGATTCTTCTGCATTTAGTAACAGGAACACAGAATTTGTGGAAGGAAGAAAAACAAACCAGAATATAACCTCTAGTTCTAGCGTGAACATCACAACTAAATTCAAAGGGCAAGCTGTTTTACCTGAACGTTTTGATGTTGAAGAAGCCGGTCTTGCTGTTGATTTCACTTCTGAAAACCAAATGTTCTTGAAGGTTATGGGAATCCGACAGCAAAGCATTAAAAACTTTGTTGAATTTCGTAAAGAACTCCTGTCTAAATACGTCAAAGGTGAGTTGTCATCAAAGGTTTATGTCGTTCGCGGCTTAGTTTATGCTGATAAATACTACTTGCAATATAGTGGGAGTAAAGGTGGTACTATTACTTTCAATCTTGATGCTCAAGTAGCTGCAGGTGATGCGGATATAAATGCGGACTTTTCTTTTAAATGGAAAAAAGAAGTGGGTTTTAATATAGATGGACGTACTGGAGGGGTTTTAGCATATAGAGTTTCAGGGGTGAGATTAAAAAGGCACTTGATTCCTCAAGAAATACAGACTAATATATTGAGTGGAATGGCAGAATCGGAGGCTTTAGATATGGTTGCTTTTGAGGATAGACAAAGGCTATTTGATGAAGATGCTTTAGAAATTGTTGATTTAACAGATGAGGTATTGCTTTATAACGAAGATGAAATGGCTTAAAGCTAATATCAAATAGAAACATTAGTAATGGCTATTCCAAAAGATTGCTATTACTAATGTTTTATTAGTCTTAAAAAATTAAAAGGGTTGCAAAATGATGGAAAAGTTTTAGATTCATAATGAGATAATTACTCCCGACACTGATTAAATTAATATTGATAATCAATTAACTATAATTTTAGGCAACAAATAAACAGCCAGAAGTTATAAGATAGAGTCATCTTAAGTCAAATAGACTCAATTTGTATTCTTGTACTTTGTCACTAAATCCTTGTATAATTCAGTCAATGCATTACTATAAAACAAAAAAGCATCCCGATTTACAGTGATATACCTTCGCCAAGGCTATGGTATACAAAGAAAAAGGAAAGCTTCTCATTGGATTACCCAGTATTATTGGGCTTTCACTACGTACTGACGATACTGTCAGTAACAACACAACTTCTTAAAGAAGCGGTCTGGACGGGACTCGAACCCGCGACCCCCTGCGTGACAGGCAGATATTCTAACCAACTGAACTACCAGACCGTTGCATTATAGCGAGGGCAAATATACATTGCATTTTTAATTCCGCAAACAAAAAAGAAAAAAATATCGGTGCCCTCATACAAATTTCTGTCGCTCTATCATGTAAGTAGTTAGTATGTGGTTAAAACCTTGAGTAATGTCTGCCTCAACATATTTTATGCGGTATTGCCCACACTTTAATCTTAAATTATTAAAGTAATCTTTAACCGCTTTTTCATAATTGTCTTTAATGTTATCTGGATACAAATTGATATAATCTCCAGTTTCAACATCTATAAACCGTTTGGGCCGATTATCAAAATTGAACGTTAACTCTTTCGATTTATCAAACACATGAAAGAGTACCACTTCGTGTTTATTATGTTTTAAATGACGTAATGCTTCAAAAAGTTTTTTATCCTCTTCAGAGGTTTGAAACATATCCGTAAATACAAAAATTAAAGACCTGCGATGTATCTTTTCAGCAATCTGATGCAAATAGGTATAGGTTTCAGTAGTCTTGGAATCTGGTTTGGACACAACAGCTTCACTAAGCTTATTCAGCAACATTTGATGGTGGCGCTCGCTCCCTTTTTCAGGAGCGTAAAAATCATATTTATCATTGTAAATACTTAAGCCGACAGCATCACGCTGTTTTTTTAAAATATGCATTAATGAAGCACATGCTAAAGCTGAAAACGCTACTTTATTGATGTTACCGATGGACGTTCCTGCAGATTCAGGATAATGCATGGACGTACTATTATCCAAGATAAGATGACAGCGAAGGTTGGTTTCTTCGTCATAACGCTTAGTGTATAAACGATCTGTTTTGGCATAGAGTTTCCAATCGATATGTTTGGTACTTTCACCATGATTATAAATCTTATGCTCTGCAAACTCTGCCGAAAATCCATGAAAAGGACTTTTATGCATGCCTGCAATGAAGCCTTCAACCACTTGTTTTGCTAGCAGCTCTAGATTTTTAAAACCACCTGCTTTGTTAAGTTCAACTTGTAAATCCATGAATTACCGAAACTAAAAAAGGTTTGCCATAATGGCAAACCTTTTATCATTTCTTTTAGAGAGTCTTATTATAATAGTGCGTCGATTGCGTCCGCATAAGCATTCTTTGGTGCTACACCAACTTGGCGGCCAACAACTTCACCATTTTGGAAAACCAATACCGTAGGTATGTTTCTTACTCCGTATTTAGCAGCAAATTCTTGATTAGCATCAACATCCACCTTACCTACTACGGCTTTACCTTCGTACTCATTGCTAATTTCGTCAATGATTGGCCCAACCATACGACATGGCCCACACCACGCTGCCCAAAAATCTACCATTACCGGCTTATCGCTCTTTAATACTTTTTCTTCAAACGTTGCATCTGTTATTTCTAATGCCATAATATATTGTTTTTAATGTATTTTACTTCCGTTTAACATGCAATATTAGTCAAAAAAAATGCCAAACCTTACGCTGCCTATATTCGATTTGGTTATGGTACTATTGCCTAGTTTTATGCTAGTTTAACTTATACATCACATCCAATTCTTGCAACTCATACAATAGCTCTTGTGAAATCTTAACTTTTTGCTTTCGGCTTGGCATGGTCAACTTTAGCTTATCTTTGTTGTCATAAACCACAAAATTAAGCGCATGGTTGCCTTGATGCAATCGAAACATGTCTTGCAACTCAGCAATTTTATGCTGTTCCAAATCCTCTATATTCAATTGTATCGATAACTTTTTAGCATAGGCATCCATAACATCATGGAGGAGTTGAAAATTATTGAACTGAATTCTTGGCTCCCCTTTTTGTCCGGTATCGCGATTCATCCAGCCTTCTTTAATAAAGGCTCGTACATACACAAAAGAGTTCTGCACCAAGAAATGTCTAAACTTCAGATAATCCTCACCAAAGATTCTAAACTCATAACTATCGGTATAATCTTCTATAGTAAAAGCAGCCCAGCCCTTACCTTGTTTACTCACGCGATGCTGTATGTCCGTGACTACACCACCAAAAGTCACTTCTCTATTGACTATAGCTTGTAAATCTTTAAATACGGAAACCGTTCCGTTACAAAAGGTTTGCATCTCGATTTTAAAATCATCTAAGGGATGACCAGAAATATAGATGCCTACAACTTCTTTTTCTCTAGATAACTTTTCCATAGTTCCCCATTCTTCGCAAGGTGGTACTTGTGGTTCAGGAATTTGCACTTCGCTAGAGTTGCCAAATAAACTTACCTGAGCCGAATTTTCATTTTCTTGATATTTAGCACCATAGCGCATGGCTTTTTCTAAAAATGTAATATTATCTCCTTCGTGAGCAAAATATTGCGCACGATGGGTTTCAGTAAAACAATCAAAACCACCAGCATTGGCTAAACCTTCAAACGATTTCTTATTAGCTGCTCTTAAATCCACACGTTTGGCCAAATCAAAAATGGACTTGTAATTACCATCTTTCTTTCTATTGTCTACAATAGTCCTAACTGCACCATGCCCCACACCTTTAATGGCTCCCATTCCGAAACGCACCGCATTGTCTTTGTTTACGGAAAACTTGTAATAACTCTCATTAACATCTGGTCCTAAAACAGGTAAACGCATGCGTTTACACTCTTCCATGAAAAAGGTAACCTGTTTTATATCGTTCATATTATTTGAGAGTACTGCGGCCATATATTCTGCTGGATAATGCGCTTTTAAATAAGCGGTTTGATAAGCAATCCAAGCGTAACAGGTAGAATGCGATTTATTAAAAGCATAACTTGCAAAGGCTTCCCAATCTTTCCAAATCTTTTCAAGCTTTTCTCTGTCCATGCCTTTTGCTGCGGCTTGGTCCAAAAACTTAGGCTTCATTTTATCTAGCGTAGCACGTTGCTTTTTCCCCATGGCCTTACGTAAAACATCGGCCTCGCCTTTAGTGAAATCGGCCAATTTTTGGGATAGTAACATTACCTGCTCTTGGTACACCGTAATACCATAAGTTTCTTTAAGGTATTCTTCCATCTCGGGCAGGTCGTAAATGATTTCTTCTTTCCCATGCTTGCGATTAATAAAGCTCGGAATGTACTCCATTGGACCTGGACGATACAATGCGTTCATGGCAATGAGATCATCAAAAACCGTGGGTTTTAAATGCTTCATATGCTTCTGCATACCGGGAGATTCATATTGAAAAATACCTACCGTTTCGCCTCTTTGGAAAAGTTCATACGTCTTTTCATCATCTAATGGAAAGTTCTCGGGATCGAGATCTATGCCATGTTTGGCTTTTACAATCGTAACGGTATCCTTAATCAAAGTCAAGGTCTTAAGACCTAAGAAATCCATCTTTAATAAACCAGCACTTTCAACAACGGAATTATCGAACTGCGTGACATATAAATCAGAGTCCTTAGCTGTAGCTATTGGTACATAATTAGTGATATCTCCTGGCGTGATAATCACACCACAGGCATGAATTCCTGTATTGCGAACTGAGCCTTCCAATATTCTAGCTTGGTTGACCGTTTCCGCCTGTAGATCCTCACCGTCGGAAATATTGAGTAACTGATTCACCTTTTCTAGCTCCTCTTGTCTAAATTTTTGGGCGAGCTCCTTTTCACTCTTACCAAATATCTTACCAAGCTTAGACATGTTCGGAATTAATTTGGCAATATGATCGGCCTCACTGAGCGGCAAATCCAACACACGAGCAGTGTCTCTAATTGAGGATTTAGCAGCCATGGTGCCATAAGTGATGATCTGTGCCACTTGATTTGCTCCATATTTATCAATAACATACTGCATTACTCGACCACGACCCTCATCGTCAAAATCGATATCGATATCTGGCATGCTCACACGGTCTGGATTTAAGAAACGCTCAAAAAGCAAATCGTACTTAATCGGGTCTATATTTGTAATCCAGAGGCAATAGGCGACAACAGAACCAGCTGCAGAACCACGTCCTGGACCAACCGAGACATTCATATTACGAGCTTCGCGAATAAAATCTTCAACGATTAAGAAATATCCTGGATAGCCTGTATTTTCAATAACGCTCAATTCAAAATCGAGACGTTCTTTAATCTCCGGAGTTATTTCACCATAACGCTTTTTAGCTCCTTCATAAGTTAAGTGTTTTAAATATGCATTTTCACCGCGCTTTCCACCATCAATATCGTCTTGCGTATCTTTAAACTCGCTTGGAATATCGAATGCAGGCAAGAGTACATCTCGTGCCAATTCAAAAGGTTCAATTTTACCAACAACTTCTTGTATGTTAATAATTGCTTCAGGAATATCCCTGAATAAGGCCTTCATTTCTTCTGAAGACTTAAAATAATAGTCTTGATTAGGCAAACCATAGCGATAACCACGTCCTCGTCCTATAGGAGTTGCCTGCTTTTCGCCATCTTTAACACATAACAAAATATCGTGTGCATTAGCATTTTCTTGCTCAACATAATAGGTGTTGTTAGTCGCCACTAATTTTATATCGTGCTTTTTGGCAAATTGAATTAGGACTTGATTGACCCGATTTTCATCTTCTTGATTATGACGCATTAGCTCGATATACAAATCGTCATCAAAGGTGTATTTCCACCATAGCAATGCTTCTTCTGCTTGGTTTTCACCAATATTTAAAACCTTGCTCGGAACTTCGCCATATAAGTTTCCGGTAAGACAAATTAAATCCTCCTTATATTGTTCAATGAGTGCTTTGTCAATCCTTGGCACATAGTAAAACCCATCTGTAAAAGCTACCGAAGATAACTTGGCTAAATTATGATAGCCATTTTTGTTTTTAGCCAAGAGCACAATTTGGTAGCCATTATCCTTTCGAGTTTTATCTTGATGATTTTCGCAAACAAAAAACTCACAACCAATAATTGGTTTTATAAGTTGCCCTTCCTTCTCTTCTCCATTGGTTTCAGCTTCTGCATGCTTTGTCTTAACCGATTTATTATGATTAGAAACAGCCTGTACAAAATGGAATGCACCCATCATATTCCCATGGTCTGTCAATGCTACTGCTGGCATATTTTCCTTAGCAGCAGCTGCAACTAAGTCATTAATGCTAATGGTAGATTGCAGAATAGAGAACTGTGAATGATTATGAAGATGCACAAAATCAACCTCAGCTAATCGCGAAGCTGCTACTTTATCGGTTTCGGTAGAAATTGGCTCAGTGGATTGCTCTTTTTGAAGTCTGTTATTAATCTTGGCACTTTCGCGCTTTAGATTAATATGTTTCAGCCCAATAAGTTGAATTTCATCTGGGTTTTCTTCTGAAAACCTTTCAAAATAATCAGGTTGTACATCCAGTTCTTCTTTAGTGTATTCTTTTCTTCGGATCAATTCCAGAAAACAGCGTGTTGTGGCCTCAACGTCTGCAGTGGCATTATGAGCTTCAGCAAATGGTTGATTGAACAAAAACTCGTGCAATTCCGTTAACGTCGGTAACTTAAACTTACCTCCACGTCCACCTGGGATTTTGCATAAGCTTGCCGTATGCTCGGTACACGTATCCAAGACTGGTAATTCTTGAAGTGGATTTGCTACATCTTCTCGTACAAATTCGGCTCCCATTATATTGAGATCAAACTTTACATTTTGTCCAACCACAAATTTAGCTTTAGACAAGGCTATATTAAACTTATCCAAAACCTCAGACAATGGCACACCTTGCTCCTGTGCTAACTCAGTTGAAATACCATGAACCTTTTCAGCATCGTAAGGAATATTGAAACCTTCTGGCTGAATTAAATAATCCTGATGCTCCACACAATTCCCCATAGCATCATGCAATTGCCACGCAATTTGAATAGCTCTTGGCCAGTTATCAGTATCAGTTATAGGCGCATCCCAACGTTTTGGTAAACCTGTGGTCTCAGTATCAAATATTAAGTACATAGAAGTCTTTTGATATAAAAAATCCGAACTTTAAAATTAAGAAATATTGATGCTTTAATAAACTAAAGTTATAAACAGTTGTAAACAAAAAAGCACTGTTAAAACAGTGCTTGCATAATTAATTAGTATTGTTATATCAATCGTTAATGACCTCCAAACCACCTATAAGAGAGATGCGATTAAATACACCGCTAATGAAATTTACAGACCGAAGACCATCCTCAGAAAACGCCGTAAAATTGAATTCGCCACTAATGAGTCTTGGGTCGGCATCATTATCAATTTCTTGAACACTGATAGTACCTTCTACAGGGTAAATCGTGACACTTGGGTCAGGAATATTTCTTGTTGAATATACTGTGCCATCAAAATCCCTAAATACGGCATAGGCACTACTATTACCTCCTAAGCTAAAGGTGCCTATACCATCAGTTGGTGTAACAAGTTGTAAAACCTCATCTCCAATTCCACCCTCTATAAGAAAACCACCAAAATCAATATCCGCTGCAAAATACGTGGCTCTCCATGTCACACCCTCTCGATTTGCTTGCATCGCCGGCGTATTAAATCGAATTTCGTCACCGCAGCTAAAAAAAGTTATAATTACAAAAGATAAGAGGAATAGTTTTTTCATCGCCTAAATTCTAATTTACCTTTGTTTCTTCATATAACGAAACAAGAATCCCAAAAGTATAATATTTTTTGATACTAGACTTATCTAGATTTCTACTTTTGGCTAAAGTGATCATCTTTCAGTTAAAAACAGCTAAAAGGGCAATTAATTAAAAAAATATACTATCTTTGCGCCCGCTTGAATATTTTTTGAACAAAATGTTAGATTAAGCGTTGATTAATAACAGAGGTCGAGAACCTCACTAATTAATAATTATGCCTGTAAAAATAAGATTACAAAGACACGGTAAAAAAGGAAAACCTTATTACTGGATTGTAGCAGCGGACTCACGCGCTAAAAGAGATGGTAAATACTTGGAGAAACTAGGTGCTTACAACCCAAACACTAATCCGGCCACAATAGACTTAGACGTTGATGGAGCTGTAAAATGGTTACAAAATGGTGCTCAACCGACCGATACAGCTAGAGCTATTTTGTCTTACAAAGGTGCTTTGTTAAAGAAGCATTTAGCCGGTGGAGTTAAGAAAGGCGCACTTACTGAAGAGCAAGCACAAGCGAAGTTCGATGCTTGGTTAGAAGAGAAAGCTGCTAAAATTCAAGCGAAAGCTGATGGCTTATCTAAAGCTTCAGATGATGCCAAAGCAAAAGCTTTAGAAGCCGAAAAAGCTGTTAATGAAGCTCGTATTGCTGCGGCTGCTCCAGTTGTTGAAGAAGTGGCTGAAGAAGCTACCGAAGAGGTTACAGCTTCAAACGAAGAAGAATAAAAAATTAATTTTTATACTTTTAAACCCTGACATGTTATGGTCAGGGTTTTTTTGTGAAATAGTATTTTGTCCTGTCAAAATACGTGATTAAACAAATCCTGCTTTAAGCAGGATCTTACACCAATAATGAGACCCTGAAATAAATTCAGGGTGACAAATCAATAATTTGTCATGAAAAAGGAGGATTGCTTTTATTTAGGAAAGATTGTAAAAAAGTATAGTTTTAAAGGTGAGCTTTTGGCAAAGTTAGATACTGACGAACCTGAACTCTACGATAATCTTGAGGCAATTTTTATTGACTTAAGAGGAAACCTCATTCCATTCTTTATCGAATCTTCACAATTACATAAATCAGATTTGTTGCGTATTAAGTTCGAAGACATAGACAATGAAGCAGATGCAGAAACTTTACTAAAATCTGAGTTGTATTTACCGTTAGAATTCCTCCCAAAATTAAAAGGCAATAAGTTTTACTATCATGAGGTTATTGGTTTTACAATCAAAGATTCCAACTTTGGTGATGTTGGTGTGATTAAGGCCATTAATGATGCTACAGCTCAAGCCTTATTCGAAATCGATAGAAATGGCATAGAAATTCTTATCCCTATGAATGATGAGTTTATTGTTAAAGTAGATCGAAACACTAAAACCATTGAAGTTAATACACCCGAAGGGTTGATTGATTTATATATTCAATGAATTGCTGTCATTCTTGTCTGCACAGGGATCAAATATCTCCAATAAATAAAAATTGAATGAGATTCCCGCTTTCGCGGGAATGGACAAAAAAATGAAAAAACCTTTCCACTTCAAACAATTTACAGTTAACCAAGATCGATGTGCCATGAAAATAGGCACTGATGGTGTTCTACTTGGTGCTTGGACGTCTATCGAAAATAATCCTTTTTCTATTTTAGATATTGGAGCTGGCACAGGAATTTTGTCATTAATGCTCGCTCAAAGAAGCAATGCCCAACAGATAGAAGCTATTGAAATTGACGAAGAGGCTTACGAACAATGTATCGATAATTTTGAAAACTCCCCTTGGAATGACCGCTTATTCTGTTACCATGCTTCACTTTTGGAGTTTGTCGAAGAGGTTGATGATACATTTAACTTAATTATTTGCAATCCCCCATTCTACTCCGAGAATTACAAAACGGATAATTCTTCAAGGGATTTAGCGCGTTTTAATGATGCCATGCCTTTTGAGCATTTAATATATGCTGCAACTCATTTACTCTCTGAAAATGGTTTGTTCTCTGTAGTTATTCCAAAAAAGGAAGAAAAAAAATTTATTGATTTGGCACTAAAAACAGGACTTTTCCCTAACAGGATTCTCCATGTAAAAGGACAGCCTCATTCAAAGATTAAACGCAGCCTTATCGAATTTTCATTTCGTAAAACTGAAATCACAACAAACGAATTAATTATCGAAACCAAAAGACATCACTACACAACGGATTACATTAATCTTACCAAAGATTTTTATTTGAAAATGTAATCATTCGTTGGGCAATGAAAACGTTTTCGTTACATTTGACCCATAATTAGGTATTTCAATAAATTCTTGCTACCTGTTACCAACTAATTGCAAAATATTAAAGACACTTTTATAATGAAACCAGATCTATTCGAAGCTCCCGATTATTATAATTTAGACGACTTACTTTCTGAAGAGCATAAACTTGTTCGTGATGCAGCTAGAGAATGGGTAAAGCGCGACGTGTCACCAATTATAGAAGAATATGCGCAGAAGGCAGAATTTCCCACTCAAATCATAAACGGTTTGGCAGAAATCGGAGCATTTGGACCCTATATTCCTGAGGAATATGGCGGTGCTGGTTTAGACCAAATTTCTTATGGCTTAATTATGCAAGAAATAGAACGTGGTGATTCTGGTGTACGTAGTACAGCTTCAGTGCAATCATCTTTGGTTATGTATCCTATTTGGAAATATGGCTCAGAAGAACAGCGTCAAAAATACTTACCTAAATTAGCTTCGGGTGAATGGATGGGTTCTTTCGGGCTAACAGAACCTGACCATGGTAGTAATCCTGGAGGTATGACTACCAATTTTAAAGATATGGGTGACCATTACCTTTTGAATGGTGCTAAATTATGGATTAGCAATTCCCCTTTTTGTGATATCGCTGTGGTTTGGGCAAAAAATGAGGAGGGTCGTATCCATGGGCTCATTGTTGAACGCGACATGGAAGGATTTTCAACACCTGAAACTCATAATAAATGGTCGTTAAGAGCATCAGCAACTGGAGAATTAATCTTCCAAGATGTAAAAGTGCCGAAAGAAAACCTACTCCCAAATAAATCTGGACTAGGTGCTCCATTAGGCTGTCTAGACTCTGCGAGATACGGTATTTCTTGGGGAGCGATTGGAGCGGCAATGGACTGCTACGATACGGCTCTGCGCTATGCCAAAGAACGTATCCAGTTTGGTAAACCAATTGCTGCTTTTCAGTTACAGCAGAAAAAATTGGCCGAAATGATCACTGAAATCACTAAAGCCCAACTTTTAGCGTTTCGTCTTGGACAATTAAAAAACGACAATAAAGCAACGTCTGCACAGATATCAATGGCCAAACGCAATAATGTAGAAATGGCCATCAATATAGCCAGAGAGGCTAGGCAAATACTTGGCGGTATGGGCATTACAGGCGAATATAGTATTATGCGACATATGATGAATCTTGAAAGTGTTATTACTTACGAAGGCACACATGACATCCATCTCTTGATTACAGGTCTTGATATTACTGGTTTAAATGCCTTTAAATAAACATTAAAAAGTTTATAAAATGCCTCTCGATTGAGAGGCATTTTTGTTTAAATTTACTTTATGTCTTCAAAATCGAGATTAGATCGTGCTTACAAAAATGCCCAACGCATTCCATTTAACGATTCATCCAAAATTATTCTATTTAGTGACTGTCATCGTGGGGACAATAGTTTTGCAGATGATTTTGCCAATAATCGAAACATTTATTTTCATGCTTTAAAGCACTATTATAATGAAGGTTTTAGTTATTGTGAGCTTGGTGATGGTGATGAACTTTGGGAGAATCTGTCTTTCGAATCTATACTAGATGCTCATAAAAATGTATTTCTTCTTATGAAACAATTTCATGAGGAAGGGCGTTTACACATGATTTGGGGCAATCATGATATGGTTTATCGTAACGCTGATTATGTTAAAAAATATTTGTCCACCTATTTTGACCCTAAAATTGGTGAGAATGTCGAATTATTCTGTGATATAACCTATCATGAAGGTATTGTTCTAAAGCATTCCGAAACTGGACAAGAGTTATTTTTATGCCATGGCCATCAAGCCGATTGGTGGAACTATCTTTTTTGGAAATGGAGCCGTTTCTTGGTCCGTATCCTCTGGAAGCCATTGAATGTTATGGGTATTGCTGACCCAACCAGTCCAGCAAAAAACTACAAAGAACTCATTAAAGTAGAGCGACGAACCAAGAAATGGATTGTGGAAAACAACAATCTCCTTACCATCGCTGGTCATACGCACCGTCCACGCTTTCCAGAACCTGGTGATATTGCTTTTTTTAACGATGGAAGCTGTGTACATCCAAGAAGTATTACGGGTCTGGAAATTGAACAGGGTAAAATTTCATTGATTAAATGGCAAATCGCCACTACTGATGATGGTACATTAAAAATAGTAAGGGTATTACTTGAAGGGCCAACACCATTGATTGATTACCAAACAGAATAAAAAGACTTGTATAATTCTGTTTTGATTATCGCTTTAAACCAATCTGTTTTTCAATGCCTAATTTTTTCATTCTGGCAAAAAGGGTCTTATCCTTCATCCCTAAAATAGTTGCTGCACCTTTAGGTCCGCTAACACGCCAATTCGTAAAATCCAATACTTTAATAATGTGGTCTCTTTGTGTTTCATCCAAAGTTTTAAACGCATCTGAAGCCAAGGCAATATTTTGATTCGGCATCCAAGACCCTGGTTTAAGCGTAGTACCATTTTCAATAATGACGGCACGTTCGATTAAGTTTTCTAACTCTCTTATATTCCCAGGAAAATTATAATCCATTAATCGCTCTGTGGTTTGTTTAGAAAGTCGCTTGAATGATTTACCTGCTTTTGCAGAATATTTTTCAAGAAAGAACTGCGCCAATAATGGTATATCATCTTTTCTGGCTCTTAATGGAATATTGTGTATTGGAAAAACATTTAGCCTATAATACAAGTCTTCACGAAAATTCCCGTCTTTAACCATCTCCTTCAAGTTACGATTCGTCGCTGCAATAATTCTGACATCAATTTTTGTAGTTGATGTTGCTCCTAGTTGATCAAATTCACCTTCTTGCAAAACACGCAATAATTTTGCTTGTAAATCAATAGGCACCTCACCAATTTCATCTAAGAAGATGGTCCCGCCATCAGCCAGACTAAATTTTCCCACTTTATCATTTATTGCACCAGTAAACGATCCCTTTTTATGCCCAAATAGTTCGCTCTCAAAAAGTTCTTTGGGCAGGGTTGCACAATTTACCTTTATTAGAGGACGATCACTTCTCAGGCTATTTAAATGTACTGCACTTGCCAAAAGTTCCTTACCCGTACCTGACTCTCCAGTGATTAAAACGGTGGAATCAGTAACGGCTACCTGTGTGACTTGGTCAAGGACTACTTTATATGCTTTGCTTCTACAAATAATATTATTCAAATTTATTTTGCTACTGATTTCTTCACGTAAATATTGGTTGTCTATTTCAAGTTCATCTTTTAATTCCGATAGCTCGTCTAGTGCAACTTTTAGTTGTTGCTCATTTTCTTTTAACCGTGAAACATCTCTAATTACGGCACAGTTGATATCTTCACCATTATAGACTAAATGATTCGCGATAATATCTGCTGGGAAAGCAGTTCCGTCTTTTCGTGAAATCATCCACTCAAGATGCACTGCTCCTTTTTCTTTTATCTCGTCAAAGTGGCTGTACCACCATTCTTTCGTAATCCTCGAATCTAAATCATAAATCCAAAAACTGTCAAGTTCAGATTTAGAAAATCCAAGCGCCTTAACCACAGACTCACTATAATGTAATAGCTTCCCTTCTCTATTGTAGAGATAAAATAAATCCTCAGCATTATCAATTATTTCTTTAAAAAACTGGAGTCTGTTTTTCTTTTCAACTTCTTCTGTAACATCTTGATATGTTCCAATCAACCTATAAATTTTGTCTTTTTTAATCACTGGTTCAGTGACACACCTTAAATAGCGTAGTTCACCAGATTTTCTTTTAAGGGTAAGGATTTCATCATAGTCTGCGCCATTTCTCATGGCCTTACTCATTAATGCCTTTAAGTGTTCTGATTCTTCAAAGCGATGAATGACCACACTTGGTAAAAATTCTTGCGGATTATCGGTTTCGAATATTTTAAAAGATTCTTGGGTTACAATGATAGAACCATCCTGCAAATTTAATTTCCAACCTCCAATATGATTCATACGTTCAGCATGGTTCAACAGATTTTTGTAAAAACTCGACTCGGAAATATCATTAACTATAGCTGCTATAATCTTTTTTCCATTATTTGAGAAAAAATGAGCAGAAACCTCAACATCATAGTAATTTCCTTTTTTGGTTTGGTGCACTGCTTTAAAGCTATGAAACCTCTCATAGCTTACTTTATCCCAATGATCTTTCCAAGTTTCTGTTGTGGTAGACGGATTGATATCAAAAATGGTTAGCTTTTTTAACTCATTTCTGGTATAACCTAAGCGCTTTAAAAACTTAGTATTAGCATAGATTATCTTACCCAATTCATCCATCCACATAATCTTGTAGGGAAGGTTTTCAAAAAATTTTTCTCGGAAAATTTCAAAAGGAATATTGTTGTCCATTAAACCAATAATTAGATTGTTAAAATACAATTAAAATTTCTCATATAATAGAAAATTCTAAAAAATTAGAATTTTTATTCCCCCAAAACTCAACATAAAACACTGGTAATCAAATAAATGATTTTTTGGCACAAGAATAGCCTATAAAACACCAAACAAAAACAAGTAATATGAAACGTAAGGACTTTTTAAAAACATCTATAGTCGGAACAATAGCTTCAACGTTAGGTGTTTCAGCTTTAGCTAAAACCAATTCTGAAACTGCTAAAGCCGAGTTAAAAAAAGTTGGTTACAACCATTTACCTAATAAAGATCAAAACATTATGAAAACAACAGTAGAAAACGTGAATACTATAATTCACAAAGCAGACACAAGAGGAAGTGCTAATCATGGCTGGTTACAGTCAAGACACACTTTTAGTTTTGCCAATTACCATAACCCAGAGCGTATGCACTTTGGTGTATTAAGAGTATTAAATGACGATATCGTCGCAGAAAGTCAAGGTTTTGGTACACATCCACATCGCGATATGGAAATTATTTCTATTCCATTAGAGGGCGACCTAAAGCACGAAGACAACATGGGCAACAAAACTATTATTAAATCGGGTGATATTCAGGTGATGAGTGCAGGTACTGGAATAATGCATTCTGAGTACAATGCCAACGCTGATGAGAAAGTGAAATTTCTTCAGATTTGGGTTTTCCCAAACAAAAAAAGCGTTCAACCTCGTTACGACCAAATCACGTTAAATACTATAGACAGACAAAACAAACTACAACAAGTATTGTCACCAAATGCAGAAGACGATGGTGTATGGATTCACCAAAATGCATGGTTTCACATGGCCAACCTCGATAAAGGAAAGTATGTTAACTATCAATTAAAAGATTCAAAAAATAATGGTGTTTACGCTTTTATCATTAAAGGGGATGTCACCATAAACGGTGAATCATTAAATGAAAGAGATGGCATGGGTATTTCTAATATTGAAGAACTGACCATAGAATCCGATAGTAATGCTGAAGTATTACTAATGGAAGTTCCGATGACCATATAATCTAATAGAAAGGAAAATTAAAAATGGTAAACGTTCGATTCATAGAAGCATGCAGACACTTTAACTGCCATGCTGCTAACAGAAACCTTACGCAATACAACCATTTAAAGCGAAGAATAAATAGTCGCCTCATGCGAAAGGCTTCATGATAACGAAAACATAACTCAAACAAATATCAACCGCTCAATCAATGAGCATAAAAAACAAAAAAATGAAAACTTTAAAATTAACTATTGTCGCACTATTAATATCAACGGTGTCATTTGCGCAATGGACACAGTACAATCCTAATCCAGTTAATGATCCATCAAAGGCAGCTGAGCAAGTCTTAAATCCAACTAATCATGCCCTAATTTTAATTGATCACGAAGGTCAGATGGCATTTGCTGTGGAATCACAACCCATTGAAGAATTGAGAAACAATGCCGGTTTAATTGCTGGTGCATCAAAATTATTCAAGGTTCCAACAATTGTAACGACTGTGGCCGAAAGACAATTTTCCGGTCCGGTTTTTCCAGAAATTAGAGAGTATTATCCAGATGAAAGTACTTATGTAGATCGTACCACCATGAATTCATGGGAGGACACTAACTTTATAAAAGCTGTTGAAGCCACTGGAAAGAAAAAACTTGTGATGGCTGGGCTTTGGACAGAAGTATGTATCAACTTAGCTGCGCTATCTGCTTTAGAAGATGGCTATGAAGTCTATGTGATTTCTGATGCCTCTGGTGCTGTATCCCAAGAGGCTCATGATATGGCTATGGCACGTATGATTCAAGCGGGCGTTATCCCCATGACCTCTATGCAATACTTATTGGAAATCTACAGAGACTGGTCGCGTTCTGACCAGTATATCGAAGTGAATGAACTGGCTAAAAGATATGGTGGAGCTTATGGTTTAGGTATCGATTATATCAAAACTATGCAAAAATGGGCAAAAGAAGAGGAAAAGAAAAACTAGTAATAATTCTGATTAGCACCTCATAAATAGATTTGGGGTGCTTTGCAATCCTCTTTTAGTCCACAATCAAAACATCTAAGTCCAATCCTGTAATTATTAATTCAATGAAAAATAAAACAACAAACAACATGCGTCGGAGAGACTTCATCAAAGGCACTATGGCAGCAGGTGCATCAACCTTAATAATGCCATCATCTGTCTTTGGAAGTCCCTTTTTTCAAATAAAAGGTTCGGCAGATTTGGTTGTGCGCAATGCCAAAGTTACAACCATAGACCCTAAAGCCCCCAATGCAGAAGCCTTTGCCATCAAAGATAGTAAGTTTTATCGTGTAGGCTCTAACAGTGCAGTATCTGAACTAATTGGGCGACAAACAAAGGTAATCGATGCCAAAGGGCACAGAGTTATACCTGGTCTTAACGACTCACACACTCATGGTGTTAGAGAAGGTTTACATTATGGTTTAGAATTACGATGGGATTGGGTAAGCTCTGTTGAAGAAGCCTTAGCAATGTTAGCTGAAGAAGTAAAACACACACCTAAAGGTCAGTGGATACGCGTAGTAGGCGGATTTTCATGGGAACAATTCAAAGAGAAACGCATGCCTACCTTAGATGAGATTAACAAGGTAGCACCTAACCATCCAGTATACATTTTTTATCTCTATGCCTATGGTATGCTCAACAGAAAAGCCATTGAGGTTTTAAATTATGATAATGAACCTATTGATTTATACCACAAAGGCCGTATAGAAAAAGACCGAAATGGTCGAGCTACGGGAATTATTACTGCAGCACCCTCTGGCTTAATCATGTACAAAACACTTACCAAGTTACCCAAAATGACTAGACCTCAGCAAGTTTTGGGAACTCAACACTTTATGAATGAGATGAATGCTCTTGGGTTGACTTCATTGTCTGACGCTGGTGGTGGCGGTATGCAATACCCAGATGCATATGATGTTATTCAAGATGTAAACAAACAGGGGTTATCAACGGTACGCGTAGGTATTCATACGTTTCCACAAGTCGGAGGTCGAGAATACGACGATTACAAACGATGGATAGGCATGGTTAAACCAGGTGATGGTGATGATATGTATCGATTCATTGGTGGTGGTGAGAATATTGCATGGGCGGCTTATGATTATGAAATCTTTGCGCAGCAACGTCCTAACTTGGAGCCAAATGTTAGAGAGGTTGCCTTACCCATTTATAAGTTATTAGCTGAAAATAACTGGCCATGGAGACAGCACGTCACCTATAATGAATCTGCTCAGATTTTATTGGATATGTATGAAGAAGTTGCCGCTGCAGGTGATGGTAAACTACCGAAAGGAACTTTTATTGACCATGGTGAAACTTTTGACGAAAGAACTCTAGAGCGTATTGCCAAATTAGATTTAGGTATCGCAATCCAAAATAGAATTGCTTATCAAGCCGAAGACTTTGTGAAGAATTATGGAGCAGCTGCATTGGCACAAACACCGCCAATTAAAAAGATGCTAAAAATGGGCATTCCTGTTGGTGGTGGAACCGATGCTACACGGGTTAGCTCTTACAACCCATGGTACTCTATTCATTGGTTAGCTACAGGACAATCTAGAGGTGGGCGTCAAATGTATGGTGATGACAACATCTTAACAAGAGAGGAAGCCATTGGATTATGGACAAAAGGATCAGCTTGGTTTACTGGTGATGATGGTAAAAAAGGACAGATAAAAGAAGGGCAGTTAGCAGACTTCACAATTTTAAATCAGGATGTGATGGAAGTTCCAGATGCCTTAATTCCTAGAACACACGCTAAGTTAACTGGTCTTGGAGGAAAAATTGTCCACGCTTATGATGATTTCCAAAAATTTGCTCCACCAGCTTTACCAGATGTTGCGCCAGATTGGTCGCCACTCTATCGTACTGGTGATTTTAGAAAATTGTATTTGGACTAATTCAAATCCCAAAATATAAAACGAATAATAAATAATCAAAAAACAATAAAAATGGAAACAATAACAAAAACAACATGGAATGTCGATACAGCACATTCTGAAATAGGATTTAAAGTAAAACACATGATGATTTCAACAGTAAGTGGTCACTTTGAAGACTTCATAGCTTCAGTTGAAACGGACACAGAAGATTTTAATGATGCACGGTTTAACTTTTCGGCAAAAGTTAATTCTATCAATACTAAAAACAAGGATAGAGACAACCACTTAAAATCAGAAGATTTCTTCAATGTTGCATCTTTTCCTGAAATGACATTCAAGTCCAAATCTTTTGATGGCTCAAAAGTTATTGGTGATTTAACTATTAAAGACGTAACTAAAGAAATCTCTTTAGATATGGACTTTAACGGTATAGCTGTTGACCCATATGGCCAGACCAAAGCAGGTTTTGAAATCTCTGGTAGCATCAGCAGAAAAGAATTTGGCTTAACATGGAATGCCGTCACTGAAGCAGGTAGTGTTGTTGTCGGAGATACTATTAAGCTCGCAATAGAACTTCAATTTATTAAGGAATAAGCCTGAAGCCCAACTGATTTAGAAGCGATGTTGGTTTTCATCGCTTCTATATGCATTAAACATCTTTTTAGAAATGGAAAAGACAATCCAAAAACTATTTTCTGACCAATCAACATTTTTATCGAAAGACTTAACGTTACTATTATTTAGGGTATTAGTATCACTGTCCATGATCAATACGCATGGCATGAAAAAGCTTTTGGATTTTGAAGGCACGGTTGCACATATTCCAGATCCTATAGGAGTTGGTGGTGAAGTAAGCGCCATAATAGCGATTATTGCCAATATTGTTGCGCCGATTTTTGTAATATTAGGACTAGGAACCCGATTAGCTATACTACCCATAATAAGCGTTACCTTAATGGGATTCTTCATAGTGCATGGCAACGACCCTTGGTCAGTAAAAGATGTACCGTTAATGTATTCGTTAGCTTACTTAGCCCTGTTTTTTCTTGGTGCCGGTAAATACTCATTAGATTATAAATTGTTTAGCAGCAAAAAATGAAAGCATCAGCGCTATGCATAATTTGCTTAGTTACTTTTACTATTTGGTCGCAAGAAGACAACCAACTGAACTTCAGTTTGCTTCGGCAAAATGATGTCATTCAAATTGAAAATCCAGATTCATTCTATAAACAACTGAAGCAACTTCGACTGTCTGAAACAACAACATTAAGTTTTGGCGGAAGTTATCGTTTTCAAACCGAAGCATTTATAAATGAGCAGTTTGACAAAAGTGTAGATCAGACCGATTATTGGTTTTTAAATCGATTTATGCTTCATGCCCATTTAAAAGTAAATGACAAGATTGAAGTGTTTTCCGAATTAAATTCTAGTTTAATTACTAGTAAGGACAACCTGGTTCCAGTGGATAGAGATGAATTGAGTTTTAATCAGTTGTTCTTTAAATACCATTTTTCAGACCAATGGGAGCTACTCGTAGGTAGACAAAATATGCGGCTCGGAAGTGGTCGTTTAGTCGATGTGCGCGAAGGGCCCAATGTACGTCTATCTTTCGATATGGCACAATTGCGATTTAAAGATAGTAATACCGAAGTTATTGCTGTTCATGCCATTCCTGTACAGCAACAAGAAGGCGTTTTTGACAATGATGCCTTAGAAGGTAATGAAGCTTTGAGTGTTTTGTATTGGATACAGCACTGGACCGAGGCAACCAACACAGATATTTATATCCTTTATAAAACTGAAGAGAACAAAACATGGAACGCCGGAACTGCTGATGACAATCGTGCTTCAATCGGCCTGCGTCATTTTGGCGAGTGGAAAGGATTAAAATACAATAATGAATTTGTATATCAGTTTGGATCTTTTGGAGATCAAGATATTAGAGCGTGGACGGCATCCTTTAATATTGAAAGTGACTTTTCATTCGGAACCCTTGGACTTAAAACGGAAGCGATAAGTGGAGACAGTGATGACGGCGCACTAAACACCTTTGATGGCTTATACCCAAGAGGTGCCTATTTTGGACGTGTCGCCAGGTTTGGGCCTTCAAACTTATTTGATATTCATCCTTATTTGGAGACCCAATTAGGAGACGTAAATGTGCAATTAGACTATGTTGCTTTTTGGCGATTATCGAGAAATGATGGTTTATATAATCCAGCATTGATATTGGAATATCCATCTATAAATAACGAACGGTTCATAGGTCATCAATTAGGAGGTATTGTAAGCTACGAACTCAATAAATTCTTAAATTTCGAATTAGAATCCAATATCATCTTTCCTGGGGCTTTCCTAAAAGAAAGTGGCCTTGGAGATCCCTTATATCATTTTGTATTTACAACAGAATTTAAATTTTAAAAACATCAAAAAATGAAACAAGAATATATCGACATTCCTTTAGTCAAAAACGATGAAAAGAAACGCTTTGAAATTAACATAGACGGATATTATGCCTTTATCAATTTTGGTGAATACGGCAATCATATTGCTTTGGTCCATACCGAAACCGAACCAGAATTAGCTGGTAAAGGTGCAGCGGCAGCTGTCGTTGAAAAAACATTGCGGTACATTGAAGATAATGGCAAACTATTAATGCCTTATTGTCCTTACGTATTCGCTTACATAAAAAGACATCCCGAATGGAAACGCATTGTAAGCAAGCGTTTTCATGGTTATGACAAGTTACCTTAAAGCATAGTCAATTAAAACAATTGTAATATCTTTAGTGTACCAAGTAATTAACCTAAAACGAGTTTATCAACTGACCCATAACTCATGCAACATCATATCCTTATAAACATTTGTGCGATATTCGGAGTCGCCACTGCTGTTATCATCATATGTAAGTTTTTAAAAATCAGGTATATCATCGGATATTTAATTACTGGTGTTTTACTAAGCCCAAATACATCAAGCTATTTTGCAGATATGAAAGAAGTTGAGGTCTATGCGGAAATTGGCATTATACTTCTATTATTCACTGTAGGATTAGAGTTTTCATTCACCAACTTAAAGAAAATAAAAAATTATGTGCTAGGTGGTGGAGCTGCTCAAGTCTTTTTTACCATATTTATTACCGCTGGACTCATTTGGTTACTGATGCGCCCATCCTTCCAAGAGAGTTTATTTTGGGGCTTTTTATATGCACTGAGTAGTACGGCCATCGTTGTAAAAGTACTTCAGGATACCAATAAAATTACAACACCGCACGGGAAATTTATTCTTGCGGTATTGCTTTTTCAAGACATCATGATTGTACCATTAATGCTGTTTACGCCCATACTTGCTGGTGCAGGAGAAGATCCCGTAACTGCCCTAGGTTGGTTATTTGGTAAACTGATTTTAATGGGCATCATAGCCTATGCATTGGCGCGCTATGTTATTCCCTATTTTTTAAAGACGGTTATGAGAGTTCAAAGTCAAGAAGTATTTTTAATCGCTACTGTATTTTTGGTAACAGGTATTGCCCTTCTAACAGAAAAACTAGGATTATCGCTAGCTTTAGGTGCATTTATAGCGGGTTTAATCATTGCTGAAACAGATTATAACCACATGGCAATTTCGTGCTTCTTACCCTTCAGGTATGTGTTTATGAGCTTCTTCTTTATTTCTATGGGTATGCTATTGAATTACGAAATTTTTGTAACTGACTTTGGCTGGATTATCTTTTGGTTCTTCTTTGCATTATTGGTAAAAGCAATCGCAGGAATATTGGCTGTTAAGGTGATGAAACTAGAATGGAAAACTGCCCTTGCCGTTGGTTTTTCTATCGCCCAAATTGGGGAGTTCTCATTCGTATTGGCGCAAAGCGGTCTTAAATACGAATTGATTTCGACCAATAATTATCAGATATTTTTAGCGGTTTCAATACTACTCATGTCAGTAACGCCATTCATTGTGAGCAATGCAGAGAAAATACATCCTAAACTTATGAAATTATGGAAAAGAAACTAGAATTATACGGAACGGGCTGGTGTACAAAGTCGGCAGTAATTCGTAATTTTTTACAATCCGAATGGATAGAATTTGAGGACTTTAATGTTGAAGAAGATAGTGATGCCGAAGAGAAAGTGCGAAACTTATATGATGGGGAACTCAAGTTTCCAACGCTGATTTATGGTAATCAGCATTTGAAAAATCCAACCATTGCTGAACTAAAAGCTTTTCTAAAATCGAATAACATTAATTGAAGATTAAGACTCTGGTGCCAGTTCTACCTCTAGGCCTTCCATATCTGGCGTCATAGGAATCTGACATCCTAAGCGTGAATTATCTTTTACATAAAACGCTTCAGAGAGCATAGCTTCTTCTTCGTCTTGCATTTCTGGAAGTTCATTATCGCTAAGTACATAACATTGACAGGAAGCGCACATCGCCATACCGCCGCAAACACCAATAGTGCCTTCTGGAGCCAGCTCGAAAGAACGCACCACTTCCATTAAATTCATAGCCATATCAGTGGGTGCTTCAATGTTGTGGGTTACACCTTCGCGATCAATGATTGTAATATTAATGTCCATCTCCTGACTTCCCACAACTTTATTGAATTGCTTTAACCACCGCTTTTGGGGCTTCTTTTCGTGTACCATCAAAACCATCGACTCCTGAAACTGTGGTATACTTTAAGACGTAGCGTTTTCCTGGATGAATAATTTTATAAGCTGCCTGACACATTAAGGTCGCCTCATGAAAACCACAAAGAATGAGCTTTAATTTTCCTGGATAAATATTTACATCTCCAATGGCGAAAATCCCAGGAATATTAGTTTGATAGTCTAAAGCATTATTCACTTTAATAGCATTCTTTTCTATCTCAAGTCCCCAATTAGCAATAGGCCCAAGCTTAGGCGACAAACCAAACAATGGAATAAAATGATCCGTTTCTATTAAATAAGGTACTTCATCTTTTTTGGTCACTTCAACACTCTCAACTTTACCATCGCCATTAATCGCAGTAATCTCGGCAGGAGTCACCAAATTGATTTTTCCTGCATTTTTAAGTTCCTGCACTTTTTCCACAGAATCCAAATGCCCTCTAAACTCATTACGTCGATGCACTAAAGTAACACTGGATGCAACATCGGCTAAAAAGATGGTCCAGTCTAATGCAGAATCGCCACCACCTGCAATAACCACTTTTTTATTCCGATACATTTCGGGTTCCTTAATCATGTACTCCACTCCTTTTTCCTCATAATCGATAATATTATCAATTAAAGGCTTTCGCGGCTCAAAACTTCCTAATCCTCCAGCAATGGCTACTACAGGTGCTTGATGTTTTGTGCCTTTATTCGTAGTGACAATGAATGTGCCATCTTCCTGTTTTTCGATAGTCTCTGCACGCTCACCTAAGGTGAAACCTGGTTCAAACTGTTTGCACTGCTCGAGTAGTTTATCTGTGAGGTCACCGGCTAAAATTTCTGGATATGCAGGTATATCGTAAATAGGTTTCTTTGGATAAATCTCTGAGCATTGTCCGCCGGGCTGTGGTAAAGCATCAATGAGATGGCACTTTAATTTTAAGAGTCCTGCTTCAAAAACAGTAAAAAGCCCAGTAGGCCCAGCACCTATGATAAGTATGTCGGTTGTAATCATGAATTAAGAATTGCAGACAAAACTACTAATGCAATTTTAAGTTAAACGTGACAAAAGTCACATTATTTATTCTACATTAATAACGCGTTCTATTTGTGGTGCGTACTTCTTAATCGTCATTTCTACTCCAGACTTTAAGGTCATCTGGTTGACACTACAGGACGTACAAGTGCCAACGAGTTGTACTTTAACTAATTTGTCATCATCAATTGACAGTAAGTTGATGTCACCACCATCACTTTGTAAAAACGGACGGATTTCGTCTAGTGCTTTTTCTACGTTCGATTTTAGTTCTTCTGAGTTCATTTACTTTTTATTTACTGCAGAGCAACCTGCCATTGTTGTAATTTTTATTGCTTCTGTGGCTGGAAGATTTTCATTTCGATAAACCACTTGCTGAACGACATTTCTTGTCAATTCTTCAAAAGCTTCTTCAATTGGTGTGGCCGTTTGTAATGCTGCTGGTCTTCCTACATCGCCTGCTTCTCTTACACTTTGTACCAAGGGTACCTCTCCGATAAAAGGCACCTCTAAATCCTGTGCTAAGTTTTTAGCACCTTCTTTCCCAAAGATATAATATTTATTTTCTGGCAACTCTTCTGGTGTAAAGTACGCCATATTCTCAATAATACCTAATACTGGTACGTTGATACTATCTTGTTGGAACATAGCTACTCCTTTTTTAGCATCTGCCAAGGCTACATTTTGTGGTGTACTTACAACAACCGCTCCTGTTATTGGCATAGCCTGCATAATGCTTAGATGTATATCCCCTGTTCCTGGAGGCAGGTCGAGTAATAGGAAATCCAATTCCCCCCAAGCAGCATCAAAAATCATTTGGTTTAATGCCTTTGAAGCCATTGGCCCTCTCCAAATCACAGCTTGATCGGGTTTGGTAAAAAAGCCAATGGATAAGACCTTTACACCATAATTTTCTATAGGCTTCATCTTAGATTTACCTCCAACATTTACCGATAAAGGTCGTTCGTTAGCTACATCGAACATAATGGGTATGGACGGCCCATAGATATCAGCATCTAAAACTCCTACTTTAAAACCCATTTTAGCTAAGGTCACTGCAAGGTTAGCCGTAACAGTAGATTTACCAACACCACCTTTCCCTGAAGCCACTGCTATAATATTTTGAATACCAGGAATTGGTTTTCCTTTAATTTCATTTTTGGGCTTAGGAGCTGGAGCATCTACCTTTATATTTACTTTAATCTTAGCCTTTTCATAAACTTCTCTATGAATAGTTTGTAAAATCTCGACCTCAGTCTTTTTTCGTGCCTGTAAACTTGGATTTTTAATGGTAATATCCACAATTACCTCATCTGCAAAGGTCACAACGTTGGTCACCGCACCACTATCTACCATATTCTCTCCTTCTCCAGGAACTGTTATGGTTTTAAGCGCATTTAATATATCTTGTTTATTGAGTTTCACTATCTTATCTAGATTTATTCTAAATGCAAAGATACTGCAAAACCTTTAGATTTTGAAGTACTTAAATTGAAATGAATAATGGGTGAATTTAGTTTTGAAATAGTTGCCTTTACTGTAATTCTTTAGAAGGGTCCCAAAATACAGCTTCAAAATTCTGAATTTGATTCTCAATAACTTCAATACCTTCATTTTCCAAAAGCTGCTGCATTAAGTTGGTACCATCAAAATGGTGTTTGCCTGTCAATAACCCTTTTCTGTTTACAACACGATGTGCAGGCACATCTTTTCCTTCCGAACCATTCATGGCATAACCAACGATACGTGCACTTTTTGTAGCACCTAAATATTTGGCAATGGCACCATAACTTGTAACTCTTCCGTAGGGTATAAGTCTCGCAACCTCATATACTTTTTCAAAAAAACCTAAGGTTTCCGGCTTCATTATAGTTCTCTCAAAATATTAATAAAGGTTATTAGGGCTACAATACCAGTAATGATTCCTATGCTATAATTCATGCTTTTCTGTGAAGTAAAGCTCCTGTCCTTAATTTTATCAAAAAAGAAAATATAGAAATACAACATCACAAAGGTACCCATAGCTGCACCTGTAACGTAGGTTACAATAGTGGTTCGTTCAAAATCCATCCAACCAAATGATGCTAATGTTATGGTCATATAGGCTTGGTATGGAATGGGAAATACGTTGAGCGCCGATAAAAACATACCATGGAAAAAGCGACTTTGTTTGCTCTTAATATCAGTTTCGACCTTGGCTTCTTTTTGGTTTCGAGCTATCACCAAAAAATAAATAGTAATCAGTACAAAGATGACAAAAGCGACGCGTTGTAATATTTCAACGATATCTGACCTGTTAGATAAGTATCTTGAAAAAATAGCAGCAACATAAGTCTGCACAAAAACAATTAAACATACTCCAGACGAAAATGTAATACCTCTTCCAGGACCTTCCTTTAAACTTATCTTAGCTGCTGTCATGTTTAGCAATCCTGGCGGAATAACACCAATTAACGACACAAAAAGTCCAAGAAAAAAGACGACTGTTATACTCAAGCTTTAGTTGATTTTGAATCTAATATACGTAATTGCTTTGTCATTCTCTAAATACTGGCTTTCGTAAAATGTCTGTATTTCTGTGACTTCTTCTGGACTTCCCTCTAGCTTATACACGTTATGATTGGCATACAATACGTCGTGCCCCAAACCATGTAGTAAGCCAAGTGTATAGCCATGCATGAATTCGCTATCGGTTTTTAGATGTACTAAGCCATTCGGTTTTAGAATTCTTTTATAGCGCTCTAAAAACTGAAGGTTAGTGAGTCGATGTTTGGTTCTTTTGTACTTTATTTGAGGGTCTGGAAAGGTTATCCAGATTTCATCAACTTCATTGTCTTCAAAAATATATTCAATGAGTTCTATCTGGGTTCTTATAAACATGACATTAGACATCTTATCTTCTATAGCAGTTTTGGCACCTCGCCAAAAACGCGCGCCTTTTATATCAATGCCAATAAAGTTTTTGTTAGGGTAGCGTTTCGCCAAACCAACCGTATACTCGCCTTTACCACAGCCCAACTCCAACACTATAGGATTTTCATTTTTGAAAACCGTCTTTCTCCATTTCCCTTTTAATGCATAATTACCATCAATCAATTCTCCTCTTGATGGTTGAAATACATTGGCAAAGGTTTCATTTTCCTTAAATCGCTTCAGTTTATTTTTACTACCCACTTATGTTAATATTTCTCTATACAATTAATAATTTGGTAAAATTAAGGAAACATTTTAGGTTTACTTTTGCAGGCATTATTTTTATCTAAATTTAAAGATGTCTGATTCAGGGGAAGAAAAGAAGAAAATCTTAGTGGCTCCTTTAAATTGGGGCTTGGGCCACGCTACTAGGTGCATTCCTATCATCAATGCTTTGTTAGAGCACAATTTTGAACCTATAATTGCCAGTGATGGTGTGGCTTTAGAATTATTAAAGAAAGAATTTCCTCATCTCAGGGCATTAAAACTCCCATCTTATAACATTACTTATTCTAAAAAAGCAAGTAGTTTTAAGCTTAAGCTAATTAAGGACTCTCCACATCTTTTAAAAACTATAAAAAAAGAAAAAAAAGCCATAGAGGCTTTTATAAAAACCGAAAATATTTCTGGTATTATTTCCGACAACCGCTTTGGTGTTCGTCATAAATCTGTTCCATCCGTATTTATAACACATCAGCTTAGAGTGTTGAGTGGAAGCACTACTTGGTTGAGCAGTAAACTGCATCAAAAAATAATCATGAAATATGACGAGTGCTGGGTTCCCGATTATATTGGCACTAATAATTTGAGTGGAGATTTAGGCCATCCTGAAGGTTTTCAGTCCTCAGTAAAATATTTGGGACCTTTAAGCCGGTTCAAAAAAATAAACCTTCCTACCAAATATAACCTCTTGGTGGTATTATCTGGTCCTGAACCGCAACGTACATTTTTGGAAAAAAAGTTGTTAGAGGAGTTAGAATCATATAGCGGCAAGGTTTGTTTTGTGAAAGGTAAAATTAATGACGATGAGAACAAAAGGGAGAATGGTGATATGACGACTTATGACTATATGACCAGCAACGAACTTGAGGTTGCTATAAATGAAAGTGATCTTATTTTAAGCCGATCTGGCTATACCTCGATTATGGATTACGCCAAACTCGGAAAAAAGGTCTTTTTTATTCCAACCCCTGGACAGTTTGAACAAGAATATTTAGCAAAAAAATTAGATGAAGAAGGTATTTCGCCTTGTTGTAAGCAAAAAGACTTCAAAATAGAAATGTTATCTAGGGTAAACGATTACAAAGCGTTCACAGCGACGGAGTACAACATAAATTTCAAGAAGTTATTCCACCTTTTCTAATGTAAAGGAAAACTCGCTACCAACACCTAGTTCGCTCTCAACATACACTTTTTCATCATGAGCTTCGATAATGTGTTTTACTATGGATAGTCCTAAACCTGAACCGCCTTCTTTTCGAGAACCACTTTTATCAACCCTGTAAAAACGTTCAAATAAGCGCGTTAAATTTTCTTCCTTAATCCCTTCACCATTATCCGTTACTCTTATAATAGCTTTATTTTTAATGAGGTTTTCAATACTGACTTCTGTAGTTCCTTTTTTTCTACCGTACTTAATGGAATTCACAATTAGGTTGGTCAATACTTGTTGTATACGTTCTTTATCAGCATAAACCATTATCGGTTCCAGATAGTCCATATCAAAAGTTAAGGTGATTTGCTTTTTAGCAGCCTTCATTTCAAAAAGCTCAAACACATTTTCAACCAATTTAACAATATCAAAGTTTTCTTTGTCGAGCCTAAGGTCACCTACTTCGAGCTTAGTAATCATGTCCAAGTCCTTTATAATGTAGGTTAGACGCTCTACACCTTTACTGGCTCTATTTAAATATTTTTTTCTGATTTTTTCATCATCGATTCCGCCATCGAGCAAGGTATCTATATAACCTTGAACCGTAAACAGTGGTGTTTTCAGTTCATGAGATACATTTCCTAAAAACTCTTTACGATACTCCTCTCTAATCTTGAGGGTTTCTATTTCAATTTTTCTATCCCTAGCATATTTATCAATCTCCTTGGTAAGCGTACCCATATCTGTGGTGATAGGTTGACGCCTTAAACTCGTAGATTCCAAGAGTGTTAAGTCATCATATATTTTTTTAACACGTCTGTAAATAAATCGTTCTACTCGATATTGAATGATGACAAAACACAAGGGGAAACATATCAGTGGGAAGATTATCACCTGCCAATCAAATGTATGATAGTAATACAAAAAAACACTCACTAGGAGTGTTGCGAAAATCGTAACATATAACGAGGTTCGTATAGCGAACTTATACGTTTTTTTTAGGCTTTTTTTCTGCATTAGTCAACAAACTTGTAACCAACGCCTTTGACAGTTTTAAAGGATTTATCTCCAATCTTTTCGCGAAGTTTTCTAATATGCACGTCTATGGTTCTACCGCCTACAACCACTTCATTACCCCAAACTTTATCCAAAATTTCTTCGCGCTTAAAAACTTTACCAGGCTTTGTTGCTAGCAAAGATAGTAATTCGAACTCTTTTCTAGGTAAGATAATTTCTTCACCTTTTTTAGTAATCTTATATTCTTCTCTATTTATTATAAGGTCTCCTATTTTTATAGATTCGTTAGTGTTCTCTGTCTCTTTGAGTCTTCTCAATAGTGCCTTAACTTTACTCACAAGAACCTTTGGTTTTATAGGTTTGGTGATGTAATCATCAGCGCCTGCCTCAAAGCCAGCCACTTGGGAATAGTCTTCTCCTCTAGCCGTTAAAAACGTAATGATTGTATTGTTGAGCTTAGAATCCTGACGTATGCGCTCACAAGCTTCGATACCATCCATCTCTGGCATCATAACATCGAGAATTATTAAATGAGGTTTGTGTTTTTTTGCTTTTTCAATGGCTTCGGCACCATTTTCGCCAGTTATAACTTGATATCCTTCAGACGATAGATTATAACCTACAATTTCTAAGATATCTGGCTCATCATCAACCAGAAGTATCTTAATATCCTTTTTTTTCACTGTTAAGATAATTTTAAGCTAGCGTAAATATAAAATATATCTTTTTTATGTTAGTGTTTTACTAAAATTGATAACAATTCTCTAACATTGGTGCTCCTTGTAGAAGAAAAATTAGTTTAATTCCCAAATTAATGGAAGTATATAGTAAACTATAAATGTGAGAATACAAATCGAAATTAGGTTTAGCCAAAATCCTTTTTTAACCATATCTGCAATCTTAAGATAGCCCGAACCAAAAACAACAGCATTTGGAGGTGTAGCCACGGGTAACATAAAAGCACATGACGCCGCAACTGTGGCCCCTACTAATAGAAAATAGGGATGTACATCAATAGCAGTTGCCAAGGATACCAAAACGGGTAATAACATAGCGGTTGTTGCCAGATTTGATGTTATCTCTGTTAAAAAATTGACTGAAGCAATTAATATGAAAAGTAATACTAGTAATGGGATTGTATCTAATCCTGTCATCTGGTTTCCTAACCAATTAGCTAATCCACTAGAATCAAAACCACCTGCTAGTGCCATACCGCCACCAAAAAGTAACAGAATCCCCCAAGGTAATTTAGTAGTATCTGCCCAATTTAAAAGACGCACCTTTTTGTTTTTTGATGGGAAAATGAAAAGAAAAGTGGAGAAAGTAATTGCAATAATCGTATCATCAATGGCTGGAATAATTTGCTTTAAAAAGAAAGATCTTGTTATCCAAGCTAAAGCAGTAAAAAGAAATACAATCCCTATCAGCTTCTCTTCATAAGTTATCTTACCTAAATCTTTTAGCTGTTTATTTATCTCTTTCTTACCACCAACAAACTCTTTTTGCTTAAATGAAAAAGCTATTCGAGTAAGGTACAGCCAACATAATACTAGAAATAATAAACAAATGGGAAATCCAAAGGAAAACCATTGCGAAAAGGTAATTTCAATATTGTAGCTTTCATAAACAACACCAGCTAGAACCAAATTAGGTGGCGTGCCGATTAAGGTAGCCATTCCACCAATAGAGGCACTATAGGCTATAGCTAACATTAGAGCCTTCCCAAAAATTAGGTTTTCGTTTTCTACAGTTCTTGGATCATCTCTAAGTTGAGCTACAATGGCCATGCCAACTGGTAAAATCATTACGGCAGTTGCGGTATTAGAAATCCACATCGATAAAAATGCCGTTGCCACCATAAAGCCAAGAATTATGTGTACCAAATTAGTACCAACCCATTTGATTATAGTTAAAGCAATACGCTTGTGTAAATTCCATTTTTCTATGGCAATGGCCAATAAGAATCCACCGATAAATAAAAAGATATATTTATGCCCATAGGAGGCTGTTGTACTGGATAAATCCTGACCGCCAGATAAAGGAAATAATACAATAGGCAAAAGGGCGGTAACAGCGATTGGTAAAGCTTCGGTAATCCACCATATTGCTACCCAAATCGCCGAAGCCAAAATAGCATTAGCTTCATCAGAAAGTCCTTCTGGGTAAAAGAAACACCTCATTAACGTGAATAGAAGCGGCCCTAACACAAGGCCAATCGACTGCTTAGATAATCTCATGTATTATTGATTAAATAACAAATCAGACACTTTCGAAATAGCCAATGTGAAATCATGACCAGCATCATCGTTTACTTCCAAGTTCCAATTAAAATTCAAATCTAATCCCTGTGCACTTGAAGAAGCCTTATCAAAAAAGCTTTGCGCCCTTTCATATCTGGTTATTCCTTGTGCATCCGCAAATTCATTACGTCTTAAACCTGAGGCATTCGGATTATCATCAAATTCTCCAATTAGAACTGTCAATTCAATATTGTATAAACGAATAAAATCCATAGTTGTCAATAGTGAATTCTGAAAACCATAAGGAAAATTAATTGCCAAGTCTGGCATTGTGTACCACCCCGAACCAGAGGCCACTACCCTATCAAAATTTGCGTTAGGCTTAAACATTACAAAACGATGTGCAAACTGTCCACCAGCAGAGTGTCCAAAAACATCGTAAGATGGGTTTAAATTTCCGACACTATTTCTAAAAAAATCGAATAATGGCTCTATAACAGAAAAAGCCCATTCCTCTTCTGGGTTTAAACTTGATAATGTAGGATTATCACCATCAACATAGACATTACCTAAATTGTAGCCGTCTCCTCCAGGAAAAGTGCTTGCGGAAAATTCTGGCACAAGAACAATAAAGGAATGTAAATTGGCCTTATTTATAAATGAATTTCTATACTCATTAGCATTGCGCCCAGCCCCATGAAAAACTATGAGAATAGGTGTTGAGGAATTGGAATTTGGTGGAATATGATAATAAACATTCATTGGACTACTTGACAGTAATCCAAACTCATAGGCATATTCAAAAAATCCAGAACCCCTCGTGTTACTGTCTAGGGCAATAGGTTCGCTGCCATCAATCGAAGAATTATTTGAACAGTTAAGGCATAAAATAGCAAAAAATGAAACAATACTTTTTTTGATCACAATACTGAATTATTACTGGTAATGTAAATTACGATTAGTTTTTTATATATTTATAAGTCCAATATTTAAAATTAATGAATACCAATTATCGGTTTTCTCTAAAAAAAATAGAAGAATCATTCCGTGCTTCGGACCATAAATCGAAGACAACAAAATATGTAACACTATACAAGTCAATTAAACGCTTAATTATTTCTGGTGAACTGCCCTTTAATTGGCTTTTACCCTCTACAAGAGTACTTTCTGCAAACCTTAATATTTCAAGGACAACAGTTAATAAGGCTTATGAATTATTGCAACTTGAAAAACTAATAGACTCCAAAATTGGGTCTGGTTTCAAGGTCAATTTCAGTCCTTCTTCAGACAACAGCGATGCATTATTGCCTGTTATCAAGGATTTAGGCAGTTACCCGCAAATTTCCGAAAAAGGATTGGCATTTACTGAAAACATCTCACTTGTCAACAAAATAAACGATCATCATCTTGCATTTAGACCTGGTTTGCCACCTTTAGATGTCTTTCCTGTTAATCGATGGAAAAACCTTCTCAATAATTATTGGCGTTATATTAAATCCTCAAACTTATCTTATTCCTCCGCTACAGGGTTAGAAGAGCTTAAAAAAAGTGTCGTCAACTATCTAAATGTAAGTCGAAATATAAAATGCAGCCATCAACAAATCGTCATTGTTTCTGGTTCATTACAATCCCTATACCTAGTAGCTACGGCATTAATTAATAAGGGAGACACAGTGGTATTAGAAAACCCTGTTTTCCCTAATGTACATTCGGTTTTCAAAAGCTCACAAGCCAAAATAAAGACGTGTTCTATGGATAGTGAGGGTATTGCTATTAGCAATTTAAAATTGAATCGGTCAACGCCAAAGGTTATTCATGTTACTCCTTCGAATCAATATCCATTAGGCATCAAAATGAGTTTAGAGCGACGTCTAGAGCTTTTGGTATGGGCCTCTAATAAAAAAGCAGTCATTATTGAAAATGATTATGAGAATGAAATAGCCAATAACCAGATGTCTTTACCTAGTATTTTTAGTTTGGATAAGGAAGATCGGACCATTTATATGGGAACATTTAACAGGCTTCTTCATCCTTCAATTCGACTTGGCTATATGATTGTACCTAGATATCTGGTAAAAACTATAAAGGCACTTCAGGAACATTCACATAGGTTTGTCCCACCCTCAATACAAGTGGTTATGAATCAATTTATTGAAAAAAATTATTTATACCAACACATAAAATCATCTATTGATGTAGCCAAAGAACGCTATGAAATCTTTAAATCGGAATTTGAAAAAGTCAGTACAAAAATGAGACTAGAAGACCATAATGGTACAAGTTTTCATGTCATTGCAAAATTTAATGAGGACTTTTCGACAAGATTAGAAGAATCAAAGACAATCAAAAGACTTGAAGAAAGAGGAATTACGGCGCACTCATTAAGTAAATGTTACATCAACGCACCTAAGACTTATGGGTTAGTGTTTGGCTATGCAGCAGTGAGGCCCAGAAAATTGATACAAAAAATTCAAAGTATGAAAGGAAAGTTATAGTATCTTTAGTTGCTATTTTATTTAATCGGACTTAATAATAATTTAATATTGGTATGACCTTCGATTCATTATAAAAACTAACTTTGATATATTAATTAATAATTCGATCTTATGAAAAAACTTTACATTTTATTTTTATTGAGCTCGTTTATAGGTTTTAGTCAAAACCCGGGCGACTTAGTAATCACAGAGTATTTGAATGACTCTGATGCAGTCAGCGATACTGTTGGCGAATGGTTTGAAATTTACAATACTACCGGAAGTGCCATTGATTTGGACGGCTGGACTATACGAGATGACGGATCTGATTCTTACACTTTCTCTGCGACCTTACTTGTACCTGCTAATAGTTACTTTGTATTAGGTAGAGGACCAAATGACCCTTCCAATGGAGGTGTAAGTCTAGACTTCAGTTATGGGGACGGAGTCTTTACATTAGGAAATGGTGATGATGAAATTGTTTTGGTCTCACCAACTGATGTTGAAATTGACAGAGTAAATTATGGTTCAGGAAATGGATTCCCAGATGAAGGCCCTGGTACCAGCCTTATTTTAGACCCTACACTCACTATTGCAACAGCCGACAATAATGACGGTTCAAATTGGTGTTTTTCTTCCTCTTCTTTTGGTGGTGGCGACTTGGGTACGCCAGGAGCACAAAATGACACTTGTACTGCAACATGTGAGGCTAATCTAGGCGCAAGTAATGCAACTTGTGATACTATCAACCCAGGAGCAACTGATGATACTTATACTGTGACTTTAGCTTACACAGGCGCAGCTACAGGGGAAATGTTTGTAGTTTCGACTAGTCCAACCGGGTTCACCATAGGTGGTGATGACCCTACTGCAGTTGCAGATGGTACAATAACCATATCTGGCGTTACTGAGGGCACTGATATTACAATTACTGTTGATAATACAGCAGATGGTGGCTTATGTACATTGACAAGAGATATTACGACTCCTGTTTGTATTCCTACGGGTAGCGTTGATTTAGAATTACAAGGTGTAATTGATTTTACTGTACCTGAAGGTGGATCTGCAGGAAAAGCTGTACATGTTGTGGCGACAGCAAACATTGCCGATTTGAGCGAATACAGTATCGCAGTTGTAAGTAATGGCGGAGGTACCTATGGTGCTAGTTTCGACTTTCCAAGTATATCAGTTTCAACCGGTGAACACATTTTATTAGCAAGAGATTTGACTGCTATGGAAAACTATTTTACCACAGCAGGCTACAATTTATTCGATTACCAAATCTTAGCGACTAGTAGTGTTACACAAAATGGAGATGATACTATAGGTCTATTTAAAAATGGTAGCTTGGTTGAAGAAATGGGTGATCCAAATGTTGATGGAACTGGTGAGTCTTGGGAGTACTTAGATTCATGGGCATATAAAAATACACCTGGATCTACTTGGCCAATGGGTTGGATATATGGTAGTGTTAATTGTACCGATGGAAGTAATACAATTTTTGATAGCAGCTGCGTTTATCCATTTGTGGCCTCACTATCTAATACAGAATTGACAAGAGACGAATTATCAATTTATCCAAATCCTGTTAATTCTGGGGTAATTAATATTACATCTGCTATTGAAGGTGTTAAATCTATTCAGTTATTTGATATTATGGGAAGAAATGTTATATCGACGGCTATAACGTCTAATACCCTTGATGTTTCAAACTTGAGAACAGGTATATATTTATTGAAAGTTACAATTGCTGATCGTACATCAACAACAAAATTGATAATTGAATAATTGAGTCATTACAGATTAAAGAGCGTCCTTTTAAAGGGCGCTTTTTTTTATCTTTTTTTTAATTGGTATTTAGTATTTAAACAAACTGGTATCCGTATAGCCACATTTAAAATTCTATTTTTGAAATAGGTCATCTAATTCTCAACCTATGAATTCAACAACTAAATTAAAGACACTTTTCGGACTTCTTTGTATTGGTCTTATAATAGGGTCTTGCACAACTGACGATATTAAACCTGCACTATCTCTATCGTCCGATGGCACAAGCTTGAGCGAAAACAATGGTTCTTTAACAGTAACAGCTACATTAAATGCAGAATCCCCAAACTCTGTTAGTATTCCTATCAACTTATCTGGTGCAGCTACAATAAATACCGATTATAGTATCAGCACTAGTGAAATCATCATAAACGCTGGTAACACTTCAGGAAGTGTGACTTTTACTGGTATTCAAGATATGGAAATAGAAGGTACCGAAATAATAGAATTGAGCTTGGGCAATGTTAATGAATTTTTGGTTTTAACAGTATCCTCAATAACTATTGAAGTCCTAGACGACGATTCTGACTCTGATAATGACGGTGTCCTAGACGCTAACGACGAATGCCCGGACGAAGCTGGAGAAATTGAAAATAATGGATGTCCTTTCTTAGGTTTTTTAATTAATGAGGTTAATTACGACCCAGAATCTGGTTTAGCTGGTGATGCTAATGGTGACGGCACTAGAGATCCAAACGAAGATGAATTTATAGAGTTTTTTAATTCTGGACCAGAATTGGATTTAAGTGGTTACACCGTTTCTGATGCAGATCAGCTAAGACATACTTTTCCTAGTGGAACCATATTACCAGTAAATAGCGTACTAGTTTTATTTGGAGGTGGGAATCCCACAGGTAATTTTGGTGGTGCTTTAGTTCAAACTGCTTCAGAAGGGCTATTAAACATGAGTAATGCCGGAGACTTTATGACCATTGCCGATCCTTCCGGAAATGTGGTGTTAACATTTGACATTGAGCCTTTATCGAACAATCCTAATGAGTCTTACACGCGTAATCCTGACCTTACTGGTGACTTTGTTCAACATGCTAGTGTAGATGAAGCGAATGGGGCCTTATTTTCCCCAGGCACCAAATTAGACGGATCTGATTTTTAGCCAATATTTATAGTACATGAGTTATTTGGGACCAATATTGTCATTAGCTTTTGTGATTGTAACAGCACGATTATTACTTCACAAGTACAATCCCCATGCCGTATTGTTAGTTTCTGGTTTAACCATGCTCATTGTCTCACAGGTTTTAAACTTCAATATGCCAGATTTGAAGAATCCGACTGGATTTCCTGGTTTTAATTTGTTTAGATATATCAAGGAATCCTTCAGTAAAACCAATGCTGGTGTTGGTTTAATGATTATGTCTATTGGCGGATTTGTTGCTTACATTGATAAAATTGGTGCTTCAGACACATTGGTTTATGTTGCCATGAAACCTTTAAAACTCTTTAAAAAACATCCTTACATAGCTGCATCAATGGTTATCCCTATTGGTCAGGTGTTATTTACTGCAATTCCTTCTGCAGCAGGACTGAGCCTTTTGCTAATGGCATCCTTGTTTCCGATATTGGTCAATTTAGGCGTTAGTCGTCTTTCAGCTGTTTCGGTAATCACAGCGACTACCGCATTTGGTATGGGGCCAGCCTCGGCAATTACCGCAAGTGCTACAGAAATTTCTGGAATAGGCACTATCCCATTTTTCCTTAATTATCAAATCCCTCTGGTTTGGCCACTAAGTATTATTATGATGGTTGTGTATTATATTGTTAATAGATACTATGACAAAAAAGAACAATTAGAGGCTATTGAGAGTAATGAAAATGATATAAAACCCAAGACACCCTTAATTTATGCATTAATCCCTGTCTTACCCATTATTTTACTCATTGTTTTTTCAGAGATTTTTAGTCTTTTTAGCACGCCCATTTCCCTAGATACCACAACGGCTATGTTTATTAGTCTATTTATCGCAATGCTTTTTGAATTCATTAGAACAAAAAGTATAAAGCAGGTTCTTAATTCTTTAAGTACATTTTGGAATGGTATGGGTAACATTTTTAAATCTGTCGTTACTTTAATTATAACAGCAGATATTTTTGCCAAAGGGTTAATAAGTCTCGGATTCATATCAGGTTTACTGGATTTAGCCCAGAATATGGGCTTGGGAGCCATAGGAATTGGAGTAGTTATGACCCTAATGATTTTCTTAGCCTCAATGCTAATGGGAAGCGGCAACGCATCATTCTTTGCTTTTGGTCCATTGGTGCCAAAAATCTCAAAATCTCTTGGTGTAGATACGGTAGACATTATCTTACCAATGCAACTTTCGGCTTCAATGGGTCGTACGGTTTCGCCAGTTGCAGGTGTCATTATTGCCACAGCGGAAATTGCAAAAGTATCAACAATAGCTATTGTAAGACGAAATTTGATTCCTTTATCTATAGCACTTATAGTTATGTTAATCTCCCATTTTATTTAGTATGCTTAAACTCATAAAACATACTCAATTATATAGTCCAGAATTTCAAGGACAAAAAGATATTCTCATCGCACATAAAAAGATAATTGCCATAGGAGATGATTTATCGCATTTTGAAAGTGATGCGCAAGTATATGATGCTAAAGGAAGAATAACTACACCTGGTCTTATTGATCAACACATTCATGTTATAGGTGCAGGTGGAAAGGATGGTTTTGCTTCAATGACACCCGAAGTAACACTCAGTGAACTCATTGCTTGTGGAACCACAACTGTTTGCAGTTTACTGGGCACTGATGGTACCGCAAGAAATATCCGGAGTCTTTATGCTAAGGTAAGTGCACTTGAGCAAGAAGGGATATCAGCTTATATGTTCAGTGGATATTATGGAATGGATACTGTTACTATCACTGATAGTATTCAAGGGGATATGATATTTATTGATAAAGTTCTCGGCTGTAAAATTGCTATAAGTGATATACGATCTTCGTATCCTTCAGCTACTGATCTCGTAAGAAAATTAAGGGATATTAGAGTTGGCGGTATGATAGCTAATAAAAAAGGAATTTTACATATTCACTTAGGTAACTTACCAAGTAAAATGGATCTGCTTTTTGAATTGGTTGAAAAATTCCATTTCCCGATAGAACATATCTCACCAACTCATGTTGGACGAACTAAAGAATTATTTGAACACGCTATAGCCTTTGCAAAACTAGGCGGAATGATAGATATTACCACTGGTGCTTCAAAATATACAGATCCTTACAAAGCTGTTTTATATGCTTTAGATCAAGGAGTGTCAATAGACTTAATGACTTTTAGTACTGATGGACACGCTGGGCTTACTAAGTTTAGTGAATCTGGTGAAGCAATTGGTGTGCGAAAAGCTCCAATAGATACAAATCTTAAGGAAACGGTAGCACTTGTTAAACAAGGAGGTATACCTATAGAGGAGGCTTTTAAGCTAATAACTGTTAATCCAGCCAAAAATTTAGGATTAAAACACAAAGGAAAAGTTGATTTAGGTTATGATGCCGATTTATGCTGTTTTAATAACCAGCTTGAACTTGTAGATGTTTTTGCTAAAGGAAAACATATGATGGAGAATAAAGAAATTATAGTAAAAGGAAATTTTGAACTATAGGCATAAAAATATGAATATGAATATTTTTAAAATAACTCTCAGTATGTTGGCCATTTTGAGTTTCTCAGACCAATTTGCTCAAAACACAAAACTGAGCTCATATACATTTGGTGAGGGTTATAATTTCACTAATGTTAACGGCAGTACGTTTAGAATACAAGGGTATATTCAGCCTTCTATGGACACAGAAATTTATGAAGATTCCGACGAACCTAGCGACACAAGATTTAGAATGCGCCGACTGCGTTTGAGGTTTTCTGGCCAGTCTGCAAATGAGAGATTTGGTTATAGACTACAAGTGGATTTGGCCGGACAGGATGAAGCACAGCGAGAAGGAGATGTTACCGATGCAAGAAACTTTCTTCTAGACGCCTACATCTCCTATAAAATAACACGACGTATAGAACTGATTTTTGGTCAACGTGCCACTTATACCGATAACCGAGAATTGTTTATGAATTCCAATTCCCTTCAATTACCTGAACGTAGTAGATTGACTTCGGCATTCGCGAGTATTAGAGAGTTTGGGCTATTTGCTAAAGGCACATTTAGAACAGGGGGAAGCACGTATCTTAAACCTTATCTTACTATCACTAACGGAGATGGTGCTAATGTCTTTGGAAATGACAGAGGTGGACTTAAATATGGAGCACGCTTAGATTTTTTACCATTTGGCTTATTCACTAATTTTGGGCAGTTTAGACAAGCTGATGTCGTGAGAGAATTGACTCCCAAACTTGTTGTCGGTCTTACCGGTAATTATAATGATGGTGTTACGAGTAGAAGAGGAAGAAATAGTGGAAGAATCGTCTATTTGAATGATGCGAACGGAAATGGCGTTTTAGATGATGGTGAAGAGCGTTTGCCAGATTATGCGAAATTTGGCATTGACTTTCTGTTTAAATACAAAGGATTTTCAATACTTGGCGAGTACCACAAAAGTTTTGCAACAGATATTGCAGACGATATCAATTTAAGAAATGACATATTTGGTGATGATATTAACGTCTTAACAGATCGATTTCGAGGACGGGTGAATCCAACCTCAGACGACTTTAGAGATTTTACGCCTCAAGAATATGTAAAACGCCAGTTGATGCTAGGTGAAGCATATAATATTCAGGCAGGTTATCTTTTCAAAAATGGAATCTCAATAGACGCAAGATATACACATATCAACGCAGACACCTTTTCTTTTCTCAACAATGCAACATTCTTTAACAGACCTGATTACTATACCATTGGTGTGAGTAAATATCTATCCAGAAATTATGGCGCAAAAATTCAGGCCTCTTACACTTGGATAAATGCAGGTGAGTTTGGAATATTTGATAATAATGGTAATACTCTACCGAATGGAGAACAACTATTAAGACTAATCCTAACCGTAGCCTTTTAAAATGAAGAATCTAATTATTTTAATCTGTATAGCGTTGAGTATAAAGACTTATGCTCAGTTTAGTCCACAAACTAAGACAATAACGAAAACATTTTTCTCTGATAGTGATGAGGTTTTAAATACAACACCTGCTCTTCAAAAAAAGAGAGGATTTACCAACTATAAAGAATTAATAGCATTTCTGAATTCGACCAAAGCGAATCATCCCAATAAAATTAGGATTTCATTTATCGGAAAAAGCCAAAAAGGCAAAGACATTCCTATGGTAAATATCAATATTCCCAACGGGAAAGATAAAATCAAAGTTTGGATGCAAGGAGGTCTGCACGGTAATGAGCCAGCTAGTACAGAGACTATGCTGTATTTAATTGACCGTTTATTAAACGATAAGGCGTATGAGAGATTAATTGAATATTTAGATTTAGCTATTGTTCCTATGGCCAATATTGATGGGTTTTTAAAAAATAACAGGAACTCTTCTAATGGATTGGACCTCAACAGAGACCATACAAAACTTATGGCACCAGAAAGTGTTGCTCTTAAACAAGCATATTCTGACTTTAATCCAGACGTAGCCGTAGATTTTCATGAGTACAGACCTTACAGAAGGGATTTTACCAAAATGAGTGACTTTGGTGTAACTAATATGTATGATGTTATGTTCTTGTGCAGCAGCAACCTCAATATCCCCAAAAATTTAAGAGACCTAACAAGGACTTTATTCATTGAAAATGCCGGAAGAAGTTTAGATATGTTTAACTATAAACATCATCCATATATTTCAACAACTAAAGTTGAGGGCGAAATACATATCAACCAAGGTTCTATAAGCTCTAGGTCATTTGCAACAAATACAGCTTTAACAAATACTATCTCTTCTTTAATCGAAATAAGGGGTGTAGGGATAGGGAAAACATCTTTTAAAAGAAGAATGCATTCAGGATTTTTAATTGCTATTTCCTATCTCAAAACTGCTACTGAAAACATGGTCTTAATCAAGGATGAAATAGAAAAAGCAAACGATGCACAAAATAATATTGTTGTTGAGTATGAAAGAGGCGTATACCAAGATGACGTTTCATTTATAGATTTAGAACGTAATGAATATATAACAATTGATTTAACCATAAGAGATGCTGAAAAAGCAACTCCCACTTTAACAAGAAAAAGACCTAAAGCCTATATTATTAATGCCAACCAAACGGATGTAATTAATAAGCTAAAAATCCTTGGTGTAAAGGTTGAACTATTAGAAAATGATAGCGTCTATAATGTTGAATCTTATGTCATCGATAACTACAGTGTTAAACCTTTTAAATATGAGAAAATGAAGCTCCAAACTGTTAGTACAAATTTAAAGAAAGGAGAACTTAACTTTCCAAAAGGTACTGCAGTGGTTTATATGAACCAAAGAAGAGCCAATATTGTACCAGAAATACTAGAACCAGAAGCTCCAAATAGCCTAGTAAGTTTTGGTATCATTAAAACCAATAAAGGAGAAACACTACCTATTTACAGGTTAATTAACTAAGAGGAATAAACCAAATTGATATGAAACGATTACAAAACATAAAACCCTTTCAATTACTATTTTTAATTTGTTGTTTTGGATTAACTATTACAGGGAATGCCCAACAAGAATATCAAGAGGAAGAACCAGGCACAGAAACTGAGACCTCAAAGAATAACGCAAGCTATGAATTAGGTAGTGGCTTAAACTTTTCATTCAATGAAGGTGCCTATCAGTTTGGGGTAACAGGTTTTATTCAACCAGGATTTTTAAATGAAAGTACCGAAGGTTTTGACGATGTCAATCAATTTAGATCCAAACGCACCTTCTTGCAGTTTAATGGCAATGCTTTAAAAGAAAAAGTATCTTTCTTTATTCAATTAGACTTTAGCCTTTCTAATCCACTAATGGATGCTTGGTTGGCCTATGAACCAGTAGAGCAAGTGAAAATCAGCTTCGGGCAAAAGCAAACCTTTGTTAATAATCGTGAGATGTTCTATCGCGAGGATAGATTGCAATTCGTTAATAGAAGTTTTTTAAGCCAAAACCTTTCTGAAACAGGTCGTGAGTTTGGTGTTTTTGTTGAATCTAGATTTGAGTTTGGCGGAATCGGTATTGTGCCTATGGCAGCTTTAACCTCTGGAGATGGACGTAACTCATTTGGCGAAGACTCTAGAGACTCAGATATTGGTGGCTTAAAAGTAGGTGGACGCCTAGACATATACCCATTGGGTTACTTTAAACCCGGTAATGAGCTAACAAGTGCGGATTTAGAAAGGGAGGACAAACTTAAATTCGTCTTAGGTGCAGCCGCTAGTGAAAATTATGGTGCAAGTGGACCAACAGGAGAAAGTCATGGTGATTTTTTCCTTTACGATGTTAATGGTGACCAAAGTCTTCCAGACTACAGACAATTATATATTGATTTTCTAGCTAAATTTAAAGGATTTTCATTTTTAGCCGAATATGCTAACGCTTCTGCGACTGGTATAGATGAAGTTTATATAGATGAAAATGCAACTCAAATCCTGGCACCTGAGCAAATAAGCGAATTCTTAGCGCTAGGCGATAGTTACAATTTGCAGTTAGGTTATACTACAAAGAATGGCTACAGTTTTGACTTTAGCTACAATGCTTCTACCCCTGAATTTGAGAATAGCACCTCTATTTTAAACGATTATAATGCTACTACCTTTGGTTTTACAAAATATTTCTACGGAAACAATCTCAAATTACAAGCATCATATAGTATTGTTAATCCATCTATTGGAGAAAATCTCAACCAATTTGAAGTAATATTCCAAATCGCCCTGTAATGCACAGAATCAAGATATTAATATCCTTTTTGATTTACTACCAGAGTGGTATTGGACAGAATCTATCTGCAAATTCAACAGGCTCATTTACTTTTACACCACAGCCTCCTTTAAACCGACCACCGGTTGAGGTTTTTTATCATATTCCTGAGGGTAATATAGCCACCATGCCTATACTAATGTCATTCCATGGCGCAGCAAGAGATGGTGCTACGCACCGAGATTATTGGGTAAATATGGCAAATAGCAATGGTTTCATGGTTTTTGCCCCTCAATTCTCTAACGCTAATTACCCTGGTTTGGGAGATAATTATATTATGTCCAATATTTTTGAAGATGGTGATAATCCAAGTCCAGAAACATTTAACGATCAAAACGAATGGACCTGCTCAATTTTAGACCCTTTATTTGAATATATTAAAACTGATATTTCTGGCACACAATTAAGCTATAGTGCCTGGGGGCATTCAGCAGGAGCACAATTTTTACATCGGTTATTTATGTACCTGCCTAACTCTAATATCAATGTTGCTGTTTGTTCTAATGCAGGTTGGTATACCGTTCCTGAAGAATCTGTTAATTATCCTTATGGTATTTTAAATAGTCAACTACCTCAATCTGACTTAATATCTTCATTTTCAAATAACATAATTATACATTTAGGTCAGGATGACACTGTTCCAAGTACTGATCCTGGCGGTCCCAGAGATAATACCGTATTGAATAACCAACAAGGCTTACATAGATTAGAGCGTGGTCAGTACTTCTTCAATACCAGTCAAACAGTGGCTGGAAATCTTGGAGTTGATTTTAATTGGGAAAAGCATGAAGTCCCAAACGTAGGGCATGATGGCCAACTCATGGCAAATGACGCCTTACAATATTTAATGCCATTTTTATTATCTACACCTGAATTTGATAGCAATACCCTATCTATTTTCCCCAACCCAACAAATACTGGAGTAGTAACCATCACTTCAAATAAAAGTGATGTTATGAATGTGCAGGTTTTTGATATCCTTGGTAAGCAAGTGAAAAATGAGACGCTTACCAATAACACACTAAGTGTTTCTGATCTTAAATCTGGTATTTACATTGTAAAAATTACACAAAATAATGCCTCTACGACTAAAAGGTTAGTAATTAGATAAGCATTATTTTATAAGACTTAAAGCGCAGCTAAAATTTAGCTGCGCTTTTTTATTTTCTATACTTTTACCAAATGATTTCAAACGATGCTATTTTTAAGATAAATACGGGCAAGGAGTTTGAGACTTTGGCACTCAATATCTTTAAATTTCAGTTTGAAAAAAACCCAGTGTACCGCTCGTTTTGTGATTTATTATACAAGCATCCTTCTGATATAAAATGTATTGAAGACATTCCATTTTTACCTATTCAATTTTTTAAGAGTCATCAGATTTTAAGTGGACATCATCCTATAGAAAAAACATTTACAAGTTCAGGAACAACCGGAACCAAAACAAGTAGTCACAACATAACGGACATTAACCTTTATGAAAAAAGCTATTTGAATGGTTTTAATCATTTTTATGGTCATATTGAGGAGTATGCTGTCTTGGCTTTACTTCCTTCTTATTTAGAACGTAAGGGTTCCTCACTTATTTATATGGTAGATGATTTAATCATTAAGTCCAAACATCCAGAAAGCGGTTTTTTCCTCAACAATCTTGATGATTTAGCAAAAACCATTCAACAACTTGAAGCCAAAAAACAAAAAACGCTGTTGATAGGTGTATCTTTTGCATTATTGGATTTGGCCGAACAGAACCAATTTAACTTAAAACATACTATTGTCATGGAAACTGGCGGTATGAAAGGACGGCGAAAAGAAATCATCAGACAAGAACTACACGAAATTTTAAAATCTAGCTTTGGTGTCGATCAAATTCATAGCGAATATGGTATGACAGAACTTTTAAGCCAAGCCTATTCTAAAGGTCATGGTATTTTTGAATGCCCACCATGGATGAAAATCGTTACAAGAGATGCCGAAGATCCTTTTTCTATACAGCAACCCCATAAAACTGGTGGTATTAATGTCATTGACCTGGCCAATATAAATTCGTGTACATTCATTGCTACACAAGATTTAGGGAAGGTCTATGAAAATGGACAATTTGAGGTGATTGGCAGATTCGATAATTCAGATATTCGCGGCTGTAATCTAATGGCATTGTAAGTCTTATTAAATTCTTCGACTTAGACTAGAAACAGAGTATCCTTATGAAATATGCATTTCTCATCTGGCTAGTTACTTCTACAGCTATTTATTCTCAAACTACAGATTACAATACAAAAGGTGGCTTTATTGCCAAAGGCTACGATGTTGTTGCGTATTTTAATCATGAAGCCAAAACAGGAGTAAAACAATTTTCCACTACTTATGATGGTATAAAATTTAGGTTTAGTTCCCAAAAAAATCTGAATACGTTTTTAGAGAACCCAACGAAATATATTCCGCAATATGGAGGCTATTGTGCTTATGCCATTGCTACAAGTTCAAAAAAAGTTGATATTAACCCAAAGACCTTTGAAATAAGGGATGGGAAGCTTTATTTGTTCTACAATTCTTGGGGAAATAACACCTTAAAAAAATGGCAGAAAAACGATGTGAAAGGTTTACAGAAACAAGCCGACAAACATTGGGAGGCTATTAAGTTTGGTTAATTCTATGAAAAAGAAGAATTAATTTTAGCCTCATGATTGATTGGTTAGATGTGCCCAAAAGAGATTTTGGGCACTTTTTTATACCACCTTAATGATATAAGTATTCTTTCTACCTTTATTTAGAATGATATAACTACCATTAATTAAATCTTCAGGAGACAATTTGTAGTCTTCTTTTACCTTTTCTTTATTCACGGAAACTGAATTTTCCTTTAAAGCTCTACGCGCTTCGCCATTAGAATTTAAAAATCCTGTTTTAGCAGCTAGGGCTCCAATCATATCCAAGCCTTCTTCAAACTCTGACTGTGAAATATGTGCCTGTGGAACTCCTTCAAAAACATCCAAAAATGTAGCCTCATCCAAAGTTTTTATATCGTCCTTAAATGATTTACTGAATAAAATATTTGAAGCTTTCTCAGCATTTTCAAAATCTTCCTTAGAATGCACCATAGTCGTGATTTCTTCAGCTAATCGCTTCTGAAGTATTCTTAAATGAGGGGCTTCTGCATGTTGAGATATAATGTCATTAATCTGGTCTTCTTCTAGAAACGTAAATATTTTGATATACTTCTCTGCATCCTCATCACTTGAATTCAGCCAATATTGATAGAATTTATAAGGTGATGTTCTTTTAGCATCTAGCCATACATTTCCTCCTTCGGACTTTCCAAATTTAGAGCCATCACTTTTTGTAATTAATGGACATGTAATAGCATAACCTTTTCCGCTACCAATACGTCTTATGAGCTCCGTGCCAGTGGTGATGTTTCCCCATTGATCACTTCCTCCCATTTGAATGGTACAGTTGTTTGTTTTGTATAAATGTAAAAAGTCATAGCCTTGAACCAACTGATAGGTAAATTCAGTAAAACTCATACCCTCATTGGTAGATTCACCAGAAATTCGATTTTTCACAGAGTCTTTGGCCATCATGTAATTTACCGTGATATGTTTACCGACATCTCGAATAAATTCTAAAAATGAAAACTCTTTCATCCAATCATAATTGTTTACTAAGACTGCTGCGTTTGCATCATTACTTTCAAAATCCAAGAAATGGGATAGTTGTTTCTTTATGGCTTCTTGGTTATGGCGCAGGGTATTTTCGTCTAAAAGATTACGCTCACTAGACTTCCCAGAAGGGTCTCCAATCATCCCTGTGGCTCCACCAACCAAAGCTACCGGTTTATGGCCGCAACGTTGATAATGAGCAAGCAACATTATAGGTACCAAATTACCAATATGTAAAGAATCTGCCGTTGGATCAAAGCCCACGTAAGCACTTCGCATCGCTTCTGATAGATGTTCTTCTACTCCTGGCATACTTTGATGTAACATGCCTCTCCATTGCAATTCTTCAACAAAATTCTTATTCATTGTAAACTTGTGTAATTTGATGTGAGCAAAGATATGTTTCCACTTTAAAAGACAAAAGACAATTTTAACGTAATTTTACTTCGGTTACGCCGGTCTGCCGACAAAGGAAGGCTTAGTAGCCTAGTTTTATTTTAATCAAGATTAAGAGATGATATTAGTTACGGGAGGAACAGGCTTAGTTGGTGCCCATCTACTTTTTAAGTTGGTGAGCAATGGCGAACATGTCCGTGCTACTTACAGAAGAGAAAAGACATTACAACGTGTTTCTCATGTATTTTCTTATTTTTCTGAGGAGTCTGAATCTCTATTTAATAGCATAAATTGGGTAAAAGCCGACATTAATGATATTCCTCAACTTCAAAAGGCCTTTAAGGATGTAACACACGTTTATCATTGTGCAGCATTTGTCTCTTTTGAGCCCGATAAATATCATCTTTTACGTAAAATAAATATTCAAGGTACTGCCAACATTGTCAACTTGTGTATTAGTCACTCCATAGATAAGTTATGCTACATAAGCTCAATTGCAGCCATTGGGCATGAGGAAAACCCGGAAGAACTTATTGATGAGCAAACTGCTTGGAATCCTGAAGGAGACAATAGTGTGTACGCTATTACTAAATATGGTGCCGAACTCGAAGTGTGGCGTGGAGCACAAGAAGGTATTGATGCTATAGTTGTAAATCCAGGAATCATTCTTGGGGCTGGTTATTGGAAAGGCGGAAGTAGTGGCAATCTATTTAGGCAAATCAATAACGGTATGCGCTATTATGTTACTGGTATTGTTGGTTATGTCGATGTTTTTGATGTTGTTAACGCTATGGTTCAACTCATGAAAACCGATATTAAAAATGAACGTTTTATTTTAGTATCTGAAAACCTTAGCTTCAAAGACTTTCAATATAGAGTGGCAAAAGCATTAAATGCTGTTCCACCTAAAAAAGAAGCAAAACCATGGTTGCTAAATTTAGCATGGCGACTAGACTGGTTAAAACATAAGCTTTTTAACACACGACGCAGTCTCTCCAAACAAACTGCAAAATCTGCCACAAGCATTACAAAATATGATAATTCCAAACTTAAAAATACCATAGGTTTTAAGTTTAAGCCTGTAGACCAATCCATTAATGAAGTTTGTAGCTCATACTTAAAAGACCTTAAAAATCAAGGCTAGTTTATTGGTGTTAATTTTTTTGTTTTTACTATTGAATCTTTTTTTATCTTACTATTGACTTTGCTTATGGAATCTCTTCTGCGTTTTGTAGCCTTTGCTTCCTTTTTTTGTAGTTCTTCAAAGTATTCCTTTTCCTCCTGAAGCCTTTTCTTTACATTATCAATAATTATTTTATACCCTTCAGAATCAAATGCATAATAGTCATTGCTCTCTGCAAATTGCAAGCTATCTATATTGTGTTTGGTCAATATATAAGTCTCTGGTATGATATTATTTTCTTCTAATACTTTTTTATTAACGCCTTTTGCTGAAGTAATTATATAAAGATCATATATAATCTTTTCCATTTGATCTTTTGGAATGAGATTTTGTGGTTTTTTGGGTTTGTTTTTATCTTCACAAGCAAAAAACAGAAAAAAAAATCCCAATAAAATACTTAAGATTCGGTTCATTATCTATTAAAAGTTAATCGTCGTCCTGCTTTAACGTCTAAAACCTTAAAATTGTTATAGGCTAGCTGACCATTAATAAAGGTGTGTGTTATTCTACTTCTAAAGGTATTCCCTTCAAAAGGAGACCATCCACATTTATATAAAATATTGCTTTTATTTACGGTCCAAGGATTATTTAAATCCACAATAACCAAGTCGGCAAAATAACCTTCCTTTATATAACCTCTTTTTTCGACATCAAATAATATTGCCGGATTATGACAAGCTTTTTCAACGATTTTTTCTATTGATATTTTTCCTTGGTGACACATCTCTAGTAGAGCAACTAATGCGTGTTGTACTAACGGTCCGCCAGATGGAGCACTTGTGTAGGGATTACTCTTTTCTTCGATGGTATGAGGAGCATGGTCCGTAGCAATAACGTCTATTCTATTGTCTAACAGTGCCTCAAGAAGTTGCGTTCTGTCTTTTGAAGTCTTTACGGCTGGATTCCACTTAATATGGCTTCCTTTTTTAGCATAATCTTCATCTGAAAACCATAAATGGTGAATACAAACTTCGGATGTAATCTTCTTATCTTTTAATGGAATTTTATTGGTGAATAAATTGGTTTCCTTCCCAGTAGACAAATGGAAGACGTGCAGTCTGGCACCAGTTTTTTTAGCCAGTTCAATAGCTTTAGATGATGATAAATAGCAAGCTTCTTCACTTCTAATAATAGGGTGCAATTCCATAGGAATATCATCCCCATATTCTGCTTTATATTTTGCTAAGTTTTTTCTGATAGTGCCTTCATCCTCACAATGTACTGAGATTACCAGATCCGTATTTGAAAATATATTTTCGAGCACTTTAGGGTCATCCACTAACATATTACCCGTAGAAGACCCAAGAAATATTTTAAGTCCAGCAACTGTTTTAGTATCTACTTTCAGAATTTCATCTAAATTATCATTAGTGCCACCAAACATAAAGGAATAATTAGCATGTGATGCTTTTGAAGCTATGGCGAACTTTTCTTCTAATTTTTCAACTGTTGTAGTTTGCGGATTGGTATTAGGCATTTCTATAAAAGACGTAATACCACCAGCTAAAGCGGCTTTTGATTCTGTCTCAATATCTGCCTTATGAGTAAGTCCTGGTTCTCTAAAATGTACCTGATCATCAATCATACCAGGCAACACATAATTGCCTTCTGCATCAATGACCGTCATATCGGCTGATTTTACACTAATCGACGTATCTACTTCCTTAATAATATCGTTCTCAATGAGAATATCACCTTCAATAGTTTTACCTTCGTTAACTATCTTGGCATTTTTAATGAGGGTATGTCCTTTCATGTTTTTACGACTTGGTAAATAAGCTTTTTAATTTTAAACTAATAACCCCAAAAATGGCTTCAGAGATAATACTGCTGCTCATTTTTGATTTTCCTTTAATTCTATCCTTAAAAATAACAGGAATTTCAATAATTTGAAACCCTTTTTTATACGCTTTAAATTTCATTTCAATTTGAAACGCATAGCCTATAAATCTTACTTTATTTAAATCTATGGTTTCTAGCACTTTTCTTTTATAGCATATAAATCCTGCTGTGGAATCTTTAAGCTTCATTCCTGTTATAAAACGCACGTATCTAGACGCTCCATAAGACAACAAAATTCTAGACAACGGCCAATTAACAACCGTAATACCTTCTACATATCTTGAACCTACCGAAACATCAGCACCTACTTCAGCACAGGCTTCATACAATTTAATTAAGTCATCTGGATTATGAGAAAAATCGGCATCCATTTCAAAGATATAGTCATAGGATTTCTCCAAGGCCCATTTAAATCCAACGATATAAGCCCTTCCTAAACCTTCTTTTTTATTGCGTTCTAATAAAAACAACTGATCTGAAAACTCACTTTGTATCGTCTTAACCTTTTCAGCAGTTTTATCTGGCGAATTATCATCTACTACCAAAACATGAAATACTTTTTCTTGTGAAAACACAGACCTAATAATGGCTTCAATGTTTTCAATTTCATTATAAGTAGGAATGATGACTAGTGCGTCGGACATTTATAAACTTTTATAGCAAGATAATGTTGCAGATAGAATTTCCAGCAAATGTAAAGTTTTTAATGGATTCTAACCTGTTATAGGATTATTAAGATTTTAATTATGTTACCCTTTTTTTTCTTTATAATTTAGCAATTATGCGGAATTTTATTACTTACGAGTGGTTTACGGTATTCACGATTTTGGGAATAGTTGCCATAACAATCGCCAAATATCTAAATACATTGCGCTTTAATGATTTTTTATCAGTAATAGGCAATTCCAAATATTTGAAGATTTACAGTAAAGATCAAAAGTTCATCGATCCTTTTGATGGTTTCCTGTTTCTTAATCTAGCATTTTCGGGAAGTATATTCCTGTATTTTAGCTATTCAACTTTTATTTCTCCCTTAGCGTTTGAATTGGTCTTTTTTCTGAAATTATTCTTTGCAGTTGCGGTCATTGTCATTATCAAAACACTATTAGAACGACTCATTGGTAGTCTCTTTGAAATAGATAGTATTGTGGATGGATACCTGTTTCAAAAAATCACATTCCTTAACTACTCAGGGTTTATCTTGTTACCTGCCAACCTTTTGTTATTATACACTTCGAATTATTCAAAAATTATCATAATTGTATCTTTTTCTTTGATTTGCTTAATAAACCTTATTGGCTTTGCAACTTCATTTAAAAACTATCAAAAAATAATAAATCCCAATTATTTCTATTTTTTGTTGTATCTTTGCGCTCTCGAAATTGCGCCTTATGTGCTTTTATATAAGGTAATTAGAGAGTATAATGCTTAAAACAAAGAGGTTTACCTATGAAAGTGAAAACGATTTTAGTATCACAGCCAGAGCCTAAAATAGAGAACTCTCCATACTTTGACTTACAGGAAAAGCAAAAAGTTAAAGTTGACTTCAGACCTTTTATTCATGTAGAGGGTGTTTCAGCAAAAGAAATTAGACAACAAAAAATCGATCTCAGTAAGTTTACTGCGATTATTTTAACCAGCAGAAATTCTGTGGATCATTTCTTTAGAATTGCAGACGAAATGCGTTTTAAGGTACCAGATACCATGAAGTATTTCTGCCAATCTGAAGCCGTTGCCTACTACTTACAGAAATACGTTGTCTACAGAAAGCGTAAAATCTATGTGGGCAAACGTACTTTTGGAGATCTTACACCTTTAATTAAAAAATACAAGGATGAGACCTTTTTATTACCTACTACAGACAAGGTAAAACCAATTATCCCAGAAACTTTGGATAATTTGGGCGTTAACTGGAAACAAGCCACATTCTATAAAACCGTAATTAGTGATTTATCGGATTTGGCAGACGTTTACTACGATATTCTAGTGTTTTTTAGCCCATCAGGTATAGAGTCTCTATTCCATAATTTCCCAGACTTTAAACAAAATGATACACGTATTGCTGTGTTTGGTAATACAACGGTTAAAGCGGTTAAGGAAAAAGGACTTCGTGTAGATATTGCGGCACCAACCCCTGAAACGCCATCAATGACTATGGCATTACAGAAGTATATTGACGCTGTAAATAAAGGAAAGTAATTAGGTTTACTTGAAAACATAAAAAAAGCGATTCTAAAAATTAGAATCGCTTTTTTTATGTCAATGATTAATATCGTTAATAGTTATAACGTTGTGGCCCCCCTCGTCTAACTTCTTCAGAGGCACCAGATTCAAATTGTTTAAAGTTTTCTCTAAAGGCATTAGATAGTTTAAATGCCATATCGTAATAAGCTTTATCATCATTCCATGTGGCTCTAGGGCTCAGTACCTCTGTTGGTACACCAGGACAAGTTCTAGGTTGTGCCACACCAAACACCGAATGAATATGATAATCTTCATAAGTATAATCACCTAAGTCACCGCTAAGTGCTGCCGTAATCATAGCTCTGGTATATTTTAGCTTCATACGTGTTCCAACACCATAAGGACCACCTGTCCAACCCGTATTAATCAACCATACATTAACATTTGCTTCCTTCATTTTTTTACTCAACATGTCGGCATATTCTGCAGGATGTAAAGGCATAAAAGGCGCTCCAAAACATGCAGAAAACGATGGTTGTGGTTCTACAACTCCAGCTTCAGTACCTGCAACCTTTGCCGTATATCCCGAAATAAAATGATAAGCGGCCTGTGCTGGTGTTAATTTGGATATTGGAGGTAGTACACCAAATGCGTCTGCCGTTAAGAAGAAAATATTCTTCGGGTTAGCAGCATATGATGGTGTTTTTATGTTATCGATATGATAAATGGGATAACTTACGCGCGTATTCTGTGTAATGGTACTATCTAAATAATCGACTTCACCATTGTCCTTAAAGATGACATTCTCTAAAATAGCACCTGGTCTAATGGCTCTGTAAATATCTGGCTCCTTTTCTTCTGACAAGTCAATAACCTTGGCATAGCAACCACCTTCAAAATTAAAGATGGTGTTTTCTACAGTCCATCCATGCTCATCATCACCTATTAATTGACGGTCTGGATCTGTGGATAAGGTCGTTTTTCCTGTTCCAGATAGACCAAAAAATATAGCTGATTCTCCATCTTCACCAACATTTGCGGAACAGTGCATCGGCAACACGTTTTTCTCTACAGGTAGAATAAAATTTAAGGCGGTAAAAATACCTTTCTTCATTTCACCTGTATAGGCGGAGCCTGCCACTAAGGCAATCTTTTTAGTGAAATTTAGTATGGAGAAATTACCTTGCCTTAAACCGTGTGCTTCATGATTTGGACATTCGTAACCTGGAGCACATAGCACCAGCCACTCCTCTTCAAAGTCGATTAGCTCTTCCTCATCAGGCCTTAAAAACATGTTATAAATAAACATGTTAGACCATGGGTATTCGGTTACCGTCCTTACGTTCATTTTATATTTAGGGTCAGCACAAACATAACCATCCCTAACAAACACTTCCTTACCACTTAGGTATTTCTCAACTTCAGATTGTAAAAAATCGAAATGCTCAGGTGAAATGGCCTTATTGGATTTTCCCCACCAAATGCGATCCTTAGTATAATCATCTTTTACCAAAAAGCGGTCTTCTGGTGAACGACCAGTGAACTTCCCTGTATTAATAGCTAAGGTGCCATTAGGTGTTTCTTTGCCCATCCCTTTTTCTACAGTAATGGCTTGCAATTGTTTGGGCTCTAATTGATAATGGATTTGGGCATTTTTAATGCCGTATTTTTCTAACGAAATCGTTTTCGTTGAAGATGTATAGTCAGCCATATTGTTGTGTTGTTTAAGCTGCAAAATTATAACTTTATTTTAAAAATACACGGCTAAATGACATTAATCGACCTTATTTCTTATAATACCGATTAATATCACTACCCAAGCTACAATAAGAAGCAAACCTCCTATTGGTGTTATCATTGCAATAGTTTTAAAATCAAAGCTTGAGAGCTCATTTGTCGCTAATCCATAGATAGATCCAGAAAAGAAAATTAAGCCAATGATTACTATATAAAATATTATTTTTTTGCTTTTAGCACTAACAAAAGAAGTGCCTCCAAGTATAAGAAGCAAAAACGCATGGTACATTTGATAACGGACTCCTGTTTCAAAAGATTTTATAGCGTCAGCATCTACTAATTCCTTCAAGCCATGGGCAGCAAAGGCTCCTAAAACTATACCTAAAATCCCTAAAATTGAGCCTGTGATGAGTAATTTTTTGTTCATAAGTAAAACCGTTTTTATGTTTCTTTTACTTTTTCTATTTATTACATTCGTGCTTACAAAATTAGTCATATAAAGCCATTATGCGAAAGATTTTAATCATTGGTGCAGGGAAATCATCATCTTACCTTATTAAGTATTTGTTAGATAAATCAGAGCTTGAAAATCTTCAAATTACTATAGGTGATCTTAATATTGAAAATGCGAAAAAACTTGTTGGTCAACACTCTAATGTTACTATTATTCATTTAGATGTCTTTAATGCTGAATCTCGCACTTCTGCCATTAAAAATACTGATATTGTTATCTCTATGCTTCCTGCACGATTCCATATCGAAGTGGCAAAGGATTGCATCACTTACAAGAAACATATGGTAACGGCTTCTTACATCAGTAAAGAGATGCAAGCTTTGGATGCAGATGCGAGCGCGAACAACCTCGTCTTTATGAACGAAATTGGCGTCGACCCAGGCATTGACCATATGAGCGCTATGCAAGTTATTGATCGTATCAGGGATAATGGCGGTAAAATGATTTTATTTGAATCTTTTACTGGTGGTTTAGTTGCACCAGAAAGCGATGACAATCTTTGGCATTACAAGTTTACGTGGAATCCAAGGAATGTGGTAGTGGCAGGTCAAGGAGGAGCAGCCAAGTTTTTACAGGAAAATCAATTTAAATATATTCCATATGGCAGACTATTTAGACGTACTGAGTTTTTAGATATTGACGGCTATGGTCGTTTTGAAGCTTACGCCAATAGAGATTCATTAAAGTATCAGCATGTATATGGTCTTGACGATGCCAGAACGCTATATCGCGGTACGATGAGACGTGTTGGTTTTAGTAAAGCCTGGCATATATTTGTTCAACTTGGTATGACTGACGATAGTTATACGATTGAAGATAGCGCCAATATGAGTTATCGTGATTTCGTCAATGCATTTCTACCCTACAGTCCTACAGATTCAGTAGAATTAAAATTCAGACATGCTTTAAAAATAGATCAAGATGATATTATATGGGACAAATTAGTAGAGTTGGATATATTCAATCCTAATAAAATGGTTGAATTGGACAGGGCAACGCCTGCACAAATCCTAACAAAAATATTGATGGATAAATGGACATTGGATGAAGACGATAAAGATATGATTGTGATGTATCATAAGTTTGGTTATGAACTCGATGGAAAGAAACATCAAATTGATGCTACTATGGTTGTGGTAGGTGAAGATCAAACTTACACAGCAATGGCAAAAACCGTTGGTCTGCCTGTCGCTATGGCCACTTTAGATATTTTGAATGGCAAAATAAAAACACCTGGCGTTCAAATTCCTATTTCAAGAGAAGTTTATACACCTATTCTTAAGGAACTAAAAATTTATGGTGTACAATTTAACGAAAAAGAAGTACCATATTTGGGTTATAACCCATTAAATCTTTAAAATTTATAATCCTTTTCTTATTTTTAACTTTCAATTTTAAAGTTCTTCTTCATGAAAGTTAGCGATAAAGGGATATATATTGACGGTATTGATAAAAAAATACTGAGAGCATTAATGGAGGATGCCAGAACACCGATTTTAGAAATTGCGCGACAGGTTGGCATTTCTGGTGCTGCCATTCATCAACGACTTAAAAAACTTGAAAAGTCGGGTTTGTTGTCTGGCTCCAAGTTTATCATTAACCCAAAAGTTTTGGGTTACACCACAATGGCTTTTGTTGGAGTGTATTTAGATAAAGCGGTTAGCAATCCTGAAGCTGTAAAACAACTACAGCGCGTACCAGAAGTCATTGAATGCCACTATACTACTGGAGAATGGAGTATTTTTATTAAGATCCTTTCAAAGGATAATGAGCATTTAATGCATCTTTTAAACACACAAATTCAAGGCATTAAAGGGGTCTCAAGGACTGAAACTTTTATTTCGCTTCAACAACAAATTAACCGACAAATTAAGATATGAGTTCCTTATCTTCTGATTTGAAAGAAATATTTAAAATTGACAAATTTCTTATAGCATTAACAAGTGTTCAATTGTTTTTTTTGATCTACAGAATTATTCAAAATAATTATTTGGTACTGATCGACAGTGTTGAATACTTTAATCTTGCTAAAAATATTCTAAATAATTTTGAATTTCATATTGGAGGGCCTAATTCCACTATCGAACCAGAATCCTATACTAAAAGGCCACCATTATATGCTGTCTTTATTACTATTTTTTCTGGTTTCCTAAATTCTAAAGCCTTAGTGATTTGTATTCAAAGTTTGTTGTCAATATCTAGTATTTTAATAATTAAGTCCATTTTTAAGGCTTATTTTGGTAATATCAATAATGTTCTATTATTCTTGTTTACGTTCTCGTTTTTAAATCAGTTTATTTATTCTAATTTCATTATGAGCGAGATTTTTTTACAATTCTTAATTGTAATATCTATGTATGTATTGAATAAACTTCTAAATAAAAAGTCTTTAAAATACCTACTCTACTATCAAATACTTGTAATACTTTTATTTCTCACTAAGCCTGTTTTTTATTTATATGTTATACCTAATATTTTATTGACCTATTTATTGTGTAAACGTATAAATCTAAAGTTTGGAACAATCTATGCTTCAATACCTTTACTAGTAGTATTCCTCTATTGTCAATGGAATTATAACAGGACAGGATCTTATAATTTTTCTAGCATCCAGCAGATCAATCTAGTAAACTACAATCTCAAATACTTCCACACTAATAAATATGGCACAACATATGCTAATAATATAAATACTAGGATAAGAGAAGAAGCTCAGGAAATAAACAACTATTCAAAAAGACTGGATTATATGACATCAACGGCAATTAATCATATAAAAAAGGATTTGCTTTCTTATTTAGTTTTCCATGCAAAAGGGGCAGTAAGAATCTTTATTGACCCTGGAAGATTCGACATGGTTAATTTTTTTAAACTTAATTCAGATGTAAAAAACGAAGTAGGACTTTTAAAACAAATTAATGAAGGGGGCTTAAAGAGTGCTATTGATTATTTAAAAACTCAGCCTTTACTTATCATTATCTGTTTTAATTTAGTTTTGTTGTTCAATCTTATAAAATTCTTAGGATTTTTATGGTTTTTAATTCGAAAACTAAAACAAAGTAAGCTCATTATATGGATAATATTTGGTTTTATTCTTTATATAGCTGGATTAACTGGACCGTTAGGAGCATCTCGTTTTATAATTCCGGTTTTACCATTGTATTTATTTATCTCACTTTATGGAATATCTGACTTTATAAGTACTACCAAATCGTTTATTGGATTAAAACGTCCTTAACTTCTCCATCTTCTTGATAGTCCGTATCTGTGTTAATATCCCAAAGATTGATATTTGAATTATAACATATGTTTTCCCCAGCTAGTATACCCATTAAAATTGAATGATCTTGGTTGTTGTACTTAAACGCTCCATATCGACCTATAGGGATAAGGTTGTCAATGGAGTTTAAATAATTTTCGATAATCTGAAGATGTTCTTTATAACCAGTTTCATAGACAGGATAACATTTAGGCACTCTTTTAACCTGTACATTCTCAATCTTCTCATCTGCACTTATAAGCTTTATTTCCTTTAATTCCTGTTCGGCAATACTTGCTAGGTATTCGTCTTCAGCTTTCCAGATGTCATCATTATCAAAAGCCCAGAACTCCATACATAAAATAGTACTTTTTTTGTCTTTATTAAGACTAGGTGCCCAATTCCTAAAATTGGTTATTCTTCCATGTTTCACATTCGGAGCATGAATGTAAATCCAATTGTCATCAAAAAGATGTTCGTCGTTAATTTCTAAATAAACTAAAATTGTATTTCTAAAATAAAGCTTTTTGGCAGTGTCTAAAATATCTTTTGGTGTAATGTCAATGCCTTTGATCAATTTAGTAATCGGCATTGAAGAAATAACATAATCAGCATAATGCTCTTCCCCATCTTTAGTAACAACACCCTTACATACATTATTATTTATAATTAACTTCGAAATCGGTTGTTCCATATAAATGACTCCTCCATGGGATTCTATATGTTCCAATGCTTTATTGTAGAGAGATCCAGTGCCTCCATTTGGATATTTAAATTGATCAACTAATGTCTTGTGCTTATTATTTTTATTCCCCCTTATTGAATTTATAACTGCCTCAATTAAAGATAAGCCTTTAATTCTCTGTGCTGCCCAATCAGCATCAATTTTAGAACCAGGAATACCCCAAAGTTTTTCTGTGTAATTTTTAAAAAAGATACCGTATAATTTTTTTCCGAATCTATTGGTAACCCAATCTTCAAAACTACGAGGGTTTTTTATAGGAATAATCTGTTGCTTAATATAGTAGTAAAGAACACTTACAATAGTAGAAATGCTAAGATTCTTAAATACATTGAATAGCTTTAGTGGATAATCAAAGAATCTCTTGTTATAATAAATACGGGTCAATCTACTTACATTTGTATAATCATCTTTTAATACCTCATTAAAAAATTGATTTACTTTGGGTTCTTTTGAAAAAAACCTATGAGGTCCTAAATCTACTGTTTGTCCCCAAAGATTAAAACTTCTAGACATACCACCGACATAGGGTGAAGCTTCAAAAATTTCAACTTTCACATTGTTTTTGCTTAACATATAAGAAGCACTAATTCCGGCCGGACCAGCACCTATTACTATAACCTTTTTCATTAATGGTTAACTTCAGAAACTTAGGTAGGCAATATACACAAATAATGGCTAGAATCTTCTTCATAATTTTTGTAAGTATTATCAACTTATGAACTAAAAAAAGCCCTGATTTTCATCAAGGCTTTTTTATTCTATTTCCACAAAATTAATCTCTACCACCAAACACTTGTAGCGCCCAATACAATAAAGAGGCTAAGGCACCTATAGCCGCCACCAAGTAAGTTCTTGCAGCCCATTTTAAAGCATCTTCAGAGCCTTTATATTCTTCGGGTGTTACCATATTCTTAGCCTTTAACCAAGCCAATGCTCTATTGCTCGCGTCGTATTCTACTGGTAACGTAATGAAACTGAATAAAGTAGCAAAGCCCATCATCGCTAAACCAACAAGCGCTACCCAATATCCAATACCGACTCCTGCGGCAGCACCAAGTACTAATCCACCAATAACAACCCACTGCGACATGCCAGATGTCACACTAACGATTGGCACTAACTGCGAACGCATTTGTAAATAACTATAAGCCTGTGCATGTTGTACGGCATGACCCACTTCATGTGCTGCAACTGCAGCCGCAGCTGCGTTACGTTGATTATAAACTGCTTCGCTTAGATTGACGGTTTTATTTTTTGGATTATAATGATCGGTTAACTGCCCAGGAGTAGAAATCACCTCAACATCATAAATCCCGTTATCAGCTAACATTTTTTCAGCAATCTCTCTGCCACTTAATCCATTGCGTAAGTGTATCTTAGAGTATTTAGCAAACTTTCGTTTTAGTGTACTACTTACCATCCAACTAACTAAGGCTATGGCTCCAATTAATATATAATATCCTAACATAGTTTTTAAATTTAAGTATTGTAAAAGTACTAAATGAACCGCAAATAGTACGCCAAATTAACGTTAAGAAATTTTGTCAGTTATTGTTTCATCAGTATGGCTTTTTGAACCACAGTAACAGGATACACTGACACTTCTGGAGTGTCTTCACTAGACTCATTAGTCGTCTTCTCTTTTAGGTTAGAGAATATAATTTTAAACTCCATACGGTCTTTATAAAATGTCTCTATAGTAGTTAGCAAACTGCTTTCAACTTCAAATACACTATACAAGGTATTATCGTAGAAATTGGCACCTAATACTATACCGTTATTTTCATCAATCAAATATTCCCCTTTTTCAGCATCTTTAACAATTAGATTATAGTTACGTTCCTGACGTTTACCATCAGCAATATAAACCAATTGATAATCATAATAGCCTATACTATCTGTAGCATGCAGATTGAATTCCATGCCAATAGATTGGGTGCCCTTGGGATTTCTAATAACTAAATCACCTTTATAACTTCCTAAAACATCGTTAGGAAAATTAAGTGCAACATCCTCCTGCGCATTACCATTAGAGATTATACAAACAAAGATTAAAAACTTAAAGACATTCATAATATCGACTATTCCTATATAAGATTAAAGATAGTCAAAAACAAGATGTCTATGCCATGGCATCAACAGACCAGTTAAAGGCTTGAGCAATTTCTTCGTATACGATTTTACCTTTTACGATATTTAATCCTTTTCTAAGCGATTTATCCTTAGCACAGGCCACTTCCCATCCTTGATTCGCTAATCGAAGGACATAAGGTAAAGTCACATTGGTTAAGGCTAATGTCGATGTATAAGGTACCGCTCCTGGCATATTGGCAACACAGTAATGCACAACATCGTCAATGATGTAAGTAGGATCTTCATGTGTTGTGGCTTTGGTCGTTTCAATACAACCGCCTTGATCTACAGCTACATCAACAATGACGGTTCCCGGACGCATATCCTTAAGCATCTCTCTAGTAATTAGTTTTGGTGCTTTCGCTCCTTTAATTAGGACTCCACCAACAATCAGGTCATGATCCTTGATTCTATTTCTAATATTGAATTCACTCGAAAACTCAGTCACCACGTGATTAGGCATAACATCATTGACATAACGCAATTGTTTCATGTTAATATCCATAATGGTGACATGCGCACCTAGACCTGCGGCCATTTTAGCGGCTTGAATGCCTACGGTCCCAGCCCCAAGTACCAAAACTTTTCCTGGTGGTACACCTGGCACACCTCCCAGTAATACTCCACGTCCTTTAATTGGCTTTTCTAAATATTTAGCTCCTTGTTGAATAGCCATACGGCCTGCAACTTCAGACATAGGTGTCAATAACGGTAATGAACCGTCTTCATCTTCAACTGTTTCATAAGCGATACAAACGGCTTCACTGTTGAGCATGGTTCTTGTTAAAGGTTCACTTGATGCAAAATGGAAATAAGTAAATACCACATGATGCGGTTTAATTAAATCATACTCCTCAGCAATTGGTTCTTTGACTTTTACAATCATCTCGGCAGAAGCATAGACCTCTTCAATCTTGTCTAATAAGGTAGCACCTACCTCTTCGTAGTCTTCATCAAAAAAGCCACTGCCTAAACCGGCATTCTTTTGTACGTAAACGGTGTGATTGTTTTTGATAAGTTCGAAAACTCCAGCTGGTGTCATACCAACTCTGTTTTCATTGTTCTTGATTTCCTTTGGGACTCCGATTTTCATTTGATAATTTTTAATTTGGTAAATCTGTCAAATGGAATTCGCCAAAAAGTGAATTAGAATTCATCTTAATTCATTGAGGCTCATTTCATGGTAAGATTTTGAGTTATTAATAGCACCATGAAATACTATTAAAAAATTTAGGTATCCAAATTTGAATACTGATTTGAGCCCATTTTTGCGAAATTTTAATTTTAAGGTGTTTATTTTATGAATATTTTAATAAATCATTCATTTTCAAAAAAATACGGCAATAGACGTAGGTAGTATAGTTTCGATAAAGTGAAAAATGTGGTTTTTGGATGGATAAGTTCTCGATACAATCCCGATGGCTATCAGAATCACTCGAACTGACAAAAACTACTCAAAAGCTAAAGTCACTTCATCGACACTTTGATTGACAAAAATGATAAGTAGGTGCTCCTTTCTTGAATTAAAGAAGTTTGGTAGGTCTCCAATGCTATAAATGAATATATCCTTTTCCGCATTGGAGCTTGAACTTGGTTCACCTAATATCTTTCTAACCTCAAGCTTAGACTTATACATCAACAACTGCGACTCTATAAGATCATCTACCATTTTATAGCGTTGCGCAGGATTGGTTGTCCATCGTTCTTCTTTAAAACGCTCTTCAAATAACTCTAAAAGTGAAAAACTAATGACGAACACAGCCAGAAAGAATATCCCAATTTTATGTGTCCTTTTTAGCCTTAGCGCCATAATCCTGTTACATTATAGTTGACCATTTTTACTAATTCTACAATCATGTTTTAAAATTTACAACCTTTTATTTAAGTATCGAAGTCTGATATGAGTAATTTTCTTTATCATAACTTGTTTAAAATGACACCTTTCTATATCATCACTGATTACGATAACACCTAGGGTCGTAAGAATACAACAAAATATTAACTTACTTGTAGGATACTTTTCCAAGAGGATAAATCTTGGAATAGAAATAAGCTAGCTGAACATACTGTATTTATTACAAAAATACTGAAAGTATTCTCGCTCAATTTAATCTGTTAATGGACTAAATAAAAACTATTTAAGCCTGTCAAAAAAGTAGAGAAAAACTTACTGAAATGATGTGGATTTCGTATCTTTAAATTAACTTTTTTTGAAGTTAATTTTTGTTTGTTCATTACCTTAATAGTAAGGCTACAATAGCCAAATTATGATATTTGTTAAGGATTGATTTCAGCATGAAAATGACATGCTATTAGATACTCAAAAAAGATGTTCTTCTTTAAAATATAAAAATGCTTTCGCGGAGCTAGGCTGAAACCCTGACAGTCGTAAAAAGTTCGAGGCAAACATAATTTATTAATCTTATAAATATGAAAAGAATTGGTCTAAAAAAGTTTAACGTTATATCAAAAGAACAATTGAAATCTATTCTTGCAGGCGAAGAAAGTCTTACAAGAGATGGTTTTGATTGTGCATGGTATTACCAAAGATGTGATAGAATGTATCCTGACAATTACGATATGTTTAGTTGGTGCATGAGACACGATGGTTGTGCATGATGAAACATAGTTGGAAAGATTATGGACGTTAGATTATTTAACAATTGTAACATACATGCGCTACAAATAATTTATTGAAACATTCATGGCCAAGTCCCGATTCATTTCGGGCTTGGTTATGTATTTGCAATCAACCTGTAATATCCTCAGTTTATTGTTCTTATTACTAATTTTAAAATTTTGCTCCATGAAAAAATTAATGCTTCTATTTTCATGCTTCAGTACACTATTAATATCTCACGCACAGGATATTGAAGCTAAAATTGTCTATAAAGCAACTTTGGACAACGAAAACTATAGACTTCGTATTCTTAATGACAGTACAATTGAAGAAGATGTCAAAACATGGAAACTTCAAGACATATCTAACAAAAAACCTGTGAATTTTCATTTACTAATTAATGGAAACCAAGCCTTATATAAGTCTGAATACGATATGACTGATCGCATGAACCTTGGGTGGAATATGACAAGTATTATATCACAAGAGGAAAGAGTTTACTATACAAATTCAGAAACTAAAGAAAAGTTTTTTAAACCATATTTTGCAGAAGGTATCTTAGTTGATTTAGGTGATGTTGATTGGACACTCACAAAAGAATCGAAAAAAATTGGAAAATATATATGTTACAAAGCCACAGCTAATATTATAGCTGAGCAGCTTCATGATATGGGCTTTATTGCACCAGTAGTTGCATGGTATACCCCAGACATACCTACCTCATTTGGAATTAAAACATTTAATGGGCTCCCAGGACTAACGCTTGAGTTGATTACCAACTTAGAATCGGGAAAAGTCCATTACATAGCAACAGAAATTGATTTAAATCCAAAAAGCGAAATCAAAATCAAAAAACCTCAAGCACCAAAGACTATTTCTGAGGAGGATTATTTACTACTCATTAAAGATTTGAACAATAGGCGTTAAGGGATAATAAAACCTAAATACCAAAAGCGATTGAAAAGGAATTCTGTGAAGAATAGAATATGTTATAACTTCAACTCAAGTTGATCTTGTACGACTTATTCTAAGTAAGCTCTACCCAACGATATTTACAATTTTTCCAGGCACCACAATCACTTTTTTAGGAGTACGCCCTTGCAATTGCTCTTGAGTTTTCTCGTACGCTAAAACCGTTTTTTCAATATCTTCCTTACTCATATCTAACGGTAATTCTAGTGTGAAACGCATCTTACCATTGAAAGAAATTGGATAATTTTTAGAACTTTCCACCAAATGTTTTTCCTCAAATTTAGGGAATGGTGCTGTTGAGATAGATTCGTTATTCCCTAGCTTTTCCCACAATTCTTCGGCTATATGCGGTGCGTATGGCGAAATTAAAATCAATAATGGTTCTAAAACCGACCTCCTTGTACATTTTTGAGCGGTTAATTCATTCACAGCAATCATAAAGGTCGAAACCGAGGTATTAAACGAAAAGTTCTCAATATCCTCTTCGACTTTTTTGATGGTTTTATGGAGGGTTTTTAAATGGTCTTTCGTTGCTTCTGCATCATTGACATTTAAACCATCTTGACCAACATACA
>NZ_JANQOM010000018.1 GCF_028289625.1 Winogradskyella sp. | reverse complement strand
GTGCTGTGCAAAGTGGCGAGATTACTCCCGAAGAGATGCTTGATGCCATAAAGTTCAATATAGTGTTAGTCATAATTTTAACCCTTGCATTAATTTGGGCAGCTTTTGGATCTACTAATTTTCTGTTTCTTCTTTTATTTTTGTTTTTAGGTGGAATTTCAGTGTATGCAGCGCTAAACTATACGATGGGAGATACACCTTATGGTTACAGGGCGTTGGGTGATATTTTTGTGTTCGTTTTTTTCGGATTGGTAAGCACAGTAGGGAGCTATCTATTATACATACAAAGAATAGATCATGTTACAATATTGCCTGCTATAGCATTAGGGCTACTGAGTGTAGGGGTTTTAAATCTTAACAACATGAGAGATTTAGATGCCGATGCTAATGCTGGGAAAATAACCATAGCAGTAAAGCTGGGTATTAAACGTGCAAAGCAATACCATTATTTTCTTGTAGTCGGCGCCATGCTTATTGCCATCCTCTTTTCGATTCTTTATTATGTAGAGCCCTACAATTTTTTATACGTTTTAGTTTTTATTCCGTTAGTGATCCACCTTAGGAAAATACAGACTGCTAAATTACCAGACGATTTTGATGGTCAGTTAAAAGTTTTGGCGCTATCTACATTTCTTTTCGCTTTTCTCTTGGGTGTTGGCTATATTTTATATTAACTTTAGACAACTTTAGTTATTAATTTTTAGTATAATGAAAATTACATTTTACGGACATGCCTGTTTGGGTATTGAAACAGGCGATACTCACATTATAGTAGATCCATTTATTACTGGTAATGAAAAAGCATCTCACATTGATATCAACAGTTTAAAAGCTGATTATATTTTGGTCACTCATGCGCATCAGGACCATACCTTAGATGTTGAAGCCATTGCCAGGCGAACAGGAGCAGTCATTGTTTCAAATTATGAAATTGTAGTGCACTATCAGAATATGAGTCTAAAAGGTCATCCGATGAATCATGGTGGAGCTTGGGAGTTTGATTTTGGTAAAGTAAAATATGTAAATGCTGTACATACCTCGTCTTTTCCAGATGGTAAATATGGTGGTAATCCAGGCGGGTTTATTATTCAATGCCCAGACAAAACCATTTACATAGCTGGTGATACAGCTTTGACCGATGATATGCGACTTATAGGTAAACATTTCGACTTGGATTTAGCCGTATTACCAATAGGCGATAATTTTACCATGGGAGTTGATGACGCTTTAATTGCTTGTAGATTTATTGATTGCCATAGGGTTTTAGGTTATCATTATGATACTTTTGGTTATATAGAAATTGATAAACCAAAAGCTGTGGCCAAGTTTGATGCTAGATTAAAGAAGTTGATTCTTTTAGATATTGGCGAAAGTATAGATGTATAACATCTAGCGGTTTACGGTTATTGCTTTTTAGATTCGAGCCATTCTTGTCTTAAATCATCACTTATTTTTCCGGTACCATCATGTTTCCAGCCAGGTGGTTTTATCAAATATAAAAAGCGGTCTTTTAAGGTTTTTCTTCCTGAAAAAGCGTCTCTAAGCATATACAACCACTCTAAAAAAGCGATTTTTATAGGGTTAAAGGTTTTGATGTTTTTAACCAAGCCGTAGTTGACTTTTTCATTTTTCAACTCAGGTTGAAATGTTCCGAAGAGTTTATCCCAAATAATTAGAATACCAGCATGGTTGCGATCCAAATAAATGGGATTACTGCCATGATGAACACGATGGTGGGACGGTGTATTAAAAACAGCTTCAAACCAGCGAGGCATCTTGTCTATGGCTTCCGTATGAATCCAAAACTGGTACAATAGGCTTATAGACATTTGAAGCATAATCATCGCTGGATGAAAACCTATCAAAGGCAACCATAACCAAAAAATGAAAGTATAAAAACCACCTGACCAGGTTTGTCTCAAGGCCGTACTTAAATTGTAGTGCTGGGATGAATGATGAACTACATGTGAAGCCCAGAACAATCGACATTCGTGCGAAATACGATGGAACCAATAATAGGAAATATCATCAGCAAAAAATAATAGTACAAACGACCACCAAGCTACTGGAATTTCAAATACTCTAAAGTTATCATAAATCCAAAAAAATGCAAGTAGTACAATAGCCTTACTAGCAAAGCCTAAAATTACATTTCCTAATCCCATGGCAATTGAAGCAAAAGCATCTCTGGGTTCATAACCTTTAATATGTTTTAGTCGCTCTCTCGTAGTGACATATAACTCCAATAGCATAGCCAAGATAAAAAACGGAATGGCATACAGAATGATGTTGGGAAAATCAGGCATTAATTTTTCTTTAAAAATAAGATTTTTTTAAGATAAACACGCGCTAAAAATTGTCAGTTGCGTATTTTTATACTTAGATTTTTGTTAGGCATTAATGAGACACAAAATTTTTATTCTATTAGCTGTTTTTAGTTTTAGCTCAGGCTTTTCCCAAGTTGATGAATCACAAACGGGTGCTTGGTATATGTATTTTTATAATCTTCAGTTTAAGGGCAGTCCGTGGGGAATACAAGGGGATTTTCAATATCGTGATTGGCAAGGTTTGGGTGATATGGAACAATTGCTATTGCGCTCGGGGATTACTTATTCGCCAAAAGGTGCAGGAGTTATGCTCACATTAGGATATGCTAACATTACTACTGGTGAGTTTGGGGAGAGCGATAGTACATTTGGCGAAAATCGTATGTATCAAGAAGCCCTAATCCCTCAAAAGTTGGGCAATAGATTTTATTTGACGCATCGCTTTAGATACGAACAACGTTTTGTTGAAAATCAGGATTTTAGAACACGTTATCGTTATAACCTTTTTTTAAATGTTCCATTGAACCGCAAAGCACTGACCAAAAAGGCCATTTATGCGGCCTTATACAATGAATTGTTCATCAACGGACAAACCGATATTGGTGATGGGAGGGAAGTAGAGCTCTTTGATAGAAACAGAACCTATTTGGGAATAGGGTACGTTTTGAGTCCTAAAATTCGATTTCAGTTGGGTTGGATGAACCAAAAAACCGTTGATTGGGGAAAGGGCCAATTGCAATTTAGTATGCATCACAATATATGAGATGATTAAAGCAAGTTATCATAAGTATATACTCAATTTTAAAAGGCCTAGTGGTACTTCTAGAGGTATCATGACTACCAAAGAAACATGGTTCATCAGGTTAGAAAGAGATCATAAAATTGGTATTGGCGAATGTGGTATTTTAAGAGGTCTTTCCATTGATGACCGCCCAGATTACGAAGATAAACTGAAATGGGTTTGCACTAATATTAATATGGGCTTGGAAAGATTGATTAATGCACTTATTGAATTTCCGAGCATTCTTTTTGGTGTTGAAATGGCCTTTAAGTCATTAGAAGCATCTGATGGGTTTTCACTATTTCCTTCAGCGTTTACCAAGGGGTTTGATGCGATTCGAATTAACGGATTAATTTGGATGGGAGACGAGGCTTTTATGAAAGCCCAAGTGAAGGAAAAAATAGAAGCTGGTTTTGATTGTATAAAACTGAAAATAGGTGCTATTGATTTCCAAACAGAATTGGATATTCTAAAATCCATAAGAAAAGAGTTCTCTGTTTCGGACATTGAATTGCGAGTTGATGCTAATGGAGCATTTTCAGTTAATGAGGCACTAGAAAAGTTAAAGCAACTTTCAGATTATCAACTACATTCCATTGAGCAGCCAATACAACCAAGACAATTAGAAGCTATGGCAGAACTTTGTGAAGTTACGCCTTTGCCAATTGCCCTAGATGAAGAATTGATTGGTGTGTTTTCAAAAGCGGATAAGCAGAAAGTATTTCAAACTATAAAGCCACAATACATTATATTAAAACCAAGTTTAATTGGCGGTTTTAGTGGAAGCGAGGAATGGATAACCTTGGCTGAGAACTTAAATATTAAATGGTGGATTACTAGTGCCTTGGAAAGTAATGTAGGCCTAAATGCTATTTCACAATGGACCTATACGCTTAAAAATGCCATGCCTCAAGGTTTGGGAACGGGCAGTTTATTTACCAATAATTTTGATTCGCCTTTAACCGTAAAAAATGGTAATTTGCACTATGATGTACAAAAGGACTGGAATTTTAACATAGAAGAATGAATTATATACAACAAGCCTATAAGGGACAGCGAGAACTATGGATGTTTATCATAACTACAATTTTAGTAGCAGGTATCTTTTTAGTCAATTTTGTTTTCTATTTATTTAGTGATCCATCAGATTTAGAAGCTGCATATGAAATGATGAAGCGGTTTCCCTCTAGTTTAAACTTAGCATTCAATTTAATTCCTTTTGCCTTTTTATTGGGACTACTGTTTTTATTAGTAAAGTTTATGCATCAACGCAGTATTTTATCTTTAACAACAGCAAGGTCTAAAGTGGACTTCGGAAGGGTTTTCTTTTCGTTTATGATGATAGCAGTCTTTACTTTAGGCACTTTTTTTATAGGCTATTCTATAGATTCTTCTGAGATAGTTTATCAATTTGACTTGAAGAAATTTGCCATATTATTTCTGGTTAGTATAGTCTTATTTCCATTTCAAATAGGGTTAGAAGAATATTTATTTAGAGGCTATTTAATGCAACATCTCGGAGTTTTGGTTAAGAATAAATGGTTCCCTCTAATATTTACATCCATTTTATTCGGCATTGCGCATAGCGCAAATCCAGAAATAGGTGCTATAGGCTTTTGGAAAATGATGATTTTTTATGTTGGAACAGGATTATTATTGGGTATTATGACTTTGATGGATGATGGGCTAGAATTGGCTTTGGGTTTCCATTTAGGAAATAACCTCTTAGCATCACTTTTAGTGACTGCGGACTGGACGGCTTTGCAGACGGATGCTATCTTTAAAAGTACAGCTGAACCTTCGATGAGTCTATTCACAGAAATATTAATACCAGTTCTTGTGGTTTATCCAATTATGCTACTGATTTTGTCTAAGCGTTATGGTTGGAAAAACTGGCAGGAGCGTTTGTTTGGAAACGTATCAGAACCACCAAAAGAAAATTATAAAATCATAGGAGAACAATGACACCCAAATACAGTAAAGTTCATAATCGATTTAAGCTAAACGGTTTACATTACAGCCATGAAGATTTAAAAGAAGTGGCTTATAGCCTTATAAAAGAAGGCGAAGCTTATGAGAAAGTAACAGGTAACTTTTTAATTGATTGGCTTAACGATAAGGACTACCTGTATGTTAATACATCTGGTTCTACGGGAAAACCAAAGCTTATTAAATTAAAGAAACAAGCGATGGTAAATTCAGCCATTGCTACTGGTGATTTTTTTGGTTTAGAGCCAGGTAATACAGCTCTAGACTGTCTGCCGAGTCATTATATCGCTGGAAAGATGATGCTCGTTAGGGCCATGATTTTAGGTCTGGAAATAGATCATGTGGAACCAAGTGCGCACCCTATTTTCGATTATGAAAAGCATTATGATTTTTGTGCTATGATTCCTTTGCAATTAAAGCATACGATTAACTACACGCATAATATTAAAACCATAATAGTAGGAGGCTCTAAAATTACGCAACCTTTATTAGAACGCGTCAAGAATAACAGCAGTTCGAGATTCTATGAAACTTATGGTATGACGGAAACGGTAACTCACGTAGCCGTTAGACGATTATCTTCGCAAATTTCCGATGGTGACGAATTTTTTAATGCCTTGCCCAATGTAACCTTTTCCCAAGACGATAGACAATGTTTGGTTGTTCATGCCCCTAAATTGGTAGACGAACCTTTAATTACTAGTGATATTGTGGATTTAAACTCCGATACCAGTTTTGAACTATTGGGGCGCATAGATAATGTGATTAATTCTGGTGGTATAAAACTGTTTCCAGAACAGATTGAAGACAAGTTACAGCCTGTAATTGACGAGCGTTTTATTGTCGCTGGCGAAGAAGATGATGCCTTAGGTGAACGTTTGGTTTTAATCGTAGAAAACCCAAGGGATACGGCAGAAAGTATTGCCAATAGAATCAGATTTATAAAGGGTTTAACCAAATACGAAGTTCCAAAGCATATTTATATTACTGATAAATTTGTGGAAACCGTTAATGGTAAAATACAGCGTAACGAAACCATAAAATCCGTTCTGGGATAGTTAACTAACTAAAAGTCTTCGTTGACTCATTATTGGTTTTATCTTTATGGTAAGGCATATAGTTTTATGTAAAACTTTAAATGCCGAACCAATGAAAACACTAATCACCACCACACTTGCTTTGATGTCATCTTTAGCAAGTATTTCACAAGAAAAGAACATAGAAACGGAGTCTACAACTATAGACAACCTTATTACTTTTATCGTAGAACATTTCAGTATTGAAACAGATTCAACCCAAACAAAGAACATTACATTCTTAGTTGAAACCTATGCCGAAAATTTTAATACCGAAGATAGCGTTATACTTAAACAAGCTTTTAAACTTCTTTCGAAACGAGTTTCTCAAGAAGATTTAATAAGTATAGTTACATATTCGAATTTTAGTGGGATAGCTCTAGATAAGGCTGAGGCGACCGATATAAAGAAATTACTTTATGTTATAGAGCATCCTAAATCTAGTGTAAAAACATTTGAGGGGGATGGAATTGAACTTGCTTACGAATTTGCAAAGGAAAACTTCGTAGAGGAATCAGAAAACGTGGTTATAATGATTCGTATTCCTAGTAATAAGGACGAAGTTGCAAAGAGTGCCTCTACAAAAAATGACGAAAAGAAAAAGACAAAGACTAATGCTGTCGTTTTAACAGCTATGGCCTTACTACCAGAAATTATTGCTGTGATAAAAGACTAAATAAACTTTTTACCGATTTACTAAAAAAGCCCAATACAAAACATATATTGGGCTTCTTACATATGAGTTTAAAAATTAATTTTCAGCCGAAAGATTCTTCATTTCTTCTTCGATCATATCGTAGAACTCATCAATCTTAGGCAATACTATAATTCGTGTACGTCTATTCTTAGCTTTGTTTTCTGCCGTGTCATTTTCAACCAATGGTACATGGTAGCTTCGTCCTGCAGCGATTAATTTTTCTGGATTTACGTCTAGCTCTTCCAAAACGCGGACTACAGATGTTGCACGCTTAACACTTAAATCCCAATTGTCTAATAATGGTGGCTTGCTATATGGTACATTATCCGTATGGGATTCTACCATGGCTTCAAAATTTGGTTTTCCGTTTATCACAGTAGCTACTTTACCTAATACTTCTTTTGCTCTATCAGTAACGTTATAGCTTCCGCTCTTAAATAATAGCTTGTCTGCAATTGAAATGAATACAACTCCTTTTTCCACATTAACCTCAATATCCGGATCATTGATACCAACTTCCTTCTTCAGGCTTGTGACAATCGCTAGGGTAACGCTATCCTTACGTGACAAGGCATCTTGCAAGCGCGATATTTTTAAGTTACTTTCTCTAAGGCTTTCTAATGATTTTTGTAAATTTTCAGCACCTTTACTCGTTAGTTCTGTTAAGTCTTGTGAACTTTTTATTAAGGCTTCATTACTTTTTCTCATGTCTGCTAATTGCTCTTTCATCGCTTCAACTCTAGCATTTGCAGCTGCAGCATCAGATAAGCAGGTATTAAGCTTAACGGTTGCAGTATTTAATAAATCTTGAGTTTCTTTTTGTTTTTCTTCAAGTGCCAAATACTCCTTCTTAGATACACAAGATGCTAATAATAGTATTGAACAAATTCCAAATGTCACTAATTTCTTCATATCAGTTTTTAATTTAAGTTTTATAATACAGACAATTCAAAATTATAGAAAAGAAAAGATGAGTATGCTGTGATTAACAAAACTTTTAACACTTTTATAAACAATTAAAATGTTTTATGCTTTTTTATAAAATAAGACCAAACGATGGAGTTGATTTTGTAATAACTTGAACGTTTAGCAAGTTGCTTTCGTTGTTTCAAGATTCGTCCTAAATTTCTGTAAAATGAAACATGTGCCTTTAGAACGGCTAAAAAGTATTTTGGTTTAAGCTGAAATAAAAACCGTAATGCGGCAATGCCATCGAGCAACATTCTTAATAATGTTCTTGAAAAAACACGGCTGTCGGTATTTTTGGCAAGTGTAAACAGACTATTCCTAAAATTGAGATAGGTTTTTTTTGGGTTGGTGTTGCTTAGAGTCGCACCTCCCAGATGATATACTGTTGAGACACCGACATACCTTACTTTGTAATTGGCATTGTAAGCACGCCAGCACAAGTCGATTTCTTCCATATGCGCAAAGTAATTTTCATCAAAACCATTTAGACTTTTAAAGACTTTGTTTTTAATGAAAAAGCATGCACCAGACGCCCAAAAAATATCTATACTGTCATTGTATTGCCCTTTGTTTTCTTCTATAGTATCAAAAATACGTCCACGACAAAAAGGATAACCATATTTATCTATAAAACCTCCAGCGGCACCAGCATATTCAAAGTATGTTTTTTGTTTGAAGTCTAAAATTTTCGGTTGAATTATAGCTGTATTTTCATTGCTGTTAAAATCATCCAAAATGGGTTGTAGCCAATTTTTGGTTACTTCAATATCGTTATTCAATAAACAGAGTAATGGTTGTTTAACATTTTTCAGGGCATCATTATAACCCTTGGCATAACCTCCATTTTCAGAATTTTGTAAAACCACAACTTTTGGAAATTCTTTAGATACGAATCCTACCGAATCATCTGTTGAGGCATTGTCAACAATATAAATAGCAGCTTGTTCTGAGTGTTCTATAACCGAAGGTAAGAATTGCTTAAGCAATGGTTTTCCATTCCAGTTTAAAATAACAACTGCTATATCTTTCGTTGTATACATTTATGATGTTGTGTAATCAGGAATATCTTTTAAAAATGTATAACACATTGCTTCCGTGTTCATCTGACAATAATAGTGATTTATCCCATTGGTCACCATTAAATAATCAGCATTCAACGCTAAATTATAACGTGCAATCTGATCAAATGTGTCTTGATTAATAATAACAGCATATGATTTGCATTCTACAATTAAGTGAATGCTTCCATCAGAATTAAATACCACGACATCATAGCGTTTTTTTAAACCATTAATGGTCAATTCTTTTTCAACATTAATTAAGGATTTTGGATATTTCTTTTCGTTAATTAGATAATGTACACAGTGTTGACGCACCCATTCCTCAGGTTGAAGAATGATGAATTTTTTCCGAATTACATCAAAAATAGAAACTTTATTTTCTGTACTTTTGAATCGGTATTCAAACTTTGGAAAGTTAAGATCTTGCACTGCACAAAATTAAAATTATAATGTCACTTCGAGTGATTTTCGCAGAAAATTTTATCGAGAAGTTCTCGATACTTTGACCAAGGTCAAAACTCGAAATGGCAAACAAATTAAGACTTTGGACGAAGTAAAACAATTAGTATCTGATATTAAAAGCGGTGATTTGAAACCCATTTATTTTTTGATGGGAGAAGAAGCCTATTATATTGACAAGATTTCTGATTTTATCGAAGCTAATGTTTTGGATGAAGCTGAGAAAGGGTTTAATCAAATAGTACTTTATGGTCGCGATGTGTCTATTGATGATATTGTAAGCAATGCCAAACGCTATCCTATGATGGCAGAGCGACAAGTTGTGATTATAAAGGAAGCTCAAGATCTTAGTAGAACGATTGAAAAGTTAGCGCCTTATGCTGAAAACCCTCAGCCAACTACAGTATTGGTTATTAATTACAAATATAAAAAGCTTGATAAGCGTAAAGCTTTATATAAAGCCATTCACAAGAATGGGAGTATAGTTTTTGAAAGTAAAAAACTTTACGAAAATCAAGTGCCAGATTGGATTAGACGTGTCTTAAAGGGCCAAGGTTATGATATTTCCCCAAAGGCTGCCCAAATGCTTGTAGAATTTTTAGGAACGGATTTGAGTAAAGTAAATAATGAGCTCGATAAGCTAAAAATTGTGCTTCCCAAATGTACTCAGATTACACCCGAACATATCGAGGAAAATATAGGTGTAAGCAAGGACTTCAACAATTTTGAGCTACGTAAAGCTGTTGGGGAACGTAATGTCGTTAAAGCGCATCAAATTGCGAAGTACTTTGCAGACAATCCTAAGGACAATCCCATGGTGGTAACTGTTGCCTTATTGTTTAATTTCTTCTCGCAATTACTGCATCTTCATGGTATGGCTGATAAAAATCCGCGAAGTGTCGCTTCGGCCTTAAGAGTTAATCCCTACTTTGTTAATGAGTATTTAACGGCGGCACGCAACTATCCTATGAAGAAAGTTAGTTCGGTTATCGCACTATTACGCGAATTTGATGTTAAAAGTAAAGGCGTTGGTGCTAATGCAGTACCTCAAGGGGATTTGCTCAAAGAATTACTGGTAAGGATTTTGGGATAATTATTTAATTGATCATCAATCGTTTTGTTACTGAATTCCCCGTTACGTTATCCTCAATTTTAACTACATAGACTCCAGAATTTAAGTCAGAGACATCAATTTTATTTTTGGTCGAAGCTTTTACTTGTTGACCGGTTATGCTATATATTTTTGTTTTGAGGTTATTCTTATTTAAGGTGATTAATGATGTTGCTGGATTAGGATAAAACGAAATATCAATGTCGCTGATTTGTGAAACACTCAAAGTTGAACTATTAAAACCGTACAAACCTGAGGCATTAGGTGAGTTTTCTTCAGCGGTGATGTAATACTCGCTGGCATTAATAGGAGCAATAGCTTCGATTTGGGATGAAAAGTTTGACGGTACATCAACAGAGGTTTTTGTCACCGTTCCATTGGAAAATAATCCTGAGTTAAAACCACTTAATTGGATTAAAAATGCACCATTGAAATCATAACCCGTTAAAAAGACACTATTATCTAATACATTATATGTAGCACCAGAAACCAAACCCTGTGCTGTTATGCTGTCAATATTAGAAATACTATGTGTGCCAGGTGTTTTGGGCAACTCGTAAATGTCGGTATTACCGTTTAACCAGTTCTTTGAAAATACATACAGGTTGTTGTTAAAATGAATCAATCCTTCGGCATCAAAATTTGTTGCAAAGGGACTAGGGGTAAAATCGGTTTGATTACTATAGCTAAAGTTGATGATATCTGCAGTAACGGTAGTACTCAAAAAATAGTCTGAAATAGCAATGCGATAAACTTTCAAGTCCATTCGATTTCCATTGTTATTTCCAAAATCACCGATATAAATATAGGTATCGTCATTAGTTAGGTCTTCCCAATCAATATTGGTGGCATTAGTAATGGTTACTGTTCTGATAACAGCTCCAGTTGAGGTATCTAGGTCGAATAACTGATTGGTGTTAGCACTATCGTTGTGCGTAATTAGTGTATTATTAAGATATAATAACCCTGAAGTTTCATTTACTGTAGCTTCGAGACTTGTTTCTAATGTTAGCTGCTGCGCGCCAACAATCATAATTGACAAAAGCGAGATAATACTTAAACCTGTAAATGCTTTCATAACTAATTAAAGATGATTAAATGTAGTTATTCTTATCGCCCAACTAGCAAAAACTATATGAGTCACACTTATTTAGGATGAAGTGTAAAAGTAGGTGAAATGTATTAAGCTAAACATCTAAATTACGATAATAGTGTAGTAGCTCATCATCACTTGATGGTAATTTCCCGATACCTTTTAATTTGAAGCCTAATCGTTCCAAAAGTTGTCTTGAAGCTGCATTTTCTTCTAATGTATAGCCACTTAGTTCATTAAGACCATAATTTTGATATGCTACCTGTATTAATTCAGTAGCAGCTTCAAATGCATAACCCTTACCGTGATGGTCTGGTAAGAAAGCAAATCCTATATCTGGAATGTCTTTTCCTTCTCTGTGATATATACCGCAAGTGCCGAGCTTAGCATTGTCCTCTTTTCTAATAACTACATTATTGGTATAGCCATATGTTTCTAATTGTATTAAAGCTTTTTCTTTTATGTAGGTTTCTGCTTCTTTAACGGTTCTTACATTTCGATCACCGATAAATTTAATCCATAAAGGAGTATTCATCAACTCCAAAATAAATGGTGCGTCTTCAACAGTAATGGCTCTTATGTATAGTCTTTGGGTTTGAAATGATTTGGTGACCGTCATGAGCTAACAAAAGTGTTTATGTTAATTGTTATTGTGTTATTTTTACATAGCAAAATATACAGAATTAATTCATGAAAATTTTTTCGAAAGCGCAAATTTATGAAGGCGATAGGTTAACGACAGAGCGACAGAATATTACGTCTACAGACCTTATGGAGCGCGCAGGTACACAAATATTCAATTGGATACATATGCGCATGCAGGGCGCCCAAGTACCGATTCACGTCTTCTGTGGTATTGGTAATAATGGAGGTGACGGTTTAGTATTGGCTAGGCATTTAATAACACACGGTTATAATGTAATTACCTATATCGTTAATTGTAGTGATAAGCGTTCTAAGGATTTTTTGATCAATTATGACCGAATTAAAACGGTAACCAAAGAGTGGCCCAAAATGTTGAGCTGTGGAGGAGACTATTCCGATATTGTTATTGAGGAAAAGGATATTATTGTTGATGCGATATTTGGGATTGGCCTTAATCGTCCACCTAATGATTGGGTGCAAAAATTATTTCAATTTTGGAGAGCGTCTAAAGCTTTTATATTAGCTGTTGATATTCCTTCAGGATTATACACAGATAAAGCAGTAGAAGATGAAAATGCTGTTGTACATGCCAATTATACCATAAGTTTTCAGTCCCCAAAACTGGTGTTCTTTTTACCAGAAACGGCAAAGTATACACACCAGTGGGAGGTATTGGATATTGGCATCGATAGAGACTACCTTATGCAAACTGAAACTGAAGTTGAACTGATCTCTAAGTTTGAAGTTCTGCCGCTTTACAGACCAAGACAAAAATTTTCACATAAAGGGGATTTTGGACATGTACTGATTATAGGTGGCAGTTATGGAAAAATAGGTGCTGTTAATTTGGCAAGTAAAGCCGCTCTAAGTTCTGGTGCTGGATTGGTTACGGCTTACATACCAAAGTGTGGCTATCATAGTCTTCAAGCGTCATTTCCTGAGGCAATGGTCATTACTGATGATAGCGATAATGCCATCAGTAACATTGACTTCGATATTGAACCTACTGTCATTGGTATTGGTGTAGGACTTGGCACAGCAGAAGAAACAGCAAAGGCTTTCGAGGCTTTCTTAAAGAAGAACATTGTATCTCTAGTGATTGATGCCGATGGATTAAACCTTCTCTCCAAAAAGAAAAGCCTTTTAAGTTTGTTGCCAGAAAAAAGCATATTAACGCCACATCCCAAAGAACTCGAACGATTGATAGGGAAGTGGACTGATGATTTTGATAAACTCAAAAAAGTAAAAACATTTTCTAAAAAGCACAAAGCTATTGTACTTATAAAAGGAGCAAACTCCATAACCGTTTTTGGTGATAAACTCTACATTAATACCACTGGTAACCCGGGCATGGCCACAGCAGGAAGTGGTGATGTCTTAACAGGAATTATTTCCGGTCTAATAGCTCAGGGTTATGAGCCTTTGGCGGCGACTATTTTTGGGGTTTATTTGCACGGAAGGTCTGCCGATATCTCTTTGGAGGATTTTGGATATCAAAGTTTAATTGCGAGTCATATGATAGAAACTTTAGGTGAAGCTTATATCGATTTGTTTAAACAACCAGAGCAAGAACAGCCACAGGAGCAAGAGCAAGAATAAAAAAAGCCTTCCGGTCACCGAGCTTAGTCGAAGTTTAGAAGGCTTTTTATCAAAAACTGAAAAACTTTATATTTTTAGTTCTTCGAGCATTTTAACCAACTTCGGGTTAGAAGGCCTTGGTGCATCGGCACTTACGATATTTCCATCAGGATCGATTAATATAAACCTTGGAATACCTTCAATAGCATAGTCCTTTATAAATTGAGAATTCCAATCGTTGTCCGCCATTAATTGTACGCCGCCCAATTCTTTATTTTTAACCATTTCTACCCAAGTATTGTGATCTTTAGCCTTGTCAATCGAAGTGCTTACAAAAGCTATATTTTTGCCATGATATTGCTCTTCAATCTTTTTTAATGATGGTATTTCCCTGATGCATGGTCCACACCAAGTAGCCCAAACATCCATATATACATACTTACCCTTAAGATCTTTTAAAGAGGTTGTACCACCTTTGTGATTCTCGTATTCTTCAAACTTGGGTGATGGCATACCTTTAGCCAACTTCTTAATTTTATTGTATTTGGCGGTTATGTTTTCTTTGAACTTTTTATCTGTAGACATAGCAATAATGCCATTGAAATAAGCTTCATTATGTTCGTTATTGGGTCCAATATTATAGCGTAAACTGCCGGCTAAATCTTCTTTAAGTAAAGGAAAGTCCATATCATTAATCTCATTGAAAATTTCAGAAGGATTATCGCTGTCTCCAATTTTGTTCGTGTAGTATCCTTGCACTAATCTTTTATAACTGTCAAGAGTCTCATAATCTGTTTTGTTACCGAAATTTACAGTTTCAAATATCTCCATAAATTCCTTGGAAGGTGTAAATTCTTCCTTTTTGGCATAATAAGAATGATATGATTTGTAATTCAGAAGGTTGCCTAAATACTCATATTCTATATGTTTATCTTCTAAACCTCTCAATTCGTTACTTATGCTCTGGGAAGCTTTTAAAAACTCTACTTTAGAGCTTTTAATTTCATCCATCCTAGCAAGGAAATCGTTTTCTTCCATGGCAAACAATTCGGCATAATTAAGGTCAAATTTTTCTTCTGCCAAGAATTTCGCGGCTAAAAAGTTACTGTTTTCTGAACCCGTGCCAGTATAGGCTATTGTTTCATCAAATTCTTTAGTGTCTATGAACACTTTTATGTCATCACCAGGGTTGAGATACATCGCAGAGCCTTCTCTTCCATGGTTGATTGTATAGTAGCCACTCTTTACTTTAAGTGTGTCAGCAAATGTTCCGTCATCGGTAAGTGAAATTTCTTTGACTTTTTCTCTTCCATGATATACTGTAACCAATTTATCAGTGGGATTTTCAATTTTGCCAGAGAATAAGGTGTAGTCAATCTTAGATTCTTCTTTGCATGCAAAAAGCGATATCGTAATGCAAAAAGTTAATAATTTTCTCATGAATATAGTTTTGTTCGAATTCAAAAATAAAGATATTGGAATTAAATGAAAGAAATATTGAATTATTAACATTTTGTTGCCAAACCAATAAAATATTCTCAATTTTGAGGGTAATAATTTGAGATTCATGAATAATTACCACATTATTTCTTCTGATGCTTTAGACATTGTTACCATTTATAACATATTTAAAGAGAAAAAAAAATTAAAACTTTCTGAGAAATCCGTAGAAAAAATAGTAGCATGCAAGACATATCTTGATGCTAAATTGGCTGATAATAAAAAGCCAATGTATGGTATTAACACAGGTTTTGGGTCGTTATATAATGTCAAAATTTCCGATGACGATTTAACAAAACTTCAAGAAAATTTAGTGATGTCTCATGCTTGTGGTACAGGAGAACGCGTGCCCGAATCTGTTGTTAAGGTTATGTTGCTTTTAAAAATTCAATCCTTAAGTTATGGGCACAGTGGTGTACAACTAAAAACGATAAACCGCTTAATAGATTTCTTTAATAACGATATCTTTCCTTTTGTATTCACTCAAGGTTCGTTAGGTGCCTCAGGGGATTTGGCGCCTTTGGCACATCTAGCCTTACCACTTTTAGGTAAAGGCAGTGTGGTGCATGAAGGCGAGAAATATGAAGCCTCTGAACTTTTGGACAAGTTCAATTGGAGCCCCATAAAGTTACAGGCTAAAGAAGGCTTGGCCTTATTAAATGGTACACAATTTATGAGCGCTTATGGCGTCTATCTATTATTAATGTCTCATAAGACCTCTTATTTGGCAGATATTATAGCCGCCATTTCCTTGGATGCCTTTGATGGTCGATTAGATCCTTTTCATGACTTAGTCCATGATGTCAGGCCTCATCCTGGGCAGCGAAAAGTCGCAAGACGTTTTAATGAACTTTTAGCTGGTAGCGAATTAATATGCAGAGACAAAGAGCATGTACAAGACCCTTATTCTTTTCGTTGTATACCGCAGGTGCATGGAGCGACCAAGGACACCCTAGATTTTGTGGAGAAAGTAATACTCACTGAGATAAATTCTGTTACTGATAACCCTAATATTTTTAGTAATGAAGATTTAATTATTTCAGGTGGAAATTTTCATGGACAACCCTTGGCTTTGGCTTTAGATTACTTAAAAATAGCAATGGCCGAAATCGGTAATATTTCTGAACGCCGTATATTTCAATTAGTATCTGGTCTGAGAGGACTGCCAGCTTTTTTAGTCGATAATCCTGGCTTAAATTCAGGTTTTATGATTCCCCAATATACTGCGGCAAGTATCGTTAGTGCAAACAAACAATTGGCATCACCAGCAAGTGTAGATAGTATCGTTTCTAGTAATGGGCAAGAAGATCATGTAAGTATGGGAGCAAATGCTGCTACACAGGCCTACGATTTGATTAGAAATGTAGAACGTGTTATCGCTATTGAACTGATGAATGCCTCACAGGCCATAGAATTTAGAAGACCATTAAAAACGTCTCCGCTATTAGAATCCTTTTTAGAATATTATAGAAAAGTGGTGCCATTTATAAAAGAAGATGAGGTACTGCACGATGATATCGAAGGCTCAATCCAATTTTTAAAAGATGTCGATATTGAAGTTGAAGAATTATTTCTTAATAATTATGGAGTGGAAAAACACTGAGTACACTGTTATTAGGATTTTGTGAGTTTTTTTACCCAACTAATCGCTTCGTCAAGATTTGTAAATATCTCAAAGGGTTTGGTGAAGAACATCTGCTCTATTTGAGCATTTATCTTTGCTTGATAGTTGTTTGAAACAACTGCAAATCCTTTTAAAGTTTCGATTTTTGCCATTTCGCGATAAATCTCAGGATTTACAGAGTACGAGTTAATTCTATGGCTGATATAGATGAAAGGTCGGTGTGAGTAGTAAGCATCGGCTACTTCTAACAAAATGCCATTATACTCTGGCGTAATATCAGTTCCTTCTTTTATAACGACGACTAAATAATTGTCATAAATCGTCATGTCACAAAAGTCAAAAGTTAGGGTTTCTTTCATGACTAAATGTGCTAAAGCTACGTTAAGATAAGAAAAAACTCCCTCAAAAAGAAGGAGTTTTTACTATTGTTGTCTAAATAATTTACGACTCAGTGGTCTTACTAGAGCTTTTAACTTTAATTTTTAGTTCATCATTTTTTGTGTCCAAATCCATGGTAATCGTGTCTCCCTCTTGGATTTTAGCATTGATGATTTCCTCTGCCAAGGCATCTTCAACATATTTCTGAATGGCTCTATTAAGTGGTCTAGCACCATATTGTTTATCAAATCCCTTTTCTGCAATATAGTCTTTAGCTTTATCCGTTAGTTTAAGGATATAGCCTAATTCTTTTATTCTAGAAATCAACTTCACTAATTCTATATCAATAATCTTATCAATATCCTCTTTTTCAAGCGTATTAAAGACAATAACGTCATCAATTCTATTGAGGAACTCAGGTGCAAATGCTTTTTTAAGTGCATTTTCAATGACACCTTTTGCATAATCGGACTCTTGGGCTTCTTTGGCTGAAGTTCCAAAACCTACACCAGTACCAAAGTCTTTAAGCTTTCTTGCACCAATATTTGAGGTCATGATTATGATTGTATTTCTAAAATCGATTTTACGACCTAAGCTATCAGTTAAGTAGCCATCATCAAGAACTTGAAGAAGCATGTTAAATACATCTGGATGCGCTTTCTCAATCTCATCTAAAAGTACAACCGCATAAGGCTTGCGTCTTATCTTCTCTGTAAGTTGACCGCCTTCTTCATAACCCACATAACCAGGTGGTGCACCAATAAGTCTAGATACCGCAAATTTTTCCATGTATTCACTCATGTCTATTCTTACTAAAGCTTCGTTACTATCAAATAGTTCGTGTGCTAAAACTTTTGCTAATTGTGTTTTACCAACACCAGTTTGGCCTAAGAATATGAATGAGCCTATTGGCTTGTTAGGATCTTTTAGTCCGGCTCTATTACGCTGTATGGCTTTGACCACCTTTGCAACTGCGTTATCCTGACCAATCACTTTACCTTTTATGAGATCAGGTAATTGCGCTAGTTTATTAAGCTCAGTTTGGGCAATTTTATTTACAGGAATACCAGTCATCATAGAAATCACATCTGCTACATTATCTTCGGTAACAATTTCTCTGTGCTGTTTGGTTTCCTCCTCCCATTTTTCTTGAGCAGACGCTAATTCCTTCTCCAAGCGTTTTTCATCATCACGGAGCTTTGCAGCTTCTTCGTACTTCTGTTTTTTAACCACACTATTTTTGGTTTCCTTAACTTCTTCTAATCGCTTTTCTAATTCAAGAATCTGTTCAGGAACATCAATATTGGTAATATGAACTCGAGAGCCTGCTTCATCTAAAGCATCAATAGCCTTGTCTGGCAAGAAACGTTCAGTCATGTAGCGATTGGTAAGCTTTACACAGGCTTCAATAGCTTCATTTGTGTAATCCACATTGTGGTGCTCCTCATACCTACTCTTAATATTATTGAGTATTTCTATAGTTTCCTCAACCGTAGTTGGCTCAACAATGACCTTTTGGAAACGACGTTCTAAGGCACCATCTTTTTCAATGTACTGTCTATATTCATCAAGAGTTGTAGCGCCGATACATTGTATCTCTCCTCTTGCCAATGCAGGCTTAAACATATTTGAAGCATCTAAACTACCAGTTGCTCCACCAGCACCTACGATGGTATGAATTTCATCAATAAATAGAATAATATCATCATTCTTTTCAAGCTCGTTCATAACGGCTTTCATGCGTTCCTCAAACTGCCCTCTGTATTTGGTACCAGCAACTAAGCTTGCTAAGTCTAAGGTAACTACACGTTTATTAAAAAGGGTACGAGACACCTTACGCTTAACAATACGCAAGGCCAAGCCTTCTGCAATAGCTGATTTACCTACGCCTGGCTCTCCTATTAGTAAGGGATTATTTTTTTTACGTCTACTCAGTATTTGAGACACACGTTGTATTTCTTTTTCTCGACCTACCACAGGATCTAACTTACCTTCTTCAGCAAGTACAGTTAAGTCTCTACCGAAGTTGTCTAAAACAGGAGTTTTGGATTTTTTATTTGTTTTGCTAGACTGGCTTCCGCCAAAAGGATTTTGTTTTGCATCGTCTTCTTCCTCATTTACATCATCATCAGAGAACGATTCTGCTTTTGGTTCGTCTAGATAATCTTCTTCACTTGTAATCATAGATTTGAATTCTTCTTTTACGTTATCATAGTCAACTTTAAGTTTGTTTAATAACTTAGTCGTTGGGTCGTTTTCATTTCTTAAAATGCACAATAGTAAATGTGCAGTATTTATAGATGTGCTTTGAAACAACTTGGCTTCCAAAAAAGTGGTTTTTAGAGCACGTTCGGCTTGTCGAGTAAGATGTAGGTTCTTCTTTTCGTTAGAGGTCACGGTAATACTTGGATTTGCTGGACTTAAAATCTCAACTTTTCGTCTTAAATGGTTGAGGTCAACATCCAGAGAACTCAATATATCTATAGCTTTTCCGTTACCATCACGTAAAAGCCCAAGCATCAAATGTTCGGTACCAATAAAATCATGGCCCAATCGTAATGCTTCCTCCTTGCTATAAGCTATAACATCTTTAACTCTTGGGGAAAAATTATCGTCCATAGTAAACTTCTTTCTGCATTAAAAATAGTAAAAACATATTATCTTATAGTCAAAAATCATACCTTAAATTAAAGGCTTAGACGAATAGACTAAAAAAGCCCTTTAAATCAAAGCAAATTCTACGATACTTATCAACCGAAAAAATATCAAAAATTGTTAATAAAAACTCTTAAAATTGACCTTTAAATCGCTTTAAACACTACTAAAATAGTTATATTAGCACGTTTTGAAAACCTATAAAAACTAATTAAATTTACTATATGGCAGAAGGAGAAAAACTCATTCCAATTAACATTGAAGATGAAATGAAATCAGCTTACATTGATTATTCAATGTCGGTCATTGTGTCACGTGCACTACCAGACGTAAGAGATGGTTTAAAGCCTGTACACAGAAGAGTGCTTTATGGGATGCACGAATTAGGCGTTAGAGCTAATACAGCGCATAAAAAATCTGCGAGAATTGTTGGAGAGGTTCTTGGTAAGTATCATCCACATGGAGACACTTCGGTTTATGACACCATGGTGCGTATGGCTCAAGAATGGAGTTTGCGATACATGTTAATTGATGGGCAAGGAAATTTTGGATCTGTAGATGGTGATAGTCCTGCTGCAATGCGTTATACAGAAGCAAGAATGCAGAAGATATCCGAAGAGATGTTAGCTGATATTGACAAAGAAACAGTAGACCATAAGTTGAACTTTGATGATACACTGGAAGAGCCAACGGTTTTGCCAACACGTATACCTGGATTGTTAGTCAATGGAGCTTCTGGTATTGCGGTTGGTATGGCCACCAATATGCCACCTCATAACCTTACTGAAGTTGTTAATGGTACCATTGAATACATTGATAATAACAATATCGAAGTTGATGAGTTAATGCAGCATATTAAGGCACCAGATTTCCCAACTGGCGGAACGATTTACGGTTACGATGGAGTAAAAGAAGCATTTCATACTGGGCGTGGACGTATCGTAATGCGTGGCAAGGCCAACATTGAAGAAGTAAATGGTAGAGAGTGTATTATAGTCAATGAGATTCCATATCAAGTCAATAAAGCAGATATGATTAAGAAAACTGCAGACTTGGTAAATGACAAAAAGCTAGAGGGTATTTCTACAATTAGAGATGAGTCCGATAGAAAAGGAATGCGAATAGTTTACGTATTAAAGCGAGATGCTATTCCTAATATTGTATTGAACAAACTTTACAAGTATACAGCATTACAATCATCATTTAGTGTCAATAATATTGCACTAGTTGAAGGCCGTCCTCAGCTTTTAAATTTAAAAGACCTTATTCATTATTTCGTTGAACATAGACATGATGTTGTTGTCCGACGCACACAATATGAATTACGAAAAGCAGAAGAACGTGCACATATTTTAGAAGGTTTAATAATAGCCTCGGATAATATCGATGAAGTCATTGCACTAATTAGGGCTTCTGCCAATGCAGAAGAAGCAAGAGCCAAATTGATTGCGCGTTTTGAGTTGACCGAAATTCAGGCGAAGGCGATCGTAGAAATGCGTCTACGCCAATTAACAGGTCTCGAACAGGATAAACTTCGCGCAGAGTATGAAGAACTTATGAAAACTATTGAAGATCTTAAAGATATTCTAGATAAAAAAGATCGTCGTATGGATATCATTAAGTCTGAATTGGAAGTTATCAAAGATAAATATGGTGATGAGCGTCGCTCAAACATTGAATATGCTGGTGGTGATTTAAGTATAGAAGATATGATTCCGAACGAGAAAGTTGTTATCACAATTTCTCATGCAGGTTATATCAAAAGAACTTCACTTACTGAGTATAAAACTCAAAATAGAGGAGGGGTAGGTCAAAAAGCTTCAACCACACGTAACGAAGATTTCTTAGAACATCTATTTGTCGGTACCAACCACCAATATATGCTCTTCTTTACACAAAAAGGAAAATGTTTCTGGATGCGTGTTTATGAAATTCCTGAAGGAGCAAAAACATCAAAGGGTAGAGCTATTCAAAACCTTATAAATATTGAGCAAGATGATAAGGTGATGGCCTTTATTTGTACTCAAGACTTAAAAGATGAAGATTACATTAACAGTCATTATGTCATAATGGCCACCAAGAAGGGTCAGGTTAAGAAAACTTCGTTAGAACAGTATTCAAGACCAAGAACTAATGGAATCAACGCCATTACAGTTAGAGAAGATGATACTTTGCTAGAAGCCAAGTTAACTACGGGAGAAAGCCAGGTGATGTTGGCGCTCAAATCGGGTAAAGCCATTCGTTTTGAAGAGGCTAAGACTAGGCCTATGGGTAGAAATGCGTCTGGTGTACGTGGTATAACTTTAGCTAACGATAATGATGAAGTAATAGGTATGATTGCTGTAGACGATATGGAAAGCAATATACTTGTCGTTTCAGAAAATGGCTACGGAAAGCGTTCTAGTTTAGAAGATTATAGAATTACCAATAGAGGAGGAAAAGGAGTAAAAACCATTTCTATTACAGAAAAAACTGGTAATTTAGTGTCTATAAAAAATGTTACTGACGATGATGATTTAATGATTATTAATAAATCGGGCATTGCGATTCGTATGGAAGTCGCCGATTTACGTGTTATGGGAAGAGCTACCCAAGGCGTAAAATTAATTAACCTTAAAGGTAATGACTCGATTGCAGCTGTAGCCAAAGTTATGAAAGATGATGAGGATGAGTCTGAAGAAAACGATATCGAAACAACTGATATTCAGAATTCTAATCAAGATGGCACGGCTCTTGATACAAATGAAACCGAGAACTAAAATTAACATTATAAACTAATTATTACAAGATGAAAAAATTAATGACGTTAGTGCTAGTGTTTACTGTAGCAACAATGTCTTTTGCACAAAAAAGTGAAGTAAAAGCAATGGATAAGGCACTAAAGAATTCGAATTTTGCAGATGCTAAATCAGCTGCATCAGCTGCAGAGGCTTTGATGGGTAATATGGACGATAAAACTAAGGCTAAGTTTTACTTCTTAAAGGCTAAGGCATATTATGCTAATGGTGGAGCAACAGATGCTGATATTGATGAGGCCATCCTTTCACTAGATAAATTAAAGGAACTAGAGTCTTCTATAGGAAAGCTTAGATATACTGAAGAAGCAAATCAAATGAAAGATGGAATGCTTAAATCATTTTTGGAAAAAGCGAATAAGGCTATAGCTGATAAAAACTATTCGGAAGCGGCAAAGCGATTTGAAAAGATATATAGAATGTCTCCTAAAGACACTATATATTTGTATTATGCCGCATCTTCTGCGGTAAATGGACAAGATTTTGATACATCACTGAAGTATTACAATGATTTAAAAAATTTGGGTTATACAGGTGTTAAGATGAATTATTACGCTACAAACACTGAAACAGGAGTGGAGGAAGCATTTGGGGATAAAAGTACTCGTGATTTTGCTGTAAAGACTGTTAAAACTCATATTAAACCAAAAAACGAAAAAACTAAATCAAAACGTGCTGAAATCGTTAAAAATATAGCTCTAATTTATGTGTCGCAAGGTGAGAATGAAAAAGCTCTTGCAGCTATGTCCGATGCTAGAAAGGAGAATCCCAAAGATTTAGGTCTATTATTATCAGAAGCAAACGTTTACTTACAGATGGGTAATCGAGATAGATTTAAAAACTTGATGGAAGAAGCTACTAAAATGGACCCTAATAATGCCGAATTGCAATATAACCTAGGTGTTTTAGCTGCAGAGGCTGAAGATGTCGAACAAGCAAGAAAATATTACGAAAAAGCAATTTCCATAGATCCTAAATACGTCGATGCATATAATAATTTAGCTGTGGTCATCTTACAAGGGGAAGCCTCAATTGTAGAACAAATGAACAATTTGGGAACAAGTTCTGCGGATAACATAAAGTACGACGAATTGAAAGAAAAAAGATCCGGATTATATAGAGAAGCTATACCATATTTGGAAAAAGCATTGGAGTTAAAGAATACTAATATTGATGCTGCAAAAACACTTATGAATATTTATAGTGTTTTAGGTGAAACAGATAATTACAAGGCAATGAAAGCTAGAGTTGATGAAATTGAGTCTTCGGCAACTGGTAATTAATTTGTTTTGATATAAATAAATAAAGGAGCGATTCTCAAAGTAGAATCGCTTTTTTTATGCATTAAATTATTTTTTTGATGACCCTAAGTCGGTGAGTATGCGTATTAGTATCTGTATTATAAATGCCACTATGGTCTAAGCGATCAATACGTACTTTCCCATGAGCATGAATAATATGATTATCGGCCATAATGATACCCACATGTATGATATCGCCATCCATGTTATCAAAAAAAGCTAGGTCTCCAGGTTCGCTCTCTTCTATAAAGCTTAATGCTACACCTTGAGTTGCTTGTTCTGAGGCATCTCTAAGAAGTTTATAACCATTAAGCTTATAGGCCATTTGTGTAAAGCCTGAGCAATCAATACCAAATGGTGTTTTACCGCCCCAAAGATAAGGTGCATTGAGATACAAAAAAGCAGTTTTAATAATATTGGACTTATCACTTTTTGAGGTAACGGAATTACCATCAAAATGATGTTTCAGTAAGTTCATACCTCTTAAATCGGAACCTAACGGAATTGGATATAGTCCTTTGGATGCGTCAGATATGTATTCAATTAGATCGTTGGACAGACAAATGCTAGAATTTGTAAGTTGGTTATATTCACTTTGTTCGATTTCGAGGTATTGCTTGTTATCGATCCAACCTTCATAATTGTCATATGCAAAACGAATTCGACTCCATTTTTTCCGTTGTTCTAAAACTTTGAAAAAATCACCATATAAGGCTTGGGTAACCATTTCACTTTTGTCGGAAGCTTCGAGTCGTATCGGTACAATCCCTAGATTGCAAATGCCGTATTGCATATATGAAATTTAAGCGCGTTCTAGTACCATTGCTGAAGCACCACCACCACCGTTGCAAATAGCAGCAGCACCCAATTTGGCATTATTTTGATGTAATACATTAATCAATGTTACTAAAATTCGAGCACCAGAACAACCGAGCGGATGCCCTAAAGAAACAGCTCCGCCATTTACATTTACATTTTCATCAGATAATCCTAAGATTTTCATGTTTGCTAAACCAACAACAGAAAAGGCTTCGTTAAATTCAAAATAATCAATATCATCAATAGTTACATTGACTTTAGCCAAAGCTTTAGGTAGGGCCTTTGCAGGTGCAGTGGTAAACCATTTGGGCTCTTGTGCCGCATCTGCATAACTTTTTATGGCTGCCAAGGGAGATAAACCTAATTCATTTGCCTTTTCTCTGCTCATTAAGACCATAGCAGCTGCACCATCATTAATCGTAGAAGCATTTGCTGCGGTAACAGTTCCATCTTTAGTAAAGGCTGGTCGTAAAGCAGGAATTTTTTCCATCTTTACGTTGGTATATTCCTCATCTCTTTCAACAACTATAGCATCTCCGCGTCTTTGAGGAACTTCAACAGGAATAACTTCATTATCAAATTTTCCTGAATCCCATGCCGCCTTAGAGCGTTCATAAGACTGAATAGCAAAAGTATCTTGATCTTCTCTAGTGAAATCGTATTCAGCTGCACAGGCATCGGCACAAACACCCATTGCATTTTTATCGTAAGCATCTACCAAACCATCCTTTTGCATACCATCTTCGAGAGAAGCAGGTCCAAATTTTGTAGCGCTTCTAGCATGATAATAATGCGGAATAGCACTCATATTTTCCATGCCGCCAGCTACTATAATTTCCGCATCACCTAATCGAATGGACTGAGTGGCTTGCATAATCGCTTTCATACCCGAAGCACAAACTTTATTAACTGTTGTACAAGGAACGGTATCTGGTATTCCAGCATAAATTGCAGCTTGTCTCGCAGGTGCTTGTCCAGTACCAGCCTGAACAACATTTCCCATTAAGACTTCATCAACCAACTCTGGTTTTAAACCAATTTTGTCCATGGCGCCTTTTATTGCTATAGCACCCAATCTAGGTGCAGGAATACTTGATAAACTGCCTAAAAAACTCCCTATTGGCGTTCTAACAGCAGATACGATAACAACCTCCTTGTTCATTTATATCTTTGTTTAAATTAATTGCTGCGAAATTAATCATTTTTTAAGATATTTCTCAATGTATTAAGGATTATAGCCATCTAAGATTTTAATATTTGTTACATTTGATTTGTATGAAAGAACTTCTAAATAAATGGTACAAGAATCACGCGTTAGTTTATAAGATATTACTGTTCGTATTAACTACACTTTTTATTGTTTACTTGTTTCCTAAAACGGGGAAGTTTAGATATTCTTTCGAAAAAGGTAAGCCTTGGCAATCAGAAACCTTGCAAGCACCTTTTAATTTTGCCATAAAAAAATCTCAAGATGAAATAGAAAAAGAGCGCCTTGAGATAGAAAATAATGCCTCAATCTATTTTGATGTAAACTCAGCAGTCTATGCAACCATAAAATCCGATTATCCTAAAAAGTTCAATGAAATCTTCGGCGATTCCTTAAACACTAATCTATACAAGACTGGTGAGACGTTAATCGATAGGCTATACGCAAATGGTATTTTGGACACGGATTATCCTTACGCAAAGGATAAACCTGTTGCTTTGGTATCTTCCAACACTATTGAAAAACGTCTCGAATATGAAAACTTAATAGAGATTAATCAATTAAGGTCATA
>NZ_JANQOM010000017.1 GCF_028289625.1 Winogradskyella sp. | reverse complement strand
GCTAGAAGAGAATTCTACATCTATTCCATTTAATCGGTCTTGTACCTTCTCTTCGTTATTGCCGCTTACCTTTATTGAAATGTCAAATTCAATGCGGTTCTCATCCCAAGTAATAATGTTAATGTTACCAAAAGAATTGTCAACCTCTAGCGTAGCATTGCTATCAACATTAAATGACTTTTTAATAGTTTTTTCCTTTTCGGTTTTTACTAAAGTAGATTCCGTATTGGCTGTCATTAAGAAGGGAACCAGCAATAAAAACAGGAATAATTTATATTGTATTTGTTGTTTCATCGGTATTTATATTTAGTTGTTTGAGTTTTTCGATTTCGTCTAGGACGTTGTTTAAAATATCTATCCTACTTTGAAAATTATTAATCATAGCATAAATAATACGCTGATCATTTCCATTTTCGGTTAGACTTATTTTTAAGTTTTCATATTCTTTTTCTAAAGATTCAATATATTCCAACGCATCTGATATCATTTTTTGCGTTAAAGGTGAACGTTCTTGGTTCAACTTTTTAAGTTCAGTTTCTATTGTTGCTGTAAAGAAATCTTGTGTTTCGGACAGTTCAGGAGACACACTTGCCAAATCCACAACTTCTTGGTCGCTGTTTATTGTAGTAAATACACTAAAACAAATTACTAAAGAGGCTGCGACGGCAAGGAATGGCTTCCAATTAATACCAGATGAATTTTTAGTGTCTGTACTGGCTTTTAGTTTATCTAAAAACCGATGCTCGTGCCCTTCATTAGGTTCATTGATATCAAACTCGCCTTTGAGGTTTTCAAATAAATCGTCTAAAATATCCTTTTTCATAATCTTAAAGTTTATACGGTTTGCACTAGCTTTTTACGCAAGCTTTCTTTCGCCCTCGAAATCATGGTTCTACAGTTGGCATACGAGATGTCCATAATTTCACAGATTTCTTCATAATCATAACCTTCAATGAGGTGCAAGGACAAGCCTAGACTGTAATTTGGTTTTAAGGTTTTCATTACGCTCATAATGTGCTTTACCTTGTCACTATTTTGGCTATCTTCTTCAATGCCATTGTCATCTTCAACTTTGTACATAACATGCTCTAGAGGCACTTCATTTTGTTTGGTGATTTTATTGTAGTTCGCAATACTATTATTTACTACAATGCGTTTTAACCATGCACCAAATAATTTGGTGTCCTCTAGTGTGTTTAGTTTTGTAAATGCCGTCAAAAATGACTCTTGCATTATGTCTTCAGCCTTACAGGAATCTTTTACAATTCTATAGGCAGTGTTATACATGGCTTTGTTATATCTATTGTAAACTTCCAACTGCGCACGTTGGTTACTAGATTTACAAAGCAACAGTAACTGTTCGATATCTTGATTGGTTGATGTCAAAAAAACAATTGCTTTTGTATATAGATGAAACGTTTCAAGGAGTGTTACAGTTTAGCTAAAAAAACTTTTATTTTTTCTAAAGGTAATGGCATAACAATTGAAAATATATAAGTGTGAATAACTTTGAATATCTTATAATGTGCTGGTATTCAGTATAAAGTTAATTATTAATACTTTTAAACAAGTGCTGATCTGATTATTTTTAATGACAGATTGGCTTAAAAATAATATGAAGAAATCAAATTTTTTAAGTCTTGACAGTTTGTCATTTCAGGATTTTGACGAAAATTCAGAGCTGATTCCATTGATGACACCTGAAGACGAGGAACTTATTAATAACGAGTCTTTACCCGAATCTTTAGCCATTCTTCCACTCAGAAATACAGTTTTATTTCCAGGTGTGGTCATCCCAATAACAGCAGGTCGAGACACTTCCATAAAATTAATAAATGATGCCAATAAAGGTGGGAAAGTGATCGGAGTAGTGGCACAGAAAGATGAACTGGTGGAAAAACCTTCTGCTCAGGATATTTATAAAACAGGAACCGTAGCGCAGATTTTAAAAGTGCTAAAAATGCCAGACGGTAATACAACTGTAATCATTCAAGGAAAAAAGCGTTTCCAAATTAATCAGCTAATTTCTGAAGAACCGTATTTAACGGCTACAATTTCCGATTTACCTGAGAGTAAGCCATCTCGCGATAATGAAGAGTTTAATGCTATCATTGACTCTATAAAGGACTTATCGTTGGAGATTATTAAAGAAAGCCCTAACATTCCTACTGAAGCCACATTTGCCATAAAAAATATAGAAAGTAATTCGTTCTTGGTGAATTTTGTGTCCTCAAATATGAACCTTAAAGTTAAGGAGAAGCAGGAGTTGCTCAAGGTTAACGATTTAAAGGAACGTGCACTTCAGACCCTCAAATTTATGAATCTAGAATATCAAAAGTTAGAGCTTAAGAATGATATTCAGAGTAAGGTGCAAAGTGATATGAATCAGCAACAGCGCGAATATTTCTTGCACCAACAGATGAAAACCATCCAAGAAGAGTTAGGTGGGGGAGTATCTTCAGGAGAAGAAATTGAAGAGATGAAAACGCGTGCTAAGGAAAAGCTTTGGGATGACAAAGTAAAAGCACATTTCAATAAGGAATTAGCAAAGATGCAACGTATGAATCCTCAAGTGGCTGAATATTCGATTCAGCGAAATTACTTGGATTTATTCTTGGATTTACCTTGGAATGAATACAGCGAGGATAAATTCGATTTAAAACGTGCTATGAAAATCTTAGATCGCGACCATTTTGGATTGGATGATGTTAAAAAACGTATCATAGAGTATTTGGCCGTATTGAAGCTTCGTAATGATATGAAATCGCCGATACTTTGTTTATATGGCCCGCCAGGTGTTGGTAAGACATCTCTTGGCAAGTCTATTGCCGAGGCATTAGGAAGAGAATATGTAAGAATTTCGCTAGGAGGCTTACGAGATGAGGCTGAGATCAGAGGACATAGAAAGACCTATATTGGGGCTATGCCAGGACGAATTATTCAAAATTTAAAGAAGGCTGGCACGTCTAATCCTGTTTTTGTTTTAGATGAAATCGATAAGCTATCTGCAGGTCATCAAGGGGATCCGTCTTCAGCAATGTTAGAAGTCTTAGATCCAGAGCAGAATAATGATTTTTACGATAACTTTTTAGAAATGGGTTACGACCTGTCTAAAGTGATGTTTATTGCGACTTCCAACAGTTTAAATACCATTCAGCCTGCCCTAAGGGATCGTATGGAAATTATTAATGTCACAGGTTACACGATTGAGGAAAAGGTTGAAATTGCTAAGCGCCACTTATTGCCAAAGCAGCTAAAGGAGCATGGCCTTGATAGTAAGGCTCTTAAAATTGGAAAGCCACAACTAGAAAAGATTGTAGAAGGTTATACAAGAGAATCTGGTGTTAGAGGTTTGGAGAAGCAAATCGCAAAAATGGTACGTTATGCAGCTAAAAACATTGCTATGGAAGAAACCTATAATGTTAAGGTGTCTAACGACGATATCATTGAAGTTCTTGGAAGTCCTAGATTAGAGCGCGATAAGTATGAAAACAATAATGTAGCTGGAGTCGTTACAGGATTGGCATGGACAAGAGTAGGAGGTGATATTTTATTTATAGAGTCTATTCTATCTAAGGGAAAAGGGACCTTGACCATTACAGGCAACTTAGGAAAGGTAATGAAAGAATCCGCTACCATTGCCATGGAATACATTAAGGCCAATGCGGATAAACTGGACATTAACCCTGAAGTATTTGATCAGTATAATGTGCACATACATGTTCCAGAAGGCGCTACACCAAAAGACGGTCCAAGTGCTGGCGTTACTATGCTTACATCCTTGGTGTCACTATTTACCCAACGTAAAGTGAAAAAGAGTTTGGCAATGACTGGTGAAATCACCTTGCGAGGCAAGGTATTACCAGTTGGTGGGATAAAAGAGAAAATTTTGGCGGCAAAACGTGCCCGAATTAAAGAGATACTACTTTGCGAAGACAATAAAAGAGATATTGACGAAATTAAACCAGAATATCTCAAAGGCTTAACATTTCATTATGTGAAGGACATGAGTGATGTTTTAGATATCGCTATTACCAATCAAAAAGTCAAGTATGCGAAGAAACTTTAGGCTACTCCTTTCCATAATTGTTGTCTTACTATCTGGTATCCTGGCTTTTGCCCAAGAAACAACGAAGTACAAAGATGTGTTGTTAGATGGTAAACCCGCAAAACTCAATCTTAAAACAGGAGAAATCACTTTAGTGAGTGAAATGAATCAAACACATCTGAAGCAAAAGGATAGTATAATGGTTAGAAAACAAAAGGTTAATGACTCTATTACTGTTAATTTAGAATCAGATTTTCATACTGTAAAGGAAAAGGAAACACTTTTGGATATTGCCAATAGATATAACACCACACTCACCGAATTAAAACGAATTAATAATTTAGAAACCACCTTAGTCGATGAAGGGCAAATTATTCGTGTGAGGGATATTGATGTAGTAGAGGAAAAAACCGAAATCGAAGTTGTTGAAACTGAAATAACAAAATCAGAAACATCACCGACCCCTTCGGTCCCTACTGGCTATTCAAAAAGCCTAACATATTTTCACACTGTTGAAAAAGGTCAGACCTTATATAGTTTATCCAAACGCTATGGTTTAACAGTTAGTGAACTTAAAAGCTTTAACGGGTTGACTTCAAACCTAATTAAAGTAGGGCAAGAATTACGTATTGCCAATTTTGATGCTCAATCTAAACAAAAATTATCGACTTGGACAGTTTCAAAAGGGGATACCTTATATAGCATTTCCAAAAAAAATGGTCTAACGGTTGATGAACTTAAACGTCTTAATGGGCTAACCAGTAATCTTATAAAAGTTGGTCAAAGTTTAAGGTTAAAGTAGAAAAGAACCACAACCAAAAAATAAAAAAATCATATACTCGTTTTAAGATAGATTTATTTATTTTGCAAAATCTATGATAAGGAGGGTTGCCCAATTCTGTTTTATGCTATTAACATTACCAATGTTTGCGCAATTGGGTGGCGAATCGACTTATCAATTCCTCAATTTAATATCGTCACCTAGACAAGCCGCTTTAGGCGGCAAAATTATCACTAATTTTGACCATGATGTTAGCGAAGCACTCTATAATCCTGCTTCACTTAATTGGCAAATGCACAATCAATTGGCTGTAAATGTATCGAGCTTTTTGGGTGGAATTACCTACGGAACTGCTGCCTATGCTTATACTTGGGATCGCCGAGTACAGACCTTTCACTTTGGTGTTACCTATATTAATTATGGCACTTTTGATGGCTTTGACGTCAATGGTATTCCCACAGGGACATTTACTGGTAATGAAGCTGCAATATCAGCAGGATACAACTACAACATTCCATTTACCGATTTTTATGTTGGTGCCAATGTGAAAATTATTACCTCTTTATTAGAACAATATAATTCCGTTGGTGGTGCGATTGATATTGGTTTTATGTACATTAATGAAAAATTAGATTTTCATGCTGCGTTGACCGTTAGGAATTTGGGTACGCAATTTACCACCTTTGCAGGGCAAAATGAGCCTTTACCTTTTGAAGTTAATTTTGGGATGTCCCAAACCTTAGAGAATGTACCTATTCGTTGGCATCTTACTTTAGAGAATTTACAAGAATGGCCCATTGGTGTCTCAAATCCAGCAAGAGCGACAACGGACTTGGATGGTAATCAGACCCAAGAGGAAGTAGGCTTTTTTAACAATGCTTTACGTCATTTAATTTTAGGTGCAGAACTTTGGCCAGAGCGCGGATTTAATTTAAGATTTGGTTATAACTTTAGACGAGCTGAGGAATTGAGAATAGTCGATCAAAGGAATTTTTCTGGAGTTTCAGTAGGTGTAGGTATAAGATTAAATGCTATGCGCTTTAGTTATACACATGCGAGATATACAAGTGCCTCTAACACCAGCTTTTTTGGGCTTCAAATAGATTTAGATGGGAGAAGACGATAAAACCGAATTTAAAAATAAGATTGTTATAGCCATTGATGGGTTTTCCTCAACAGGAAAAAGTACTATTGCTAAACTATTGGCAAAACAACTCAATTACATATATGTAGATACTGGAGCGATGTATAGAGCGGTGACATATTTTGCATTAGACCATAGTTTAATAGGTGAGGATTTCTTTCATTCGCAACAGTTAATAGAAAAGTTAGACAACGTAAACATAACTTTTAAGTTTAATGAAGAATTGGGTTTTGCTGAGGTGTATTTAAACGGTCAGAATATCGAGAAAGCCATCAGAACCCTTGAAGTCTCTAGATACGTAAGTTTAGTCTCAACCATCTCAGAAGTACGTCAAAAATTAGTCGAGCAACAGCAAATTATGGGTAAGAACAAAGGCATTGTTATGGATGGACGCGATATTGGAACAGTTGTTTTTCCGGATGCTGAATTAAAAGTTTTTATGACAGCTTCAGCTGAAACCCGTGCAAAAAGACGTTATAAGGAATTGTTGGAAAGAGGGCACAGCTTGAGTTATAATGAAGTCCTCGAGAATGTTACTACTAGAGACCGTATTGATTCTACAAGAGAAGACTCTCCATTGCTTAAAGCCAAGGACGCTATTGAGATTGATAATTCTGACCTTACCATAGAATCGCAAGTAGAAACCTTATTAAAATTGGCTAAGACCATAGCATAAAAAAAAGCGACTACTTTAATTACATTTAGTAACCAAAGTAGTCGCTTTTTCAATTCTTTATCTTTATTAAAGATTTGGAATAATCAACTCCTGATCTGGATAAATTAAATCCGGGTTTTTAAGAATATCTGTATTAGCTTCAAAAATGTCTTTATATTTCATAGCATCACCGTAATAATGCTTAGCAATTTTACCTAAAGTCTCACCAGAAGCCACGGTATGTCTTGCATATACTGATTCATCAGCCACTTTAATATCTGCCATAATATCTGAAGGGTTTTCACCACCTGCAGCCTTAATAGCGTCCCAAAGCAAGTTCTTTTCGTATTGCGTAGCAGCAGTACCTTTTACTTTAAGTATCCCATTGTCTTCACTAACGTCACCGTTTTGAATGTTTAGTTTTTCACCTAAGTCTAATACAGCTTGGTATTTAGCTCTAACCATAATTGTTTTGATTTTTAAGATTAATAGTGTTGTAAAGATACCAATTTTAAATGCTAATTTGTGGCATTATTTCGATATCTATTTTTAGGACACAGTAATTATTATAAAGTCACAAAGCGCTTCTTTTGTAATAAATTCCACTTAGATTATTTGATTATTGAGCACTGCAGTATAAATATGCATGCTATAATTTGTTAATTGTTTGAAAATGATTAATTTTGCCATCCTTTTTAGCGGATTTGGGAAAGTAGAAAAGGGTTTTAAATCAAATAATTAATACGCTTCTGTAGATTTTTCCGCATAACTTTCATTAGCTACAGAATACAAATTTTTAATCAGCAATGGCTGAAAAGAAAACACAAAAGGCTGATGCCGAAGTATCATCGGCAGAAGTAACTACAGTTGAAGCTCCAGTAGTCTCTGAAGCACAAACAAATCCAGAAAAATTCTTAAAAGAGTTCGATTGGCACAATTACGAAGAAGGTATTGAGCAGGTTGAGGACAAAAAATTAGCGGAATTTGAAAAATTAGTATCCGAGAACTTTGTTGACACTTTAGATGACGAAGTTGTGGAAGGTGAGGTTATTCACATTACGGATAGGGATGCTATAATTGACATCAATGCAAAATCTGAAGGCGTCATTTCTCTTAATGAGTTTCGCTATAACCCAGACTTAAAAGTTGGTGATAAAGTTGAGGTATTAATTGATGTACGTGAAGACGCTACAGGTCAATTGGTATTATCTCACAGAAAAGCTCGTGTTATCAAAGCATGGGATCGCGTAAACAATGCGCATAACACTGGCGAAATCGTAAACGGTTTTGTAAAATGTAGAACTAAAGGTGGTATGATCGTTGATGTATTTGGTATTGAAGCTTTCTTACCAGGTTCTCAAATCGATGTGAAACCTATTAGAGATTACGATCAGTACGTCAATAAAACTATGGAATTCAAAGTGGTTAAGATCAACCACGAATTTAAGAACATTGTTGTCTCTCACAAAGCGCTTATCGAAGCCGATATCGAGGAACAAAAGAAAGAAATCATTGGTCAGTTAGAAAAAGGACAAGTACTAGAAGGTGTGGTTAAAAACATCACGTCTTATGGTGTGTTTATTGATTTAGGTGGTGTAGATGGTTTGGTTCATATTACAGATTTATCATGGTCTAGAATCAACCATCCAAATGAGATTGTGGAATTAGATCAGAAATTAAATGTTGTGATCCTAGATTTTGATGAGAATAAATCTAGAATCCAATTAGGTCTTAAACAATTATCTAAGCATCCATGGGAAGCTTTAGGCGAAGAAGTAAAAGTTGGCGATAAAGTAAAAGGTAAAGTTGTTGTTATAGCAGATTACGGTGCTTTTGTTGAAGTTGCTGATGGTGTTGAAGGTTTAGTACACGTTTCTGAAATGTCTTGGTCAACGCACTTGCGTTCTGCTCAGGATTTTGTGTCAGTAGGTGATGAGATCGAAGCACAAATCTTAACTTTAGATAGAGAAGATCGTAAAATGTCACTTGGCATTAAGCAATTAACACCAGACCCATGGACTGATATTACAGCTAAATACCCTGTAGGTTCTAAGCATACAGGTATTGTGCGTAACTTCACTAATTTTGGTGTCTTTGTTGAATTAGAGGAAGGTATCGACGGATTAATTTATATCTCGGATTTATCTTGGACTAAGAAAATTAAACACCCATCCGAGTTCTGTAACGTAGGTGATGAGTTGGACGTAGTTGTATTAGAGTTGGATGTTGAAGGCCGTAAATTATCTCTAGGTCACAAACAGACGACAGAAAACCCTTGGGATAAATACGAAAAAGAGTTCGCTTTAGGAACTTCTCATACAGCAGCTATTACAGAGGTTGTTGATAAAGGAGCTACTGTAGCATTTAATGACGATATCGTAGCGTTTATTCCTTCACGTCACATGGAAAAAGAAGATGGTTCTAAGCTTAAAAAAGGTGAAGAAGTAGAATTCAAAATCATTGAGTTCAATAAGGAATTCAAACGCGTGGTAGCTTCTCATACTGCAGTATTTAAGGCAGAAGAAGCTAAGATTGTAAAGCAAGCGGTTAAGAAAGCCGAAGCTCAAGCAGCAGAAGCTAAACCGACCTTAGGTGATGCCAACGATGCTTTACAAGCACTTAAAGATAAAATGGACGGGAAGAAATAGTTTCCTAGACATTTGTAGCATTAAAAAAAGCCTTTCGATTATCGAAAGGCTTTTTTATGCGTTTAATTAATTGAACAATTCCTTATAATATTGGTCTGCCATACGATGACTGGAAAACTCTGGTAAAACATCATCAATACCTTTGAAAACAATTTTTTGCCAAGCTTTAGGTTGATCGTAGTAAGTCGGTATGACTTTGGTTTCTAAAATATCATAAAGATTTTCCGCATCTAATCGATCTTGTTCACTGACTGGTGCGGTATAATCCTGTTCAGGTAAAACAAAACTGTTTTTGTTATTTTTTTCAAATTCAGGAATCCAACCATCATTTATTGAGACATTGACAGAACCATTCATGGCTGCACTCATTCCACTTGTGCCAGAGGCTTCCCTGGTAATACGAGGCGTATTCAACCATACATCGGACCCTTCCTTAAGTTGTCTTGAAAGCTCCATTTCATAACCTGTTAAAACCGCAAGATTTGGTTCGTGCTTGGTGTAATGAACTAACTTATTAAATACGTCAATGCCATAGAAATCTTTTGGGTAAGGTTTACCAGCCCAAATGATTTGTACAGGATAATCTTTATTAGAAATCAATTGTCTAAAGCGCATTTCGTCATAAAGTAGTAAATCGGCACGTTTATAACCTGCAAAACGACGTGCCCAAACTAGGGTTAGAACGTTAGGATCAAATAGTTTCTCTGTTTGATTCAATACTTCATCAAATAATTCTGATTTAAGTTGAAGCTTACGTTTTTTAAAAGTGACATCGCTTTTATTTCCCCAAGCTTTCTTGAGCTTTTGATCTTGCCAAAAATTTTGATTTTGGGCATTTGTTATAGGGATTATTTTACATGTTTTGTCATAATCCTTCCACATTTCTTTTGAGACTTTAGCATGAAGTTTTGACACAGCATTGGCCTTTTTTGCCATTCGCAGTGCTGAAACGGTGTAGTTGATTTTTCCACCATTTACGGATTCGTTTTGAAGTTCAGTGTCTGAGAGAAAACGACCAAAGAAACCGCACTCATTTAAAAAGTTGGCATCCCGTTCTTCGTTACCTGCTTTTTCAGGAGTATGCGTGGTAAAAACCATCTGATTTTTCTTCACACCTCTATCCTTTAAGTAATAAAACGCAGGTAAAGCATGTCCTTCATTGAGATGATATCGGTCTGCACCTCCAAGCGCTTCTACAACTTTAGCACCACCAATTCCTAAAACTATACTTTGGGAAACTCGGGTAGTCTCATTGGCATCGTACAAATGGTCGGTTATGGTGCGCGACAAAAAATCATTGCCCTCAACATCCGTACTTAATAGATATATAGGGACCGAACCAAAAATCTCTGGTTTTAAAACATAGGCCTTAACCTTTACATTCGGGTTATCGTGTAACTTTACGGTAACCTCAATACCAGTATCCTCTAAAAATGTATAGGTCTTTTCTACAAAATCGGTACGTAAGGTTTTGTCTTTATTGCGCGCTTGGTCATAGTACCCATATTTCCAGAGCATCCCAACGCCAATAAGATTTTGTTTCATTTCATACGCAGAGCGCATGTGCGACCCAGCTAAAAAACCAAGGCCACCTGAATAAATTTTTAATGCTTGATGTATACCAAATTCCATACTAAAGTATGCCACTTTCTTGTCATACTTTTTGCTCACATTATAGGGGTGAAACCAATTACTATATTTACTATCTGTACTCATTTTTTTGTTTTTTTTCTCGCCAAATATACTCATTTGTTGATTCTAGTTTTAGTGACATAAGTCATATTATTTAGCTTATTTACAAGAATTATGAATGTTTCAATATTATCCTATATAAATGAGAATATCTAAAATTTTGCCTTACCTTTACATCTTGAATAATCTTTGGTCACCTACATGAGTCAAAAAGTACTACTTAACTCAAAGGAAGTCAACATTACACTGCATCGATTGGCTTGCCAACTTATTGAAAACCACGATAACTTTTCTGAGACCGTATTAATTGGTATTCAGCCTAGAGGAAAGTTTCTAGCTGATCGTTTAGCTAGCATGTTAACAGAGGATTACAAGATTAAGAACATTCAGTTAGGACATTTGGATATCACATTTTTCAGGGATGACTTTAGACGAGGAGATAAACCACTAGCAGCTAATACAACAGAGATAGATTTTATTGTAGAAGGAAAAAACGTAGTGTTTATTGATGATGTCTTATACACAGGAAGAAGCATAAGATCTGCGCTTACCGCTATTCAGTCATTTGGTAGGCCAAATAATATTGAACTATTAACATTAATAGATAGGCGATTTAGTAGACATTTACCTATTCAGCCTAATTATAAAGGTAGACAAGTAGATGCTATAGACCATCAGAAAGTGAAAGTGAATTGGATGGAAAATGGTGGTGAAGATGCCGTTTATTTGATTGATAAATAGAAAACGAAATATATGAGTGAACTAAGTGTTAATCACTTACTGGGAATAAAATATCTTACCAAACAAGATATAGAATTGATTTTTGAAACAGCAGATCAGTTTAAAGAGGTTATTAATCGACCTATAAAGAAAGTTCCATCACTTCGAGATATAACAATTGCTAACTTATTTTTTGAAAATTCCACACGTACTAAGTTATCTTTTGAATTGGCAGAAAAACGTCTTTCTGCTGACGTTATCAACTTTTCGGCATCGCAGTCTTCGGTTAAGAAAGGTGAGACATTAATTGATACAGTTAATAACATTTTATCAATGAAAGTTGATATGGTGGTGATGCGTCATCCTAATCCAGGAGCAGGCGTTTTCTTATCAAAACACGTTAAGGCAAGTATTATAAATGCTGGTGATGGAGCCCATGAGCATCCCACACAAGCTTTATTGGATTCCTATTCAATAAGAGAGAAATTAGGGACAGTAAAAGGCAAAAATGTGGTTATTGTTGGTGATATTTTGCATAGTAGGGTAGCACTATCTAATATATATGCCCTGCAATTACAAGGTGCCAATGTTATGGTTTGTGGTCCAAAGACACTGTTGCCAAAATATATTAAGGAACTTGGTGTAATAGTTGAAACCAACCTTCTTAAAGCCCTAAAATGGTGTGATGTAGCAAATATGCTTAGAGTGCAGAACGAACGCATGGATATCAGCTATTTCCCAACGACAAGGGAATACATCCAACAATTTGGCGTCAATAAGGATTTATTGGATAGTTTAGACAAGGATATTGTCATTATGCATCCAGGCCCTATAAATCGTGGAGTAGAAATAACAAGTGATGTTGCAGATTCTAAGCAAGCCATCATTTTAGATCAGGTGGAAAATGGGGTAGCAGTAAGAATGGCTGTTATTTATTTGCTGGCTTCAAAAATAAAACAATAAGCTTTGATTATTGACAGAGACGAAAATATCACCATTATAGCTCAAGAGAAAGCATCAGTAAAGACTCTGATCAATAATATTGAGCAATCTTACGATAAATTCAAGAATTACCACCTCATCGTAAGATTATCGAGTCTAGAAAAAATTTTATTGGAAGACATCATTGAATTTTTACGTTTAAGTAATAACCACCGGAGTGCTAAAAAATCCTTTGTAGTGGTATCGGATAAAGTAGATTTAGATGAAATGCCAGACGAAATTGTGGTTGTTCCTACTTTGCAAGAAGCTTACGATATTATAGAAATGGAAGAAATTGAACGCGATTTAGGATTTTAATGTATGAAGTTAACCATCCTAGGCTGTCATAGCGCTACTCCACGCACTAATACCAATCCTACATCTCAGGTTTTAGAAATTAAGAACCATATGTTTCTTATTGATTGTGGTGAAGGTACTCAGGTAGAACTTCGTCGTAACAAAGTTAAATTTTCAAGAATTAAACACATATTTATTTCGCATCTTCACGGTGACCATTATTTTGGCTTAATTGGCTTAATAAGCACCTTTCAATTATTGACGCGCGAAACAGAACTTCATATTTATGGGCCAAAGGGTATAAAGGAAGTAACCACACTTCAGCTTAAATTATCAGAATCTTGGACGAGCTTCCCTTTAATATTTCATGAGTTGACCTCAAAAACGTCAGAGTTAATTTATGAGGATGATAAAGTAGAAGTACACACTATTCCACTAAAACATCGTGTATACACTAATGGTTTTCTATTTAAAGAAAAAGAAAATGAGCGTAAATTGGATATAAATGCAGTCTTAAATGCCAACATCAATGTAGCCTATTACCGAAAGCTAAAGCAGGGTGCAGATGTAGAAAATGAAGACGGTATTTTAATTAAAAATGAATCAGTCACTAAAAATCCAATACCTGCTAAGAGCTACGCCTATTGTAGTGATACGGTTTATAACGAAGCTATTATACCAATTATAAAAAATGCCACCGTACTATATCACGAATCTACATTTTTGGATAAAAACGAAGCCCTTTGTGAGCGTACAAAACATAGCACAGCCAGACAAGCTGGTAAAATAGCCAAAAAGGCTAATGTAAAAACTCTGATTCTTGGGCATTTCTCTACCAGATATAACGGCTATGACGTTTTTAAGTCAGAAGCTAAAGAAGAGTTTAACAATGTACTATTGGCCCAAGATGGAAAGTCTTTTGAATTTTAGTTATTATTACTATTGTTCATAAATTTTGCATTCAAGTATATTGAAACACCCACAATTATAGCAGTAATTAAAGTTACATTAAATAGAAATATATGGTTTTCATTAATTTGAAAACGCATTAATATAAGATAGCTTATCAAGGTAATGCCTCCACAAACAATCAATGTGTACATTAAAAATGAGGATAATTTATTAATATTAACTTTCTGCTTTTCGCTTTTAGATAGCATATTATAACCCGCTATTAAGGTAGGGTACTTTTTTACTAAAAAACCACAAATAATCAATATAGAACTAAGAATAATTTGACCTAAAATCATATTAATTAAACTCCTTAAGCTGCTGTACCCAGTTGATCGCTTCTTCTAAGCTTAAAGCGCGTTTCATGGGAATAGAAGCCATTTGCTTTTCAATATTGGCGTTGATATAGGTTGAGTCCCTATAACTTATTATAGATGCCGCAATTAAAATACTATCATCCTTATCAAAATACGACCATAGCACTGGGTCAATAGAATAAGAGTTGACACGATTAGCGATATAGGCCAAGGTCTTATGATTACCGTAATACGCTCTAAGTGAGTCTAGAAGTGAGTTCAGCTTGTCCCAATTAAAGTGTTCACCTTCATTAACTTCCATAATAAAGAAGTCATCAAATAAGAAATACGATCCAAAATCTAAAACAACTTTGTCGTAGTTTAATGATTTTGAAAAAGGAGAATCCTCGAATCTCATGTTAATCTTAGGGTTAGGGTATAAAGATCATCTCAAAGCTACACTTTTTTTGATAGAAACAAAATATTGAATTAACTTCGTATTACTATGGAAAAAGATCTTAGCGATTACAGAAAATCTTACGAAAAGGGCGAGCTTTTATTAAATAATGTACCTGAGAACCCACTCGAGTTATTCCGTGATTGGTTTATGGAAGTGGACATGCATTTTAATGTTGAAGAAGCCAATGCCATGACGGTTTCTACTATAGGATTAGATGGCTACCCAAAGAGTAGAGTAGTACTGCTTAAGAGATATACTTACGAAGGCTTTATTTTTTACACCAATTACAATAGCGAAAAGGGAAAAGCCATAGAAGAAAACCCTAAGGTCTGCTTATCTTTTTTCTGGCATTCGGCAGAACGGCAGATTATTATAAAGGGTGAAGCAGAAAAAATAGCGGAGAATTTGAGTGATGGCTATTTTGAATCACGTCCTCGTGGAAGCCAGCTCGGAGCTATAGTGTCTGATCAGAGCGAAGTTATTGATGATAGAAATGCTTTGGAGCAAAAACTCAAAGAGTTTGAGCTACAATATGAAGGCAAAGAAATTGATAGGCCAAAGCATTGGGGTGGCTATATGGTAAGACCTGTTGAGCTCGAATTTTGGCAAGGTAGGCCTAACCGATTGCACGACAGAATACGTTACCAACTGCAAGAAGATTACAACTGGAAGATAGAACGACTTTCCCCTTAATTTTAATACAATCATTCCGATAAAGCGTAATATTTTATCGTTTAAAACACCATTTTTTGAATTTTAAAGTGTATTTCATCGATGTTTTACATTAAAATTCGACGAAATACATGTTTTTAATCGAATTTAACATTTATTTAACGATTATACATGAGTAGGCTTATAAATTAGTAGTCCCAAACCTAAAATAACCTACTTATGAAAGCTGCTAAGCTATTGCCATTTATAGCTATTGTTGCCCTTTTAGGCTTTACATCTTGCTCAACGGAAAGTATTGAAGACCGTGTTGATGCTATAGAAGTACCTGAGGCACCACAAGCAAAACAAATCGAAATAGAAATTATGGAACTGATTAATGCCCATAGAATTTCTAAGGGCTTATCGGTTCTTAACGATCATAATACCGTAAAGGCTGTGGCGTTTACCCATACCGATTATATGATTGAAGTTGATAATGTTTCTCACGACAACTTTTTTCAAAGAAAAGAAAGCTTACAGATTAATGCCAATGCCAATGTTGTTTCAGAAAATGTGGCTTATGGCTTTAGTTCTGCAGAATCTGTAGTTAACGCTTGGTTAAACAGTCCAAGCCATAAAGATAATATTGAAGGCGATTTCACCGATTTTGATATTTCCGCCGAAAAGAATAGTGAAGGAAGATGGTTCTTTACCAACATCTTCATTAAGCGTTAAACCGCAATAAAAGTTGATTAATAGCATGAAAGAGCCATAACGAGAGTTATGGCTTTTTTAGTTATGGTTTAGTCTAAGCTAAGTTTATAATTTCTTTTTAAACTTGGCTTTTGAATTTAAATCACCGTTAAAAACTATATTATCTATTTTCGATTTTTCTACATTTATTTCACTTAGTCTAGTATTGAATTCAAAAATATAGGTCATATCAAATAGACAATTACAGGAACAGTGAGAACCAAAGGCGTTGTAGATAATGTTTAGGGTATTGTTAGAGATAAGTTCTGCTTCGCATAGAAATTTAGAGCAACAATTTTCATAGGCTTTAAACTTTATCGTAAATGAATTGTCATCTATAAAAATAGTATCAATCTTTTTATCTTCTTCGTCAGCTACTTCTTTGTTGTCTAATTCACTACATTCTGAAACTATAATTGATTTTAGTATATAACCATTTTCCCACTTTAGTCTATAAAGCCTTTCACTTTTATACAAAATTTGAGTTCCCTTAGGCTCAATAATTAAGCTTCCCGAGTTTAGACTTTGTATAGAATCTGAAAGTTCAGTTTTTAATTTATCTGTGATTTCATGCTTAGTTTTTGCCGACTCATCATTCCTATTACAACTTAATAGTGATATGATTATCATCATAAGAAAAATAAAATTAAACTTCTTCATGTAGGATAGAATCGACTTAAAGTTGATTAGTAAATATAATTAAAAAAGCAAGCCCAAAAGAGCTTGCTTTTTCCTTAAGTAATTTTGAGGGTAAAATTATTCGGTAACAATATAGAAGTAAGAGCGTCTGTTAAGTTGGTGCTCTTCTTCCGTACATTTTGCGCCATTAGAGCATTTGTTGAGTAATTGTGATTCACCATATCCGATGGCACTTTCAATTCTATTGGTTTCAATACCCCTGGAGATAATATAGTCCCTTGTAGATTTAGCACGTCTATCGGATAGCTTCATATTATAGCGATCACCACCGCGACTGTCTGTATGCGATTCAATTTTAATGACCATGGTAGGATGCTTACGCATCACATCAACGATACTCTCAAGCTCATATTGTGCGTCAGTTCTAATATTCCATTTATCAAAATCAAAGAAAATAGGGTTAATAACGATTTGATTGTCAATAATTAAGGGTTCTAGGTTAAGGTCTACAGTATTCACTTTTTCGTTATCGGTTGTTGTATTAACAATTTGTTGGTCATCCTTGTAATCTGGTTTGCTACCAACTACCGTATAGGTTTTGTCACAGTCTACTGTAAACGTGTATTCGCCATCCTCAGTAAATGCTTCTTCAATGACTTTACCAGTTTCATCTATGAGTCTAACAGTTACACCAGCAAGCACAATATTGCTTTTACTATCTCTTACAGCTCCTGCAATTTCTTGTTTACATTCTTGCGCATTAAAGCTGTAAATGTCATCGCTACCTTTACCATTGGGTCGATTAGAAGAGAAATAACCTTTCTCAGTATCGGAATTTACAAAGAAAGCAAAATCATCATAGCCACTATTATATGGACTACCCATATTTTCTGGTTCAGTACGAATGCCTTTAAGAATATGAGACTTAAAGATATCCAATAGGCCTAAATTTAAATGGCCATCTGATGAAAAATAAAGCGTACTGTCTTTGGCCACAAACGGAAACATTTCACGTCCCTCGGTGTTTACTTTTTCACCAAGATTTTCAGGCTCACCGTAAGATCCATCATTATTAATGGCAACAGAATAGATATCGGATTGTCCTAATCCACCTTCACGATCAGACACAAAATATAAGGTCTTATTATCAGGACTAAGTGCAGGGTGTCCAGTAGAGAATACTTCATCATTGAAAGGCAACTCCAGGATATTTGTCCATTGACCATTTTCTAAAGTTGCTTTGTAAAGCTTAAGATGTGTAGTTCCTTTTTTGTCATATTTTAAACGGTTACGCTTATTAACATTATCTCTCGTAAAATAAAGAGTTTTGCCATCATTTGTTAGAGCTACAGATGCTTCGTGATATTCTGTATTTACAGCATCTGAAGAAAGCTCTGAAGCTGATCCATAAGTTATAACACCATCATCATCTGTAAGTGTCACTTGATATAAATCGAGGAATGGTTCCTTATTCCAACTATAAACTTTGCCATCATCGTTTCTTGCTGATGCAAAATAAAGTTTATCTTCAAAAATATATGAGCCAAAATCTGAATACTCTGAATTAAAAGAAAGGTTATCAGTTTTTACAATGACTTCATTTTTAGAAGTCAGTTTATCATACAGATCTACTTCATCAGGATTGTAGCCTTTTAATCGGCTATCTCCTAGTTGGGCTGCACTAAGTTCCTTAAACCACTTGTCGGCTTCTTCGTAATTACCAATACTTCTGAGTGACTGAATGTATTTGTAAACATATTCGGCATCTATCTTTTTATATTCTTTTAGAGCTTCACCATACCAGTAGGCCGCTTTCTCAGAATTAGAATTATTATAGTAGGCGTCACCAAGACGGGTTAGAACGTGGGCACTATTGTCACCATTTTCATAAGCTTTTTGGTAAAGCTCAATAGCCTTAATGTAGCCATAATTCTTAAAGAATTTATCGGCCAATTTAGTTTGTCCGTACGATAGAGAACAGCTTAGTATAAATGTAAGTGCTAATAGTCGTGTTTTCATAATCGTTTCTTTTTAGAAGTATCTTGGGGATTTTATACGTCTGCTCTTAAACACTTCAAACATGAGTAGTACTTCGTGCGTACCACTAGTATAAGCTCTTATATCTGAAATTGGATACTCATAAGCATAACCAATTCGCAATTGTTTTGACACCTGAAAATCAGCAATACCACCAATAGCAGCAGCAGATTCATTAATTCTATAGCCGCCACCAATCCAAAAAGTTTCATTAAATAAGAAGTTGGCTGAAATATCAAAAGATAAAGGAGCACCATTAGTTGCTTTTAATAGAACAGAAGGCTTTAATTTGGTCGTTTCGCTTAAGTCAAAAACGTAACCACCTGTAAAATAATAACTCACGCGTTCTAAGGCCACATAATCTAATTGGCCTTGTTGTCCGTTATTATAATCTGTATTCAAAATTCTTGGTGCTGAAAGGCCCAAATACCAACGTTGGGAGTGCCAGTAAAATCCTGCTCCTACATTCGGACTCCAACGATTCGATACATCATTAAAGAAAGGGTCGTTAACTACAGAAGGGTCAGTAAGCAATTCTTCATCTAAATTGTAATGTGTAAAACCTGCTTTAAGACCAAAGGCTAATTCAGAGTTAACACCTGTCCGTATAGTATAAGAAAAATCACCATAGATATATGAGAAGTTTTCATAACCTAACTTGTCATTTATAAATGATAACCCTAAACCAATTTTATCATTTCGTAATGGAGAATGAACAGATAAGGTTTGCGTTTCTGGTCCACCTTCTAATCCAACCCACTGACTTCTGTGTAAACCAACAGCGCTGAATGTTTCTCTACTACCTGCATAAGCGGGATTTATAGAGATCGTGTTAAACATGTATTGCGTAAACTGGGGTAGCTGCTGTGCAAAGGCAGTTGAGAACCCCAACATCAATATCGCAATACTTAAAATTTTAGATAACTTCATCGGTTAAGTTTATTTATCGGTTGCTACGTAGATTGGACCTGCAAAAGGTTTTAATCCACTATTTCTTAAATTAATAATATAGTAGTATGTTCCAGTCGGTACCTTACCAGAGGATCCTACGGACGACCCATGAGCTTCACCACCCCATTGACCACTTTGATAGTTATTGTTCTCATAGACCTTAGCTCCCCAACGGTTGAATATTTGTAATTCGATAGTGAATCCACAGAATTCAAGTCCTGTAATGGTAAAGAAATCGTTTTCATCATCTCCATTAGCCGTAACGGTCTTCGATATAATTAAATTATCCCTGTTACTACATGGTAATACTGTACATTCGTCGTCTACAGCTACAGTGACTTCAACCTCCGTAGGACATGGTCCTTCGGTAATTGCATATTTGAATATATAATCACCAATTATTACCGTCGAAGGGTCAAACAGGCTTCCGTTTAGAGTAGCATTACCTGATACGACGCTCCATGTGCCGTCTATGTCGAAATCTCCTGAAAGCAAGTCGAATAAGTCAAACTCTATATCTAAAATACAGCGTTGTGCATCTACAGCCTCAATAACATTACTTATTTCAACAAATATAGTTTGAGTGAAATCAGTTGTGTTTCCACAATCATCAGTGACAGTCCATGTTCTTATAATTTCATAATCTTCAAAGTCATTTACTTGAGTTGAGTCCTCAGTAAAATCAACTGAAATATTATTTGAACAAGCATCTTCAATTACTAAATCCGGAACATCAGGAATATCATTGCAGGCTACGGTTATATCGTCAATTTGGGTAACCAATGTTGGAGCAGTCGTATCCATAACAGTTATAATCTGGGTATGTTCAGTTTCATTTCCGCAAGCATCAGTCGCTGTCCAAGTACGTTCAATAATATAATCACCTACACATGTACCTCCCGTTATTTCTTCTTCAAAAGTTACGGTTGCGTCATCACAGGTATCAAAGGCTGTCAATGTTTCAGCATCAGGAACTGCATCACACTCTACGTCTATGTCTGCTGGTAAACTTTCATTAAATGTTGGCGGAGTAGTATCTTCAACCGTAATAGTCTGGTCAGCAGACACAGAGTTGCCACACTCATCCGTTACCGTCCAAGTTCTAACAATCGTCTTTGTGTTCCCACAAGCGGCCGTCTCCACGTCGGATTCGGTAACAGTTACCGTACCACAGGTATCGCTACCCGTAGCCACACCCGTATTTGCGGAGGACTCGTCCTCGGTACACTCAATAGTGATATCGGCAGGCACGTTAATGGTCGGTGGTGTTGTATCTTCCACAGTGATGGTCTGGTCAGCAGATACTGAGTTACCACACTCATCGGTTACGGTCCAAGTTCTAACAATCGTCTTTGTGTTACCACAAGCGGCCGTCTCCACGTCGGATTCGGTCACGGTCACTGTACCACAGGTATCGGCACCAGTGGCCACACCGGTATTTGCGGAGGACTCGTCTTCCGTACATTCAATAGTGATATCGGCAGGCACGTTAATAGTAGGTGGTGTTGTATCCTCCAC
>NZ_JANQOM010000091.1 GCF_028289625.1 Winogradskyella sp. | reverse complement strand
TCGTTTTATTGCAACCAACCAACCCTTTACGCCCAAAATTGCTTTTGGAAGAAGCTTATAAAATTTTTATGGATAATAATTCACAAAGTCTCTTTACGGTTACTAAGTATCATAAGAAATTAGGAAAAATTAAGAACAATACATTTCAACCTTTCAATTATGACATTGGTCAACGCAGCCAAGATATAGAGCCCTTGTATTTCGAAAATGGATTAATATACATTACTAAAGCGGATATCATAAAAAAAGGAATAATATTCGACCAAATGTCTTTTCCGTTAATTGTCGATCATAAATTTGCCCAGATTGACATTGATACTTTTGAAGATTTAAAATATGCTGAATATCTACTTAGTTCAAGTGGTAATTCGTTGTTATGAAAAGAATTATTCAATCTTTTAAATCAGATCAGATAAAATAATGAAAATTTCAAATAAAATTAAGGTGATATTTAGAAGTTTCTTCTATCGGATTATTAATAAAAGACAGAATCCCATATTCATATTAGGTACAGGAAGATGTGGTAGCACCTTATTAGTTGATATTTTAATGACTAATCCAGGGATACAAATAGATCAACAAGAACAGTACGATTGGTTTTTAATGGCGGCTAATGATGAGGGGAAAAAGCAAAATCCTATATATTCAGATTTAATAAATTTTGAGCTTACCGCTCAAAAAAGTTTAGAGCAGTGGACCCCTTTTTATAGAGCCAAATTACGGTTAATGATGGATAGTAAAATATTAAAAAACGATAAAGTATTTTTTTTAAAGAGCCCAGCCATCACCTTTTTACTTCCTGAAATAAAGAAATTATACCCAAAGGCAAGATATGTTCATTTATATAGAAATGGTTATGCGGTTTCAAGATCTTGGTGTAAAAAGGAATATTTTAGAGTAAAGGAATATCAAAATGCTTTTACCGAGGATCATTTTATTTTAGAATGTGCAAAGTATTACAATGCCTCAATTGTTGTTATAAATACTTTTTTAACAACGGTCGAAAAAGAAGATCAATATACATTAAGTTATGAGGCACTTACCCTTAACCCAGAAAAAGAGATCAATGGACTATTAAAATTTGCTAATGTAGAACATCCTTGTGCATATGATTTTTCTAAAATTAAGAGTACAAACTTTAAAATAGATAAAATCGAAAAGAAGTTAAAATCCCAACTGACTTCAATTATGAACGAAAGTCTAAAATCATTAAATTATATTTAATTAATGTCAGCACCCTACATCCAAATATCAGATCGAAAAATAGGACGTGATTACCCGCCTTTAGTTATTGCCGAAATTGGTATTAACCACGAAGGGTCATTACAAGTTGCAAAAGAAATGGTAGATGCCGCAAAAAGAGCGGGTGCTGAAATGGTAAAACATCAAACACATATTGTAGAGGATGAAATGAGCAAGGCTGCAAAGGCTGTCATTCCTGGTAATGCAGATGTTTCCATTTATGATATTATGGAACGTTGCGCACTAAATGAAGCTGATGAACTGGCACTGAAGAATTATGTAGAAGATAAGGGTATGATTTTTATATCTACACCATTTTCAAGAGCAGCTTCAGAGCGTCTCAATAAATTTGATGTACCTGCTTATAAAATAGGTTCTGGTGAATGCAATAATTACCCTTTGTTAGAACATATTGCAAAGTTCGGTAAACCAGTAATAATGAGTACAGGTATGAACACCATTGAAAGTGTTAGTAAAGCCGTGGACATATTTAAAAAACATCAAACCCCTGTTGCATTATTACACACTACAAATTTATATCCTACACCTTCACACTTAGTGCGTTATGGAGCAATGATGGAATTGCACAAGGCTTTTCCAGATCATGTATTTGGTCTCAGTGACCATACATTAAATAACAATGCATGTCTAGGTGCTGTGGCCCTAGGTGCTTCAATTTTAGAACGCCACTTTACTGACCATATGAATAGACAAGGTCCAGATATTGTATGCAGTATGGATGAAGATGCCTGTACTGAACTTATAAATGGGAGCCGTGAAATTTGGTCCATGCGTGGTGGTACCAAAGCACCCGCTAAAGAAGAGCAAGTCACCATAGATTTTGCTTTTGCAACCGTATGTTCCATCACGGATATAAAAAAGGGAGAATTACTTTCAAAAGATAATATTTGGGTAAAGCGACCCGGAACAGGTAAGATATTAGCAGAACATTATAATAACCTTTTAGGAAAAACAGCATTACGCCATATTCCTGAAGGGGAACATTTAGACTATACGGATTTTGAATAACAAAAAGCGCAACATAGTTTTTTTAACCGGGACACGTGCCGATTTTGGGAAGATAAAAGCCTTAATCCAAAGTTTGGAAAAGCATACGGAATTTGAGCCTTTTATTTTTGTCACTGGTATGCACTTAATGGACGAGTATGGCTATACTTTAATAGAGGTGGAGCGTTGTGGATTTCAACATGTTGAGACATTTCATAATCATACAGACGAAGCAACAATGGATTTAACCTTGGCTAAAACGATTAATGGATTCTCAGCCTATGTTAAATCTATTAATCCAGATTTAATAGTTGTGCATGGTGATCGCGTAGAAGCTTTAGCCGGAGCGATAGTCGGAAGCCTTAATAATATTCTTGTCGCGCATATAGAAGGTGGTGAGCTCTCAGGAACTATTGACGAACTTATTAGACATTCAGTTTCTAAATTAAGTCATCTGCATTATACCTCAAATGATGAAGCTAAGAAACGCTTAATTCAAATGGGTGAATTGGAAGCTACCATTTATACGATTGGTTCACCAGATGTGGATATTATGTTTTCAGATAAATTACCAGATTTAGCTGAGGTAAAAGAGTATTACGAAATACCTTATGAGAGCTTTGCCTTAGTAATGTACCATCCTGTCACTACAGAGCTAGACTCTATTTATGAGAATGCCACTAAATTGGTGGAAAGCCTTATTCAAAGTGGAAAAAATTATGTGGTCATTTATCCTAATAATGACTTAGGCAGTAAACGTATTCTTAAGGCCTTTCAAAAACTAAATACAAACTCAAGATTTAAAATATTCCCCTCGATACGGTTTGAATATTTCTTGACGCTTTTGAAAAACTCGGAATTTATAATTGGAAATAGTAGTGCAGGTGTGCGAGAAGCGCCATATTATGGCATACCCACTATAAATATTGGTAATCGCCAAATGAATAGGGTAATTGGTTCAGAAATTATAAATATTTCATGTGAGAAAAAGGATATTAGCGAGGCTATTAAAACTGCTGAAACACTTACTTTAGATAAGAGTAAAACTTTTGGAAATGGAAATAGCGCGGCGCTATTTATAGAAAGTCTAGAATCGAGTACGATATGGAATGTTAACCATCAAAAGCAATTTAAAGATGCCTAAAAAGCACGTTTTATTTTTGGTTCCAGATGGTGTCGGCATAAAAAATTACTTGTACTCTGATATTATTAAGCATTTAAAAAACAACTGTAAAATTACCATTTGGTCTCCTTTGCCAAAAGATGCTTTTGAAAATGTAGTGCAACTTCACAATATAAAGTTCGGGTATAAGCATCTTCAATTTAAGCCCGAGAATTTTAGAACTAGACTGTATAGAGAAGCAACCACCTATGCGCGCTTGGTACATAATAGTAAATTGATGAAAAACGATACCATAATGACCAATTGGAGGCGTCCAAACTATAGTGTCAAGGTTAAGCTATTGTATCGATTAGCGGAGTTATTGGGTAAGCTTATTTCAAATAACTATCAAAAAATTTTAAAGTTTGAATCTAAAAGCAGAAACAATATTTCAAAAAGTCTCATTCAGAAATATATCAAAGATTTAGAGTTACTCGAGCCAACATCTATTTTTATTACTCATCAGCGTGTGCCAGGACTAATGCCTATATGTTTGGCAGCCAAAACCTTAAATATTAGGACCTATACAGCTATTTTTTCATGGGATAACCTATCAAAAGCACGATTGGCAGTAAAGACAGATAACTACTTGGTTTGGTCAGAATGGATGCAGGACGAAATGAAAGCCTATTATCCAGAAATACCTCAGAGCAATGTGCTATTAGTAGGAACACCACAATTTGAATTTTATCTGGATAAAAGCAGAATTATAGAGCGATCAGAATTTGCCTCAAAGTATCAGCTAAACGTCAACAAAACATGGATTTGTTTCAGTGGCGATGATATGACGACCTCCCCACATGATCAGTTATTTTTGGACCATGTATTAGACTCCTTAAATAGAATGAAGGATAACATCCAAGTCATCTTTAGACGTTGTCCTGTAGATTTTTCTGATAGATATGATGAGGTTTTAAAAAAGCATAAAGACGTTGTAGTTTCCATAAATCCAATTTGGAATGCCCAAGCTCAAACTGGTTGGGAAGGTTTTTTTCCGATGTATGATGATATCGATATGCAGGTAAATTTAGTGCGTCATTGTGCATTAGTTATTAATTTAGGAAGTACTATGGCACATGATTTTACAACCCATGGTAAACCATGTTTATATCTTAATTATAACCCATCTAAAGAATCTGAATGGAGTACTAAAATTATTTATAATTTTCAGCATTTTAGAAGTATGGCTGGCTTAGATGCAGTGGGTTGGATAAATAGTAAATCCGATATAGATACCGTTGTGTCCATGGTTCTAAAGAATCCGAATAGTGTTGCCAAGGACAAAAAGATATGGATGGAAAAGGTCGTTTTACATCCATTAGATCAGAGCTCTAAAAATATAGCTAAAACTATTGAATAATGCATATTTGTTTTATAACACACGAGTATCCCAAAACTGGATTTTCACATGGTGGGATTGGTACCTTTGTTAAAACATTTTCAAGGCAGCTTGTAGAAAAAGGGCACGAGGTTTCGGTAGTAGGAATTAATAATTATACCTTGCAAAACGAGGTTGAACATGATTTAGGCGTAACAGTTTATCGTTTAAAACCGAAACGTATAAAAGGCCTTACTTGGTTTTTTAATACGAATAGCATTAATAACAAAATTAAGAAGATTAATGCCAACTCACCTATTGATATAGTTGAATCGTCAGAACTAGGATTAGCATTCACCAGAAAACTAAAAAACATTAAATATATAATTCGGTTACACGGTGGCCACCATTTTTTTGCAGAATCTGAAGAACGAGGTATTAATAAGTGGAAAGGATTTCAAGAAAAAAGATCTTTTAAAAAAGCAGATGCCTTCATAGCAGTTTCAGATTATGTAAAAACGCACACAGAGCAATATCTGAGCTATGATAATAAGCTAGTTGTAACCATTAAAAACGCTGTTAACCTTGATGTGTTTCAGCCAAAAACGAATGTGGAAATTGAAAACCATTCACTCCTATTTGCTGGAACCGTTTGCGAAAAGAAAGGGGTAGGGCAATTAGTTAAAGCCATGCCAAAGGTATTAAAGTACAATCCTAATGTAAAATTGTATCTCTACGGTAGAGATTGGAAATTAAAAGATGGAAGGTCATACATTGATTATGTGAAGCATGATATTATGAAGCCGCAAAGTTTGGATGAAAGACAGATTAAATTTATGGGAGTCGTTCCTTTAGCTAAGTTAGCAAAAGCCTATGCGAAAGCTCAGATTTGTATATTTCCTTCACTGATGGAAACTCAAGGTTTAGTGGCACCTGAAGCTATGGCCATGCAACGGTTAGTAATTTTTTCAGACAAGGGTCCAGGTCCAGAAACAATTACCCATGGCAAAACAGGTTTACTATGTAACCCTTATAATCCTGAGGATATTGCAGATAAAATTATTTGGGCACTTAATAATAAGTCAGAAAGTGAAAAAATCGCTTTTGAGGGCTATAAATTTGTAATGAAGAATTTTAATAACCAGACCATTACTTTACAAAATTTAAATTTTTACGAGTCTATTATAAAGTAATCATCATTTGAAACAAATTAGAACCATAGCAATTTTCACACTTGTAGAGCATAAAAATAAAGACGGAAAATTTTATGGTTATGGTCCATATGTTAAAGAAATAAATATTTGGACGCGTTATTTTGATAAAGTCATTATCGTTGCGCCAAAATCTGATGACAATGTTATTGAGGCGATTGATTTAGCGTATTTACACCACAATATTGAGTTTAAGTCTATTCCGCATTTTAATATAAAATCTATAACTAACCTTTTTAAATTAGGAATAAAATTGCCTGCTATCGCTTTAAAAATGATTTCGGCGATGCGCAAGTCTAATCATCTTCATTTTAGGTCACCAAGTAATGTTGCAGCCATTGCTAGTGTCTTACAAATCTTCTTTCCATCCAAAAAAAAGACGGTAAAGTATGCTGGAAATTGGGATCCGAAGAGCAGACAACCGTTTGGTTATAGGTTCCAAAAATGGCTATTTAGTAATACATCACTATCAAAAAACATGAAGGTGCTGGTTTATGGTGAATGGCAAAAACAATCACACAATGTTTTGCCGTTTTTTACAGCCTCATTTAATGAAGTTGACAAAATTGATTTTCTCAATAAGGATTATAGTTCAGCTTTAAAATTCATTTACCTAGGCGCATTAGTAGAAGGTAAACAACCCTTACTAGTTATTCAAATCGTTGAGCAACTGCTTAAAAATCATCTAGAAGTTGAGTTACATATGTATGGATATGGTAAGTTATACCAGCCTTTGCAAGACTATATAACATCAAAAAAATTGACATCGGCTATTTTTTTACACGGTAATAAACCGTTTAATGATATTAAAGAAGAAATAAAAAAAGCACACTTTACAATTCTTCCATCTAAGAGTGAGGGCTGGCCCAAAGCTTTAGCAGAAGGCATGTTCTTCGGAGTAATCCCTGTCGCAACAGCGGTTTCATGTATCCCCTGGATGTTAGATAACGGGAAAAGAGGTATTTTAATAGCATCTGAATTGAATAGTGCTGTGGCCAAAATAGAAGAAGAATTGAAAAGAGGCAATTCTCATCTAAATTCAGTTGCTTTTAAAGCTCAGAATTGGGCACAACAATTTACACTAGATTCTTTTGAAGAAGGTGTGAGACAAGTATTAGAAGTATGACATTGAGGGTGATGCAAATAATAGATACTTTACAGGCTGGCGGAGCCGAACGATTGGCTGTAAATTACGCCAATGGTTTAATCAAGTTAGGCGTTACCTCTTTCCTGTGTACAACGAGAGACGAGGGACCCTTACGACAATCCATACATGATAAGGTGGGCTATATGTATTTAAAGAGGAGATCAACATTTGATTTTCAAGCAATTTTAAAATTAAAACAATTTGTAAAGCAAAATAAAATAGATATCATTCACGCTCATGCAACATCGTATTTCATTTCAATTTTAGTGAAAATCTTTGTGCCAAAGGTTAAAATTATTTGGCATGATCATTATGGCAATAGCGAATTATTAGAAGATCGACCAAAACGTATGTTACGAGTTTTCTCACGATGGTTTGCTTTTATTTTTAGCGTAAATGAAAAATTAAAACGTTGGTCAGAAAAAGAATTGAAGTGTAAAAGTGTAACTTTTATAAAGAATTTTTCAGTTCTAACTAGAGCTAACACCAATAAGACTATATTAAAAGGCACGAATGGAAAACGTATTTTATGCCTAGCAAATCTGCGTCGACAAAAAGATCATCCACTACTTTTAAAGGCTTTTAAACAGATTCATCAAGATTATCCCGAATGGTCCTTGCATTGCGTAGGTAAAGATTTTAAGGATGCGTATTCTAGTGAATTTTTTAAATTGGTCGACAATCTTGGGTTGCAGAATTCCGTTTATTTCTACAATAGTAAATCTGATGTTTTAAATATTATGAAACAATGCCAAATCGGTGCGCTATCCTCAAAATCTGAAGGTTTACCTTTAGCAATATTAGAATATGGGTTTTCAGAATTAGCAGTAATAACAACCAATGTTGGAAACTGTGGGGAACTTATTAAAAACAGTACATATGGCATATTGGTAGACTCAGGCAATGTTAGTCAGTTTGTAAAAGGGTTAGAAAGCTATATCAATGATAAAGATTATAGATTATCTTGTGCTAAGGCATTTAATCAGAAAGTCATCAAGGAATACTCTGAAGAGGCAATTCTTAATGAAGTATTAGAAATTTATAAATCCTTATAACAGTCTAGCATTTTGAATCTAAGCTATATTCATAAAATTACCATTCATATAATTCTAGGACTCTTATTATATAATCTAGACTTTTTTCCACGTTTGTTTTATTTTGGGGTCATCGCTTATTTCTTGATATCAATTTTTAATGCTGCTCAAAGCGATAAGACGACTACAATTTTACAGGCTAGTGCTTACATTGTCGGAGTTGAAGTATTGTTTAGAATGACCGGAGCAGGAGTATTCTATGAGTCTTCCAAGTATTTGGTAATTTTGTTTATGGTAATCGGAATGACCTACAATGGCTTATCCAATAGGTCATATCCATATATGATTTTTTTATTTTTATTAATACCATCCATTTTAGTGGCCTCATTAAATACTGGTATTGACGCTAATCTCAGGAAAAATGTTGCCTTTGTATTAAGTGGTCCGGCCTGTTTAGGGATATCGGCATTATATTGTTTTAATAAGAGACTAAACCATCCCCAGCTAAAAAGTGTAATTCTTCATCTCGGTTTACCAATAATTAGTCTTACAACGTATCTATTTCTCTATACTGTGAGATTGGAAGAAATATTTAAAGGGACACAATCAAATTTTGCAGCTTCAGGTGGATTTGGACCCAATCAGGTTTCTACTGTTCTAGGATTGGGAATGTTTGTGTTTTGTGTTAATTTTTTCCTGAGTTCTAAGAGTACGGTGATAAAAGGCATTAACATTCTTTTATTTGGCCTCATAAGTTATCGCGCCATTATAACCTTTAGTCGTGGGGGAGTTTTAACTGCAATATTGATGATTATCGGCTTTTTAGGTATATTTTATCTAAAGACAAGTTTAAAAAGCAAAAGAAGGATTAGTTTATATTTTGTGATGTTACTTTTTGCGTCTTCAGTTATATGGCTTGTAAGTTCAAGTCAAACAAGTGGATTAATTGACAAGCGTTATTCTAACCAAGATGCTAGTGGTCGAGTTAAGGAAGATGTCTCGGCGGGAAGAGTAGAAATTTTTAAGAGTGAATTGGAAGGATTTTATAGCGAGCCTATATTTGGTGTTGGAGCTAGCGTCATGAAAGAACGGCGTAAGGCAATTACTGGGGAAACTATTGCGACACACAGTGAGTTGAGTAGAATGATTTCAGAACATGGCATTTTAGGGGTCATAATGCTACTCATATTGCTAATAACACCCTTAGCTTACCGAATAAATAATACACGAAACTATTTGTTTTATGCATTTTTGATTTTCTGGTTTGCTACAATAAATCACTCAGCCATGCGGATTGCTGCACCAGGTTTTATTTATGCTTTAGCCTTATTAAATATTACTTATGAAAAACGTCCTTTACATAGGAAACGCGTTATCAGGCAAGGGTAGAACGAAAACCACAATCGAGACCTTGGGCGAACGCCTTGAGGCTTTTTGTAGTGTTATGATAGCTTCAAAAAAAACCAATAAGCTACTCAGATTATTGGATATGATGATACTAGTGATCCGAAAGCGAACTCAAACGGATTTTGTTTTAATTGATACCTACAGTACATCAAATTTTTATTACGCATTAATTATAAGTCAATTATGTAGAGTTTTTAAACTAAAATATATCCCAATTCTACATGGAGGTAATCTTGAAAGTCGATTAAAAAATAATCAAAAAATGTCAGGCTTAATTTTTAATAATGCGTATCAATTAATTACACCGTCACGTTATATGGAGGATATATTTCGCACGTATGGTCATACAAATATTGAGTTTATACCTAATTTCATTGACTTAGAAAACTATCCATTTTTAAATAGAAAAATAGAGGACATTAAGATGTTATGGGTGCGTTCATTTTCAAATATTTACAACCCCCAACTCGCAATACATGTGCTTAAGACACTCACAGACCTTGGATATAATGCTTCTTTAACTATGGTTGGTCCTGAGGTGGATGGATCTTTAAATAAAGCTAAGACTTTGACGAAAGCCTATAATTTAGATGTGAATTTTACTGGTCTATTAGAAAGAAAAGATTGGATAAGCTTATCAGTGTCTCATAATGTGTTTATAAACACAACTAATTTTGATAACATGCCTGTAAGTATTATTGAAGCTATGGCACTAGGCTTGCCAATAGTATCTACAAATGTTGGTGGAATACCGTATTTGATTTCTGATAATATCGACGGAATATTGGTGCCAGCTAATGATGTGGAGGCCACGGTAAAAGCAATTGTTAAATTAAAGAAAAATGAAAGCTTAAAAGACAAATTAGTAACAAATGCCAGAAAAAAAGCAGAGCAATTCGATTGGAAAGTGGTCAAATCTAAATGGGAAACGCTTTTGTCTTAAATTGATATTAAACTAAATTGTACTTATTATCTTTACATGGTAACCAATTTTGTAGATGAAACATAAAAAGGGTATACACTTTGAAGTCTCTGAACGGAAGGTTCTATTGAGAATTATGGATTTGGTTATGGTTTGTTTAGCTATTTATAGCTTAAATCTGTATCCAAAGTTTGATTATATTTTATTCAACGAAGAAAACATTGTAGCATTAGTATTACTGGGAGTATATGTTATAATTTTTGGCTCTATATTCGAACTTTATGACCTTCAAAAAGCAAGTAAGTTCGATACAACTTTTAGAAATATAGTTATAACCACATCAACAGTGGTATTGTTTTATCTTTTAACTCCAATTTTATCACCTTACTTACCTGAAGAACGTATACAAATAGTATATGTCTATGTGGCAATAATTTTATCTATTTTATTGTGGCGCTTTCTATATATCAATCTTATTGAGACACCTAGGTTCTACAAACGTGTTCTATTAGTAGGTGAAGTTTCAAATATTGACGGTTTAGTAAATGCACTTAAGATTTCTGATCCAAATTATAAAATAGTAGGTTTTATTAATAGTGAAGAATCGACTCCAGAATCCGTGAAGTTTAAGGGTCTTAAGGAATTTGAAGCAAAAGACTTCCTTGATACAATTGAAAAAGAGCGAATCTCAGAAGTTTTAGTAGCGAGCTTTAACACTGAAGCTATAATTGCAGAAGTTTACCATGATTTAATTTTGCTATTAGAACGCGGTTTTAAAATAAGGGAGTACACACAGGTTTACGAAGAGCTTCTCCATAAAGTACCAATACAATTTGTCGGCAAGGATTTTTATAAATATTTTCCTTTCAGTAGGAGTAATGAAAACAAATTATATATTTTCTTTCAACGTGCCTTTGATATAGTTATTTCTATCATAGGACTATTATTTGGCTTAGCACTTTTACCATTTATTGCATTAGGTAATAGTATAGGAAACAAAGGCCCATTATTTTACTCCCAAGAACGTGTTGGTAGAAATAGTAGACCATTTAGGATTCTTAAGCTAAGGACCATGATTGTGAATGCAGAAAAAGATGGTGTTAAGTGGGCGCAAAGAAATGATAGGCGTATTACATCATTTGGCATGTTTTTAAGGCGGTCTCGTTTAGATGAAATCCCTCAGTTTTTTAATGTTTTAAAAGGGGAAATGAGTATTATAGGCCCAAGACCAGAACGGCCATTTTTTGTGAATGAATTGTCGCGTATAATCCCTTTTTACGAAACACGACATATCATTAAACCTGGTCTTACAGGTTGGGCGCAGGTAAATACCAGATACGGCTCTTCAATACAAGACAGTCTAACCAAGTTACAATACGATTTATACTATATTAAACATAGGAGCATATTTCTAGACTTTAATATTATAATTAAAACACTTAGCACAATTTTATACTACAGAGGACAGTAGAATATTTTCAACTTTTACTAAAAAAATTCAGTAAAAATATATAGCGCATTAATAGTGCTAGCAATAAAGGAATTAGGGTAATCGCAAAGACTTGTACACCAATCAACCAATGTAGTGTCATTAAACAAAGCAGTATAATCAAAAACTTTAAAAAGCCTTTTACCCAATTTTTAACCTTATCGTTTTTAAATTGATAAATTAGCACTAGGTTTAATGGAAAAGCCCAAAGTAGATTATAATTATAACCAGTTGCTGTATGGTCTGTTGCAAACCATAGAAGCAAAAGGAAAACTCCTATGAGTCCAGTAATTCCAAAAAGTAGGATATCAAGCCATTTACTACGTGTTTTTGATTTATAATTCATGTAAGTAATATAAATTATCACTATAGCTATTAAACCAATGATAATTAATGGACTGAAAAAGATATTCGTTGAATTTTTAGCAGATTTTTTTTCAAATAGTGTTGATGCGCTTTTTACTAGATTTTTAGTAGTATCAAGTTTTGCTGTACTAAAGAATGAATGAATATATTTTGGTAAGAACATATATTCATTGGCAGTTGCATTCTTATCGATGACAGAACCTAAAGCTATATCAATCCCCAAACTTCCCCAAGAATTGCGATTTAAGTGCTCATAGATAAGCTGCCTAAAGGTTTTTTGCTCAATACCTTCAGGTAATTCAAATGTAATTTTGTTTTTGGTTACTATATCAGAAACATCCCTTATTCTCGTAGCACAGTTATCATAGAAAAAGTCATAAAGATATTTTCGGTTTTCAGGCTTATAGTTATCTTCCAAAAAATCAAAAAGTTGTTGTTTTTCTTCAAAAGTAAGGTTTAAGACCTGCTCTTCGATACTTCTATTATGTTTTGAGTAATGATAAAAAATATCGGTAAAACGATGCCTACTTATCATATAGTTCAATTTACCCCTTGCAAATTTTAGGTAGAAGTTTGGTGCCTCAAAATCATATTCGCCATAACCATATACCAAATCGATTCTTTTACTATCATCTTTAATTCGGAAGGCATTATGTCCAAAGGCATCATTTAGTGATGTGCCAGGACCAAAGGTCAGAACAGACACTTTAGCATTTTTGGTTAAAGAAAACCGTTGGCCAAAACCTAAAAACGAGACAAGTAATAAGGTAAAGAGTAATAGTTTTAGTTTCATAGGCTTGGCTATCTAAAAATACTAAAATCTATTTTTAAAGAGAAAACATTAGAATATAAGGCAGCACTCTGGTCACCAATGTCCGTAAAAGCATAATCGATTTGTATGCCTTTGTACTTAAATCCAACTCCAAAATTTGGTTGGAATGTTAAGTCTTCAGAGTTGTCGATTTGCAACTCATTTTGAAAATTACCAACACCACCTCTGAGAAAAACCAAATCCGTATATCCAAATTCGAAACCCAAAGCAGGATTTATACTCGCAAAAGACGTAGAGATAATATCGTTATTTTCTTCAAAACGGACATTGAGATTAGCGGCAGCGGTAAATGAGTAATCATAGTGGAAAATCCATTGCTTAGACATCCCTAATTCTAGCTTAGGAATTGTAATCTCAGTAGTTTCAGGTAATTCTTGGTTTTGCCCTTCAATAGCACCGCTTATTCGTTCAAAATTTTCTTCATCTATGGACCAAGCATTGTAGGTCGTTGTGATATCCCTAGCCATAAGGCCAAATTTCCAACCCGATTTATTTTCAAACTGAATGCCTGCATCTAGGCCAAATCCCCAAGAGGATGCAAAATCCCCGATGATCCGTCTTATAACTTTAGCATTGACACCAAAATTCAAACCATCCAAAGGTAGTTTTCTGGCATAAGAGAATGTTAGTCCATAATCCGCAGTAGAAAAGGTACTGATTCGGTCGTAATTTATATTGCCTTCATCATCAATTAACTGTGTGGTATCTAGGATATCATCAACACCAAATCTTATAATCGAAATCCCTACAGCACTTCGGTCATCTAAGGGCATACCATAAGCGATGTAGTTATAGTTAGCAATATTTGCAAAATAACTCGAGTGCATGAGGGCAAGCTGGTTATCTTCAAGGTGTACCAATCCAGCCGGATTCCAATACCCAGAATTGACATCTGCAGTTTGGGATACTACAGCATTACTCATGCCAAGCGCAGCAGCATCTACACCTATATTCATAAATTCATTGGAATATTTTCTGGTGGTTTGAGCCGAAGCTATTAGCGTAAAAAGTGTTAAGAGAATTACTATGTAATTTTTCAACAGCAAAATTTTTTACAAAGATGCACAATTTTTCTATGTATTTAACTGCAAAAGTGGCTACTTATTGTTCTAAAATATTTGCAATTCAACAAAAATAATAAGTGAAGCCCAAATACTTTTTTATTTTTACAAAAATAGAACTGATGAGTTTTAAGCGACACATACCCAATATGGTTACACTTCTTAATCTGTTTTCGGGTTGTATTGCGCTCATTTTTGCTGTTTACGGAAACTTTGTCGTAGCAGCATTTTTTGTTTTTTTGGGCATATTCTTCGACTTCTTTGATGGTTTGTTAGCACGCAAGCTTAATGTACAGAGTGTTTTAGGGATACAGTTGGATTCTTTAGCGGATTTAGTGACAAGTGGAGTAGTGCCAGGAATTATTATGTTTAAGTTAATATCGCTTACTGTGGATAGTCCAGACTTTGCATCGCATTCTGATAGTTGGAACTCAGTTTTTCATTGGCAAGGGTTTAAAATGTCTGTTTTACCATTAATAGGCTTATTAATTCCATTGGCTTCTGCTTACAGATTGGCAAAGTTCAATTTAGATGAAGACCAGCAAACCTTTTTTAAAGGTTTACCAGTACCTGCAAATACCTTACTCATCTTATCGCTTCCATTGATTTTAGAATATCAGAATAATGATTTAATGAACTCCATAATCATCAATAAATGGTTTTTAATAACATTGACGCTTTTAAGTTGTTACTTGCTCAATTCTAGTATCAAATTATTTGCATTGAAGTTTAAGGATTGGAGCTTTAAGGAGAATGCCATGCGCTATATATTTTTGATTTTAAGCGTGGTGACAATTATCGTTTTAAAATTTGCGGCTATACCGCTTATTATCTTGCTATACATTATCTTATCGTTATTAGATAGAAAAAATATTAATTAACAGCCCCTTTAAAACAGTACACGGAATATGGTATTGCTAGCTAATGAGATTATGCAATACGTAAGAGAATATGCTATTTTATAATTGCCGTTTTAGTAGTTATAGATATTGTGCAAGTATGTTATCAAAAGAAATTAACTAAAGAAGAAATCATATAAAATGAAAAAGTTTAAATCAAAATCCTTCGTCATTGTTTTTTTGATATTATTGGTCATCCAATTTTTGATTGTATTTATGGATGCAAAGCTAAATACTAGTAGTAGTGTTAATGAAATTACCGATAAAGTAATACTGATTTTCAGCTTTCCTATAAACCTCATAAACGAGAATTTACCATTCTATGTCAGGGAAAGCATTTTCATAAGAGCGATCTATTGGTTAATGAATCTATTTATTCAATCTTCTGTTTTGTACTTGGGATGGCTTACGCTTAAAAGAGTACTGAAAAAGATGAAATAACTTAGAATTCCAATTTCTTTTTACGAAGCTCAAAGTTCTGTCCTAGATAGACTTTACGTACCATTTCATCACTGGCGAGTTCTTCGGGTACACCTGCTTTAAGGATACCGCCTTCGAACATCAAATAAGTTCGATCTGTAATGGCTAAGGTTTCTTGTACATTATGGTCGGTAATAAGAATACCTATATTTTTTTTGGTGAGTTTGGCTACAATACGTTGAATATCCTCTACAGCAACAGGATCGACTCCAGCAAAGGGCTCATCCAATAAAATAAAGTTAGGGTCTGTGGCGAGGGCACGAGCAATTTCTGTACGACGTCGTTCACCACCAGAGAGTAAATCACCACGGTTGGTTCTAATATGGCCTAGGCCAAATTCCTCAATTAGCGACTCCATTTTTTCATGCTGTTGCTTTTTGCTCAATTTGGTCAACTGCAACACACTCAAAATATTGTCTTCAATGCTCAATTTTCTAAATACCGAAGCTTCCTGGGCCAAATAACCGATACCATTCTGGGCACGTTTATACATTGGGTATTTGGTAATGTTGGTGTTGTCTAAAAAGATGTTACCACCATTAGGTTTAATAATGCCAACAATCATATAAAAACAGGTTGTTTTTCCAGCACCATTAGGTCCGAGTAAACCCACAATTTCTCCTTGATTAACCTCAAGGGAAACATCCTTAACTACTTTCCGTCCACTATAGGACTTCATTAAATTTTCGGCACGTAACTTCATAAGTTGACTTAAAACGCTAAAAATAGTAAAATCATATAGATTCGATTAAACAGGGTTGCGTTTTATTAAAAGTTTAACCTTGATTTTCAAGCGCCTCCCAATACTCATGGGCACGCCTTAAATGTGGGATGACAATGGTGCCACCTATCAATGTTGCGATGCCCAAGGCTTCACTCACTTCGGCTTTGGTTAAACCTTCGTTGTAAGAAGCTTCTAAGTGGTATTTTACACAATCATCACATCTTAAAACGGTCGATGCTACCAAACCAAGCAATTCTTTAGTTTTCTTATCCAAGGCACCTTCTGTAAAGGCGTTGGTATCTAGATTAAAAATACGCTTTACAATTTTGTTGTTATCCGCTAATATTTTCTCGTTCATTTTTGAACGATATTCGTTGAATTCTTTAACGATATCAGACATGTCTTTTCTTTCTGTTTTGGTTTCTAACGACAATTGCCGAAATATAAATACTCACTTGGTATAAGACCAGTATTGGTATTGCTACAATAACTTGACTTGTAATATCTGGCGGTGTTATAATGGCAGATAAGATGAGTACAAGCACTAAAGCATACTTTCTGTATTTTCTTAAAAATTGTGGTGTTACTATGCCCACTTTTGTTAAAAAGTAGACCACTATAGGTAGTTGAAATACAATACCAGATGCTAATGAAGATGAACGTACTACAGATATTACAGAACCAAAATCAAAATCATTATGGATTTTAACAGAAATACTTTCATTAGCTAAGAAATTTATGGTTAAAGGTGTAATAACATAGTAACCGAATAAAACGCCAATAAAAAATAATAAAGATGAGATAATAATGAAGCCTTTTGAGTATTTACGTTCTTCTGGCATTAGGCCAGGACTAATAAAGCTCCAAAGTTGATATAAAACATATGGAAAAGCAATAACAAAACCAGCATAAATCGATGTCCATATGCGAGCCGCAAATTGGGATCCTACTTGGCGACTTTGTAAATCGAAAGGAAATTTATCAGCACAAAATGTAGTATCTTCTATACCTAGGCTCATAGACATTTTACATAAGCCCTCATAAGTGGGAAATGTCATCTCTGTTGGCGCCAAAATAATAACATCAAATAAAAAATAAGGAAAGCAAAACGCTATAATGGCAACTAAAAATATTGCTATAGTCGCTCTTATTAAGTGCCATCTTAAATCTTCAAGATGGTCTAGAAAAGACATCTCGTCAATATTCTTCTTCGCCATTAGATAATGCCTTCTTTAATTAAATCATGAAGATGCACAACTCCTGCGTACTTTCCATTTTTCTCAACAAGTAGCTGAGAAATGCCAAACTCTTCCATGAGTTCCATAGCATCGACAGCCATGGCGTCTTCAGCGATACGTCTTGGATTAGTGCCCATAATATCCTTGGCTTTAATTTGGGTAATATCATCACTTTTAGTGAGCATTCGTCTTAAATCACCATCTGTAATGATGCCTACAATTTCATCATTATCAATAACTGCAGTAACACCAAGCATTTTTTCCGTAATCTCAACGATAACCTCTTTTAAGCCAGCTTCCAAACCAACTTGTGGTTTCATGTTTTGCGAAGACAAATCATTTACCCTTAGATAAAGACGTTTACCTAAAGCGCCACCAGGATGGTATTTTGCGAAATCCTTGCTAGAAAAGCCTCTTATTTCTAATAAACAAACCGCTAAAGCATCACCAATAACCAATTGTGCCGTAGTACTTGTGGTAGGGGCTAAGTTATTCGGACAGGCTTCCTGAGCTACAAAAGCGTTTAGGACAAAATCGGCTTGCTGCCCTAAAAAAGAATCTTTATTCCCAGTAATCGCTATCATTTTGTTCTTGGCATTCTTAATAAGTGGTACCAAAACTTTAATTTCTGGAGTATTTCCACTTTTCGAAATGCAAATCACCACATCGTCCTTAAGGATTAGACCCAAGTCACCATGAATGGCATCAGCAGCATGCATAAAAATGGCTGGTGTACCTGTAGAATTTAAGGTAGCCACAATTTTATTAGCGATAATCGCACTTTTGCCAATACCTGTAATTATAACACGACCCTTAGAATTATAGATTAATTTAACCGCATTTGCGAAGTCATCTGTAAGTAATTTCGACAAGTTGGAGATTGCTTTGCTTTCTAACTCAATAGTACTTTTGGCAAGGCTTAAAATAGAAGACACTGTGTTCAAAACTAATTTTTTTGAGTGTTTTTTTATTTAAAGAAATTGTTATCTTTAAGGTTATGCAAAAGTACATGAATTTTTTCATTCGATGCTTCTGAAACACCGATTGAAGAAATATTTTTGCTAACCAACAGGTTACTGAATAAATGTATATAAAATACTATAGGGATTAATGAGTATTGCAGAAATTGATTTACACTTCGCTTTAAAAAAATACTTTGGTTTTTCTGGATTCAAAGGGCTACAAGAAGAGGTCATAAAGAATGTTGTTGAGGGTAATAATACCTTTGTTATTATGCCTACAGGTGGTGGTAAATCATTATGCTACCAATTGCCAGCCTTAATTAAGGACGGAACAGCCATTGTAGTATCTCCGTTGATAGCTTTAATGAAAAATCAGGTGGATGCTATAAGAGCAGTGTCTGAAAACGAGGGTATAGCCCATGTTTTAAATTCGTCATTAAATAAAACAGAAGTTAAGCGTGTAAAAGACGATATTACCAATGGCATCACGAAGTTGCTTTATGTCGCACCAGAGTCATTGACCAAAGAAGAATATGTTGACTTTTTACGGTCCGTTAAAATCTCGTTTATGGCAGTCGACGAAGCGCACTGTATCAGTGAATGGGGACACGATTTTAGACCGGAATATAGAAACCTACGCCATATCATAAAACGTATCGGTGATGATATTCCAATAATCGGGCTTACGGCAACCGCCACACCAAAAGTACAAGAAGATATCCTGAAGAGTTTGGGCATGACTGATGCCGTAACCTTCAAGGCATCGTTTAATAGACCGAATTTGTTTTATGAAGTACGACCAAAGACCAAGAATGTCGATGCGGATATTATTCGTTTCGTCAAACAGCACGAGGGCAAATCTGGTATTGTGTATTGTTTGAGTAGAAAGCGTGTTGAAGAGTTGGCACAAGTGCTTCAGGTCAATGGCATAAAAGCGGTGCCCTATCATGCCGGTTTGGATGCCAAAACCAGAGTGAAGCATCAAGATATGTTTTTGATGGAAGACACTGATGTGGTGGTGGCAACCATTGCTTTCGGAATGGGTATTGATAAACCAGACGTACGTTTTGTGATTCATCACGATATTCCAAAGAGTATCGAAAGCTATTATCAAGAAACAGGAAGGGCAGGTCGCGATGGTGGTGAAGGGCATTGTTTGGCATTTTATGCCTATAAGGATATTGAGAAGTTAGAAAAGTTTATGTCTGGCAAACCTGTAGCTGAACAAGAAATAGGTCACGCCTTATTGCAGGAAGTCGTTGCTTTTGCGGAGACGTCTATCTCGAGAAGAAAATTCATTCTACATTATTTTGGTGAGGAGTTCGATAATGACACTGGTGAAGGAGGCGATATGGATGATAATGTCCGAAACTCCAAAAAACAAGTTGAAGCTCAGGATGATGTTAAAATACTCTTAGATGCGGTTCAAAACACTAATGAAAAGTATAAATCCAAAGACTTGGTACAAGTGATTATTGGTAAGTCTAATGCTTTGATAGCGTCCCATAAAACCGATACCTTACCGTTTTTTGGTATCGGTAAAGACAAAGAGGCCCGACATTGGATGGCCTTAATCCGTCAGGTGATTGTTGCTGGGTATCTAAAAAAAGATATTGAAACTTATGGTGTATTGCGATTAAGTGATGCAGGTAAAACCTTTATTAAACAACCGAAGTCCTTTATGATGGCCGAAGACCATGTCTATGATGAGGGGTCTAACAATGGCATCATTACCAACGCTAAAGGTGGAGGTGGTGCAGCCGATGAGCGTTTAATGACCATGCTCAAGGATTTGCGTAAGCGCAATGCCAAACGTTTGGGAGTACCGCCTTTTGTGATTTTTCAAGATCCATCTTTAGAGGATATGGCTTTAAAATATCCAACCACTTTAGAAGAAATGTCCAATGTGCATGGTGTTGGGGAAAGTAAGGCCAAAAAATATGGTAAGGACTTTGTGGCTTTAATTGCCGATTATGTAGAAGAACACGATATCGTGCGACCCGATGATTTGGTCGTGAAATCTACAGGTTCTAACTCTGGATTAAAGCTCTACATTATCCAGAATGTGGATAGAAAATTACCGCTCGATGATATTGCCTCAGCCAAAGGCATTGAAATGCCAGACTTCATTAAAGAAATGGAATCTATTGTCTATTCTGGTACCAAGCTCAATATCAATTACTGGATAGATGAAATTCTGGATGAAGACCAGCAGGAAGAAATTCACGATTACTTTATGGAATCGGATAGCGATAAAATCTCGGATGCTATCGAAGAATTTGATGGCGACTACGAGGACGAGGAGCTACGCTTATACCGTATTAAATTTATGAGTGAGGTGGCGAATTAAGGATTCCAATCTACATTAAAATTCCTATTATCCAGAAAATAGTTACTAATATGATTCCTATTGGTAAACATATAACGAGTTAGCACCAATTATGAAATCGAGTACATCAATAATAATTTTGCTTCTATTTGGTTTGTTTTATTCCTGCAATGAAATATCTGAAAATAAGAAAGCGGAATTTATTGAAAGTAAATTATTTGGTAATGTAAAAAGCATAGAAACTAAAACTTTTGAAAATGACACTTTAAAATCAAGAATGCTTGAGTTTTATACAGAAAGTGGAATAATTGAAAAAAAAGAAACATATTTCGAACCTAATTTATCTTCAATTATTAGATATCAAGAATATGACAATAAAAACAGATTGGTAAAAGAACAAATTGTTACTGACGGAGATTCGACTTTCTCAAGTAAATATTACTACAATAGTCTTGGACTTGTAAAAAAGGAGGAATATTACCTAAATAAACTTCAATCAATTACGGAATTCAAAGTGGATAGTGCTGGAAAAATGATAGAAAAGAAATTTGGATATGTTGAGACAGATGGATTTAGGAGTTGGAAATATGAATATCCCAATGAAAATCTAACTCTTACTAAGGAGTTTTTTAAAAGTAGTTCACCAGAAAAAATAACTGAATTGAAAATTATTCCTGAAGAAAATAAAAAGGTTTTGACGAAAAAATATTTATTTCCTGCTCGAGAGACAAAAGAAATTTTCTATCACGACAGTTTAGGAAATTTAAAGAGAAAAGAAAAGTTTTATAATGGAGAATTGAAAGAAAGCTTAAGTTTTGAATATAAATTAGACTTTCAAAAGAATTGGATAATCTCTGAAAACGGATTGACTAAAAAAGAAAGAATTATAAAGTATTATTAAATAAATAACAGGTGCTAACAATGGCTATAAATAATTGCTTTTTCTTGCCTACTTCTGAAAATCCTCGCAGATTTTCAGTTTGGTGTGTACTTGCAAAGTTAAATGCTAACCCACGCAACTACTCATAGCCTAGACCGTTGGCAACAATACGAATGAAACCGTGAAACCAAGAGAAAAGAAAATATATTTAAGAGAAACTACGGACATTTCATTGCTCGAAGAAAAATCGGAATATTCTTTTACGAACATTTTACCATTAAGACACATAAATATTATAGATAGAGATATTTATTTCAATCGTATTTATGAAAATCAGAAAAAAGGTAAAATTCAGTTGCAGAAAATGTTAGACGAAGTTAAAAAAGTTACATTTTCTAAAGATGAATTAATACATTGGTTTTATAAGGTCAAAGATGATGCTGTAAACGAAGCTCATCACATAATGATAAGACACGAAGCATCATCTGGAGGAGATGATAGCGACATAGATTTTGAAAGAATTGGATTGCTTACAGGAATCTATGAAGAAGCCGAAAAATTTATTTCAATAATGATAGCTATTGAGCCAATCGATAAAAATTCACCTCACTACTCGATTTTAGACGAGTTAGAGCTAATTGACAAAGAATTTATTGAATCCGATAATATTCCAGGCTTCTATAATGTTCAAAGTCATCCAAAATATAAGTTAAGAAAATTTCAAGTTAAAAATTTACACGAGGATTGGTATAGCGAATTAGATAAATACAAAGACTCTGAACATATTTCAGAAGAATTTGGTAATATAGAACGTCTTTTGGATAGATATCATAATGACTTCACTTGGTCGATGTATAAAATAAAACCGAGAGGCGATATAAAATCCTATTTAGAATTTCATTATAATTCTTTCAAAAAAGACAAGTACTTATTCGTTAATCACATTGAGTATAGAATACTACCTCAATTAGAAAATTTCACAAGAACTGACCATAAGCTCTACGAAAAGTTAATTTATGAATGGATAAACGAGAAGAGAGAAAAATTAAATAATGAAGAGAAAGACTTTTTATTAAATTCAATTACAAGTGTTTGTTTGACCTTTTTAGATAATGTATTTGAATACAAAAAAGCTCAAAGTGAAAATAAATACAATATTATTTTAAGAGATTTTCTAAAGCACCGAATTAATAATAGAAAATGGAGTATTAAAGACCAATCAATGGGTGGAACAACTGACCCAAAGGCTGAGAGTAATACCTCCGGAATAGCATTTCGAGATTTAATAATTGAAAACGAAGATGGCAATCATTTATCTGCAATAGAATGTTTACGAATAAAATCAATTCCTAAAGATGAATCGTCTGACACTATAATCAAAGAACATTTAGTGAAAATTTTCAGAAATGAACCGATTGGAATAAGTCCTCTATTTGTTATTTCTTATTGCGAGACTAAAAGCTTTGAAGATACTTGGAATAAATATTTGAATTACATTACGCAAATTGACTTTGGACAGTATCAACATTTAAGTTTAGAAACAGAAATCGGAATTGAAGAGTATTCTAACCTTAAAGTTGCGAAAATGAATCATTATAGAAGTTTGAAAAACATTGAAGTTTATCACTTATTTATAAATATGAATCCGTAAAGTACTGTTGCCAACAACGTGTATAGTTCATTGCTCGGAAATTCCTATCGGAATTTCATTCGCTTCTGAACAATGGGTCTGTCTTTATTTGCTATCTTAGTGAAGACGCAACAAACCATACACGAACACTTGTTAGGCAACATTAGAACGAATGAAATACCTTCAAATATTTACGATTTCCATTTTACTATTCAGTTGTTCAAGCAATAAGAATACAACAACAGATTTAGAGAAAATCGGTCTAAATGGAAACATTAAAAGTTTGAAGTTTGACCACGAAAGAAATAAAGCGGAAAAGGAAAACGAAAATGCTTACTATATTGAAAACGAATTTTATTTCAATCAAAAAGGCTTTATTTCAGAACAAAGACAGTATTCGTCAGAAGGAATAATACAAATTCACGATTTTAATTATAATACAAATGACCAATTGATTTCAAAAACATATTTTGATGGTTCCAGAAAGTTTATGAATAAATCAAAAATTGAAAACAAATTAAATCAAAAGGGGAAATTAATTAAACAGTCTGAATATAGAGCTTTAGGAAACTCTTTAACAGATTCAATAAATCTAAAATATAGCGTATTTCCAGACCAAATAACAGAATTTTTTTATGATTCTAATTGGAATTTGACTCAGTACAATTATTATGATAGAACATCGTCATTTATAAAAGAGGTAATAGAACTGAATGATAGAGGAATATTAAGAAATTCGACAATTGTAATTTCTGATGGAGAAATATTCAGCGTATCTTCATATGAATGTGTTGAATATGATTCAATGGAAAACTGTCAAAGATATCGAGTCACAGAAAATGATTCTACAGAATCGTTTTTAAATTTAAAAATTGAATATTATAAATAACGTTGCCTAACAATGGCTATAAGTAATTGCTGGTTCTCGCCTACTTCTGAAAATCCGCAAGGATTTTCAGTTTGTTGCGTACTGGCAAAATTAAGTGCTAAACCACGCAACTACTCATAGCCGAACCGTTGTGCAACATTTGAGAACTCAAGTGAGAAACATAATATTTTTTCTTTTCACCATATTGTTTTGCGCTTGTAATGACAAGGCTGAAAACTCACAAGTTGTTGAACTATATAATTCGCAAATAAATATTCCATTGTTATTTGAGCAAGTTGACATTGATTCATGTAAAAACATATACTCGTTCAAACACTCTAAAGATTATAGCCAGCTGGAATTTAAACTTTGTGAATATGGATTAAAATCAGGTAGGCAAACTTTTGAAAACCTAAATAAATTTTTTGAAGAAGAATGTGAACTCTTAAAAGAAGAAATTCCTGAGGCTGAAACTATTGCCTCAAAGTCTAAAAACAACAAAACCTTTTTTATTTTTACTCATGATTTTAAAATAGGAAATAAACATTTCAGAAATAACTATATAGCTTATGAAAACTATTACTTGACAATTAGATTTGAATCTACAAATCAAGTAACTATCAATGAACTCAAGAATACATTGGAAAAACTTTACAGTCAAGATTTATCAAATAAAATAAATTCAAAAGAATCAAATGAAATCTGTTATAACTGTAAATCACCTTTATTTTGGTAAAAAAACATTGCACAACAACGTGTATAGTTCATTGCTTCACAATGAACTGCATTAAAATTTCTAAATAATATTTATATCTTTATTTATCGGAAAAATAACAAGTCAAAGCCTTGCTATTTTTCTCCCACGGATTTTTTGCCAGTTGCAAGCAACTTGGCTCACCAAAGCTAAAAATAGCTTCGGCTCAATCCGCAACAAACCATACACGAACACGTTGTAGCACATTACCGAAACTCACGAAATGATTGAACTAATATTATCAACTTTAGCTGAATTTGGACTTATTCGTGAGGATTTTAAACACCATAGAAAAATTACGAAAAAGGAAAAAGCTGATGGAAAGAAAAGACCTTTCCAAAGGTATTTTCTACAACCAAGTTCTATAATGGTAATTGTAGTTTTAGTTGTCGGAAGTATAAGTGCATTTCTGTTTTTCAGCTACCAAAGAACATTCATTTTCCCTGAAAAAACTAAAAGTGAACTTTCTGAAATAGCTGAAAGAATGGAAAAGTGGAATGAAAAATTTGGAACATACCCAGCAAACCTAAAAGAATTGATAGGAAATAACCCTATGAGGCAGGACTGGAAAACTGACTCTTGGAATCGTCCTTATCAATATTCTGTTATTGAAAGCGGAAATGGATTCTTAATCGTTTCAGCAGGTTCAGATGGAAAATTTCAAACGAAAGATGATATTAAGATGACTAAACAAAATACGTCTCGAAAATTAAAACTCGTCGTCACATATGACTACGGAGAAAAAACAAAAATCATAACTGAAAAAGCAACAGAGGAAATAATTAAAAGCACTATGAAATCAATCAATTGGAATGAATTTCACATTGTGCAACTGGAAGACGAAAATGCTAATGGATACAAAGCCTTGGACGTTGGTGGAAGTTTAGGAGATGATGGATTAGCTTCTGGACTTGTGACAGACGACGACCATATTCTCTTGGTAAAGCCATTGGAAACTGTTGACCAAATGACGGAAATACTTCTTGACTTTTTAAAAGGGGAAGATATTTGGCGGAATAAATATGAATATAAATAACGTGCTACAACAACGTGTATAGCTCATTGCGGCTGAATTCCTAATCGGAATTCATTGCAATTTACTATCTTTCGGTTACGGCGGAAAATCATAGTTGATTTCCCGCAACGATCCATACACAAAACCGTTGTTCGTAATATGGGAAAACCCAAGATTATTAGGATAAATTTACTATTTGGACTTCTAATTCTGACCTTGATTTCTTGTGCAAAGTCGAAAAAAAGTAATACTGAATTTATTTTTGAAAATGGAGAAAGTAGTGTGACAATGAAAATCTTAAATGGGAACAATTATTTGACTTATGATACGCCAGTAAGAACAGATTTTGAATGGAAAAATATCGACCCAAAATCGGGTTCAATTTATGGAGCAGGAATAAAAATACTTGAAACAAAAAATGGAATTACTAAAACGGAAATAAATGTTCCAAGTAATCATTTAGAATCTAACATACTGAATATAAAATTACGTTTTGACATTAATGGAGAAACGACTAGAACGGAATTTAATGTTCTTGTAAAAAATGGAAAATAAAATAATACGCACAACAACAATGTCTATAAATAATGGTACTGTTCTAGCCTAGCCTTCAACGGGCTTAGGTCATCGCTTCGGAAAATCCATAGGATTTTCCTCTGGTTCGTTCCATTTTTGCTAAGTTAATTGCTAATCAAGCAACTATCCTTGCACCAATTGTTGGGCTCAATAAAAAAATGAAGACAGCAATAATAGTTATAGATATGCTAAATGACTACTTCCAAAAAGGAAGGTTGAGCTATAACAGAACAAGACTATGTAATAGTATCAACGAACTGGCGAATTGCGGTAGAGATAGTGACTTTAGTATAATTTGGGTTAGACAAGAATTTAAGGAAGACTTAAGTGACGCCTTCCTCATCATGAGAAAAAAGAGTATCTCAAAAACGATTGAGAATACTGAAGGTTCGCAAATTCTCGATGAACTGATTAGAAATGAGAATGACTATGAGATTGTGAAGAAACGATATAGCCCATTTTTCAAAACCAGACTTGACAAAATTTTAAATCAAAATAATATTCAGCAACTGATTATTTGTGGCATTAACACCCATGCTTGTGTTAGGATGGCGGCAATAGATGCATATCAAAGAGACTTAGAAGTTATAATTGCTGCTGATTGCGTTGATTCTCCTGATGAAGAACATCACAAAGTAAGTCTGCGATACCTTGGGAGTGAGATTTCAAGAGTAATGGATAACGAACAAATAAAAAAAGAAATACTGGGTCCAACAAAAAGTAAAACATACTAAAGCGTATTTTACTTAGGACCGTTATATGTAATCAAAAAAAAAACTACATGAAAAAAAACTTACTAATTATCTTACTGACAATTTTCACCTTAAATTCTTGTCAATCACAGTCGAAAGACAAAACCGAAATGTATAAAATTGAATCTGGGGAATATGCTTCAGAAAGTGGAAATTTTATAATAGATTTTCCAATAAAACCGAGATTACAAATTATAGATAATCAAATCGGAACGGATAAATATAAAATCTATAATTATAAAGCGGTTGCCGGACAACAAATGATATATATGGCTGAATATATTGACTTTCCAGAATATGTAATGAAATCTTGGGACAAAGATCAAGCCTATCAACAAATTTTAAAAACAACTGAAGCAAAGTACGGTGGAGTTTTTAAATTGACTAAACAAGAGCCTACCGAACAACATAATTTAAAAGGAATTTATTACGAATTTTCTTTGAATCTTGAAGCGAATGTTCCTAAAGGAGTCAAAGGTGGAATTAAAGGAAAAATATTCTTTGTTGAAAATAGGTCATATCAATTAACTTATTTTGGAGAAGAACAAGAATTAATTGACAAATATCTTAATTCATTCAGACTGATAAAATAACCACATAAAACAAAGACGCGCATGGCTCATTGCGACTCCCAGATAATTATAGGCTAATCGGAACTCATTGCATTTTCATATCTTTTTCGCTTAAAAGAAAATCAGATGCGAAATTTCTTTAAAAAAATATGGATAAACCCCTTGTATTCAATGGTTACTAATGGAATGTAAAAATTGTGGACATACCTTTGAAGAAAAATTCTGCAATGCATGCGGACAAAACAGCAGCGTTAGTCGACTAACTTTAAAGAGCTTTTTGGGCGAATTATCTGATAGTATTTTTCAGGTTAATCGTGGTCTTTTCTTTACCATAAGGCTTTTATTTCTAAGGCCAGGATATGCAATTAGAGCCTATTTAAATGGACAACGAAAGTACTATTTTAAGCCAATCGCCTTTGTGTTGCTCTTATCCACATTTTACTTTATCATTACAAAAATTTTTGGAGCAAACACACTTTTAGCTGATGCCATTACAGGATATCGTAGAGGTTTAGAAAGTACAGCAGATTTAACGCTTAATACAGCGGTTTTCAAATTCTTAACGACATGGTTAATCGATAATTTTGCGTATACAACGCTTCTGCTGATACCTATTGTTTCCTTCGCAACATTTATTTCTTTTTTAGGTAAGGGACAAATTATCTAGAACACATCGTTATTAACTCCTATCTGTTTGGATTACAAACCATTTTCTATACGTTCTTCACCATAGTGGATTTTTTATTAAATAAAAATGATTTTGCTGTATCATTGGCCTTCTTTCTGTCGGTCTGTTATAGAATTTGGACATTCTTTCAATTTTATCATACGGATAAGAAGCGTTACATCGGACTTCGTCTTTTGTTAGCCTATGTGCTTTCGTACTTATTTATTGTTATTGGTACTGGACTATTGTTTTTAGGAGCAATATTGTTTGTTTAGCTTTAAACTTAAAGCTAAACATGAAATGATTTGAACTATTGGTATTACTTGTGAAGTTGCCTTGAGACTAAATGCTTAAATCAATAGTCATTTACTTTTTGGCTTTAGCATACTTCGTAAACAACACCTCCTGGTGTTTTACTTTTAATACAATTTCGTTTAGCGTGGCTTTTTCTAAGCGTTTAATGTCCGCTTTTTCAATCTGAAAATCGATATTGGTCGCATTGCGCCCTTTAGTTTCGGTGTGGCTAGATTCAAACTCAAGGGAATCCGAGTTTAGGGTCAACTCAAAACCCTTACCTCTAAAGCTGAGTTGTGCACCATTCTTGCACTTTACTTTTAAAGTACCAACAACAACGGTTTGAAAAAACAGATAACCACCCAATTCATTTAATCCAGAAAACAACACATTATGTTCTGAAACGCCATAAGGTGGATGCTCAACGGAAGCAATTATAGCTTCAACAGTATCTCCACTAGAAACGTCAGATTCAGATTTGCTAAATAATTTGGAAAAAGAGAAGCCCATAAACATAAATTTAGCCAAAGCTACGTAAAAAAATAATCTTTAAGACCCAAGACCCAAGACCCAAGACCCAACTTCTAACTTCTAACTTCTAACTTCTAACTTCTAACTTAATTCGTATCTTTGCAGCCTTAAAACAAAAGAAAACACAATGCAAGACGGTTTATACGCAAAATTCAATACCTCAAAAGGTGAAGTAGTAGTCAATTTAGAATTCGAAAAAACTCCAGGTACAGTAGGTAATTTCGTGGCATTGGCAGAAGGCAATTTGGAAAACTCTGCTAAGCCTCAAGGCACTCCATATTACGATGGTTTAAACTTCCACCGCGTTATTCCAGATTTTATGATTCAAGGAGGTTGCCCTCAAGGCACAGGCACAGGAAGTCCTGGTTATAAATTCGATGACGAAATTCATCCCGATTTAAAGCATGATGCTCCAGGGAAATTATCGATGGCCAATGCAGGTCCTGGTACTAATGGAAGTCAATTCTTTATCACACATGTTGAGACACCTTGGTTAGATGGTAAGCATACCGTTTTTGGCAATGTCGTTGAAGGTCAGGATATCGTTGATGCCGTGGCACAAGGAGATAAGATTGAAAGTATTGAAATCATTAGAGAAGGCGAGGCTGCTAAAGGATTTAATGCCGTTGAAGCGTTTAGAACTTTTGAAGGAGCTCGTGAAAAACGTATTGCTGCCGAACGTGAAGCTGCAAGAGTCGAACTTGATAAATTAGCTGCAGGATTTGATGAAACCGCTTCAGGTTTACGTTATAAAGTCATCCAAAAAGGCGATGGTAAAAAGGCTGAAAAAGGCAATATGGTATCCGTACATTACAAAGGCCAATTAGCAGACGGAACAGTTTTCGATTCATCATATAAAAGAAATGCACCATTAGACTTTCAGGTAGGAGTAGGACAAGTCATCCCTGGATGGGATGAAGGTATTTGCTTGCTTAATGTTGGTGACAAGGCGCGCTTGGTAATACCAAGTGATTTGGGATATGGTTCCACAGGTGCAGGAGGTGTGATTCCGCCAAACGCTACTTTGGTTTTTGATGTTGAACTTATGGGAATCAAATAAGCTTGTAAAAAATACTGGTAACATTATTCAAAAAAAATCGTCTCACTTATTAAGTGAGACTTTTTTATGCATAGTATATTAAATTATCACTTACTAAGTTTGTCACTTGGAGTGTTCACGGCGTGGCGTGATTGTATCGAGAAGTTGACAAATATGTAGTTCTCGATAGTTCTACTGAGTCAGTTGTAGCATGATTTGCTTTTCCAGAGATAGTTATCGGGACGCAAATAACTTGGTCTGACTTAACTTTAATAATAAAATTTAACCCATACACCTTTGCTTTGTGCTTTGGTGTATAAGCCAATCAAAAATGAAACCAAAAACACCAACCTTAATTCTTATCGTCTTGGCCTTATTAGTCAGTTGCGGAAATTCTGTTGAATATTCAGAAGCCTTTAAAAAAGAAACCTCAGGGAAATACCTTTATAATCCAGATGAGCTGATTTTGGTCTATTATGACGACAATAAACTTCGCCTTAATTGGAAAGGTGGCGAAATAGAACCTGTGACTTTAGAGGAAAACGAATTTTTTGTGCCAGATATGTACAAGAAGTTTCGTTTTGTACAACATCCTGAGACCCAAAAACGTTACTTATCTATTGTTGATGAAGATAACCAAGAGAAAACAACTTATGACTATCTCAAAGTTGGTGATGATTATAAAACGCCAAGTCAATATTTAGAAGTCGGTAACTATGAAGCCGCATTAGCTGGTTATTTGGAAATTAAGAAGCAAGACTCTACCAGCTCTTACATTAGCGAATGGGGTTTTAATAGTAAGGGGTATCGTCATATAAGAAACAAAGAATATGATAAAGCCATTGGTGTTTTGACAATGAATACCAAGCTGCATCCTGAAAGTCCTAATGTTTATGATAGTTTGGCTGAAGCTTACCTGAGAAGTGGTGATAGTTTACAAGCCTATACCAATTATAAAATAGCTTTGGAAAAGAATTCGGGCAATAAACGCGCAAGGAATTACATAAATGCTTACAAACCTAAGCAAGATTAGTGTAATAGATTACTAGGTTTTTAGTTAAAAATAAAACGCACCAAAACAAATCCTTATAAAATGTTAATGTTAATATAGACGGGATAGTTTTCAACGTATCTTTGTCTTGTTGATGAAAAAGAAAACTATAGCTGTAATTGGTGCTGGTATTGCTGGTATAGCATCTGCTATTAGGCTTCGGTCACAAGGACATGAAGTTACGGTATTTGAAGCCAACACTTATCCTGGTGGCAAGTTAACAGCTTTTTCTGAGAGAGGTTACCGTTTTGATATGGGACCTTCGCTTTTTACCATGCCGCAGTTTATAGAGGATTTGTTTAAAGCGGCCAACAAACCAATTGCCCAGTACTTTAAGTATAAGAAAAAAGATATCGTTTGTAATTATTTTTATGAGGACGGTACAACCTTTAGCGCTTTAGCAGATATCAATGCATTTGCGGATGAAGCTTCTAAAACCTTCATGGTTGAGAAATCAAAGCTTTTGGATTATCTAAATAGAAGCAAAAGAAAATATGATTTAACGGCGTCCTTATTTTTGGAAAAATCGTTACATAAAACATCTACATATCTATCTAAAGACACTATAAAGGCTATTTTCAATGTTAGCTCTCTAGACATTAATACATCCTTGGATGATTTAAATTCTAAGGTCTTTAAGGATGAGCGTTTGGTTCAGTTTTATAACCGCTTTGCCACTTACAACGGTTCGTCTCCCTATCAAACCCCTGGAATTATGTCTATGATTCCACATTTAGAGCAGTATTATGGAACTTATTTCCCTAAAGGAGGCATGCATTCTATTACGCAAAGTTTATTTCAATTGTCCAAGGATATTGGTGTTGTCTATGAATTCAATAAAAAAGTAGAAGAAATCATTGTTGAAGAGGGTAAAGTACAAGGTCTAAGGGTGGATGAAAATTTTTTTGAAGCAGATGTTGTAGTTTCAAATGCTGATGTTGTACCGACCTACAGATATTTATTACCAAAGCATAAAGCACCTGAAAAGATTTTAAGCCAGCCTAGGAGTAGTTCAGCCTTGATTTTTTATTGGGGAGTAAGACAACAATTTCCGCAACTCGATTTGCATAATATTTTCTTTTCAAAAGATTATAAGACCGAGTTTAATTACATCTTTAACGAGAAGGATGTATATCACGATCCCACGGTTTATATCAATATTACATCTAAAGAAGAGCCAAATGATGCGCCCAAGGGGTGTGAAAATTGGTTTGTGATGATAAATGTACCAAGTAACACAGGTCAAGATTGGGATATCATAATCGAAAGGGCAAGAGCGAACATTAAAAATAAGCTCAACAGATTACTCAAAATAGATTTAGATACTTTAATTGAATACGAGAATATCTTAGACCCAAGGTTGATTGAGTCTAGGACCCAAAGTTATCAAGGTGCCTTGTATGGGGCCTCTAGTAATAACAAATATGCGGCATTTCTAAGACACCCAAATTTTAAAAGTTCGATTAAGAATTTGTACTTCTGTGGTGGAAGTGTACATCCAGGAGGAGGAATACCATTGTGCTTATTATCAGGTAAAATAGTATCAGATTTAATTCAAAAGGCAACTGAATGATAGATAGAAAATTCGTAAGGTACTTATCCATCTTTTTGATTTGGTTGTTTTCTGTTTCAGGGGTTATAGGATTTTTATCTCCTGAATATTCAGAATGGTTTTTAAGTATGACACCTTTTAATTTGCTTTTAACCTTTGTGATTTTAGTAGTAAATATTGAAAAATTTGAAAAGCAGATTCTAATAGCAATTGCCATACCATTTTTATTGGGTTTTATTACCGAAGCCCTTGGTGTGAATTATGGATTGATTTTCGGAAATTATGCCTATGGTGAGAATCTTGGTTATAAAGTTTATGGTGTGCCAGTTATGATATGTGTTAACTGGGCATTATTAACTATGGCAACGGCAGATGTATCAAAACGATTTGCCAAGCATATAATAGCCACCTCATTAATTGGAGCAGCATTAATGACTGGTTTGGATTTCATTTTAGAGGTTTCAGCACCTCGTTTTGATTATTGGGAGTTTGAGAATGGAGAGGTTCCATTACAGAATTATTTGGGGTGGTTTGTTACGGCGTTTATAGCGCACTTGGGTTATCAATCTTTTAAGATTAAAACAAATAAGACCATTTCATTTAATGTGTTAATTTCTATTGTTGTATTTTTTACCGTGTTTTTATTCTTTTAAATGACAAAGTACGACTACATCATCTTAGGCGCTGGAGCATCTGGTTTGATGCTGGCTTATCGCATGGCCAAAGACGCGTTTTTCGACGATACATCTATTTTGATTATAGACCAAGTTAAAGAAAAGGGTAACGATAGAACTTGGTGTTATTGGGAAAAAGGACAAGGCGAATGGGACGATATTTTGACTAAAACATGGCCTAAAATTTTCTTTGGGAGTCAAAAATATTCTGAAACTATTAAAATTTCACCTTACAATTATAAAATGATAAAGAGTGATGATTTTTATAAGTCGCTTTGGAAAGTCATTTCAAAAAAATCAAATATCACTTTTGTTAAAGCTTCAGTAAAGGATTTTTCGGAATATGACAATCGGGTTGAGGTGATTACTGAGAACGAAAGCTATTCGTGTTCAAAACTATTCAACAGTATACATCGACCACACGTTTATGATGGGCAAGATCAATATCCTGTGCTTAAGCAGCATTTTTTAGGATGGTTTATAAAAACAGAATACGATGTTTTTGATGACACGGTAGCGACTTTTATGGATTTTACGGTGCCACAAAATGGAAATACACGATTTATGTACGTGTTACCTATAGATAAAAAAACGGCACTCTTTGAGTATACGCTCTTTTCTGAGGACTTACTTAAACAATCAGAATATGAAGATGCCATAAAAGTTTATTTAAAAGCTAAGGGCATTCAGGATTATAAAATTATTGAAAAAGAAAAGGGTGCTATTCCTATGACATCTTTTAAATTTTCAGAATTAGATTCCAAACACATATTAAATATCGGTACTGCTGGTGGTTGGACCAAAGCCAGTACAGGATATACCTTTAGAAATACAACCAAAAGAACACAACAACTCATATCTTTTTTAAAACAACAACAAGACCTCTCCAGATTTAGTAAAATATCCAAATTCTGGTATTATGATTTACTCTTTTTAGACGTTCTCGGAAAGCACAATGGAGAAGGCGCCAATCTATTTGCTTCTATGTTTAGAAAAGGTAATACTAGTACGATTTTCAAATTTTTAGACGAAGAATCGAGTTGGTTTGAAGATTTGAGAATTATATTTTCTGTGCCATCAAAACGATTTATTCAATCCCTGCTAAAACGTCTAGTTTAACTTTCAGAATAGATTTGTCCTCTGTGAGGTTTAAGCGCATCTCTGATAGGCTTCATTTTAGGTTCATCAACAACCATATATGCAATACTATGCATTTCGCTAAAAGTCTCTACTCCGGTTTTAATCACATCCACAGCGTTTAGTGCAATGTATTCTTTTAAATGAATGAGATGATGCTCAGCTGTTTTTTGGCTTACGGGACCTCTAAAATCCCATATGAGTTTTAATTTACGCATTGGTTATGGAAGTGCCGTTTTCGACAAAATTTTTAAAATTAGTCATGTATTTTTTCGTTTGCTTTTTGAAGGCGCCTGGCATTAGGAAGAGCATAGCATTCATCATAAAATTAGTGGGTTGAAATTCGTTTTTGCAAATCCATTTTGTGGAACCCTTAGAGGTTTCGGTAAAGTAGTTCTGTTGAATATTTCTAACTCCTTTGGTATTGTAAGTGGCATGAAATTCTTCAGGGAAATTTTGCTTAGTAACGGTTTCTATGAGTTCCATCTTCCGTTTCCCAAAATCATAACTCAATTTCATCTTCGCACCAAACTGACCTGGTGTTCCGGAGATATGCTCTGTGCTGACCAAGCCATTTTGCCAATGCTTCTTGTTTTGGGTAGAATCCATTTTTTTAATAACCTCATCAAGTGGTTTATTTATGATAATTTCAGTAGTATATTTCATGCTGTAAAATCGATTCTAGATAAATATAGTAAAACCGTAAATACTAACTCTAAATTATCGACGTTCCTACCATTTTAGAAGCTGTAAACGAATTATTACAACACGATTGTTAATTAAATTATGATGGCTGTTCGACTTGTAAAATAAGTGATTTGTGTTATTTTTGCTGCATTCAGAAATTCATGTAATTAACTTAAGATTACAATGATTTAACAAAGAAAATATTATGAAAATGAAACTAAAATTTAAATGGTTGTTTTTAGCGTTATTCGCACTCAATTTTTCGTTTTCCCAAGACCAAGATGAAATACTTTTAACTGTGGATGGTGACCCTGTAATGACTTCAGAATTTTTAAGGGTTTACAATAAAAATTTAGATTTAGTTAAAGATGAAAGTCAAAAGGATGTAGATGGCTATTTGAAGCTTTTTACGGAATACCAATTAAAATTAAAAGAAGCGAAGCGTTTAAAACTGCACGAAGATGCTAAATATCAGCGCGAATTTCAAAGATATAAGAAACAGCTAACCCAAAATTATTTATCTGAAAATAAAGTTACGGATGCCTTGGTGAAAGAGGCCTATGATCGTAGCGGTGTTGATCTTAATGCGTCTCATATATTAGTGAGATTGGATGACAATTCCCAAGATACATTAAGTGCCTATAATGAAGTATTAAAGTTAAGAGAACGTGTTTTAAAAGAAGGTTTTGATGTAGTAAAGGCAGATGTACATAATGGACAAACCATTTTCTTGGAAGATCTAGGGTATTTTTCTGCATTTAAAATGGTTTATGACTTTGAAACAGCGGCATATAATACACCTAAAGGAGAAATCTCTATGCCATTTAGAACACAGTTTGGGTATCATGCAGTTAAGATAAACGATAGACGACAATCTCGTGGCACCATAACAGCAGCTCATATTATGGTAGCGCTACAGCAAAAGGATTCGCTTCTAAACCCTGAAGAGCGCATAAATGATATCTATAAAAAGATTGCGCAAGGCGAAAGTTTTGAATCGCTTGCTAAGCAGTTTTCGGATGATAAGAGTTCTGCAAAAAACGGTGGAAAGTTATCGTCTTTTAAAAGTGGGCAATTGAGCTCTACTAAGTTTGAGGATGAGGCCTTTGCCTTAAAGGCAGATGGAAATATAAGCAAGCCCTTTAAAACAGAGTACGGTTGGCATATTGTAAAACGAATAGATTTAAAGCCTATCCAAACATTTGAGGATCAAAAGCCAACCCTAGAGGCAAGAGTAAAAAGGGACTCAAGATCCAAGCTTATCAATACTGCTATGGTCAATGAACTTAAGAAACGTTACCAAGTATCCCATGAAACCGATGCAAAATCTTATTTTGAATCTATTTTGAACGAAGAATTTTTTAAACGGTCATGGAAATTGCCAGAAGAATTCGATAAGGGTAAAGCAGTGTTCACCATTAACAATAAAGCATTTACCTACAGCGAATTTGGGCGCCACTTAATGTCAGCACAACGTACTTATATGAATAAAAGCACCTCTTTTTCCAATGTTGTAGATAGAGAATATCAAAAATTCTTTGAGAAATCCATTTTACAATATAGAGAAGATAACCTTGAGCTCGAAAATGAAGATTTTGCCAATATACTTAAGGAATATAGAGACGGATTGTTATTATTTGACTTAATGGAAAAAGAAGTTTGGAACAAAGCATCCAAGGATACAACAGGTCTTGAAAAATATTACCAAAAAAATAAATCAAAATATCAGTGGAACGATAGAGTAGATGTTGTAATGGCTTCAACGGCAGATAAGTCAGTGGCAGAAAAAGTTTTGAAGATGATGAGAAAAGGAAAGTCTGAAGAAGAAATAGTAACCGCTTTTAATACAGACTCCAAAAAGAATATCATTTTCACAAAGGGAGTCTTTGATTTGAATGATGACAAGTTGCCTTCAGGTTTGAGTTTTCAAAAAGGCGTTGATAAAATATACGAGCATAATGATGCGTTTCATGTTATAGATGTTATTGATGTATTGCCCTCTGGGGATAAAACCCTTAAGGAGGCAAGAGGCAATGTCATTAATGATTACCAAACTCAGATTGAAACGGACTGGATGGACAATCTTTATGGACGTTTTGATATAGTTGTTAATGAAAAAGCGCTTAATGCTGTTAAAACGAAAATAAAAAATCAATAGATTTTGTTGAAAAGAACGTTCTTGCTTTTAGGAATATGTTGCTGTTTTGTTAGTTGTGATTTTTTCAAAAAAAAAGATGATCGCCAACCAATAGCAAGAGTCAACGATGCTTACCTCTATAAAGAGGATGTAGCAGATTTGGTGCCAGAAGGTGCAAGTAAACAAGATAGCTTGGTTATAGTTAACGCTTACATTAACCGCTGGGCAAGGCAATTGTTGTTAATGGATGGTGCGTTGCTCAATCTCTCAGAGAAAAAACAGGAAGATTTTTCGAAGCTTATAGAACAATACAAAAATGATTTATATACCAAGGCTTATCTCGAGGCATTGGTAAAGAAAAATATAGATACGGTTGTAAATATTGATGAAGCTAAGGTGTTTTATGACGCTAATAAGGAATCGTTTAAGCTAAATGACGACTTACTACAATTAAGATACATTAGTCTGCCATTAAACCCCATTGATTTAGATACCATTACAAACAGATTTAGACGTTTCGAAGCTAAGGACAAGCGCTATCTAGATTCAATTTCCCTTCAATTTAGATCCTATTCCCTAAACGATTCACTTTGGGTTAAGTTTAGTCAGGTTGTGGAAAAAGTTCCTGTAGTTACTCAAGAAAGTAAAGGCCAACTGTTAAAAAAATCTAATTTCTTACAACTCAAAGATTCATTAAACCTATATTTGATGCAAGTTAATGACATACGTCTACAGAATGATTATGCTCCTTTGGAGTACGTTAATAAATCCATAAAACAAATTGTCATTAATAAGCGAAAATTAGAGCTTATTAAACAACTCGAAAATGATATTTCAAAAGATGCTATTAAAAATAATAAGTTTCAGATTTACAACTAATATCTTAAGTATTTGTTACTTCTTGCTGTTCGTTGGCGTGGTTGGTGGGCAAGAAATTATTCTAGAAGAAGCACCAGTCAAAAAAGCAAAAGATAGTGTAGTCAACAAAGCACGAATTAAAGCCGATGGTGTGGCTGCCGTTATTGGTGATTTTATTGTTTTAGAGTCTGACTTAGATCGCGAAATTGCACAATTAGAGGCACAAGGTGCTGATTTATCAGGTGTTTCACGATGTGAACTTTTTGGAAAACTTTTGGAGGACAAGCTATATGCACATCAAGCCATTCAAGATAGTGTTATAGTTAATGAATTATATATTCAATCCCTCGTAGAACAGCAGATTCAGGGTATCTTGGCACAAACCCAAGGAGATATGCAAGGCTTGTTGAAGTTTTACAAAAAGGAATCGGAACAAGCGCTTAGGGATGAGATGTATGAGATTAATAAAAATAGTTATCTCGCTCGGGAAATGCAAAAGAAAGTTATTGATGGAGTAGAGGTAACACCCGAAGAGGTAAGGACATTTTTTAATGATATTCCCAAAGACGAAAGACCAACATTTGGTACCGAACTTAAAGTAGCCCAGATTGTGGTAGTTCCAGAAGTTACCGAAGCTGCCAAACAAGAGGTAATCAATAAATTAAAAGGCTTTAAGCGTGATGTCGAAGAAAACGGCTCGAGTTTTACCACCAAGGCTTTGTTTTACTCTGAAGATTTAGGTTCAAAAAATAATGGAGGCTTATTGCCAACCATGAATAGAAAACAACCAAGAATGGTTAAAGAGTTTAGGGATGTTGCTTTTAACTTACAAGAAGGGGAGATTTCCGATCCATTTGAAACTGATTTTGGTTTCCATATCATTTATTTAGAAAAGATTAGAGGCCAAGAGTATGAAGTAAGGCATATTTTGTTGCGACCAGAGATTACGCCAGACGCTATTAAAAAAGCAAAGGATGAAATTGATAAGGTGAGAGAGCTAGTCGTCTCTGGAAAACTATCATTTGCTGAGGCCGCTAGGGAATTTAGTGATGAAGAAGAGACGAAATATGAAGGCGGTAAACTTACCAATCCTACAACACAAGATTTTAATTTTGAATTGACCAAAATGGATACGGAAATGTACACCCAGATTCAAGGATTAGAGGATGGGAAGGTTAGTGAAGTCATTCAGGATGAGGATCGTGTGAATAGGATTAAATTTAAAATTATGACGGTAACCGATAGAATAGATGACCATGAGGCTGATTTTGCCAGGGATTATTTAAAAATCAAAGAACTGGCACTACAAGATAAACATGTAAGGGCTATAGATAAGTGGCAAAAAGAAATTATAGAAGAAACCTATGTTAAGATTAATGGTGTATATAGAGACTGTGAATATCAAAGTAATTGGTTAAAAACACAATAATAGATGTCTGATGTTACCATAATCGAAAACTTTGTAAAGAAGTGCAAAGTTCTTAAACAGGAAATTGCTAAAGTCATTATAGGTCAGGACGATGTTGTAGACCAGATTTTAATCTCTATTTTTTCTGGCGGCCACTCTTTATTAATTGGAGTACCGGGCTTAGCAAAAACCTTAATGGTGAATACCATTGCGCAGGCTCTAGGTTTAGATTTTAAGCGCATTCAGTTTACACCAGATTTAATGCCAAGCGATATTCTCGGGAGTGAAATCCTTGATGAGAACCGTCACTTTAAATTTATAAAAGGTCCAATATTTGCCAATATTATTCTTGCTGATGAAATCAACAGAACACCGCCAAAAACCCAAGCTGCACTTTTAGAGGCTATGCAAGAACGAGCGGTTACAGTTGCTGGCCATCAGTATAAATTGAGTTTGCCTTATTTTGTGTTGGCTACACAAAACCCTATTGAGCAAGAAGGAACCTACCCGTTACCCGAAGCTCAATTAGACCGATTTATGTTTGCTATCAGATTGGAGTACCCTTCATATAAGGAAGAGGTTGAAGTCGTAAAAGCGACTACTACGGATATGCAAGTATCGGTTAACGCCTTATTTACTGCCGAAGAGATTATCGATTTTCAGAATGTTATTCGTCGTATTCCGGTAGCCGATAATGTGGTAGAATATGCAGTGTCGCTAGTAGCTAAGACACGACCAAAAGCGGATACTGCAGCAGATATCGTAAAAGAGTTTGTGGATTGGGGAGCAGGACCACGAGCCTCTCAAAACTTAATTCTTGCAGCAAAAACCCATGCTGCTACCATAGGTAAATTTTCACCAGATATAGAAGATGTTCAAGCCATTGCCACAGGGATTCTTAGACATCGAATCATAAAGAACTACAAAGCTGAAGCGGAGGGAATAACAGACGAAAGGATTATTGAAAGCCTGTTCTAATCCTTAAAAGAAGTTTAAATAAAAGGCCTCATGAAAATTTTCATGAGGCCTTTTAGTTGCTATTCGTTTTTTGATTTAGTCTTTGATGGGTTGCTCTAAGTCTTGTTTTAAGTGTTTAGCATAAAAGCCCATCATGGCCTTGTATAGAGCAATTCTGTTTTCTTCTTTACCAAACCCATGGCCTTCATCGTATCTTACCATATAAGGTACGTCAACACCTTTTGCTCTCAAGGCTTCAACGATTTGATCTGATTCGTCGATGTTCACCCTTGGGTCATTGGCTCCTTGCACCACAAAAAGTGGCTTTTTGATTTTTTCAACATGAAATGCAGGAGATACTTCTTTCATAATTTCCTTTTCTTCAGGTACATCCGGATCGTACCAGATTTCCTCTACAATTTCTTTATAAGGCTTCCAATACTCTGGGAAAGAATCGTAAAACGTGAAGATGTTAGACACACCAACATAATCGACACCACAAGCATACAAGTCAGGCGTTTTAGTTAAACCACGCAATACAGCATAACCACCATGACTTCCACCATAAATTGCTGCATTGTCTTTATCAACCCAACCTTGGTCTATCACATATTGTAAACCATCTTCTACATCGTCCATAGCTTTTCTACCAATTTGCTTAAATCCTGATTCCAAGAACTCACGACCATAACCACCAGAAATTCTAAAGTTTACCTGTAAAGTCGCATAACCACGGCTCGCAAATAGCTGTGCCTCTGGATTAAAACCCCAAGAATCTCTAATGCCTTGTGGTCCACCGTGTGGATTTACAATTACAGGAACTCGTTTACCTTCTAGAGCAGCTTTTGGTAGGGTTATGTAGCCATGAATGGTTTTACCGTCTCTACTCGTAAATGTGATTGGTCGCATCTCAGCCATATCCTCTTCAAGAAGATTTGGCATTAAATCATAAAGTAATTTAAACTCATCTTTTTTAGCATCATACGAATAATAAGTGCCATATAATTTATCACTTTGTAAAAAGATTAAATATTTGCTCTCATCATCAGTTACATCAGCTATGGAATAGCTATAATTAGGAAATTTGCTTATGATTTTACCGTGTAGTTTTTTGTAATAATCACTTACCGGAACAATGACATTTTTATCACCTTCATAAGAAAAATAATCTAGTTCGTAACCTCTATGTCTCGATAATGAAAGACCAGAAACGTCATAGTTGTCATTAGAAAATAGTTTTTTAATGACTTTATCTTCCTTTATATCGTATAAATAGATTTGTGTTTTGTCGCTATCTAAGTTAGATATCACATAAGCATCATGAGGATAGTCAGTAGCATAATTAAATGATGAAATACCAAAACTATCCTTCCAGTTTAATTCTTTTATAACTTCAAAAGTTTCTCCATCAAAAGTGTAATATAAATCAAAATTTACACCATTACGCAATCTTGCAAAGCCGCGTAGGTTTCCATCTTTATCAAACTCATAACCATCAATAGGGTTGGCGGCATCGTCATTTTTATAGAGCTGTTTGAGTTCGCCAGTGACGATATTGATTTTATAAGGTTCAAAAATTTGAGGATTATTTTGATTCATAGAAATAATCATATGGTCTTTATCTTCTTTAAGGCCGTTTAAGATGTTCACTTTTACACCATCGAAAGGTGTCAGCTCTTTTTGATTTTTTCCGTCTATATCTACAGCAAATAAGTGATAATCTTCATTACCCCCTTTGTCCATGATGTAAACTAGTCGGTTGTTATTTGCCCAGCCAAAGCCTCTAACGAGTTCTTCTTTCTCTTCAATAACACGTGTCACCTCATCAGTTTCTACGTTTTTTACATAAACATGGTTTTTCTTATTGTCGTCTTTCTCTCTATACGATAAGTACTTACCGTCTGGAGAAAAATTGAAAGATCTTGCTTTTGGTCGGGCAAAATAGTCTTCAACGGCATACTTATAACTGTTAATAGGTTTCCAGTTCGATAATTTTTCTAAATCTTCTTCAGAAGTGGGTAAAGCGGTATTACCAGGTAAGGTTTTTACGGTTTTGTTTAAGGTTAATGGTAGTTCATTTCCGCTTTGATAAAATGTACCTGTAAAAGTATTTTCTGCGAACGTCCCCACATATTTAATACCAGCTTGATTAAATTTAATGGTCAATGTGTTATTTTCGAAAGTAGTGACATCCATAGGAATATCAGTAGCACCTTGTGATGGGCTGTCCATGGTAGAAGCATAAGTTCCATCTTCCATTGTGATATTAAATACTAATGGAATCTCAGTACCTTGTGCGGATAGTTTTCCTTCCCACGCACCTGTTATTTCTTGTGCATAGGTTTGCGATAAGAGTCCTATAAATAAAAATAAGACTCCACTCAATTTTAAAATTGTAGTTTTCATTTTAAAAGTTTAAGATTGAAAGTTCGTTTACTTGTACTGAATAAATTTCAGTATTGATTGTTCAATTAATACACAGTTAGAAGACATATAACAGACTTTGTTACAGATAAAACGTTAAAATTAGGATTGGTCTTTGAAAATTATATTTGCTATAAATGCAGATATAAAAAAAATGAATCGAAATACATAATCATTCTAAATAAGTCAGATTGTTAAATTATTGATGCTAAAACAATTTTATTGTTAAAATTTAAAATAATACTTAAAAAAAGTTGAAAATTATGATTTAAATTTAAAGAAATTGCGATTTTGTTACATATTTTTAAAAACCCTTAAGAATTCGTAATTTTGTGGGACTTAAAAAAAATAATTATCAACCTTTTAAATATACTTTATGGCTTTTGACATTGACATGATTAAAAAGGTTTATGCAACAATGGCTGAGCGCGTAGATGCAGCTAGGGAGATTGTAGGTAAACCATTAACACTTTCAGAAAAAATATTGTATTCTCACCTTTGGGAAGGAAAACCGACACAAGCATTCACTAGAGGAAAAGATTACGTCGATTTTGCACCAGATCGAGTGGCTTGTCAAGATGCGACTGCACAGATGGCATTATTGCAATTTATGCAGGCAGGTAAGGCTAAAGTTGCTGTTCCAACAACGGTACATTGTGACCACTTAATTCAAGCCAAAAATGGAGCTGAATTTGATTTAAGGCATGCAAATGAAACTAGTAGAGAAGTCTTTGAGTTTTTAGAATCAGTATCTAATAAGTATGGTATTGGATTTTGGAAGCCAGGTGCTGGGATTATACACCAAGTAGTATTAGAAAATTACGCATTTCCGGGTGGAATGATGATTGGTACGGATTCGCATACGGTAAATGCCGGCGGATTGGGTATGGTTGCCGTTGGAGTTGGTGGTGCTGATGCCGTTGATGTTATGGCAGGTATGGCATGGGAGCTTAAATTCCCGAAACTCATAGGAGTTAGGTTAACAGGTAAGTTGTCTGGTTGGACAGCACCTAAAGACGTTATCCTTAAAGTAGCAGAAATTCTTACTGTTAAAGGAGGAACTGGATCGATCGTTGAATATTTTGGTCCAGGTGCTTTGTCAATGTCATGTACAGGAAAAGGAACTATCTGTAATATGGGAGCTGAAATTGGTGCAACGACATCTACTTTTGGTTATGATGATTCTATGGAGCGCTATTTAAGAGCTACCGATAGGGCAGATGTAGCAGATGAAGCTAATAAAATAAAAGAATACCTTACGGCAGATGCCGAAGTTTATGAGAATCCTGAGCAGTATTTTGATCAGGTTATCGATATTAATCTTTCGGAATTAGGACCATTATTAAACGGCCCTTTTACGCCAGACTTATCCACTACTGTAGGTAGGGAAATGACAGAAAAGGCTAAAGATAACGAATGGCCAATGCAAGTAGAATGGGGATTGATAGGGTCTTGTACCAACTCCTCTTATGAAGATTTATCAAGAGCATCGTCAATAGCACAACAAGCCTTAGATAAGGGGCTAAAGACGAAAGCAGAGTTTGGTATTAACCCAGGCTCTGAGCAAGTACGCTATACGGCTGAACGCGATGGTATTTTGCAGGTTTTCGAAAAACTGGATGCTACAATATTCACCAATGCTTGTGGCCCTTGTATTGGGCAGTGGGCACGTTACAGCGATCCAAAAAATGCGCCTAAGAATAGTATTGTACACTCGTTTAATAGAAACTTTGCCAAACGTGCCGACGGTAACCCGAACACGCATGCTTTTGTAGCCTCACCAGAAATTACAGCAGCTATTGCTATTGCAGGACGTTTGGATTTTAACCCAATCACAGATACACTAATTAATGAAGATGGAGAGGAAGTGATGTTAGATGAGCCAACAGGATGGGAACTGCCACCAAAAGGTTTTGATGTTAAGGAAAATGGCTATTTAGAACCTGTAGCGGATGGCAGTGGAGTGGAAGTTACTGTAAATCCTGATTCTGAACGTTTGCAGTTGTTGACGCCATTTGAGCCTATAGGTGATTCTGTTACTGGTGCTAAGCTTTTAATCAAGGCCTATGGAAAATGTACTACAGATCATATTTCTATGGCTGGTCCTTGGTTGCGTTTTAGAGGACATTTGGACAATATTGCCAATAATACTTTAATTGGTGCTGTTAATGCATACAATAAACAGACCAATTTTGTAAAGAACCAACTAACAGGTGAGTATGGTGGAGTGCCAGACACACAGCGCGAGTACAAGAAAAATCGGACTTGGTCAGTTGTAGTAGGAGACCACAATTATGGTGAAGGTTCATCTAGAGAACATGCTGCAATGCAACCAAGACATTTGGGTGTTGCTGCGGTGATTGTAAAATCTTTTGCTCGTATCCATGAAACCAATCTTAAAAAACAAGGTATGTTAGGTCTTACCTTCGCTAATGAAGCCGATTACGATTTAATACAAGAAGATGACACTTTCAACTTCTTGGATTTAAATGAATTTGCGCCAGGTAAACCGTTGCATATCGAGGTGGTTCATACTGATGGGTCTAAAGATACGATTTCTGTAAACCATACCTATAATGATTCTCAGATTGAATGGTATAAAGAAGGATCAGCACTTAATTTAATTAAGAAGCAGAACGCTTAGATTTGAGTAAGTGTTTATTATAGTTTACAAAACTCTCAGTTATTGCTGAGAGTTTTTTTTGATATTTTGTAAGTTTTTTCAAATAGCTGCGACACTTTTTACATATACTACCAATATTCTAAGCGCTATTTGTCATGAAATCATTTTGGTTTTTTGAAGACGTCAACCTGTTTAAGCTATTGTGCCCTCATAAGTTTAAAGCTTACAAACAAGCACATACTTTTGATCACTACCGCAAAGAAGATTATATTTATTTTGAAAATGACTCTTCTAATAAAGTGTATTTAATAGAAAAAGGAAAAGTAAAAATCGGCTATTATAGTGAAAATGGTGATGAAATGGTTAAAGCTATTTTAACTAAAGGTGAATTATTTGGCGAGAAAGCCATATTAGGAGAAAGTCGTCGCGAAGAATTTGCACAATCATTAGACAACCAAACCTCTATATGTCCTGTTGGTGTGGAAACCATGCACGATTTAATGCGAGATAATCAAACATTTAGTTTCAGAATTTATAAATTTATTGGTTACAAGTTTAAAAAACTCGAAAGGCGATTACAATTGTTGCTTTTTAAAGACTCTAAAACGAGGTTGATTGAATTTTTGGATGAACTTTGTTCAGATTATGGGTATAATTGCGAAAAAACAGGAGATCAAATCATTAATCACCCATATACGCAAAAGGATATCGCATCTTTAATTGGAATTTCGCGACCAACATTGAATATCCTTATGAACGAACTCAAAGAAGACGATATCATAGACTTTAATCGCAGACAGATTAGAATCCATAACACTTCGGCATAAATATATTTAATGAAATCTAAACTCAATAAGCGAAATATTATATTTCTCGTTATAATCGCCATTCTCATCATACCTCAAACAAGACAGCCTTTGCAGATATTATTGCATAAGGGGCTGAGTTACATCAACCAATCTTCGGTTATTAATGAATCAGATAGAGTTCTTATATCTTATGATAACTGGCAGTTGCAATCAGATACTAATACCCAACTTGACTTTAAGACCACAAAAGGTAAAGTCGTATTTGTAAATTTTTGGGCGACTTGGTGTCCTCCCTGTATTGCAGAAATGCCAAGCCTTCAGGCATTATACAATGATTATAACGATAAAGTAGAATTCTTATTCATTACAGGTGATAGTTTTAAAACGGTAGAAAACTTCAAGAAAAAAGAGAATTACAATTTTGAAGTCTTTAACCCTTTGAATAATATACCAGAAGCGTTAACAACGCGATCCATTCCGAGGACATTTATTATTAACAAAAAGGGAGAAATTGTGGTTGACGAATCTGGTGCAGTAGACTGGAATAGTAAAACCGTAAGAGGCCAACTAGATCAATTGCTTTCCGAATAATTTATAATCTGCTTAAAGTTTAAAACCTTGCTTTGTAGTTTCATTACAGCTACATTAGTTTCAATAAATCTCTATTAAGAGTATTTGTCATTTCGAACGCAGACAGAAATCTCATCATATATTCAAGACTAGGAGATTCATCGTCCTTTCCCTTCGACTTCGGTCGGAGCTCAGCTCTGTCAGAATGACTAGATGCAACAAATTGAATTTCATTCATTGACCAAAACTATGGATTTGAAATCTATGGTGGTTTATTTGAAATACTTAAAAGGAACGATTAGCATTCCAAAGTTTTCACCATCCTTTTTGCCCAAATGTTTATGATGAATTTTATGAGCACGTCTTACTCCACGAGCATATTTATTATCGATATTTCGTAACCACTTAAAACGTTGATGAATGAATATATCGTGTACAATGAAGTAGGCTAATCCATAAGCCATTATACCTATGCCTATAGGTAAGCAGTACCACATATTTTGTTCGCCCCAAAGATAGAAACAGGTCATGCTTACTACAGCGTAGAAAATGAAGAAGGCATCATTACGTTCAAACCAACTGTCGTGATCTTTGTGATGATGGTCTTTGTGCAAACTCCACAGAAAACCATGCATAATGTACTTATGCGTAAACCATGCGTTGAACTCCATAATGAAAAACGTTCCGAAGAAAATTAATATCCAAAAAACAGTTTGCACACCAGTAATCTTAGTTTAAAGCAAATTTAATTGATATTTCACATAACTACGTGTCAGCAACTCAATCTTTTTATAATTAGGCACTCTAATTCTTGCTGATTTAATCTCTAAGGCAGGAGTGTTTTTAAGCTTCTGAAGTAATTTGTTATAGTAACGATAAGCCATAAATACGCCAAAGCGCGCTTCAAGCGGTAAACGCTTAATCCCTTTTAGACCTTTAGAGAAATCGTCTTCGATGTCTTTTATTATAGCTTGTTTCGACGCTTCATCTAAATGATTGAGATCGGTATTTGGGAAATACGTTCGGCTTAGATCTTCAAAATCAGCTTTTAAATCTCTTAAGAAATTCACTTTCTGAAAAGCAGAACCCAAGCTCATAGCAGAATCCTTTAGATCTTCGTATTTTTTATTATCTCCCTTTACAAAAACTTTCAGGCACATTAAGCCCACCACATCTGCTGATCCATAAATATAGTTTTTGTACTCTTCCTCTGTGAGATAATCTTTCTTAAATAGGTCTAATCGCATACTATCCATAAAGGCATCAACCAAATGTTTATCAATGTTGTATTTATGATAAGTCTCTTGAAACGAATTCAAAATAGGATTCAAACTAATTTTATCTTTTAAAGCATTTTCTAATTCGGTCTCAAAATTTCTAAAAAGCTTTTCCTTATCATAATCATGAAAGGAATCTACAATTTCATCAGCAAATCTCACAAAACCGTAGATGTTGTAGATGTCTTGTCTGATACTTTCAGATAGCATTTTTGTAGCCATCGAAAATGACGTACTGTAGGCATTTGTAACGAGCTTGCTACACTCTTTGGAGACATTGTCAAAAATTGATTTCATGATGTTAGGTATCTTTTCTTAGCAATTCAACTTAATTCTTATTGATGAGGTCAGCCACTAGCTTTCCTGATATTAACGATGGAGGTACTCCAGGGCCAGGGACAGTTAATTGCCCTGTAAAGTAGAGTCCATCCACTTTTTTACTTTTTAATTTAGGTCTAAGGAAAGCAGTCTGTTTCAATGTATTTGCCATCCCATAAGCGTTACCTTTGTATGAATTATATTCACTTACAAAATCGTTAACACAAAAGGACTCTTTAAAAAGTATATGATCTTTAACATTTTGATTGGTTATATTTTCAAAACGATTTATAATGATATCAAAATATTGTTCTCTCAGTTCTGGAGTATCTTCCAATCCTGGCGCGATTGGAATGAGAAAAAATCCTGTTTCGCAACCCTCTGGCGCCATACTTTTATCCGTCACTGACGGAAAGTTAACATAAAATAATGGATTTTCGGGCCATTTTGGGTCATCATATATCTCTTCGGCATGATTTTCAAAGCTTGTATCGAAGAATAAGTTGTGATGTTCTATGGCTTTGAGCTTTTTATTGAAGCCAACATAAAAGAGAAGCGACGAAGGCGCAAATGTACGTTTGTCCCAGTAAGCTTCTGAATATTGTCGATAATTTTGATCTAACAAGGTTTCAGAATGGTGATAATCGGCACCACTAAGCACAATGTCCGAATCTATAGTATTTCCATTCACCCTAAGACCGATGGCTTTTCCATTTTCAACGTTAATCTTTTCAACATTACTATTGGTGTTGACCTCGACTCCCAAGCTTTCGGCTAAGCTTTTCATAGCTTTGATGATTTCGTACATGCCACCTTTTGGGTGCCAAGTCCCTAGGCCAAAATCGGCAAAGTTCATAAAGCTATAAAACGATGGAGTGTCACTAGGCTTTGCGCCTAAAAATAATACTGGAAACTCTAGCGTGGAAATCAACTTAGGGTTCTTAAAGTTCTTTCTCACTTCAGAACTGATGGTTTTAAAAAAACGGTCTACTCTAGTGACGGTATCTTTGGTTACCAATTCGAAAGGGGAGATGCCAGGTTTTAATACTACCTTATTAATGGCAATATCATAATGGTCTTGGGCTTGTGCTATAAATTTTCGAAGTGGCTTAGAGCTGCCTGCTTCGATACGCTCAAATTCCTCACAGATTTGATCCATATGATCTCCGATGGTAATGACTTCATCAGAAAAAAAAATCTTATATGCAGGACTTAACTTATCGAGCTGGTAATAATCACTCGTGCTTTTACCAAAATCATTAAAAAACTTTTCAAAGATATCTGGCATCCAATACCAACTAGGACCAATATCGAACGTGAAACCATCCTTGATGAGTTGTCTAGCTCTTCCGCCAACAGTGGCGTTCTTTTCGTATATAGCTACCTTATGACCGGCTTTGGCTAAATAGCAAGATGCCGATAGGGATGAAAAGCCCGAACCTATTATGGCTATCGTTTTACGCACTAATTATCAACTTTGTCGATTAATGATTGTATACTCTTAAATGCCGAAACGCCTTTAGGTAAGTTGTCTAAGTCTAAGGCGTTCAGCATCTGACCTAAAATCCAAAGTTGGGTGTTGCTACCATTGAGCAGAAGCGTATTGAAATTATCCATATATTTATTGATATCACCTTTTTCTGGTTTTACCGTGAAATATGAGATGTAGATAATTTCGTCGTAGTAATTCTTTAAGTCTGCTAAGCTTTCTAGTGGTACGCTAAATCCTAAGAATATGGATTGGTAACCTTTGCTGACCAATTGATGGTTAATGAACATCAAACCTAACTCATGAATCTCGTTTTCGGGTAGATATAGGACAAATGTTTTTTTCGAATTGTTGACTTGTTTAGACTGTACTTTCTCAGTATTGATTAATATTTTCTGGCGAATAAGCGCGGTTAAAAAATGCTCATGCGCAGGACTAATAGTGTCCGTTTGCCATAACAACCCTATCTCTGTTAAGAGTGGAATAAAGATATCATAGAAAATCTCATAAAACTCTTTTTCTCTCAATAAAGATTCATAGGTGTTGTAGAAAAGAGTTTGGTCAAAATTTAGCATGGAAAGTTTAAATGCATTAATGGCATGGCTTTCCATATTGTTCTCGGCAGCAATTTCCCTAACCAGTATCGGAATTTTATGTTCTTCTATGGTGGCTATTTTTGAAATTTTATAGCCGTTATTATTAAGGTAGCTTACATTGAGTAACTTCTGAAAGCTCGCTAAATCGTAATATCTGATGTTAGTATCGGTACGCTTGGGCTGTAGTAGGTTGTAGCGTTTTTCCCAGATTCTTATGGTATGTGCTTTAATACCAGTAAGGTTTTCTAGGTCTTTGATACTAAACTGATTTTTAATATTGTTCATTTTTTAATAAAAATGTTTAAACAAAAATAAGATTTTAACTGAGAATATACCCACAATTAACATAATTTAATGAAAAACCGCCTGTTGATAAGTACTCTTGTGGAGAAGGTTTAGGAAGAAAAACTAAGACGATTGTGATATAAAGTGCGCACGAGAAGACTCGAACTTCCACGACCTAAACGGTCACTGGCCCCTCAAGCCAGCGCGTCTACCAATTCCGCCACGTGCGCGTATGTAGTGTATTGGGATGCAAACATACTGATAATTTTTCTTAGGAAAAATGGAGATATAATAAAAAGTAAGAAATAGTTAGTTAAGGGTTTCTGAACCTCTCAAGAATCTCCTTATTTTGTCTAATGATGATATCCAGTTTTTGTTCAATAGTCTCATCAATAAATCCCCCTTTTTGAGTTTTGGTTTTTTGGTAATCAGGATTTGGTTCATTAGTCTTATCATCATTAAGCATCTCACCTTTACCTAATAAAACCCACTCAGCGCTAAGGTCGGTATAGAGACTTAAGGTTTTTTCTAATTTATCGCTACCTATTTTACCATTATTTCTTATTTGTGATCCAAAAGCACCATTAGAATAACCCACTGAAGATTCGTAATTTTGTATTGTAATCCCTTTAAAATCAAGGTATTTTTTAATTCTTTGTACTGAACTCATGAAAATTTATTAGAAAAAACCTTACAAATATTTTGATATTAGAAAAAATCTTAATAACTTTGTTTATATGAGGGAAAGGTACACAAAACCTACCTAAAAACTACATATTATTTATGATAAGTAGAGAATTTAGACAAAAGTTTAAAAAAGATTTGGGTGATAATTTCCAGTATTCCAGCAAGGTTCGGCAAAAACTCGAAGCCGCCAAGATGTATACCAACAGAGGAAAAGTAGCCCATATCAAAACCATTAATAACGTGTTTCAAGGTTATCAAGACAATATAGCTATAGAATTGATGATTATGGAGCTTTATGAGGAAGAGATATCCAAGAAGAAAAAACTCGAAAAGTTAAGAAATAAGCATTCCAAAAAATCAGAGGATCCGCAAAAAATCCAAAAAGAGAAATAGCATATGCTTCTAACTTTTATATGTAAAAAAGGCTTTATGAATTCAATGCGTAATGAAATTGTAAGGATTAGATTAGAATAGGATTTGTACTTAGATTTTTAATAGCAATAATCCTCTATATCTTTATATAGATTCACTTTGTTTATTAACTCAACAGGCCAAATTTACCTTGAATTTGGCCTCAGTTTACACCAAAAACCCTAGATAGTTTTATCTAGGGTT
>NZ_JANQOM010000086.1 GCF_028289625.1 Winogradskyella sp. | reverse complement strand
TTCGGAGGCCGAACTGGATATTCCATTTTTTGAATTGACGACTGTAGTTAAAATATAAGGCATTAATATTTTCATCGTATTCAAAATCGTTGGTACGTTCAGTATTTAAAATGTCTTGGCCGTTAATACGATCGAAAAAATCAAATTGATTATCGGTAACGACTTTTGAGAATTTTCCACCGAAACTTAATTTTCCTTTTAATAAATTCTGTTCATAATCTACTTTAGCAGTAAAAAGATCTATGTCAATAGGAGTGACCATAAAATTGATGGTTTCACTAATTATCTGAGACTCGTCGCCATTAAAATACTGGTTTGGTTGAAAGTTTTCGCGTTCTCTCGAATAACGACCGTAGTCAACGTCTACATTGAAGGAACTGCCATTATCTCCTTTGTACTTATAATTGATATTGGTATACAAGTTTGATACATCACTCTGTGTATCACTACCAGCGACCAAAACTTGTTCAGGATTGGTATTTCCATTTGGAATTATAGGTGTTCTAGAATCTGCAAAAGAGTCGTTATTAGAAAAGTTACCCGATAGTATAATTCCAAAAGTAGATTTTTTGTTAGTATACCAATCAAAACCAAATCTAGCATTAGTGTTTACGTTGTCATAGATGGTTTCGGTACGTGCATCAAAAATGGTGTTATTTTGTTGTCTATAAAGATTTATAAATCCTAGACTTTCTCCAAACTGATTACTAAATGTACCATAGAAGCTTGTTTTTTTACTTCTGTTATTGAAGGATATCGAATTATTTACCCTAGCAAATTCACCATAGGTTAAACCAGAAGCTATACTTCCATTGGTTCCCAAACTTTTGTCGCGTTTAAGCTTTAAGTTGATAATACCAGCGTTGCCCTCTGCATCATATTTTGAAGATGGTTGTGTAATGATTTCTATAGCTTCTATATCGCTGGACTGAATACTTTTAAGATAGTTGACTAAATCTTCACCTCTTAGCACGGAAGGTTTATCATCAATGTATATTAAAACTCCGGTTTTGCCTTCTACAATGAGATTATCATTATTATCTATGATGACACCAGGTGCTTTTCGTAAAAGTTCAAAACCTGAATCTCCAGCTGCGTTGATGGAATTTTGTACATTGAAAACTGTTTTATCTGCCATGACCTGTACCATAGGTTTTTCGGCTTCTATAACCACCTCTTCCAAAGTTTCGGATGCAGGATTAAGCTTAATAACGCCAAAGTCCTTAGCGGTATTAGAGTGCGTAAATTTTTCGGAAGTATAATCTTCAAATCCGAGGCTTGTTACAACAAGCACATAGTCTCCAGATGCTAGTTTTTTGATTATAAACTTACCGTTATCCTCTGCCACAGCCGCCTTTACAAAAGTAGATTTGTCTGTAGTATAAACAGACACAATGGCAGCAGGAATGGGCTGTAGTTCCTCATCTACGACGAGTCCGGAAAGGCTGGATTGCGCTTGTATAGCTAAAGATGTTATTAACAATACGGTTAATTGGACAATAGTTTTCATGTGCTTAGAATTTATGTTCGTTTTTTGATTTGTTCACCGAGGCCTAAGCGAAGGTGAGTTGATTTGTTTTGATGGTTCAAAAGTGCAACGGAAGTAAGAGAAAAACACTTCATAAATGACGAGTCGCCCTATAAAGCGATGAATTGGAAGGTCTATTTAACTGCTTATAGGCCCACTCGTCGATTAGAGTATCATAAAAAATTGTACTAACTTTAAATTTGTTGAAAACAAAATTATGGACACTAAACAACCATTTTATAAAAAGCGCCTACTTGGTATTAAAATAGAAGAGCTAGCCATTTTCGTTATTTTCTATCTGTTTTGGGCTTTTGCCTATCATACCGCAATCACAGTTAACAGCAGAGCTTGGAATGAGGGAGAAACATCAATATTAGATTTTGGTGAGTTTATGGATAGTGTAGGCTTGGATTATATTCTGAAAGCTATTCTGACTTATCCTATATGGTGGTTATTAATAAGGAAGTTAAAGAAATTGGCCTATGCCAAAAAGATATTATTGCACTTGATTTTTTTGCCGGTTTTTGTTATTGTCTGGCAGCAAATCTATTATTTAGTGGCTGATTGGGTTGGCTATGGGCACTTGGGAGGACCAGCAGCTGCATGGGACATTTATATACCTGCCTTGTTTTATGCGCTTCAGTTTGGGATTATTCATTCGTATAATTATTACTTAGAAAATCAGCAAAAAATCCGATTGGAAGGTGAATTAAGGACTGTAGCACTAAAAAGTGAATTGTCTGCCTTAAAAGCACAACTCAACCCCCATTTTTTGTACAATATTTTTAATACCATTAGCGCATCTGTACCACCACAGAATGAAAAGACGAGGCAGTTGATTGCGGAGCTTTCTGATCTTTTTAGATATCAATTGAAGGCTTCTCAAGTAGAAAAAGTACCACTTTATGAAGAATTGGAATTTGTGAATAAATACCTTGATTTGGAGAAAGAACGCTTTCAGGAACGATTAGAAGTTGAGGTTACTGTAGAACCACCATTAATGAATGAAATGATTCCGCCAATGTTGTTACAACCACTTGTTGAGAATTCTATAAAACACGGTTTGTCATCCCTGATTGAAGGTGGAAAAATATCTATCAATATCTTTAAAAAGGACGAAAAGTTACATTTTGAAATCTCAGATACAGGCGTAGGCGTTAAAGACAAAGACTCTGTATTTGAAAAGGGGATAGGCTTAACTAATACCAAACTTCGTTTAGAAAAAATGTACCAGAGTACGCTTAATTTATCAGATAATATGCCTAAAGGATTAAAAATATCTTTTGCTATATGAGAAAAGTGGTTATAGTAGATGATGAGGCCGCAGGGAGGCAGTTGATAAAAGAATATCTTGAGGATTATTCTGAATTAATTTTACTTGGTGAGGCCAATAATGGCGTAGATGCTGTAAAAATAATCAATGAATTTAAACCAGACTTGGTGTTTCTTGATGTACAAATGCCTGGAATGACAGGTTTTGACGTGCTAACGCATCTAGAAGAATTACCACAAATAATTTTCTCTACGGCCTATGATCAATATGCCTTAAAAGCTTTTGAAGTCCATGCTGTGGACTATTTGCTAAAACCCTATACCAAGGACAGGTTTAAGGTTGCCGTAGACCGATTAAAACAAAACGTGGAACAAAACAAAGCTAGACCTCTTGCCGAAAGTCTGTTGATGGATACCCCAAAGTTTCCAGAGCGTATCTTAGTTCAGACCCAAAACAAGTTAGTTACTGTGGCTTTAAAAGAAGTCATTAGAATAGAAGCCTATGGGGACTATTCCAAACTCGTTACAGAGGGTAAGACTTATGTGAGTAATTACGGAATTTCGACATTAGAGGAAAAGCTGAATGACTCTATTTTTATTAGAGTACATCGCTCTTCTATTATTAATCTCAATGCTGTTAAGGAGCTTAACAAATACACAAAAAGTTATGATGTAACTATGAAAAATGGAGACATTGTAAGAGTAAGTAGAGGTTATATGGATAACATTAAGAAGCTAATGTTTTAATTACCAACTGTCACGACTTTTTATATTGGCATGGCAGAGCCTAATAATCTCAGAAATTCTCTTTTCTCGTGTCGCTTCGCGTTTTGCACTATTCAACCAGGATAAATAACTTTTTCTATAACCTTTGCTAAAGTTTTGATAATTTTCAAAAGCTTTTGGATTAGCATCAAAGGCTTTTTGTAATTCTGGTGGGATGACACCATTTTCAACATCGTCCATGGCTGTCCATGTTCCGGTTGTTTTAGCCAATTCAATCATTTTATAGCCTCCTTCTTGAATTAAGCCTTGTATTTCAAGTTCTGCGATATATTTTTTGTTGAGGGCACTCCAAGTACTTTTGGGATTCCTTGGCGAAAAGTATTGTCTTCGTTTACCATTACCTAAGCTCTTAACTGTAGAATCAATCCAACCAAAACATAGTGCTACTTTTACGGCTTCTTCCCAACGCATAGTAGGCATTCCGGTCTCTAGCTTGTAAAAGATGAGATATACGGCTTGATGCTTATCATGGTTTTGTAATAACCAGTCATACCAGTCGGTATCGCGTTCAAAATAAAGTTCTGGGTATTCCATAATCACTCAACTTTTTTGGAATAAATGTAATAATCCCTATCTACTTTAAAATCATCACCTTCTATAGATTTTGTTGTCCACTCTGAATTAGGAAATAACCACTCTGACTTACCATCAATTTCCACCTCAATCGGCATATCAAAATTTTCCACAATGTCGATGTACCGAAACTTGAGCTCTCCATTTTTAATCTTATACTCGAGTGTTGGAATGCGAACATCCCTTAAATATTGATTAAAAAAAGCGGTTAGGTCTTTATCGGTATTTTTACTTATATAGTCCTCAATCTGTTTAGTTGTCACTGTTTGATGATAGAACTCAGCGTTTAATCCTCTAAGTATTTGTCGCCATAAGCCGTCATCTTCAACAAGTTGACGTAAGGTGTGCAGCATATTGGCTCCTTTGTAATACATATCGCTAGATCCTTCTTTATTGACATTATACGGTCCAATTATTGGTTTGTCATTTTGAATATTAGCGCGAGTACCAATTACATAATCGGCAGAAGCTTCTTTGCCATAATGATAATCTAAAAAAAGATTTTCAGAATACGCTGTAAAGCTTTCATGAATCCACATATCGGCAATATCCTTATTGGTTATATTATTGGCAAACCATTCGTGACCAGCTTCATGAATTATTATGAAATCGAATTTTAAACCCCAACCTGTCCGAGATAAATCCCTACCTAGGTATCCATTGATATACTTATTGCCATAAGTTATCGAACTTTGATGTTCCATACCTAAGTATGGGACTTCTACTAGCTTAAAACTGTCTTCATAAAAGGGATAGGGGCCAAACCAATGCTCAAAAGCCTTCATCATTTTTGGTGCATCTTTAAACTGTTCTTTAGCGATATCCAGATTATAGGATAAGACCCAATAATCCATATCCAAATCTCCTTTTTCCCCTTTATAAACTTCAGAAAAATTAACGTAATCTCCAATGTTAACGTTTACGCCATAATTGTTTATGGGATTAGATACAAACCATTCATATAATTTATAACCACCGTATTCATATTCGTAAGTGTCTCGAAGTCGTCCATTAGCTATAGCAATTAAATCTTTAGGCACGTCGACGGCAATGCGCATACTATCTACTTCATCATACATATGATCCTTATTTGGCCACCAAACACTAGCACCTAAACCTTGACACGATGTTGCGACAAAATCCTTTCCATTTTTATCCTTTTTCCATGAAAAGCCACCATCCCAAGGTGCATTTACAGCCTCTTTTGGTTTACCAGCATATTGGATATACAGTTCATTATATTCTCCTGGAACCTGTTTCTTTTTAAGGAATATGAAATGGGCAGGACCAATTTTATTAAAGTTTAAATCCTCATTATCTTGTGAGATTGCTGTTATTTCTAATGGTTCTTGTAAATCGATCTGAATGACATCGTGAGATTTTAAAACCTTGTAGCGTACAATGTTGTAACCTGCAATATATTTGTTGTCTGGTTGTACCTTTATGTTGAGGTCATAGTAACTTAAATCCCACCACTTGCGCTCTGGAGTTATACTGCCTCTTAAAGTATCGTGCTTTGTGAAATTAGATTTGTTTTGAAGTAGTTGTGCTTGAAGATTCCCATTAATAATAAATGCACTAATGAAAAAACAGTATTTAAGATAAAGTTTGGTGTAATTGTTTTGCATTCGCTTTTTTTAAATATTTAATGAGCATTACTAATCCTAAACATAAATTCGTGCCCAAATAAAGTCCACCAACCAATAACATGGTATTAAAATCACTGTCAATATTCTTGAATTCCGATAGCTCAGAAATTAGTGCTAATACCATGTATAAATTAAGAAGAATAAAAATGACACTAATGATGATGCCCGAAATAGCTTTCTGTTTAAGTATTTGAAAACCCATAATTAATAATAGACTTATGGCAATTGGATTAAGTAATGAAGACGCAATCCAATAATAAACAATAGAGCCAAGGATGAATAGTTCTGGAAGTAAGGGTTTTATAACTTTAGTTTTCATGTTGTTATAATTTATGAGCGACTAATATTCGCGAATTATTTTGAGCGGTTATAGCATTGATAAGTTGAGAATTAAATCTACTATTGTAAACGCAACTAATCTTGGTTTTATTCTGTTTTAAGAACTAAAGTTCCAAAAATATTAGCATCTATCCAACCGCGATCTTTATTGGCTCCTTCAATAAATACGGATCCTATGAAATTTTCTCTATGTTCACTATTGTCATTGTCACAGTAGGCAAGGGCAAAACCAATATTTTTATTTGATTCTAGTTTCACAGGTTGGTTTTCTGTATCATCTTTATAAGTATCATCAAAAAGTAAAATCTTAACTTCCCAAATCGTAGTATTTCCATCAGTTCGTCTAGCTGAAGTAACATGAGAGTTATATAGTTTACCTTCTTTGGTATGATTTACATCTACAACATTACCATCTAAATCGACGTGATATGCAAAGGCATTATGATTATATTGATGGTCACCACCACTATTATCCTCATCAACAAATATTTCTAAACAATCTTCATCCCACCAACTTTTTAAAGGGTCTTTGTAAACATCCCTTAACTTGTCGTCTTTAATTTCAGCTAGGAGATAAAGTGCCTCTTCCGTCCAAGTCAGTTTGTATCGACCTTCAAAATCTTCAGACGAGTAGTTATTGCCCAACCAAAGTTGATCTATTGGATGCCATTCGGCTTTTTCCCACACAACTTCGTTAGTAATACCATCAATAATTGGGCTTTCGATGGCATAATTTACGTTTATAAGTTGTTTAATTGGTTTTGTGTTTTCTTTTTTACGGTAGTTGAATTTTACGGTTTCAACCTTACCTTTATTGTCAATGTCAACATATACATTCATTTCAGTCGGATTCACTTTTTCAAATGCCATGCCTTCAAAAACAACTTTATCCTCTGTTATGTATTTTAAAGGAAAGTCTACGGTTTCATCTTTAGTTTCCCATCCCTTTAAGTCCTCTCCAAAATGTTTTAATTGAAGAATAAGGTTGTTTTCGATTTCACGAATAACTTCAATTTCATAAAATTGAACTTTATTATCAACAATTAATTTAAAAGTCGCCATCATAGAACCTCCTGAGGGTTCGCTCCAAACCTCTTCGGTAATGCCTCCGAAGGCTTCACCATGCCAAGTGCCCGAAATCCATTTAATGTTCTCTAATTTGGGTTCTAAGGTTTTGTCTTGGGTATAAACAAATACACTCATTAGGAAGATTAAAAATTTAATAAAGTATTTCATCTGATGTTTTATAATTAAAACGTTTGGTATTGCTAAAAGGTGGACAAATAGAAAAAATTATTGTATAAATGTAACTTTAGAAATTAAACCATCTTTGACTTCATAAATAGCTATCGCATAATAGATTTGCCCATTTATCGTTACTTTTTCCTTATCTATGACTTTATTACCCAAGACAATTCTGTTCATAATTTCAGCATTTAAATCTGGCACCGAGTTAAACATCGTCTCATAACGTTTTTTTAAAGCCTCATTTCCATCTGTTGTTAAATTATCAGGAAGTAAATAGAGTTTAACATCATCGGCATAAGTTTTAGCAAATTCTTCAATATCCCTTTTGTTATAGGCCTCCAATTGTTTATTAACAATGGTTTCTGGATTAGATGTGGTTTTTCTATTCCTAATAAAAGTCATTGAGTTAATATCCTCTTTATCAACATCATAGATTGTAGCTTGTCTTAGGGTTAAATTATTGATGGTTACCAATTCGTCATCTATAACTTTGTTTTTTAAAATCATACGGTTAAGAACCTTGACATTGGCTTTCTTGTTATTGTTGAAAAATTGCCGATAATTATCTCTTAACGTTTTACGGCCAGAGTACATATAATCCTTAGGGAATCGATTGACTATAACATTGTCGTCAAAGACATTTGCGAAAGCATTCAATCGCCTTTCATTAAAGGGGTCGATATGCTTTTGGACCACTGCCGAAGCTTGGGTTTCAGTTATTGTAGGTTCTGTGCTAGATTCATCAGGGTTTGTGTTGGAGTTAGTACTACCCTGTTGAGTTGAGTTTCCTGAACCTAAATCACCAGCTATCAATAATTTTGTGGCTTCTGCATTAATGGCAAGACGGGTAATTTTAGTTATGCCATACGATGATAAATCAGCAACTTTTTTCCAGTTGTTATCCTTTTTTAAGGTTAATTTATACAGAACGCCATCTTTTCCAGACAATAAAGTTCTATTATTGAGCCAGCAGATATCCTCAACTCCTTCCATAGTATTTGCTATAAGTCTAGTAATACCGTTTGAAGGATTAAGGGAACGAATTTGCCATCGTTTGTCACTTTCTTTGTAAATGAAACTAACCAAGTCTGAATTTGGTATTCCATGAAATGAACGCCCAACTTTTGTCGCATATTTTCTGCTTTTGCCTTCAGAAATGTTTGTGACAAATAAATTTAATTGTTCATCTTCAATTACGGCAGAAACCGTTGTGTTATCGTCGTACCACGTGTAGTAAGCAACTACTAAATCTTTTATAAGTTCAGTAGGTTCTCCATTACTCAAATTATAGGAGTATAAACGCTGCTTCCCATCTTCATCAAGTCTAACAGCAGAAACCGCATTTTTATTTGGAATTTTTAGAGGTGTATATTCGCCGCCCTTAGTATAATTAATAAATGTTTTTGATTTATAACCAATATGATATTGAGCAATATCAGTTTGCCCATTTCTTGTTGACGCAAAAAGTACGTTATCTCCGCTCATAAATGAAGGTTGACTGTCATAGCCTTCGTTATTTGAAATGTTTTTGCCATTGGTTAGCACGATTTTGGAAGTCTTGATATCTAAATCAAATAAAAAGATTTCGGTATTAGATTGTGATAAAGAATATGTAGTTAAGAGTAGGGAAAATAGGATTAAAAAATAATATTTCATGATATAGCAAGATTGATGGAATAAATATAATGATTATCTAGTTTTAAGGCTAGTGCATTTATTGAATTTTAATTGAATTTGTAAGAAAATACAAAATATATATGTATTTCGTCGAATAAATTATCCTTTTTGTCGTTAATTTTGTAGTTTTAACGATATGAATAGTCTAGGATTGTTTAAATATCAGCTTGATATTTAATGGAAATTTAAATAAGCCCTGATAAACAATTCTGAGTAATTTTTTTGATCTTCATATTTTAGTTAGTTAGTGAAAAGTCTCAAGATTTTCTGTCTTGAGACTTTTTTTCAATGTTGCTTCAAGAGTCAATTAATAGCTATTGACTAGCATAACTTTAACCCCTTTTTAGAATTTCGGAACTAAATCAAACTATTGCTATGCATTTCATAGGAGTTATTTGCATCCTAGGGAAGTTTATCGTCTAAATATGAGCTTTTATGCGAATATTTGAGCATGTATAAGGAATATTGGTTTAGTTTGATTAGCCTATTAATCATTAAATTAAACTTAATTGAATTGTTTGAATCTAAAAATAGCATCTATCTCTTTGTTGATGTTTTTATTGACTGTAGCACATGTATATGCTACTAACAATATAGGTATGTGTGAAGATAAACTCGATTTAGAGCAACCAACAAATGATTTAAGGCGTAAAATTAGGTTAGGCTTTACAGCCCCAAGCACAATGCACAGGCAGTTATTATTAACAGAAGATGAAAATGCAACTCCTGGTATTGATTGGGGTTATGATGGCGCTTACTTAGAAACGGATTATGCAGATATGTACTGGTTGATAGAAGATCAGTTATTTACAATCCAAGGAACAAATGCAGTAGATGAGAGTACTAATTTCCCAATAGGATTTCATATTCTTAATGATGGTATTGCGACCATAGGCATTGACGCACTAGAAAATATTTCTGATGATTTTAATCTTTATCTGTATGATACTGAACTTGACACTTATCATAATTTAAGGAATAGTGCCTACGAGTTTTATGCCGAAGCAGGTGAATACCTAGACCGTTTTGTGTTAGCCTTTTCAACATCGGAAGCTTCTTTATCAATAGATGAAAATAAAATCGATAAGTTCAAGATATACTATGACAGTCATATAAATACATTAACATTAAGCAATCCTTTTAGCATTACGTTAAGGAAATTATCTGTTTATAATATTGCAGGTCAATTAATTCATACGGATGTATTAAATGAAGCCTCCTTAAAGCTTAATGTACAATTTAGCAATAGACCGTCTCAAGGGACATACATTGTTTTAATTGAAACAGATACAGGAACAGTTTCTAAAAAGGTTTTATTTTATTGAGTATAAAACCCTGTTGTCATTGACAAAAAATAAGATTAAGAGCTATTAAAAAAGCCAATTCTATTGAATTGGCTTTTTCATCTCTAACTTTAAACTAGATTAAAAACAGTACTCGTTTTCCTCAGATAATTTATCCGCAATTTGAGTGCGAAGTGCGACAACATTTGGCATGTTGGTATATTTTGTGAAGCGTTTTAAGCCCATAAGCATCATGCGCTGTTCATCTCCCTCTGCAAAACTCACTATACCTTCCTTGGCATTTTTAGTAATGATGTCAATGGCATTGTATAAATATAATTTTGCCATGGCGATTTGATGGGTTTGAGCCTCTTCACCAAAGCGTTTAGCATTTTTTTCAGTTCTTAAAATTGTAGATTCTGTCATATAAATCTCAATTAAAATGTTTGAGGCAGCCATTAATAATTGTTGGTGTTGTTCTAAATCTGGACCAAATTTCTGGACTGCAGAACCTGCTACCATTAAGAATACTTTCTTCAACTTGGCGATAATCGCTTTTTCTTCTGAAAATAATTCTGAATAATCTGGAGTATCGAAAGATGGAATGCCCATTAATTCGTCGGCTACTTTCATTGCAGGACCCAATAAATCCACATGACCTTTCATAGCTTTCTTTACCAGCATACCAACGGCTAACATTCTGTTGATTTCGTTAGTTCCTTCATAAATACGGGAAATACGAGCATCTCTCCAAGCAGCTTCCATTGGTGTATCGGCTGAGAATCCCATACCTCCAAAAACTTGGATACCTTCATCAGAACAATTCTGAATATCTTCTGAAACAGCCACTTTTAAAATGGAGCATTCTATGGCATATTCTTCAACGCCTTTTAATTCCGCTTCATGATGTGAGTTCCCAGATTCTTGTCTTATCGCAATACGGTCCTCTATATTTTTAGCAGCTCTATAACAAGCGGACTCACCAGCGTAACAACTTGTAGCCATTTCAGCTAGTTTAGATTTAATGGCTCCGAATTTCACAATTGGAGTTTTAAACTGCACACGCTCATTAGCATATTTTACAGCTTCTGTAATAACACGACGTTGTGCATCTAAACAAGCGGCTGCTAATTTTATTCGGCCAACGTTAAGTGCATTCATTGCAATTTTAAACCCACCACCACGCTCAGATAACATGTTTTCCACAGGGACTTTGGTTTCATTAAAGAATACCTGACGTGTAGAGGAGGAGTGAATACCTAGTTTGTGTTCTTCTTCACCTAAGGTTATGCCATTGGGATTGTCCTTATCAAATTCTACAATGAAACCAGTAATATTCTTATCATCCTCAATTCTAGCAAAAACGATAAAAGTTTCAGCAAATCCAGCATTGGAAATCCACATCTTTTGCCCAGAAATCAAATAGTGTTTTCCGTCGTCAGAAAGCACAGCTTTTGTTTTTCCTGAATTGGCATCCGATCCTGCACCTGGCTCCGTTAAACAATAGGCTCCAAACTTTTCACCAGTTGCTAAGGCAGGTACATATTTTTGTTTTTGTTCTTCTGTACCATATAAGGTGATTGGCATGGTGCCAATTCCTGTATGCGCACCAAATGCCGTGGCTATGGATCCTGTCGCGCCAGAAATGTAATCGCAAACTAACATCGTAGACACAAAGCCCATTTCTAATCCATCATATTCAGCAGGTACTGCGATACCTAATAATCCTAATTCTCCAGCTTTATGCATTATCTCTTCAGTAAAGGCATAGTCTTTCTTTTCAAAACGCTCTTTGTTAGGCCAGATTTCTCTGTCCACAAATTCCTTTACGGTTTCTAACATCATTTTTTGTTCTTCGGAAAAATCTTCTGGTGTGAATACGTCTTCACAATTGGTTTCCTTAACAAGGAATTGCCCACCTCTTAAAATGTCTTTTTCAACAGTTGTAGTACTCATTTTTATTTTGTTTTTAGAAAAGAGAAAATAGAGTAGAGAGTGAAGACTTAAGCACTAAGTCCATTTTGAAATCCCATAGTCATTTTTTGAAATTCCTCTATTTTTTCTTCAAGTTTATTTAACGTTTGATTATCTATATAGTTTCTATAATGCGCAACTAAAAGTTGGGTGCTAAGTTCAAAAGAAGAGCCCAGTGAAATATTCAAATAATTAATAAATGATTTATCACTTTTTGCTGAACCTTCGGCAATGTTACTTGGCATTGATACCGAACATCTACTCATTTGAGATGATAAGTCATAACGTTCATGTTTAGGAAATTCAACAATAATATCTGAAACTTCAAATGAAATTTCCAAGCCTAATTGCCATATTTTCAAATTTTTATAGTTGTGTCTTTTTCTAGAGCTCATAAGTCTATAATCTTTTTTCTATAATCCCTTATCTTTTAATTAAGAAATTCGAATATCCCAGCGGCTCCTTGTCCAGTACCTACGCACATGGTTACCATGCCGTATTTATTCTGCATATCACGTTTACGCATTTCATCAAACAATTGTACTGAAAGCTTAGCGCCAGTACAGCCTAGAGGATGACCAAGTGCTATAGCACCACCATTCACATTGACGATATCTTGTTTTAAATCTAGTTCTCTTATCACAGCTAATGATTGAGAGGCAAACGCTTCGTTCAATTCAATCAATTCAATATCACTTTGCGAGAGTCCAGCTTGCTTTAATGCTTTTGGAATAGCAGCTACAGGACCAATTCCCATAATTCTTGGTGGTACTCCAGCAGCAGCATAACTTACTAATCTTGCAATAGGTTCTAGATTTAGTTCTTGGACCATATCCTCACTCATCACCAATACAAAAGCTGCGCCATCGCTCGTTTGCGAAGAGTTGCCTGCGGTCACTGAACCACCTTGCGCAAAAACAGGTCGTAATTTTGCTAAGGCTTCTTTACTCGTTCCCTGTCTTGGACCTTCATCTTTTGAAACGGTAAAATTTCGGTTAGCTTTTTTACCATTGGCATCGACATAGGTTTCAGCGACTTCAATCGGCACAATTTGATCTTGAAAACGCCCTTCAGCTAGAGCTTTTAAAGCTTTCATGTGCGAATTGTACGCAAACTCATCCTGATCTTCTCTTGATACCTTATACTTTTCGGCAACAGCTTCTGCAGTATTGCCCATTCCCCAATAATAATCCTCATGTCCAGAGTTGACAATCTCATAATTAAGTTCGGGTTTAAAACCTGTCATAGGTACCGAACTCATACTTTCGGCACCGCCTGCAATAATACAATCTGCCATACCTGCTTGAATTTTTGCAACAGCCATGGCAATGGTTTCTAATCCTGAAGAGCAAAAACGATTCACTGTAACTCCAGGCACATCAACTGTATTTAATCCTATTAATGATATGATACGTGCCATGTTAAGCCCTTGAGAGCCCTCTGGCATGGCATTACCAACAATAACATCATCAATTCTAGTAACATCAAAATCTGGTAATTTGTTCATCATATACTGAATCGTTTCAGCAGCGAGTTCGTCAGCCCTCTTAAATCGGAAACCACCTCTTTTGGATTTACCTACAGCCGTTCTATAGCCTTTTACTATATATACTTGTTTCATAACATAAAATCAATTATCGTATTCTAATCTTGCTTTAAATTTTTCTTGCTTGTTTGTTTCGTTACGGGCATCATAAACCCAATAATCACCTAGTACCGATTCATAGGCAATTTTAATATTTACATATTGTAGATTTTCTAAAAGGTCTCTGGTTTCATCTGTCCAACTAAGTCCCATCAACACTTGTTCCTCACCAGGTTTAAAGACATAGTTATTAACGTCATTTGTTTTTAAAATATCATATCCAAACGTTCTGTCTGGTTTTAGTGAATCCAAAAGTTCATCGATATCCTTTAAAGGGTGATTTTTAAAACTAACTTCAACCGATTTTACAAGAGCAGGGCCAATGCCATTATTAAAAACCTTAATATTAAAACCCTCGTTACTGTAACTTTGGGTGGTCTTTAAGTAAGGCCACACCATAGCTTTTTGCTGTGATTTCATAATGTTAGCCTCATAAATAGAAGTCACCATAGCTATCACACTTATAACTAGAGCCAAAATGGTTCCAAAACTTTGTAATCTATCTGTTCTCGACTTAGTCATGTTAAGGATTAATTACGTAATGGTTTACCTGTTTTTAACATATGCTGAATGCGTTCTAATGTTTTACGCTCAGTACATAGCGATAAGAATGCTTCACGCTCTAAATCCAATAAATACTGTTCAGTTACTAATGACGGTTCGGATAAATCACCACCAGCCATAACGTAAGCCAACTTATTTGCTATTTTTTGGTCATGCTCGCTTATGTAGTGACTCGCTTCCATAGCATCCGTCCCTACTAAGAACATGCCTAAGGCTTGCTTACCTAACACCTTTACATCTTTTCGTTTTACAGGATGCGTATAACCAGCATCAGCCATTAATTTGGCATGTGCTTTAGCTGTGGCAATCTGACGATCCTTATTCACAATTACGATGTCTTTTCCTTTTTGTAAGACACCTAAGTCAAAGGCTTCGTATGCAGAGGTAGCTACTTTTGCCATTCCTATGGTAAGGAAGTATTCTTGCAGCACATTTAACTCAACATCACCTTTTCTAAACGTATCAGATGCTCTTAGGGCCATTTCTTTGGAACCTCCTCCTCCAGGAATCACACCAACACCAAACTCCACCAGACCTATGTAAGTTTCTGCTGCAGCCACTACTTTATCGGCATGCATGGATAATTCACAAGCGCCTCCCAATGACATGCCGTGAGGTGCTGCAACCGTTGGGATGGCTGAGTAACGCATACGCATCATAGTATCCTGAAAATACTTAATGGCCATATTTAGTTCGTCATATTCCTGTTCTACAGCCATCATAAATATCATACCTATATTAGCACCAACAGAGAAGTTGGCTCCTTGGTTACCGATGACCAAACCTTCAAAATCTTTTTCTGCTAAATCAACTGCTTTATTCAATCCTGTAAGAACATCTCCACCAATGGTGTTCATTTTGGACTGGAATTCACAGTTCAAAATACCATCACCTAAGTCTTCTATAACAACTCCTGAGTTCTTAAATACTTCATTTGATGTTCTGATGTTATCAAGTATGATGAAACTATCTTGTCCTGGAATTTTCTCCTGTGATTTCTTTGGAATATCGTACGCGTATGTGGCTCCATCTTTTATAGTGTAGAACGAAGTACTTCCTGAAGCTAGCATGTCATTGACCCATGCACTTGGCTCTAACCCTTCGGCTTTCATCATGGCTATACCTGCTTCAACTCCTATGGCATCCCAAATTTGGAAGGGTCCATGTTCCCAGCCAAATCCTGCTTTCATAGCATCATCTATTTTGTATAAATCATCTGTGATTTCTGGAATACGATTAGATACATATGCAAATAAAGCCGAAAGCGTTTTACGGTAAAATTCACCTGCTTTGTCTTTACCTTTAGCGAGCACCTTGAAACGATCTGCAACTTTGTCTATGGTTTTTGTAAGCTCTAAAGTCGCAAATTTTGCACGCTGCTTTTCTCGATATTCGAGAGTGTTTAGATCTAAAGATAAAATGTCTTTCTTACCTTCAGGTGATACATGTTTTTTGTAGAAACCTTGCCCTGTCTTACTTCCTAACCATTTGTTTTCCATCATGGTATTGATGAAGTCTGGTAACTGAAATAATTCATGACGCTCATCATCTGGGCAATTTTCCCTAATGCCATTCGCTACATGTACTAAAGTATCTAAACCAACCACATCAACGGTTCTGAACGTTGCAGATTTAGGGCGTCCAATTACTGGACCTGATAATTTATCAACTTCTTCAATAGTTAAATCCAAATCCTTAACCGTATGGAATAAACTCATAATGCTGAATATACCTATACGGTTACCAATAAATGCTGGTGTGTCTTTGGCCACTACCGAGGTTTTTCCTAGGAATTGTTCTCCATAACCGTTTAAAAACTCTAATACTGAGGCATCAGTTTTTGGTCCTGGAATAATTTCGAACAATTTTAAGTAACGTGCAGGATTGAAGAAGTGCGTTCCGCAAAAGTGCTTCTGAAAATCCTCGCTTCGGCCTTCGCTCATGAATTTTATAGGAATACCTGAAGTGTTCGATGTAATAAGTGTGCCAGGAGTTCTGTATTTTTCTAATTTTTCAAAAACTTGTTGCTTAATGTCCAAACGCTCAACAACCACCTCCATAATCCAGTCTACATCAGCCACTTTAGCAATATCGTCTTCTAAATTACCTGTAGTAATTCTGTTTTTGAAAGAAGGGTGGTAGAGTGGAGCGGGTTTGGATTTGATAGATGCATTTAAGGCATCATTAACCAAACGATTTCTCACCGCTTTGTCTTCCAAAGTTAAGCCTTTAGCTTTCTCTTTATCATTAAGTTCTCTTGGAACGATATCCAGTAAAAGTACATCAACACCGATATTAGCAAAATGGCAAGCAATTCCGCTTCCCATAATACCAGAACCGACGATAGCGATTTTCTTTATTCTTCGTTTACTCATTATTTTAAAATATGTTCTTTTTGATTGTATATTTTTTTGTTAGATATCATATTGTTTATTAGCTCGGCAACTTCATAGAAATGCTCAATTTTTTCAGTAGAAATATTAGATCTTATGGCATTGTCAAAAATTAGTACACGCTCTTTGGAATACTCTCTTTTTTCCCTGCCAAAGTCCGTTAAGTGGATTAATACTCCACGACCGTCCTCTGGATTTGGTTTACGTTCTATTAACCCCTTTTCTTCCATCGTCTTTAGCGTACGTGAAAGACTGGTTGCTTCCATACCCATTTTTGGACCCAAGGAGGTAGAAGGAGTCCCTTTTTCTGGGTCAATACTCAACAATGCAAAACCCGTAGCCATCGTTGTGTCGAATTTAGAAGCTTCTTCATTATACATTTTATTTACTGCTAACCATGTGGTTCTCAGTACATAATCTATTGTTTTGTCTTTCATTGAATTTAGTTTGGTTTCCAAAGATAGTAAAAAATACTATGCATGCATAATAAATTATTCAAAATTAAGACAGCAGGTTTATAGTTATGTGATTTCAGTTTTATAGGAGTTTTCTAGTTATGGATAAATGATATCCATTAAGGCTTGTATCGCGAATTGCTAATTATTTAAAATAGAAGACCTTTGTAATTACATGTTCATAGCCAGTCTAAAAAAGATTGACTTTTTTATATGCTACTATTAGGGAACTAAAAAAGTATTGAGAGGAAACTACTGTGGGATAGTTCTCTATTAAGGGGAAGATATATCTTTTGCTTATTAGTTGTAGAATTGCTCTACGGTAACCTTAAGTTCAGCTTTAGCATTTTCAGCGACTATGTTTATTTTATAATATCCGATTGTAGGACTTTTAATTACTTTATGAATATTGCTTATTACATTTTCCTTTACAGTAGAACTTTGATTTGGAGTATCGGATTTTGAACCTCCTACAGTAAAAGACCCATAGTTTTTTCCTGTTTCAGAGTTTATAATTTCAACAGCTATTAAACCTTCCTTAAGTTCGCAATTAACCGTGAAATGAAGGCTTAATGCATCTTCAGTAACATATGTTTCAATAAAACGTTTTTCTGAGCTATCCTCAAAAACAAGCTCACTTGTAGTTTTAGAATAGGTGTCTTGACCAAATGTTGTGTTTGGTAATGCTAAAATGACAAAGCATACGATTACTGTTTTAAAATATTTCATGCGTTTTGTGATTAAATAGTTTTAAAATTAGGCATCAATTATTATTCCAAAATGGATTAATACAAAGATTAAAACTTAAATTATCATCTCGAACTTTTTTAGGGCTAACAATATCTATTATTGCCGATATATTTTTTCGTACAAATTGTCGTATTTTTCCCTGATAACACTTCGCTTCATTTTCATGGTAGGAGTAAGGTGACCATCATCAATAGTCCAAGCTTCGGAAGTCAACTCGAAACGTTTTATCTGCTCCCATTTTCCGAAATTCTTGTTGTATTTATCAACTTCCTTTTGTATGCGTTTAATCACTTTTTTTGATGTTGCAATTTCTTGTTCGGAAGTGCCAATGTCATGATTTTTGTGTTCTATCCAATCTCTAATGAATTCAAAATTAGGTTGGATAATAGCTCCTGGCATTTTTTCACCTTCTCCAACCACCATTACTTGTTCGATAAACAAAGATTGCTTTAAGTCATTTTCCAATAATGTAGGAATGATATATTTACCACCAGAGGTTTTAAACATTTCTTTTTTACGTCCTGTGATTTTCAGGAAACCATTTTTGTCTATAATACCTTTGTCGCCAGTATGGAAATAATCTCCTGTCATTACACTGGCTGTTTTTTCTTGGTCTTTGTAATAACCTAGCATCACATTTGGACCCTTAATTAGAATTTCGCCATCTTCTGCAATTTTAACCTCAACATTATCTATAGGTTTACCGACTGTTCCAACTTTGTAATGGTGATCTCTATACATTCCTACCGAGACCACGGGTGAGGTCTCAGTAAGCCCATAACCTTCCATAACTTGCATTTGGCCTGCACAAAAAACCCTAGATAATCTAGGTTGTAAGGCTGCACTACCAGAAACCATAGTTTTTAATTCTCCGCCTAGCGCTTCTCGCCACTTGCTAAATATAAGCTTGTTAGCGATGCTCAATTTAAATTCGTACCAAGAACCATTTGCTCTGTAGGGTTCCCATTTTTCGCCCAGTTCTACTGCCCAGTAAAATAGTTTCTGTTTTATTCCGGATAATTCATCAGCTTTAAGCATTATTTTATCAAAAACTTTTTCGAGAAGTCGTGGTACCACACTCATTAAATGTGGTTTTATTTCCTTGGCATTATCACCTATTTTATCCAAGCCTTCGGCAAAGTAAACACTTGTGCCTGCATACTGATATATATAGATAAGAACGCGCTCAAAAATATGGCAAATAGGTAAGAAGCTGAGAACTCTTGTTTCCCCATCAATTGGTGGCAATCGTTTTGACGCGTCTAGAGCATTACTCGTAATATTCCAATGCGACAACATAACCCCTTTAGGCTTACCTGTTGTACCAGAGGTGTATATTATCGTTGCTAAATCGTTAGGTTGTACAGCGTCCTTTCTAGCTTCAACTTCGTTTTGGTTGCTCTCATCTTTACCCAATTCAAGTAATTCAGAATAATGCTTACATCCATCAATATGGTCAAAGGAATAAACATCTTTCAATTTAGTATTGTCTTGTACCTTTTTTATTTTTTCCAAGACTTCTTCATCAGAAACGAAGCAGTAAATGGATTCACTGTGATTTAATACATATTCATAATCTTCTGCTGAAATCGTTGGATAAATAGGTATGTTCTGTGCACCGACCTGAAGCACACCAATATCCATAATATTCCACTCGGTTCGGTTCGTCGAGGATATCACAGCAATTTTGTCGTCTTTCTTTACGCCCATTTTTATCAGTGCACGGCTTACAGCATTGGCTTTATCAATATATTCTTGGGTTGATATTGGTGTCCATTCACCATTGTATTTAGTCACTAAGGCCTTAGCGTTTGGCTTATGTTGCAGTTGATAGTAAGGGAAATCAAAGAGGCGTTTAACGTCTGTCATAATTTAGAATATGCAAAAAATTAATAGGGATTTTTACGAAAATAAGAAATTTAGGTCGAATTTTTTTACCCTCTGTTAATTAATAAGATGAAATAGAATATTTTAAGATTTATTTTGCTTTTTAAAGAAATATAAAAAGGGCTTTATCGAATAAAGCCCTTTGAAATTGTGATACTTTTCACCCTAACAACTAATAAAATTTAAGTCACAATCCTAAGTGATTAATCAATATTATTAGCAAAAAAGTATCACGGTAAAAATAATAATAATTTATGATTAGTTGGTTGAATCTCAGCTATAAAGATTTCTAACCGCACCAATTCTTTTTTTAAAAGCTTAAGAAATGAAAAAATTATAATTTAAATAAATCCTGTAGTGCCTTAACTCAAACGTTTTCGCTAGCTATCCCTTTAATGACAAGGGGTTTTAAAAAGCAAAACATGATAAAAATCAGCATTAATGATTTATTTCATATCTAATTTTGTATTACAGAAAAGACAATTTTTAGATATAAATATTTATAGTAATCATGGAAGTAAAACAATTTTTAGAGGGTCTTTGGACTAAATCGATAAATGTAAGAAGTTTTGTGTTCAACAATATCACCCCATACCATGGCTCAAGTGAGTTTTTGGTTGGACCGACTGAGGCTACTAAGGCTTTATGGAAAACTTGTTTGGAGGCTATGGAAGAAGAACGAGCCAGAGATGGTGTACGTAGTTTAGACACAGATACCATATCTACTGTTGAGGCCTTTGACGCTGGATATATTGATAAAGAAAAAGAAGTTATTGTCGGACTTCAAACCGATGAGCTTTTAAAACGTGCCATGAAACCTTTTGGAGGTTTTAAGGTGGTTCAAAAAGCACTATCAGAACACGGTAAAGCGCCAAATGAAAAGTTAACTGAATTGTTTTCTAAGTATGTAAAGACCCATAATGATGGGGTATTTGATGCCTATAATGCTGAAATTAAAAAATACCGTTCTTTGGGAATTCTTACAGGCTTACCAGATAATTATGCCAGAGGACGTATTATTGGAGATTACAGACGGGTTGCACTTTATGGAATAAACTTTTTAATTGAGCAAAAGCAAAAAGATTTAGAGTCTATAACAGGTCCATTTACGGATGATGTTATTCGACTTCGAGAAGAAGTTTCGGAGCAGATTAAGGCATTAAAGGCCATGATAGTTCTTGGTCAAAAATATGACCTTGATTTAACTCGACCTGCTGAGAATGCAAAAGAAGCAGTTCAGTGGACTTACATGGCTTATCTAGCAGCTGTTAAGGAACAAGATGGTGCAGCTATGTCCTTAGGTAATGTATCAACGTTCTTGGATATTTATATCGAACAGGATTTACAAGATGGGACAATCACAGAATCTGAAGCTCAAGAGTACATCGATCAATTTGTGATGAAATTGCGACTAGTACGTCATTTAAGAATGAAGGCCTATGACGAAATATTTGCAGGTGATCCAACATGGGTAACAGAGGCCATAGGTGGTATGTTCACTGATGGTAGAACAAAAGTGACAAAAACCTCTTTCAGATTCTTAAATACCTTATATAATTTAGGCCCATCACCAGAGCCTAATATGACAGTGTTGTGGGCAGAAGATTTGCCCGAAAACTTTAAGAAGTTCTGTGCTAAAGTAGCTATTGAAACCTCATCTCTTCAGTTCGAAAATGATAGACTGATGCGAGATGTACGTTATAGTGATGATTACGGAATAGCATGTTGTGTGTCACATCAGGATTTAGGAAAATCTATTCAGTTCTTTGGAGCACGTACCAACTTAGCTAAAACATTATTATTAGCATTAAATGGAGGCCGTTGTGAGTTGACGGGAACCCAAATTTTTGATGGTGTACCTGAAGATAAGGATGAATATCTGGATTTTGATAAAGTTATGGTTAACTTCAAAATTGCCATGCAAGAAATTGCTAGGGTATATAGTGATTCTATGAATATCATTCACTATATGCACGATAAATACTATTACGAAAAAGCCCAAATGGCATTAATTGATACTAATCCTCATATCAATATTGCTTATGGTATTGCTGGTTTATCGATAGTTGCCGATTCACTTTCTGCTATAAAATATGCCAAAGTCAAACCAATTAGAAATGAACAAGGCCTAACCATAGATTTTGAAATTGAAGGCGATTTCCCTAAATATGGCAATGATGATGATAGAGTCGATACCTTAGCAGCACAGGCAGTAGCGGATTTCAATAATGAATTAAAGCAATTCCCAATTTATAAAAATGCAGAGCCAAGTTTATCTGTACTGACCATTACATCTAACGTGGTATATGGTAAAAAGACTGGTGCAACACCAGATGGACGTGCTTTGGGTGTGCCATTTGCACCTGGTGCTAATCCAATGCATGGCCGTGATGAAATGGGTGCGATTGCATCATTAAATTCCGTTGCAAAAATTAATTATGAAGATGCCCAAGACGGTATATCTAACACCTTTTCAATTGTACCTAAATCGCTAGGTGCTGATGTAGAAACACGTGTTGAAAATCTAACGGCAATATTAGATGGCTATTTTTCAAATAATGCGCAACATGTTAATATCAATGTCTTGGATAAGGAAACACTTCTTGACGCGATGGAGCGCCCAGAAGAATATCCTCAGCTTACAATTAGAGTTTCTGGATATGCTGTAAACTTTGTAAGATTGACAAGAGAACAACAATTGGAAGTGATTTCGAGGTCCTTCCATGAATCCATGTAATTAGTCAGTAAAAAAGCACCTAGACACTAAATTTTAGGTGCTTTTTTATATCAATCAAAATATGAAAATCATAAAACGTTTAGTACTATTAATGCTCTTTCTTTTTGCTTGCAAAGGCAAGACTGAACAAAATGGAGCTCCCCATCCAATTATAAGTTATCTAGAAACTAATAGAGTAGCCCCAACCACTTATGTTATCAATAAGTTCAATGACCATGATGTCATCTTTATTGGAGAAAACCACTGGATAAAACAACAAGTCGAATTTGTAAAGGATTTAATTCCTGTATTATACGAAAATGGAATCTACAATTTAGGTACCGAATTTTTAAACTATGAGGATACCGAAACAGCAAACCAATTGATTACTGCTGAGACCTTTGATGACAAACTCGCAGAAGAGATTGCCTTTAATTCAGATTGGGGTTGGGGCTACAAGGAATATATAGATGTCTATAAAAAAGCTTGGGAGCTCAATAAAAATCTGCCAAATGATGCAAAACGATTTAAAATATTTGGTATTCAAGAAGTGATGGATTTTAGTTATGTTCAAAAGGAAGAAGACTTTCAAAACCCAGAAATAATGTCTAAGGTTTTTGCTGGGAGCTATGAGTTTGATGAAGATGAAGGTTATTCTGCTCATGCCATTCAAACCGAAGTCTTAGATAAGGGAGAAAAGGCTCTCATTCATTCTGGTATTCATCATGCATTTACATCCTATTACCAGCCCAGATTTAATGCTGCAACCAAAAGTTTTGGTGGAGTATATGAAAAGGAACGTATGGGTAACCTAGTTAAGAATAAAATTGGTGACAAAACCATGACGATTTTTTTACACGGATCTTGGGGTTCGGAAGACGATACAGAGGAAGTATTTCCTGTCGAGGGCGTTTTGGATAGGCTATTTTCAATTGAAGACTATCAAAAATATATGCCATTTGGGGTGGATACTGAGAACACACCTTTTGGGGATTTAGCAGGTGAGAATTCAAAATATAAATATGGATATCCCAATTTTAGTTTGAAGGACTTTTGTGATGGCTATATCTTTTTTACTCCAATAAGTGATTATGAAGTTGTTACACAAATTTCCGATTTCATTAAGCCTGAACAAGTAGATTATATCAAAGGACAGGAATTTGAGTATCGAGACAAAGACCTTACCGCCAAAGATTTAAATGATACCATAAGGATATGGCTGGAAAAAGGACAAGAGAAATTAAACAATATCAAATATTAAAATACTGAATCATCAAAACGGCGGAAAACATATTAAATGTTCACTCTATTGAGACCTTTGGCACTCACGATGGGCCTGGAGTTCGGTGTGTGGTTTTTTTGCAGGGCTGTAAATTAAAGTGTTTGTATTGCCATAATCCCGATACTATAGCTATGGATGGTGGAAAACCATATACAGTTGATGAATTATTTAACATCATCATAAAATCCAAACCTTATTTTGGCAAACATGGCGGGGTGACGATTTCTGGTGGCGAACCTTTGCTGCAAGCCAAAGCATTAATTCCACTATTCAAAAAATTAAAGGCTGAAGGCATCCATACGGCTTTAGATACTAATGGTCGTATCCTAAATAATTTCGCCAAGGAGTTGATGGATGATTATACTGATTTGGTGATGTTAGATATTAAATCCATGAGCGAGGAAGGCTACCAACAAATTACAGGACAGAAAAACAAGGAAACCACCTTTAATGTATCTACCCATAGGGAAGCTTCGGGCAAACCAATGTGGTTGCGTTATGTATTGATTCCGGGACTCACCGATGCACCAGAATTATTGCATACCATGGGCGAGTACTTTAAAAGCTACAAAACCATCGAAAAACTTGAGATTCAGCCTTATCATAAATTGGGTGTCCATAAGTGGGAAGCCTTAGGATGGGACTATAAACTAAAGGATGCACGCGAAAATACAGAAGCTGAACTGCAACAAGCATCTACTTTATTACTAGCCTATTTTAAACAGGTTAGTATCAATTAACTCGAAACCAGTCAATCTTATAAGTCGTATGAAGAGCTATAAAGAACAGCATCAACCAGCATCAGCATTCAAAAATCGTTCTGAGTATTTAGAGCATGAACTCAAAATCATGAAACCAAGACGGTATAAACTTAATTTACCTGGTCGCGATTTTAGGTTCGAGTGGGAAGATTTGGTACCAGCCTTTGCAGGAACTATAGGTATTATTGCGATGTATTCCTCAGTTATGTTGGCTTGGGCAGAAGGTTTAACTGAAGCTTGGGACCATATTACACTCGGTAAAGCCTTTGCTATAGAAGTGTCTCGTGTGGAAATGCTCATCCCTGCATTACTCTTTGTAATTTTAGCTTCAGGTTTTTTTAACCCTAGAGCTAACTTAGCTGGTAACCATGGCCCTATGATTCCGTTGATTGCCAGTATTGCTCTTGCAGGTGCACATCCTCTGGCATTAGCCATTTTGATAGGTGTTTTTGGCTTATTGTTGAGTTATTTTAAAGGAGGCTCGCGCTTAGTGGATTTAACCAGTAAAGGTGTAGCAGGTGGTTTACTCATTTTTTTGGGATTTACAGGAGCGTTTAGTCAAATAAAAACGTTGCAGTCTTGGTCAATGGGTTTGCAATCCGAAATCATTGAAGCCGGTTCATTAGGTTATTTGGGTTTTATCATCTTGGTATCTACAGTCATTTTATACAGTTATTTGGCGCGTATTGATAAGCGTTGGTTGGCCATTCCAACTTGTGCTATTTTAGCTTTGGTCATTGCACTAATTGGTGGTTCTGGTTTTGATCTCCAATTTACTACCGAAATGGGCTTGCCTAATCTCAATCCTTTCTATTGGTGGGGAAGTACTGAAGAAGGTTGGATGTTAGGTTTGCCAAATATGCAACATTTTATTGCTTCGTTGCCGTTTGCTATTTTGGCGGTATCTATGTGGTCGCCAGATTTTTTGGGGCATCGTATTTTTCAGGAAATGAATTATCCAAAAGGTTCAGAAAAAGTATTAATGGACGTAGACGACACCATGACCATGTGCTCTTTTAGGCAAATGGTAGGTACAGCCGTCGGTGGTGGAAATATCACCTCGTCTTGGGGTACCTACATGATTCCTGCGGCTATTGCCAAACGACCAATTCCAGCAGGTGCAATTTTATTAGGACTATTAGTTATGGCTATTGCAATCATAGGAAGCCCAATGGATGTTGCCGTTTGGCCGCCTGTAACTACTACAGCCTTACTGGTTGGCGTATTTTTACCTTTAGTTGAAGCTGGTATCCAAATGGTCAAGGAAAGTGCAGCCGCTCAAGCAGCCGGGATTTGTATTTTTATGGCCATGGTCACAAACCCTGTATTGGCTTGGGCCTTAGCCATGTTCTTGGATAATAATGGCCTAATAGGAGATAGGGAACGTCCTAAAACATTGTCATTTGTAGATAAAGTAATCATACCTTTAGGTATTCTCTTTATCTGTCTGATTGCAGTTTTTGCTGTTGGTATGCTCAAAGGCACATACGGAATCGATGCCTTTTTATAAAATGAATTGTTGAAGATGGAGCTAAAAAACACAAAAAACAGATGGTTAATGGTATTGAGTGCTATCGCTATTCATATATCCATAGGCTCGGTATATGCCTTTTCAGTGATTACTGATCCCGTAAAAAGCATATTTAATGTAGATGCTTCAGTGGTAAAATGGGCGTTTCAAATTACCATACTAGTTATGGGCTTTTCAGCAGCTTTTCTTGGGCAATGGGTCACTAAAATAGGGCCAAAAAAAAGCACCACTATTGCAGGTATCTGTTATGGTCTAGGCATTTTAGGTACAGGATTGGCCTTACAGTTGCAATCTCTGGTTTTATTTTATATCGCTTACGGTCTTATCGCGGGCATAGGATTAGGTGTTGGTTACATTACACCAGTTAGTGTCTTAGTAAAATGGTTTCCTGATAGACGCGGTTTAGCAGTAGGAATTGTCATCATGGCTTTTGGATTGGCATCTATGGTATTTGGTCCTTTGATGCAATATTTATTTGAAACTATTGGTGTGACTTCAACATTTTATAGTTTAGGTGTCATTTATACGTTAATGATTCTTTTGGCTGCATCCTACATTGAAAACCCACCTGATGGGTATCGTCCTAAAGGATTCAAACCAGTCAAGACAAAATCAACAACTTCCCATTCTATAGATTTTACAGTTAAACAAGCCTTAAAGTCTAAGCGTTTTTATTATATCTGGATTATGATGTTTATCAATATTACTTGTGGTATTGCCCTGATTGCAGAAGCCAGCCAGATTTCACAATTCCAATTGAGCTATACACCCATGCAAGCTGCTGGCGTTGTTGGTTTAATAGGTGCATTTAATGGTTTAGGGCGAATTTTTTGGTCAGCATTTTCAGATTTCTTTGGGAGACCAATCACCTTTATCATTTTCTTTTTGATACAAATGATAGCGTTTTTCTTTTTGGCTCAAATCGGCCAAGAATTTTTGTTCTTAGGCGTTCTGATGCTCATCATAACTATATATGGTGGTGCTTTTGCAACACTTCCAGCGTTTTTAAGTGATTTATTCGGAACTAAACAACTTGGAACCATCCTTGGCGTGGTTTTGATTTCAAAAGGATTTGCAGGTTTGCTTGGTCCAGCCATTTATGATTATGTAAAGACAATGACTGGCTCATTGGATATCACTTTAAAGGTATTTTCTGGCTTATTTGTCTTAGCATTTTTAATTGCTCTAGTCATGCAGTTTTCAGTTAAAAAATCCCAAAAGCAGGTCCAGAGCAAAACAGCCTAATGTATAAAATCTACTATTCGCATTTCAGGCTTTTAAAAATTGAAATTTTAAGAAAAAATTAATGCATTTTTAATCAAAAAAACTCCTATTAGCTGACAATTGTCAGCTAATTTCTTGGTGTTTGAAAGTATCTTTATACTATGTTATTACAACATTACTTCACACGGAATAAGAATCATAAATACATATTAAAATGGAAGTACTCGAAGAGTTGAAAACTCGAGTTTACAGGTTTGGAAACAAAACTGCAGACGGAAACAGCAAAATGCGAAATTTACTAGGAGGTAAAGGGGCCAATTTGGCCGAAATGAGTTCCTTAGGAATTCCCGTACCACCAGGGTTTACAATAACGACCGAAGTTTGTACTGAATACAATACAATTGGTAGGGACGCTGTCATTGAACTCATTAAAGAAGAAGTAGAACAATCGATTGCCAACATAGAATCTGAAATGGGCACTACCTTTGGAGATAAGGATAACCCATTGTTGATATCTGTACGTTCTGGTGCACGAGTTTCAATGCCAGGTATGATGGATACGGTATTGAATTTAGGCCTCAATGATGAAGCAGTTCTAGGTTTGGCAAAGCGTGCCAAAAATGAAAAATTTGCGTGGGATTCATACCGCAGATTTATTCAAATGTATGGCGGCGTCGTTTTAGGGATGAAACCAGAATCTAAAGATGATATCGATCCATTTGAGGAAATCATGGAACATCTTAAGCATAAGCGTAGCATAGAACTAGATACTGAATTTACTATTCAAGATTTACAAGATTTAGTTTATGACTTTAAGGACGCTATTAAAAAACGTACAGGACAAGATTTCCCAACAGATCCTTGGGATCAACTCTGGGGCGCAATAATCGCCGTTTTTAATAGTTGGAATGGAGACAGAGCGGTTTACTATCGTAATATGCACGGCTATCCTGCAGATTGGGGAACTGCTGTAAATGTTCAGGCTATGGTGTATGGTAACATGGGCGACAATTCTGGTACAGGTGTTTGCTTCACAAGAGATGCAGGTACAGGTGAAAATGTCTTCAACGGCGAATACCTAATCAATGCACAAGGTGAAGATGTTGTAGCTGGAGTTCGTACACCGCAACAGATTACCAAATTGGGATCCAAACGCTGGGCAGAACTAGCTAAAATTGAAGAAAACGATCGACTAAAGGAATATCCATCTTTGGAAGAGTTAATGCCATCTATTTTTGATGAGTTAAACCGCTATCAGGATATACTAGAGAAGCACTATCGCGATATGCAAGATATGGAGTTTACCATCCAAAATGGGAAACTGTGGATTTTGCAAACAAGAAACGGTAAGCGTACTGGTGCGGCCATGGTGAAGATAGCCATGGACTTACTCAAGGAAGGCATGATTAACGAAAAAGAAGCTTTGTTAATGATGGAGCCCAACAAACTTGATGAATTATTACACCCTATTTTTGAACCTAATGCTTTAAAACGGGCTAATACTATTGCCCAAGGATTACCTGCATCACCAGGTGCTGCAACAGGTAAAATCGTCTTCTTTGCTGATGATGCGGATAAATATCGAAATACCATATTAGTACGTATGGAAACATCACCTGAAGATTTAAAAGGCATGAACATTGCCAAAGGTATTCTCACCGCTCGCGGTGGTATGACATCCCATGCTGCTGTGGTGGCTCGTGGTATGGGTAAATGTTGTATTTCTGGTGCAGGTGCGCTTAAAATCAATTATAAAAATAGAACTTTAACTGTCGACGGTAATGTGTACCATGATGGTGATTGGATTTCATTGAACGGTTCTACAGGTAATATTATTGAGGGTAAGGTAGAGACAATGGAGCCAACATTAGGTGGTGATTTTGCTGAAGTAATGACATTGTCGGATAAGTATCGCAAGATGAAAGTACGTACTAATGCAGATACACCTAGAGATGCCAAAACAGCACGAAACTTTGGTGCAGAAGGTATAGGCTTAACAAGAACGGAACACATGTTCTTTGAACTTGATAGAATTAAGGCTATGCGCGAAATGATTTTGGCTGATACTGTTAAAGAACGCAAGCAAGCCTTAGAAGAGTTGTTGCCTATGCAAAGAGCAGATTTTGAAGGCATTTTTGAAGCCATGGATGGTATGTCCGTGACCATTAGGTTACTAGATCCACCGTTGCATGAGTTTGTGCCTCACCAATTGGCTACACAAAAAGAATTGGCAGAAGATATGCACATTTCATTACAGGCGGTTAAAAACAAAGTTGCCGAATTAGAAGAATTCAACCCAATGTTAGGTCATAGAGGTTGTCGTCTAGGAAACACCTATCCTGAAATTACTGCAATGCAAACACGGGCTATCATTGAAGCAGCCCTTAATTTGAAAGAACGTGGTATTGTTTGTAAACCAGAAATCATGATTCCTTTAGTGGGAACAGTTCGGGAGTTTGAGGTTCAGGATACCATTATTAGAGAAACGGCCGAAACTATTTTTAAAGAACGGAATGACCATATTGACTTCTTGGTGGGTACAATGATTGAAGTGCCAAGAGCAGCATTAATGGCAGACCTCATTGCTGAGAAAGCGGATTTCTTTTCATTCGGGACAAATGACTTAACACAAATGACCTTTGGTTACTCTCGTGATGATGCGAGTAAATTCCTTCCAATCTACATTGAGAAGGGTATCCTTAAAAATGACCCATTCGAAGTGATTGATGAAGAAGGTGTTGGACAATTGGTTAAAATTGGAACACAACGTGGACGAAGTACAAAACCAAACCTAAAAGTAGGTATTTGTGGTGAACACGGTGGAGAACCTGCATCTGTTGAGTTCTGTTACAATACAGGAATCGATTATGTGAGTTGTTCCCCATATCGAATACCTATTGCGAGATTGGTCGCTGCCCAAGCGGCTATAAAAACTACCATTTAATAGGTTAGTGATTCAAGAAAGCCTGAAGTTTAACTTCAGGCTTTCTTTATTTAAGTTGATTACCCATGCAAAAAACTGATAATCAAATTTAATCATGTGTTATTAAGATAGGAATAGGACTATTAAATGTTTGCTTCAGGGTGACGCTACCACTAAATAATCTATCAAAAAAGTCTTTTTTTGTTCTAACTAAGCATAACAAATCAGTATCCTGATTTTGTACATGGACATTAAGTTGTTGATTTAAGTCGCCATTACCATCTTTGTGGGTTAACTTTGGGTTCAAATCTTTTATGGGACTTAAGATTACTTCAAAATCTGGGCTGCTATTTTCAGAAATATGAAGTACCTCTAATTGACTTTTATGTAATGTCAATACCTTTCGTAATGGTAGGGTAGATGTTTCTGAAAGAGCATTGTCTCCTACTGCAAATACAACTTGTTTTAAATCCTTAAAGTTATAATCAAGTGGTACAACAATAACTGGCGCAGAGGTTTTTGATACCACACCACCTGCAACGCTTCCCATAAATACTTCTTTCAAACCGCTGACACCTTTGGTGCCCATGACAATGAAATCGTAAATGCCCGAATTACCTAGTTCAGATATTGTGGAGATTGCATAGTTTTTGGCTAATTTTGTTTTAAAGCTTACCGATGGTGCTTCCGCCTCCATCTCCTTTACCAAAGCGCTCATTTGGTTTTCAGCCTCTTTAATTAAAATGCTGTCAATTGATTTCATCATCAATGCTGTGGACTGCGCACCATATATATGTAAAATGGTAATTTCCAATTCTATGCCTCTAAATAAGCTTGTGGCATATTTTAGCGCATTTTTTGAGGTATTCGAAAAATCTACGGGAACAAGGATTTTATACATTGTTAAATTGATATTTAGTTAAAAAGTGCATTTAAGATAACAAATATTATCAAAGTTATCAATTAATAATTACTGTGTATTTTCTAAAAGTAAATATCAAGTTAAGATATTAAAATAAACATGAGATATGTCATTTAATTTTTTTGAGATTTCATTAATTTTGACTAGATTCAAGATATCTTAAAAAGTCAAATTTAAAAGCTATCTTGATTATAATAAATCTTTAAAACCGTTAGAATAAATTATATGAAAATACTTGACAAAATCCTTTTTGCAGAAGATTTTGCATCAACATCGGAAAATCTAGAATCAGTTGCCATTTCCCTGGCTAAAACTTTTAAGTCAACCATAATACCTATGCATGTACTGCCAGATGACATCGTTAATTCGAAAGTCAAGGCTTTATTGGATGATACAGCATTAAACCGACTAAATGCAACCTCAGAGGCCATAAAAGCTGAAGGAGTTAATGTTGAATCACCACTAATCAAATATGGTGTAGCCCATGATCAAATCGTAATGGCAGCTTCTGCGACTAATGCCAACATGATTTTGGTAGGTTCGGGTGAAAATAAAGCTAAGGAGAAGTTTAAATTGGGTACCACCACTGAGCGGATTATTCAAAATAGTGAAAAACCTGTTTTGGTCATTAAGGAGGACGATACTTTAAATGTCAAAACTATTCTTTGTCCGGTTGATTTTTCAGACCCATCAAAGCGTGCCTTAAACAATGCTATTATTATCGCTAGACGTTTCGAAGCGCACCTTATTATTTTGAGTGTGTCTGAAGAAGAAACGTCTTCGTGGTTTAGTTCTAAAGAAGACCTACAAAAAGAAAATGCAGAACGTTTTGAAAAACACAAAAAAGATTTTGACAAGTTTTTAGAGCAGTTTAAGCTTGAAAATTTAAACTGGTCTAAAATGGAAAGATCAGGTGATGCAGCACAAGAAATATTGAATACCATTACCATAGATAATGTGGATCTACTCATAATGGGAACAGCAGGCCGTACGGGTTTAAATCGTTTGGTAGTAGGTAGTGTTACCGAAAAAGTCATTCGCGAGGTGCCATGTTCATTCCTAACTCTCAAATCTCAAGATGTGATTAGCCTACACTTAGAAACGGATATCAAAGACTTTGAAACTTTATTTGCTGCTGGAGAGCAACTTGAGAAAGACGGTTTTCTTGAAGAAGCTATTGAGCAATATAAAGCTAGTTTAGGTATAAATATTATGCATGTACCAGCGTATAGTGCTATTGCTAATCTATTTGATAAACTAAATGAACCAGAAAAAGCGGCGTTGTACAGAAAAAGTGCTAATGAAATTAAGGAGCGTATATGGTACAGCAAAGTTGAGAAGGAAGTCCGTAAGTTGAGGGGTAGCTAGTGGTACATATAAAACAAGAAGGTCTGTTGCCAGTTTAAGTGTCCCAACATCAAATATTGGGATGCACCAAGAATATGGATTTAATAAAAAATTGTAAAAAGAAAAATAAACGCAAAACACTTGGAAAAAGCAAAAGGTAAAGTTGTTAGTGTTAATGAATCCTTAGTAGGTGTTGAAAACACTCAAGGTTCAGTAATGAACGGCGAAGTAGCGTATATCATCCTAGAAGATGGAAAGCGATTAAAATCAGAGGTTATTGATGTAAAACCAGGTAAGCTGGTCTATCTTCAAGTGTTTGAAGATACATCATGGATGCGAATTGGTGATGCAGTAGAATTTACAGGCTTGCCCTTATCTGTAAAATTAGGGCCAGGTATTTTGGGTATGGTAACTGATGGTCTTCAAAATCCACTTTACGAACTCGCAAAAGAAGAGTGGTTTTTGGAACGTGGAATGGTCGTTGAACCTTTAGATAATAATGTCAAGTGGCATTTTACACCTAAAGTCAAAATTGGCGATACCGTAACAGGAAGTTCCACTTTAGGTTCGGTTCCTGAAAAACTATTTACACACAAAATATTTGTCCCGTTTTCGCTAAAAGGTGACTATACCATTGATTCCATTGTTGAAGAAGGTGATTACACTATAACGGATACTATAGCCACGATAAAGGACGATTCAGGAGATACAATCAAGTTAACCATGACTTTTGATTGGCCTGTAAAACAATCGATGCCATTTCATCAGCGTTCTGTTCCTACGGAAACCTTACCAACAGGGATGCGTATTCTAGATGCACTTTTTCCAATAGCCTATGGCGGTACGGCATGTAGTCCAGGACCTTTTGGCGCAGGAAAAACGGTATTGCAGCACAGTATTGCCAAACATTCTAGAGCAGATGTAGTGATTATAGCTGCTTGCGGCGAACGTGCAGGTGAAGCAGTGGAAGTATTCAAGGATTTTCCAGAGCTTACCGACCCAAGGACTGGGAAGTCTCTAATGGATAGAACCTACATCGTTGGAAATACATCGTCCATGCCAGTGGCAGCCCGTGAGGCCTCAGTATATTTGGCGACAGCCGTTGGTGAATATTACCGTAAACAAGGATTAGATGTGTTAATTTTAGCAGATTCAACATCACGTTGGGCGCAAGCACTTCGTGAAACTTCAGGTAGAAAAGAGGAAATTCCTGGACCAGAAGCCTTTCCAATGTATATTTCAACATTGATTTCAGCATTTTATGATAGGGCAGGTGTGGAGATTTTACCAGACGGTACCAAAAGTTCATTGAGTATTATAGGCACGGTTTCCCCAGCAGGTGGAAATTTCGATGAACCTGTGACCCAAGCCACATTACTAAGTACAGGTGCTTTTTTAGGGTTGTCTAGGGAACTATCAGATGCTAGAAAATATCCTGCTATCGACCGTATAGATAGTAGCTCAAAATATCCGTCACTCATTACAGAAAAAGAAGTGCAGTTTTTAAAAGAGTTGCTACGTGAAGGTAAGACCATAGCCTCTAATTTGTTGCTTATGGGCGAACGTGGTATTGCTAACGATGCCTATATCACTTATCAAAAATCCGAATTGTTAGATGCGGTGTTTCTTCAGCAAAACAGTTTTCATCCTATCGATGGCGTAACCAATCCTGAACGTTTGCGCATGATGTTCGATATGATAAAACATATTATCGATGCGCCTTTTCATATTGATACCAAGGATGATATTCGCTCGCATTTCAACTTTTTGCGTCAGGCCTTTATCGATTGGAATAACTTAAAACTTGATGACCCCAAATTCGATGACCAAAAATCAAAAATTGTAAATCTGGTTAAACTTAAAGCGCATGCTAAGGAAAACGTATGAAAATATAGATAGTATTGGAAGAGCCATCTTAACGATTGAAGCTAAAGATGTACACAATAAAGAACTGGCTGAAGTCATTTATCCAGATGGTAAAAAGGCTTTCGCTCAAGTCATTGCCCTCAATGGCGACAAGGTAACTTTGCAACTTTTTGGCGGCGGTTTTGGAGTGTCTACCGATTGTAAGGTGCGTTTTTTGGGTCATCCTGTTCAAGTGGGTTTTTCAGATGATATGTTGGGTCGTGTGTACGCAGGAAATGGTCAACCCATTGATGGTGGGCCACAGCTAACTTCAGATATGACACGTGTTGCAGGTCCATCCATTAATCCTGTAAAGCGCCTGATTCCAAAGAATATGATTCGTACCGGCGTACCGATGATTGATGTCTTTAATACCTTAGTGCGATCTCAAAAGATACCTATTTTCGCTAGAGCAGGCGAACCTTACAATCGACTTTTGGCCAATGTCGCCACACAAACCGATGCCGATGTCATTATCATTGGTGGTGTCGGACTCAAATATGACGAGTACCACTATTTTAAGGAGCGTATTGAAGAAGCAGGAAGTAAGAGTAAAACCATTATGTTTATCCATACCCATCGTGATTCAATCGTTGAAGGTTTGATGGTGCCAGATTTAGCTCTTGCTGTTGGTGAGCGCTTTGCATTACAAGGCAAAAATGTCTTTGTCTTGTTGTCCGATATGACGCAATGGTCCGATTATCTGCGTCAGGTGGCTAATGCTCAAGACCAGATTCCTGCAAATCAGGGTTACCCTGGCGATTTATACTCGCAATTGGCAAGCCGTTACGAGAAAGCGGCAGATATTGAAGGCTCTGGTAGTTTAACTATTTTAGGAGTAACCACTATGGATGATGTAACACATCCAGTTCCAGACAATACAGGTTACATTACAGAGGGCCAATTTTTTATGAAAGATGGTTATTTGGAATTATTTGGGTCGTTAAGCCGTTTGAAACAACAGGTCAATGATAAAACTCGTGATGACCATCGTGGTATCATGAATGCCATGGCGCGTTTACTTTCCGAGGCGGAAGAGCGTGTTAAGGCACAAAAATTTGGTTCAGTGAAGGACGATTATTCGTTACGATTGTTAGATTATCGTAAAACCTTCCAACGTGAATTAATGGACCCATTTCGATATTTGGAGTTAGAGGATGCGTTGGATTTATGCTGGGACATTTTATCCAATCACTTTAAGAAAGAAGAAGCTGGATTATCATCCGAGCTAGTAGAAAAATATTGGCCCGAAAAAGGAAAGTTTAAGATTTTAAAAGCACAGTACGCATGAGTGAACAAACTTTAGATGGATTGATTGCCAAAGTAAAATCTGAGGCTATTGAAGCTTCAGAAAAAGAAGCCAAGCAAATCATTGATGACGCCAAGCAAAAAGCAAAACAGATAGTGTCTGAGGCAGAAACTGAAAAAGAAGCACTTCTTAATGATGCCCAAACTAAGGCTGAAGCGTTAGTGGATAAAGGCAAGGTTGCCTTAAATCAAGCGGCACGTGATGTCCAGATTTCAGTAAAAAATGACATTCAGAAATTATTCAAATCTATATTGGAGGACGAGGTGAAAGATGCCTTTACACCAGATTTGTACACTACTGTTATTTCTAAAGTTATGGACAGTTTAGGCAATAATGTCGCTATCGCCTTACCAGCCGACACCGAAGACCAATTGATAAAGGCGATTCAAAAGAAAGTAGCATTATCTGGGACAGCGCCTCAAATTATAAAGAAAGAACAATTGCTCTCTGGTCTTTCGGTAACAAAAACCGACGAAGGCTGGAGTTACGATATTACGGCCGAAGAAGTATCCGAGTTGTTGAGCCAACACCTAAGTCAGAAATGGGTAGAAGTATTAAAACTAAAATAAAATTTAAAGCATAATTATTTGAAGCTAATGTCACCTCGAGCGCAGTCGAGAGGTCTTTAAATTAATAGAACATGTTTAACGGAAACCTAGAATATCTCATCAGTAGCCTACCGAATTTATCCTTTAGCGATTCGGAAACCGTTCAGCAGGACGTTAAGGTACTGTTTAAAAAATATGCATCTACCTCAGAAGCATCAGATAGATTGGTTTCCATATTAAATGAAGAAGCTTCAAAATATCTATCCTTACAGGATTTTCAAAAGTTTGAAAGCATTCAGTTAAGTACTATACATAAAGAGCAATTTCAAAATAGCAATATAAAAGTCGTTTCAGAGTTTTCGAGATTCATGTTCCAATTAAAAAGTGAATTGAAGACGTTTCGCGTGGCCCGAAAATCTGAAGAATCATTTGGTAAAATTAGTTATGAACTACTAGGTGAGCTACCCGAGAATCCATTAAAGGCTGAGGAATATTTACTCGATATCAAATGGCAAAAATTGGATACCTTGTCCATTGGACATTATTCAAACTTATCAGCATTGGTGCTTTATAAACTGAAACTAGAAGTCTTGTTACGTTGGTGGCAATTCGATGCGGAAGTTGGATTTCAAGTTTTTCAACAATCCTTAAATGTAGCGTGATATGGCGGACAAGATTTTAATGAATAAAAATACCTTGGCTGCCTTAAAGAACGAATTGAAAGGCTATCGAACGGCACTTCCAGTTTTTGAAATGAAAGAGCAGCAGTTGAAAGAAGTTATTCAGACTATTGAAACAGCCGTTGAACGTTTGCAGGAAGCTATTGAAACAACCAATACCGATGTGAGGCAATGGGCGGCTGTTATGGCAGAACCTACTATCGATTTAGGTAAGTTGTTTAGGGTAAAGGAACTTAAAACCAAAACTCGTGAAATAGCAGGTGTTATCATTGAGCAATTTGTTTCTATTGATTTTGATGAAAGCGATATTGACTATTTTGAAACGCCACTATGGGTTGATGCTGCGTTAGTAGCTATTAAAGACCAGACTACCAATCAGGAGATGTTGAAGTTAGAATTGAAGAATTTGGAGAGTGTTAGAGAGGAATTGGCAGAGGCTAGACGCATGAAAAATGCACTTAAAGAAGTCTTTATTCCTGAAACCCAAAATAATATCCGAAAGATTGAGATTTATTTAGGTGACGTGGAACGCTTAGCGATTGGATGCGCTAAACTGGTGAAAAAGAAAAAACAGGTAAAAAGTGAAGTTGCATGATAGTTAGAATGAAAGAAATACTGCTTTTTACCAGTGCTCATTCTGTTGATGCCACCATTCAGAAAATAGGCGAACTCGGCGTTGTGGATATTAAAGAGGTGAATCCACCCTCAGGAGATATCATAGAACGGTGTTTGCAAGATATCGATGATACCCATCAGGCATTATCCATTTTAGAACAGCATGAATTGACGGATAAGGCTAATAATGATGTCATAGATACTAATGGAAAAGACCCAAAGCGTATTGTTGGTCGATTGGTAAAATCTAAAATAGTCAAGCAAAACATCTATAAAACTCTGGAAGACGTCAACAGCCAATTGGAGTTTTTTGATACTTGGGGTAAGAAGTTCCATCAGAGAGAACTCGACTATCTCAAGGAAAAAGGAATTTTTGTTCGATTGTACATGTTGAGCAAGTCTCAGTTAAAAACGCTCCCAAAAGATCGAGTAACCGTCACATTTACAGAGAAGGAAGGCAAAATACCTTTAGCATTGTTTTCGCAAAATGCCAAGGCTAGACTCAATTTTAAAGAAGTCGCTATTCCAGATATGCCATATTCTGCTTTACAGGACATTAAAAAAAGGAAAGAACGTCAACTAGAGCAGGTGGAGGTATTTCTCAATGAAATGAAGGGCTTTGAGGAATTATTGTCCGACTATAGTCATTTTTTAAATGATCGCTTGAATTCTGAAACGGCTCTAGATAGCATGGGTGATATTGAAGGCAAAGTGAAATTTTTAAGAGGATATCTCCCTAAAGATGCTTTGGATGGTTTTACTTCCGTGGCCAAGAAAGAACATTGGGGCTATTCCATTACCGAGCCTACCAATATGGATGAAGTACCTGTATATATTAAAAATCCAAAATGGATAAGCATTATCAATCCCATGATGAAGTTCATTGATATTGTTCCCGGTTACAAGGAAATTGATGTGTCTATCTATTTTTTAGTTGCTTTTGCCTTGTTTTTTGCCATGCTGGTTGGCGATGCAGGCTATGGTGTCATTTTCTTGATATTGGCTATCATTTTCAGAAAAAAAATGGCTTCACAGCTGCGTGCTTTAATTTTTGTGTTGAGTGGTTCGACCATTATTTGGGGCGTGTTGAGCGGGACTTATTTTGGTGCTGAACAAATTGCACAATTACCATTTTTGAAAGATTTGGTCATTCCAAATATTGCCAGTTTTGGCGTAGATAATATCAACTTTATGATGCATTTATCGTTTCTGATAGGTGCTATTCATTTAACGGTGGCGCATGGTATTCGAGTGTTTCAGTTTATCAATTCAATTAAAGCTTTAAGCGAAGTCGGATGGATAGCATTGGTTTGGGGACTCTTTTTTATAACAGAACAATTGGTATTGGGAAACCCAGCACCAAGCTGGTATAATTGGCTGTTTATAGTAGGGGCAACTTTAGTAGCATTGTTTTCCAAAGAAAGTAATAGCTTCTTTAAGAGTATGGGAGCGTCGATTGCTAATTTACCTTTGAGTTTAATTAGTGGATTTTCGGATATTGTATCTTATGTGAGGCTATTTGCTGTTGGAATGGCAACTGCTGCTGTAGCGGCAAGCTTTAATAATATGGCATTGCCAGATGGTATCGCTGGAATGGGTATTCTAGATTTTGTGATGGCTGCTGTTGCATTACTCTTAGGGCATACCTTAAATATTGCCCTGGCTTTAATGGCAGTTATGGTGCATGGTATACGATTGAATATGTTAGAATTTGCTGGCCATTTAGGTGTGCAGTTTTCAGGTGAAGCATATAAACCGTTTAAGTTAATGGTAAACAATAAAGAATGAAAAAGAAAAGAGTTTTGTCTCCTTGAGCATTGGTTGAGATAAAAATATATTTTGATTGAAAGCACGCTGCGAAGCAGCAGAAAGGTTGACAAAACATCTCGACTGCCTGTTCACCGTACGAGACTTTGGAAGGCGTGGCGCTCGATGTGACATTTAAATAGTCTCAGAGACAAGCGTCAATTCAGGTTTCGAGAATAAATTAAATTAAAGGATTTTAACTAAATAACAACGTTTTAAAATAAGATAACTATGAGTTTTTTAACATTTATACAAACATCAGTCAACGGCTTGGGGGATATGGGTATGTCCTTGAGCATAGCAGCCATTGGCTCTGCTATTGGAACAGGTATTGCGGGAATGGCTGCCATTGGCGCTTGGAAAAAGATGATAACCAGTGGGCAAAAAGCAGCAACAGCTTTATTAATTTTTGTTGGTGCGCCGTTATCCCAGGTGATTTATGGTATGATTTTAAAAAACGCAATTACCGATGCTAATCTCAACCCAGATTCTTATGTTTGGCAAATCATCATTGGATTATTTGCTGGAGCTGCTATGGCGGGTTCAGCGATTTTTCAAGGAAAAGCAGGTGCAAGAGCTTGTGATGCAATTGCCTCTGGTGCCAATGATACGGCCAAGTACATCATGATTATTGGCGTGGTCGAAACCGTAGCACTGTTTGTCATGATATTTACCATGACTGGGTTGCCAGGATAGAAAGGAGACTCAATTTTTAAGAAAAACAATAGACCTAATAAGCAAACTTGTTAGGTCTTTTTTTGAATGCCCCATCTACTTAAAAAGGGTAGCAGTATATTTTGGATTCATCAAATTATCCACACTTAAAATTTTATCCAATTCAGCCTCGGTAAGTAGTTTCTTTTCTAAAACCAGTTCTCTTATGGATTTTCCTGTGCTAATAGCTTCTTTTCCAATAATATCTCCCATATGATGCCCTATATACGGATTTAAAAAGGTAATAATACCAACCGAATTCATTACCATTTGCTTGGTGTGTTCTTCATTTACTGTAATGCCATCAATACATTTTTTGGCTAATGTGGTACAGGCATTAGAAAGTAATTCAAAAGATTCAAACAAACATTGGGCAATTACGGGTTCCATGACATTGAGTTGCAATTGACCAGCTTCTGCAGCGAATGAAATCGCTACATCATTACCAATAATCTTAAAACAGACCTGATTGACCACTTCGGGAATCACAGGATTCACCTTTGCAGGCATAATAGAAGAGCCCGCTTGTAGTTCTGGTAGATTTATTTCGTTGAGACCGCAACGCGGTCCTGAAGATAACAATCGCAAATCGTTGCAGATTTTAGAGAGTTTTACGGCAGTACGTTTTAGTGCACCAGACATCATCACATAAGCACCACAATCTGATGTGGCTTCAATTAAATTGGCTGCGGGTACAAAACTAGCCTTAGTGAATTTTTGAAGATAGCCAATAGAAAGCTCGGTAAAACCATCGGGTGCATTAACACTAGTACCTATGGCAGTGGCCCCTAAATTCACTTCCAGTATTAAATCGCGCGAATGTTTTAAATTTTTGTTTTCTTCTTTCAAATTCACGGACCAAGCCCCAAACTCATCTCCTAAAGACATAGGCACAGCATCTTGCAATTGGGTACGTCCCATTTTTAGAACATTCTTAAACTTAGATGCTTTTTTGTCTACGCTTGTTGTAAGGGTATTAAGATGCTCTAACAATATATTCATGTAAAAATACAATGCCACCCTAAACCCAGTAGGGTAGGCATCGTTGGTAGATTGCGACTTGTTGACATGGTCGTTAGGATTTAATACATCATATTCACCTTTATAATAGCCGTTAAGCTCTAGAGCTACATTGGCAATAACCTCGTTGGCATTCATGTTTACTGATGTGCCAGCACCACCTTGAAATACATCTGAAGGAAAAAATTCTGCATACTTTTCAAAATTTTCCAAAATGTGATCACAGGCCTGCATAATCATTTCAGCCTTTTCCGAGGGAATAGTACCTATTTCCAAATTTGCCGCTGCACAGGCCTTTTTGGTAAGAATTAAACCTTTTATAAGTAGGGGATAATCACCAACTTTGGTGTTGGAAATCTGAAAATTATCAATAGCGCGTTGGGTATGTATGCCGTAGTAGAGGTGATTGTCGATTTCTAGCTGCCCTAAAAGGTCGGTTTCCTTTCGTTTCATAGTGATAGGTTTAAGTTTGTACCAAAGTCATTGGTGTTATAGACGAGTTTAGCCAAGCATTTTTTGTTTCAACCAACTCGAATTCATTTCAGCAATATTCTTAATAGATATTCCTTCTGGACATTCTACTTCACATGCACCAGTATTGGTGCAATTGCCAAAACCTTCAATATCCATTTGATAGGTCATTTGTTCCAAGCGTTCTTTTGCTTCGGCCTTTCCTTGAGGTAAACTGTTGAGGTGGTTAATTTTTGCTGAAGTAAATAAAGCAGCAGAAGCATTTTTACAGGTTGCTACACAAGCACCACAGCCTATACAAGCTGCGGCATCCATAGCTTTATCGGCAATAGCTTTAGGAATAGGAATGGCATTGGCCTCAGGTGCGGTTCCTGTTTTTGAACTAATGTAGGCTCCAGCTTCGATAATTCGATCAAAAGCCGAACGATCAACTACCAAATCCTTTATTATTGGGAAAGCTGATGCCCGCCATGGCTCAACTGTAATGGTTTTACCATCATTAAAACTTCGCATGTGTAACTGGCATGTGGTCATATTGGGATGAGGACCATGGGCTCTTCCATTTATAAACACACCACACTGACCGCAAATACCTTCACGACAATCATATTCATAGGCAATTACTTTTTCGTCTTTTAACACCAATTCTTCATTAAGATGATCTAATGCCTCCAAAAAAGACATGTCTTCTGTTAATCCATCGACCTCATAGGTTTTGAAATCCCCTTTGGAATTGGGATTATCCTGTCGCCATATTTTAAAGGTTACTTTCATGCTGCCTGTTATTTATAACTTCTCACTGTGGGTTTTACAAATTCAAATTCAAGTTGTTCTTTATGCAATTTGAAATTACCTGCATCATAGTCCCAAGCCGAAACAAAGGAATAGTCTTCATCAACGCGCAAAGCCTCTCCGTCTTTAGTTTGGTATTCTTCCCTAAAATGCGCACCGCAAGATTCTTCACGCTGTAAAGCATCGGTACACATTAATATGCCTAACTCAATGAAATCTGCCAAACGATACGCTTTTTCTAATTCGGTATTCATTTCGTTAGAATTTCCAGTAACTTTCACATCAGTCCAAAATTCTTCTTTAAGTTGCTTTATCTGAATAATTGCCTTTCCGAGACCTTCTTTAGTGCGACTCATAGCACATTCATTCCACATAATCTTACCTAGTTCCCTATGAAAATGATCTACAGTTTTTGTTCCATCTATAGATAGAATTTTTCCAATATGTGCTCTAGCATCGTTTTCTGCTTTATCAAACTCAGGATGTTCTTTGGTTGGATGGTCTGCTTTTATTTCATTAGCCAAATAATTATTTATGGTATTCGGTAAAATAAAATAACCGTCAACACTTGCTTGTAAAAGAGAATTGGCACCCAAACGATTGGCACCATGATCTGAAAAGTTGCATTCTCCAACGGCATAAAGACCAGGAATGGTAGTCATTAGCTCATAATCTACCCAAAGGCCACCCATGGAAAAATGCGCTGCAGGGGAAATAAGCATTGGTGTGGTGTAGGCATCAATTCCTGTGATTTTTTTATACATATTGAACAAGTTACCATAGCGGTCTTTTATAGTGTCTAATCCGAATTTTTCAATAGCGTGTTTAAAATCTAAATAAACCGCATTCTTAAGACGACCAACACCATAACCTGCATCTATACGTTCTTTAGCCGCTCTTGAGGCAATATCCCGAGGTGCTAAATTTCCAAAGCTTGGATAGCGACGCTCCAAATAATAATCGCGTCCATCCTCAGGAATATCTTTCGGCCGTCTGCTGTCTTCTTTTTGTTTGGGAACCCAAATACGACCATCATTTCGCAAAGATTCTGACATTAAGGTCAATTTGGATTGTGCTTCACTTGATTGTGGTAAGGCGGTTGGGTGAATTTGCGTGAAACTAGGTGCTGCAAAGAATGCTCCTTTTTTATGGGCTTTCCAAATAGCGCTGCCGTTGCAACCTATGGCCAAGGTTGACAAACGGAATACTCTTGAGTAGCCACCAGTTGCCAAAACCACGGCGTCGGCAGCATAGCGCTCTAATTGACCGGTCACTAAATTTCTAACAATAATGCCTTTAGCTTTACCATCGATAAGTACTAAATCCATCATCTCGCTTCGTGGGTACATGGTTACTTTTTTGGCACGAATCATTTTATAGAGTTGTGAATAGGCTGCTAATAATAATTGCTGACCGGTTTGCCCTCTGGCATAAAATGTACGTTGTACTTGGACGCCACCAAAGCTACGGTTCACCAAAGTGCCACCATATTCGCGAGCGAAAGGCACACCTTGTTGTACAAAATGGTCAATTAAAGGTGCGGAAAGTTCGGCTAAGCGATAGGTGTTGGCTTCTCGAGATCGAAAGTCTCCGCCTTTTAAAGTGTCATAAAACATGCGGTATACACTATCACCATCATGTTGATAATTTTTAGCAGCATTAATACCACCTTGCGCAGCTACAGAGTGTGCGCGTCTGGCAGAGTCCTGATAGCAAAAACATTGAACATCATAGCCCAATTCTGCTAATGTTGAAGCAGCACCAGCACCGCTTAAGCCAGAGCCCACAACGATGACATTTAATTTCTTCTTATTTGCGGGATTAATGAGTTGAGATTTCAACTGGTAGTTTCGCCATTTTTTTTCTAATGGTCCTTCAGGTATCTTAGAGTTCAATTGAATTTTCATCACTTCTAAGATAATCGAAAAACTAATCTTTTACAAGATAATTGTACTAAATAAGTGTCGAAATTTGTTGCCCTTCAGTAGTCAGATAATTTTTCATTAAATCTACAGTCATGCATGAGTGCACAGGCAGAACAAGCACATAATCTCCTATTGTGTAGCTATCAAAATCCTGAAATGGAACCTTAATAATACCATGCTCTTGAGATAAGTTTTTTACATAGGTGTTTGCTAGAACCTTGCCCCAACCATTTTTGGTTTTCTCTACGACTTTTCCGTAGATGGTGATATCGTTTTCAATTAATCGGTCCTTGGAAAAATGAATACCACCACCATATATTACTAATTCTGAACGATTTTTGTGTTTTGCTACAATTGGGCAAGCCATAGCGACAGCTATATCTTCGATGGTATTAGATCCGATTTGGTATTGCATTACATCGTAAAACACAAAATTACCTGGGCGTATTTCATCAATTCCAGAAAAATCTTCTGACACACTGCAGCTCGGCGTATCACCAAGGGATATGACTATATTAGGATATCTAGAAAGATAGTTGTTCTTCAGTTGGTTAATGACCTTTAAACTTCTATTATGGGTGTCCTTAATACATTCTACAGAGTCACACTTGTAGGTATGACCAGAATGCGATAAGAAACCTTCAAATTCCATTAACGGACAATTCTCTATCACTTCTAACAGAAAATTTATATCATCAATATGACTAGGGTCAATGCCTGTTCTGCCATAACCCACATCAATCTGAATAAAAATATTGACCTTGTGCGTAAGATGGTTTTTTAAGTACAGAATACTTTTACTATTCTCAACCGTTAAATTAAGTGTAATTTTTGATGCCAAACTGTTAATCGTCTTAATTTCCAGAATATTAGTAGGGAAGGCCACGGTGATATCATTCCATTCCTTGGAGAAATAGTCAGCCATGGTCAAAGATGATACGGCAATCTTATTAACTCCATAATTCTTAAACCATAGACCGATTTCGAGTGATTGGTGGGTTTTAAAATGCGGACGAAATTGTAGTTGGTGTCTTTTAGCTTTTGAAGCCATTCTTTGAATATTCATCATGCATTTTTCCTTATCAATAATAAGGGTTGGCTTCGTTATGTTAAGATTTTTGTGCATGATGTAATTAAGCTAATTCCGTATTTAGCCTACAAGTTATAAAACCTTTTGAAATGATTTTAAACTAGTGCTGTTCCACCCATTTTCTAGCATTCACAAAGGCTTCTAACCAAGGTGAGACTTCATCTTGTCTCCCTTTAGGATAGTTAGCCCAATTCCATTGAAACGTTGATCGTTCTATGTGTGGCATCGTTACTAAATGCCTACCTGTTTTGTCGCACATCATGGCCGTATTAAAATCTGATCCATTGGGATTGTGCGGATAGCCTTCATAGCTATATTTTGCTACAATGTCATATTTGTCTTCAGAATATGGGAGATTAAACTTCCCCTCTCCATGCGAAATCCAAACGCCTAATTGGCTGCCCACTAGACTTGATAACATCACGGAATTATTCTCTTGAATTTTAACTGATGTAAAAGCGCTTTCATGCTTATGCGAATCATTATAGGTCATTTTTCCATGCACTTCGTGCTCTGGATTAATGAGGTCTAATTCCATCCAAAGTTGACAACCATTGCAGATGCCAACGGAGAGGGTATCTTCTCTTTGGAAGAAATCCCAAATGACTTTATTGGCCTTTTCATTGTATTTGATGGCACCAGCCCAACCTTTGGCAGAGCCCAATACATCCGAATTGCTAAAGCCTCCTACAGCTCCTAAAAACTGAATATCTTCTAAAGTTTCTCGACCAGAAATAAGATCGGTCATGTGCACATCTTTCACATCAAATCCAGCCAAATACATGGCATTTGCCATTTCACGCTCGGAATTACTGCCTTTTTCTCTTAGAATGGCAGCTTTTGGTCTTTCGATACGATTCGTGTTAGACGAATCACTCGAGGTGACAGGGAGTTTACCCGTAAAATGCTTAGGAAATGTGTAGTTTAATGGCTGGTGTTTGTAATTTTCAAACCGTTTGTCAGCTAAATTGTTTGCAGTTTGTTTGCGGTCGAGTAGAAGCGAGGTTTTATACCAAACATCTCTGAGACGAGATATAGTCATAGTGTAAACTTGATTGTCATTTATCAGACCAAGCACATCACTTTCGGTGACCTCTCCAATTTTATGGAACGAGATATCGGCATCTGTCAATTTCTTTTCTATTGAATCATCTGCGGATTGAATTACTATTCCAGCATTTTCAGAAAACAGTACCTTAAACGTATCTTTTTCGCCAAGACTTGTAATCTCTAATTCGGCACCAATATTCTTATCAGCAAAACACATTTCGAGAAGTGTTGTAATTAAACCACCTGATGCCACATCATGTCCAGCCACAATTTTTTCATCTTTAATTAATTGCTGAATGGTGTTGAATACGCTAACGACATATTTAGCATCTTTAATAGTAGGTGTTTCGCTCCCAATTTTATTATTGATTTGTGCAAAAGAACTACCACCAAGTTTAAAACTATCTTGAGATATATTGATATAATAGATAGAGCCCTTATCTTTTTGAAGAACAGGTTCAATAACCTTAGTAATATCATTACAATGAGCTGCTGCAGAAATAATCACAGTTCCTGGAGCAATGACATCACCATCAGGATATTTTTGTTTCATGGATAGTGAATCTTTTCCTGTTGGAACATTTATGCCAAGGTCGATTGCAAATTCTGAAACCGCTTTCACAGCTTCATACAGTCTGGCATCCTCACCTTTATTTCTACAAGGCCACATCCAATTGGCTGAAAGCGATACACTTTTTAAACCATCTTTTAATGGAGACCAAATTATATTGGTCAAAGCCTCAGCAATTGAATTGCGACTTCCCGCAATTGGGTCTATTAGTGCCGAAATTGGGGAGTGTCCGACAGAAGTAGCTATCCCTTCTTTGCCTTTATAATCGAGTGCCATTACACCAACATTGTTGAGTGGTAATTGTAATGGGCCAACACATTGTTGCTTAGCTACTTTTCCACCAACGCAACGATCTACTTTATTGGTTAACCAGTCCTTACAAGCAACAGCTTCAAGTTGTAATACTTGGTCTAAATAATCATAAAATTTGTCTGTATTATATGAAATGTCAGCGTAATGCTTCGCAACGGTAACATCATTCATTATGGTTTTTGGAGAACTTCCAAACATATCTTCTAGGGCTAAATCCATTGGCTTATCGCCTTTGGTTTTAGATTCAAAAGTAAATCGATGCTTGCCTGTAGCTTCTCCAACATCATATATTGGTGAACGTTCTCGGTCTGCAATTTTGTGCAAGGTTTCTAGATGCTCATCCGCTATGACTAATCCCATTCGTTCTTGGGATTCGTTACCTATAATTTCTTTTGCTGAAAGTGTAGGGTCACCAATAGGAAGTTTGTCCAAATCTATATGTCCTCCAGTATCTTCGACTAATTCCGATAAGCAATTGAGGTGTCCACCTGCACCATGATCGTGAATAGAGACGATGAAGTTCTCGTCACTTTCTACCATACCTCTAACAGCATTGGCGGCACGTTTTTGCATTTCGGGATTTGACCGTTGCACAGCATTCAACTCTATGCCTGAATCAAACTCCCCTGTATCTGCTGATGATACTGCTGCTCCTCCCATGCCGATTCTGTAGTTGTCCCCACCTAGAATAACAATTTTATCGCCAGCTTTAGGGATATCTTTTAGGGCTTGGTTTGCTTTTCCGTAACCAATACCACCAGCAAGCATAATCACTTTATCGTATCCGAGTTTTCTGGACACTGAGGCTCTCGAAGTCTCCTGAGTACCTTCGAGAGCCTCAGGCACCATATCATTTTTTTCATTGTGTTCAAACGTGAGCACAGAACCACAAATAAGTGGTTGCCCAAACTTGTTACCAAAATCTGAAGCTCCATTACTAGCTTTGATTAAAATATCTATCGGAGTTTGATATAACCATTTGCGTTCTGGGAAAGCTTTTTCCCAATCCCGATGGCTATCGGAATCTTCAAGTCTCGAATATGAGGTCATGTAAACTGCTGTTCCTGCTAATGGAATAGAGCCTTTTCCACCGGCTAACCTATCCCTGATTTCACCTCCTGAGCCCGTTGCCGCACCATTAAAAGGTTCTACGGTCGTTGGAAAATTATGCGTTTCTGCTTTTAACGAAATAACGGATTCAAAATCTTTGGTCGTATAGTAATCTGGAATATCTGCACGTTGAGGCGCAAATTGTTCAACAACAGGGCCTTTGATAAATGCTACGTTGTCTTTGTAGGCAGAAACAATATCATTGGGATTCTTATTTGAGGTTTCTTTAATCATTTTGAACAAAGACAATGGTTGCTCTTTGCCATCAATTACAAAAGTGCCATTAAATATTTTATGTCGGCAATGTTCGGAATTAACTTGCGAAAACCCAAAAACTTCAGAGTCTGTTAATGGTCTCTCTATTTTTTTGGAAACATCTTCTAAATATTCGATTTCTTCATCACTTAATGCCAAACCTTCTTGTTGATTGTATGATGCAATATCTTCAATATTTTGAATAGCTTCTGGTTGAATATCTATGGTAAAAATACCTTGATGCAGACTTCTGAATTTCTCAGATATCATTGGGTCATACCCTTTGAAATCTTCAGTCGTGGCTGTAAACTCTTCAATCCTGATGATTCCAGATATTCCCATATTTTGGGTGATTTCAACAGCATTTGTACTCCAAGGTGTAATCATGGCAGCTCTAGGACCAATAAAAAAAGCATCGATTGATGCTTGCTCTATTTTGGGCTGGTTGCCAAATAACCATGTTAATTTAGATGTTGTTTCAGTTGATAATTCTTTTGTGGCTTGAACAGCAAAAACTTTACTGTTTTGGTTTCCAAAGAAGTGAATCATTAGATGCAGGAATTGTTGCGATTAATAAACAGCAAATTTACGCTTTTTTACGGGAAATTAAGTGTTATGTCCTTATCTAAAAGATGAAGTTATTCACTAGTAATTGACATTAGAAATAGGATTTTAAAATACGCTTTACAGATCCATAATAGGTACTGCCAAAAATATTGAGATGAACCAATAAATAGTATAATTGATACAACTCAATACGTTGATTATAGAAATTGGTTATAGGCCGATTGCTATGGTAGGCTTCATAAAAACTCAAATTAAATCCGCCAAAAAGTTTGCTCATGGCAATATCAATTTCTGAATGGCCATAATATGTAGCTGGGTCTATGAGATAAGGCGTTCCATCTTCTGCTATAATAAAGTTTCCTCCCCATAAATCCCCATGAAGTAGCGAAGGTTTAATACCATTGCAAATTCCTTCAAACGTCAATTTAATGTTCTGACTAGAGGGAATTTCAGATGAATTTAGCACCCCTTTTTTAAGTGCCAATTTTAGTTGGAAACCTAGTCGTTGTTCACTATAAAAATTAATCCAGTTTTCAGTACGCGTATTTCGTTGTTCAAGACTTCCAATATAATTGTCACTGTTTAATCCAAAATTTTCTGATGTATGATTATGAAGTTGAGAAAGTTGAAATCCCAGTTTTGAATAATCTTTAGAGGATGGTGATTTTGAAGGTATATACTCCATGAGAAGGTAAGCGCTGCCATTATGAATTCCAGAATTGATGACCTTGGGTGTGGCAATGGTATTGGTTTTAGCAATTAACTTGAGTCCATTTGCTTCAGCTTCAAACATGTTTTGCGAAACGTTTAAACGACTGCACTTAAGAATGTAGGACAACCTTTTGGATGTATCTATTCTAAAAACAGAAGCGGTATCACCACCGGATAATGAGGAGTAGCTTAATATTGATGATTCTAAAACATTTTCAAAAAGACTTTTTAGCCCCTCATCCAACAACATTGTTATTGCTTAACTAGTTTAATTGTCTTATTTTGATTACCAAGAAATAATTGAATAAGGTACATTCCCCCTTCTAAATCACCGATGTTTATCTCACCATTATTTGTAAAACCTTTAGCGACTTTTGTTCCGAGAATTGAAAATATTTCATATTCAAAAACTTCATTAGAGCTTAGATATAAAATGCTACCTTTAGATGGGTTAGGATAAATTTTGATATTATTCAGATTATATTCAGCAGAACTTAATAGGCCACAAGTCCAAGACATATTATCAAACATAACTCTATTAGACGGAATACTGTTGTTGTTGATCTCTAAAGTGTTAAAAGGAGTAATATCTGCATTAATTGTCGTAGTAGTTGGTGTATCACTATAAGGTATATTGCCTACAACGGTTCCATTTATAACTAAATCAAATGTACCAGAGCCTCCACTAAATACACGCTGTGTTGTAATTGAAAAAGATTCAATAACAGTGCTAAAACTATCTGTATATTGCAAAGTGCCATTTCTTATGGTTATGGCTCGTCCATCTAAAGTCTGATCTGTCCTTGCATCGGTAGCGCTATAAGAAAATCCATTATTGCCAACCCACATTACGTTTGTATATTGACTAGAATTCGCCGGCATATTATCAAAGGTTTCATTAGTACAATTTAAATCACTACCGTCATTTAAAGTGGCATCACAAGACTCATTGCTAAAATCAGATTCGTTGCCAGCAGCATCTCTTGCTCTTATGGTAAAACAGTAAACAGTATCTGTTATTAAACCGAAGGCTGTTGTATTTGTATTTGTATTACCAGTATTGAATGAGAAAACGCTATTAATATAAATATCATAAGACGTTACAGCAACATTATCTGTGGATGCTGTCCAGTTTAAATCGATGCTGCTAACCGTTGGGTTGGAAGTTATTAGGTTAGTTGGATTTGTTGGAGGTGTTGTATCTGGTGTAGCATTCCATATGGCATTGGCATAACTAGGATTGTCAACAAAAGGATTACGATTGTTTTGATAATTAAAAACGGTGTTATTTCTATCTATTTCTTTTTGTGAAACAGGATCATTATTATGCCAAGTCAACAAAATGTTTAGGAATGGATCGGCTATAGCTTTGTCATTACTACCATCAAACATTGGGTAACTGCTCCAATTATCGACTTGGTCTTCATAGCGTGTAACAAAATAAAAGTATATTCTTGCTACATCACCTTTAAATTCATCGATGGGTTCAAAAACAGTATTTGTATAACCAGCAGAATAGCCGCTGTTGAGGTTGCCGCCAGCCTTAGAACCATTCATTGTTGGATTGCTAATACCACTCTGAGAAATCAATTGATTATCATCCACACGGCCAAAAGGTAAATTACTTCTTAATCCATTAACTCTGCCATCAGTAGGAATAACGGTGTGTGCATCATCTACCATTGGACTTGCTTCGTTATATACGGATCTAGGTATTATATGTTCTTTATTGTAGCATTCCCCTTCGCTACTAAAATTCCCTGCACATTCATCAGTTAGAAAATTGTAATTGTAAGGATCTGAACCGCTTGGATTTTCTGAATAAATATCTAAAATGGTGCTATCATTCTCATAATATAAATCAAGGTCACTTGTGCCGTAAAGATTGTCTAAATTATCCCCTTGGTCATTATGTAAGAATTCTGGGGAAAGCCCATTATTGTTGTCATTTATGATTCTCTTTAATTGGGATTTTAAAGCAAAACCGGTTAGTCCATTTGCTGAATCATAGTAGCCTGTTGGAGCTTGTCCAAAGGATAACAATGAGATAAGCATGAATGTGAGTATGTAGTATTGTTTCATAAATCTAATTTATTCATTTATTTTTTCCAATAGTGCCATATAAAATCCATCATAACCAGATTTATGAGCTAGCACTTTTTTGTCTTTCACAAAAGTAAACGCTTTTCCCATTTCGGAGGTTAAAAATTTATCAATTTGTTTTTCGTTTTCAGATGGTAGAATTGAACAAGTGGCATAGACCATTTTTCCGCCAGGTTTTACCATTTTGGAGTATTGATGCAACGCTTCGGTTTGAGTGTCTTTTATATTATCAATAAACTCTGGTGTTAACTTCCATTTTGCATCGGGATTTCGTCTTAAAACACCTAAACCCGAACAAGGTGCATCTATTAGTAATCGATCAGCTTTGCCATGCAGCTTTTTAATGGGCTTGGTAGAATCAATAACTTTTAGTTCCACATTATGAACTCCATTTCGTCGTGCTCTTACTTTTAACTTTTTTAATTTACTTTCGTAAATGTCCATTGCAATAATCTGGCCTTTATTCTCCATAAGAGAAGCCAGATGCAATGTTTTACCACCTGCACCTGCACAAGCATCAACGACTTTCATACCTGATTTTACATCGAGAAAATCGGCAACCAATTGTGACGAGGCATCCTGAACTTCGAACCAACCCTTTTTAAACGCTTCTGTTCTAAAGACATTGGCACGTTCCTTAAGTCTTAATGCTGAGGCGTGTTGTGGAAGAAATTCTGTTTCTATATTCTCAGATTGAAGCTTTAGACGTAAATCTTTTTTATTGGTTTTTAATGTATTGACTCTTAGGATAACATCTGCCTGTTCGTTTTGTTTGGTAATTTCATTCGTCCAAACGGATTCACCGAGCTCTTCAAGTCCTAGGCTGTCCATCCAATCAGGAATGGATTCTCTATATTTCCTGACCTTGCTCAATTCGTCAAAGCGCCCTTTTATTTTTCGAGTTGGTGTATCGTAGAAATATTTCCAATCTGGTAATCTTATGCCTTTTAGTGTGGCCCACACTGCAAATAATCGCCATAAATTATCCCTATCGTAAGGCGCTTTTACATTGGCTATTTCAGCATATAAGCGCTTGTAGCGTACAATTTCATAGGTGGTTTCTGCTATAAAACCTCTATCACGGCTTCCCCAACGTTTGTCGCGCTTTAGTAATTGTTGTACAACTTTATCTGCATATTCGTTCTCATTGAAGATTTGGTGTAGACCATCAATAACTGCAAAGCATAAGTTTCTGTGTAAGCGCATGTTGTTAAATATAAGCGCGCAAAGTTACATTTAATTCATTAATTTGTAGAAGATAATTTATCAGTATTTGGAGCAAAACGACTTTATTAAGAGATTAATAGCAGGGGAGGAGTCAGCTTATGGCAAATTGATATACGATTTTCAGCAGAAAGTGTTTTCTACTTGTATCTCTTTTGTGCCAAATAAAGAAGAAGCTGAGGATTTGGCTCAGGATGTTTTTGTTGAGGTATTTAATTCTATTCATAAGTTTAAAGGGAAATCAAAACTTTCGACTTGGATTTACAGGATTACCACCAATAAGTGTTTGGAGTTTATTAGGAAGCGCAATACAAAAAAACGATTTGCTTTTTTACAGTCTTTAAGTGGAAATACTATTCCTATTGATAAGACTTCATATTTCACTGAGATGAATCACCCAGGTATTATTTTAGAAAATAAAGAGAAAAGTGAAACTTTATTCTTGGCTATAAATAGTTTGCCTGAAGCTCAGAGAGTCGTATTTACACTTCATAAAATAGACGGGTTAAGTTATCAGGAAATTAGTGAGATTACTCAAAAAAGTATATCCTCGGTAGAGTCTTTGATGTTTAGGGCAAAGAAAAATTTACAAAAGCTATTGGAGGATTTTTATAAAAAGAACATGTAACGCAAGTTTTTACAAACTATGACATCTAAGTATATGAATATGGAAACAAATAAAGATATAACAGACAAAATTGAAGCGACTCTTAATAGTGTTGATACTATTGAAGAGGTTAGTGTTTCGCCTTTTTTCAAAGGGAAAGCGATGCGTCAAATTTTTGCTGAGCAAAAACAGGAACCAAAGGTTTTGTGGTCTTGGCTGACTCCTCAGGTTCAATTAGCGACATTAGTTTTAATTGTTGCGATTAATGTTTTTGCAGTGATGCAACTGAGAAATGAAAGTTACGACAATGAAATTTCAAACTTTGCAGAAAGTTATGGTCTAACTGAGGATGCTTCAGAATCTTTAATTGATTAGAAATGAAAAAACAACTACCTCTCTATATCTTATTGGTCTTTTTAATAGCCGTTAATGGATTCTTCTTATATAAGTTTTTAGGCGATTCAAAAGAAAATGACCTTAGAGGCCCAAAAGGCCCAAATAGTTTTATTACTAATAGGTTGAACTTTAATGATACTCAATTAAAGGAATTTAATGATTTGGAACAGGTACATAGAAAGAAAATGATGTCCATATCCGAACAGATTAGAGCTACTAAAGACGTACTCTTCGATAATATTTCTAAAGCAGGCGTAGACACTTCCCTAATAGATTCTATTACTTCTGTAATTGGTAATTATGAAAAGGAAAAAGACATGGAGATTTTTCGACATTTCAGAGCTATTTACGAAATCTGTGATGAATCCCAAAAGGCGAAATTTAATCGTCTTGTGAAAGATGCATTACATAGAAGACCACCGCCAAAGGGGAAGCGACCACCAGATGGAATGGGAAGGGACAGACATGGCCCACCGCCAAGACATTAGGATTTAAAAGATTGCTAGACCTCTAATTCAGAGGTCTTTTTTTGTGGTTTATTTAACATTTATACGTACAAGTTATTGGAAACAATGGCATCTAAACTTCTATAATCAAAAAGAAAAAACATGGAAAGTAAGACATTAAAATTAGGATTGATAACAGGTGCACTATCGCTGGTATTTATGTTAAATGGAAACGCCCAGCAAGAAAGACCAGATCGCGAAAGGCGAGAGCCGCCAACGTTTGCTGAACTTTTAAAGCATATGGATGAAAATGAAGATGGCAAGCTATCAAAAAAAGAAGTTAAGGGTCCACTAAAGGAACACTTTGATAAGGTAGATTTAAATGAAGATGGCTTCATAACAGAAGAAGAATTCAAAAAGGCACCTAAGCCAAAAAGAAGAAATCGAGACAATTAATTCTTCTTTAGGCACAAGTTTTTGTCAAAGTATTCATCTAAAGTTAAAAAGAAGCTACTTTTTACCTAATCTCTAAATCAATCATTATGTTTAAAAATCAAAATCTTGGACTGACACTTTTAGTTTTACTATTACTCAATTGTAATAGCCATAAAACAGACTATGCACATAGCCATGATGGTACATATCATTCTCGTGAGACTATAGTTGAAATGAATGACTATTTTGGGGAATATACACTAAATAGTATATCCTACGGGACGAAGACTGAAGTCAAAATGAAAGGTAATCAGCGTGTGATGACGACCAACTCGTTGCCAGACCATAAAACAGGTTTGTTTCCTAATCAAGGCAATCCAAACAGTATTTCATCACAGAGTAAAACTTATGTATTTCCGCTAAACCCTAAATACACTGGCGAAGCTAAATGGGCTAGGGAGCCTGGAGTGGCATTAAACGGTGTAAAATTTGAACCCGGAACCGCAGAGGTCGTTATTTGTGATTCTGGTGAAAATTATCGTGTCGAAGCACTACAAGATGTGATTAATCTAGGATTAGACTTTAATCATGCGCATGTACAACCAACAGGAGCCTATCACTATCATGGAACACCAACTTCAGTAATAGAGAATTTTGATACTGGTGAAGATTTGGTGCATATCGGTTTTGCCCATGATGGTTTCCCGATGTATTACTCTAAAAGTGGAAAATACAAGCCAAGTTATAAGGCTGTTAGAGGCACTAGGGAAGGAGAGGATTGTACTTATGAAAATCCTATGGAACAAATGGATATTTCGGTGGGAGGTCATCATGATGGGACCTTTACATCAGATTTTGAATACATCGAAGGCTATGGAGACCTAGATGAGTGCAATGGTATTACAATAGATGGCAATTACATGTATTTGGTAACCAACGAATTTCCCTATGTGAGTAGATGCCTAATGGGAGAATATCAAGAAACACATAGGCCTCAATTTGGTAATGCTAATACTAATGACAGAGCTCGGCGTACTAGGAGAAGAACACCTAGCTATGCCGAACTTTTGAAAGAAATGGATACCAATAACGATAAGAAAATCAGCAAGAAGGAAGCAAAAGGCCCTTTGATTGATTTTTTTGATCGTGTGGATACAAACAAAGATGGTTTTATTTCAGAGAACGAAATCAAGAATGTACCAAGACCAGATAGGCAAGGGCCACAGAGGAGAGGCTAACTTTTACTAATCACAAGTTGAAGATGCAGGTTGTATCTAAGCTTTTAAATCAAATCAATTATTATGAAAAATCTCTTTAAACTTTTAGCATTAATACTATCACTATTTATGATAAGCATAGCTTGTTCTAGTGATGATAGCAACTCATCTTCTGATGACTCAGGGACAACAGATGATGATGGAAGCATACCAACGGAATTACACGCTGCATTTAGTGAGTTTAATTCTGATGCAACGACAATTTACTTAGATGGGTCTAATGTAGTTATAGAAACGACAGGTCTGCCAGATCATGAAACTGTTTATTGGGGCGTGGGACACGAGCTTTATATTGAAGAGCCAGACGTAGATTTAACGCCTAGTATTATGTCTAGTAATAATAATGCTGTTACAATTGTAGTTGATGCCACACCAAACTTAACAGGTAATACGATATCTACCACTTTTGATACGATTGGTATAGCGGTGAGTGGAGCTTCAATTTTCAATGATCAAGAAGGTGGAGGGCCACTAAATCAAGCAGCAGCAAGTTTAGACTGGACAGGAGGTCATATAGGCCCAGGTGTATACCATTATCATCTAGAACCAAAAGCAATCACAAATGACGATGATAATTTAGTGGGTATATTATTAGATGGGATTTTCTTGTATGGAAGACGTGATTATCCTTCAGGAGATTATCCTACCGATTTGGACGAATCTGGTGGTCATTTTGGCCCAACGCCACATAATCCAGATGGTGAATACCATTACCATATCATTAACGAAGTATATTCTACAACAGGGTCTTACATCGCATTTGCCGGACCGTATCAAGGCTATTAGAATGATGAGGCAGTTGATTTCAATAATTATAGTGGTGTCATTTTTAGGTTGTGAAGAATCTAAAACCAATAATGGTAAAGATAACGATATTGAAGTATTAGTTAAAAAACCAGTCGTTATAAAAGCTGTTGAGGTCAACAAAGACGAACTTATTTTAAATCAGGTTGAAGGTATATGGTATTATAATGAAGAACCCTATAATGGATATGCCTTAAGATTCCATGCCAATGATACCTTAGGAGAGCGTATAGGTTTTTACAATGGAAAACGAGAGGGTGTAGCAAGACAGTGGTCGCCCTATGGTGTGCTTCGGGTAGAATCACATTACAGAAATAATCGCTTGAGTGGTGTCTATAAATCTTGGTGGGAAAACGGAGAATTATCAAGAGAATCCCATTATGAGAAAGGCTTGCTTAATGGCTTAGAAAAGCAGTGGTATTCAAACGGGCAACTTTCTAAATTGAGGCATATAGTAGATGGTAAGGAAGAAGGCATTCAAAAAGGATGGTTAGAGAATGGGAAATTGTATGTTAATTATGAAGCTAAGAATGGTCGAATTTATGGAATGCGAAGAGCGAATTCATGTTATAAGTTAGAAGATGAGGTGGTTATCAAAAATTAAGATATTGAACTATTTATGGTTTTTGGCACTATTAATTTTTACCAATTGTAAAAATGATACAAAAGGAGATAGTACCAAAGAACTAGCTAATCTTCCTTATTACAATGAGAAATCATTTACACCTAACTGGTTAAAGCCAAATAGTGATGAGGAACGGGACTTTCACAAGATTCCTGATTTTAAATTAGTGAATCAATTAGGTGATACAATCACAGAACAGACCTTTGAAAATAAAATCTACGTCACGGATTTTTTCTTTGCGAGTTGTCCAGGGATTTGCCCGCTAATGACAGGAAATATGTACAAGTTGCAAGAAGCATTTATAGACGATGACGATGTTTTGTTTTTATCGCATACAGTAACACCAACAAAAGATTCAGTTTCAGTTTTAAAGAATTATGCAAGAATCCATGGCGTGATTGATAATAAGTGGCATTTGGTAACGGGAGACCGAACAGAGATATATGATTTAGGAAGAAACCAATATTTTGTGGAAAATGATTTAAGCGAGCCTAAGGATTTAAATGATTTTCTACATACCGAGAATTTTCTATTGATTGATAAGAATAAGCATATTAGAGGGATTTATAATGGCTTAAACAGAGCTTCTATGATGCAATTGATTGAGGATATAAAGGCATTAAAAAACGAAAAATAAATTTTGGTTAGTTTATAATTTGATTGATAGTTTATTGTTAATTTGAAAAGCTTTACAGCTATATCGTAAAGCTTTTCTATTTTTAAGGAAAATTGAAAGTATGAGAATCTTTTTAATCGGATTATTGCTCGTTGGTCTAAGTTCTTGCAAATCAGAGGAAAACATCAATAATAAAGACCACAGAAAGATAACAAGAATTTGGATAAAAGAAGTATTGGTAGATTCCACACTTAGCATTAGAACTATTCAAGAAATTGACTCTAATATTTATTATGGTGCACAAAATGGAAAAATCGGAATTAGTTTAAAAAATGGAGCAAGAGTTTCAGATTTAAAACAAAAAGATTCAATTTTCCCTTCTTTTCGGTCATCAGCATTTAATGGTCATAACTTGTTCTACATGTCTATAGAATCGCCAGCTTTACTTTATAAAATTGAAAAAAATGATAGGGTAGATGCATTTATTTCAAATACTAAAATAGTCTACGAAGAAAGTCACCCTAAGACATTTTACGATTCTATGGATTTTTGGAATGATGATGAAGGTATCGCCATAGGTGATCCTACAGAAGGTTGTATGAGTATCATCATTACCAGAGATGGTGGTGAGACCTGGACTAAATTATCTTGCGATGAGTTGCCAAAAGCAAAAGAAGGTGAGGCAGCTTTTGCCGCTAGTGACACTAATATCGCCATAGTTGGAAACCATACTTGGGTGGCAACTGGAGGAAAAGCTAGCCGAATTCTATATTCGCCTGACAAAGGTAAAACTTGGGAAGTTTTTGATACGCCAATTATTCAGGGTAAAGAAACCACAGGGATGTATTCTATAGACTTTTATGATGAAAATAATGGGTTTGCAATAGGAGGAGATTACACCAAGCCAAACGATACATTAGCCAATAAAATTAGAACCGCAGATGGTGGCAAGACTTGGCAAATCATGGCTAACGGTAAAGGCCCTGGCTATAGGAGTTGTGTACAATATGTACCTGATCGCAATGCCAAGGAATTGGTGGCTATAGGGTTTAAAGGCATTGATTATAGTAACGATGCTGGAGAGACGTGGAAACATCTTAGTGATGAAGGCTTCTACACCTTACGGTTTTTAAATGATTCTGTAGCTTATGCCGCTGGCATAGGACGCATCAGTAAATTGACGTTTAGGGAATAAAAAAAGAAGCCATATGGCTTCTCTAATTTTAGTTTTTTCTATTTCGTCTTCGCTCCCTGAATTCTTTTAATTTATCCAGTAGTACTTGATTAAATTGGTCTTCAGCAGCTTTAAGTTTTATAATCTTTTTCGATGATAATACCTTTTTTAAATCTTCCACAAGTTGAAGCTTGGCATTATGCATATTAGCTTCCGCAGTCATAACTTTTTCCAAAATTTCATCAGCCCTTTTATCGGATACATCACCACTGCGCATTTCCTTTTTTAAGGGTCTTAAGTCTTCAGATTTGATTTTCTCCAGCTTAGCTTCAAAGGCATTGTAAATAGGCCAGAATTGTTGCGCCTCTTGTGCGGTTAAGTTTAACTTTTCGGTAATGAAGGCGATTTTTTGAGCCTTAATACGTTCTTGCATTTTTTCGCCTCCTTGAGCATAACTTGTGAAACTTATCAGTAAGACTAGTATTGGGATTAATTTTTTCATTATTGTATTTTTATTGTTGTAAAACAGATTCAATATCGGTGTTTTCTAAAAGATATGATTCTAAATTTTCTTCATTATACTCGGGTTCAACTAAGATAAAGTCTTCTTCAAGTATTTCAGCATCAACCAGTAGCTCGGCTAATTCATAACTGTCTAAGTCGCTCTCTTGAAAATAAGTTTCTACCATTTCGGCAGAAATCTCTTCATCGCTTCTATTTATATAAATTGCAAGCATTAATGCTAATGATGCAGCAATGCCAGCGACATAGTAAAAGGTTTTTCTAGAGTTTAATTTAACTACAGGTTTATCATCGGTATTTAATTTGCTAATGATTTCGTCATCGAGATCATTAAAATAATCTTTAGGGACTTTAAAACCAGTGTCGTTAATTCCTGCTATAGTTGCTTTTTCTTCTAAACGCTCAAAGAGTTTATCTTCAAAAGACTCGAAGTAATCGTCTGGTGTTTTAAAACCTGTAGATTTGATCTTATGTAATTTATCATTTTTCACCTTGTGCTGAACTTGTTTCAGTATATATCTATGACTTCAAAATACTAAAATGGTTTAATCTGAGGTCAAAAAGCGTTCTATTTTTTTTACGGCTAAATGGTATGATGCCTTAAGTGCTCCTTCACTGGTTTCTAAAATATTGGCAATTTCCTTGTATTTTAAATCATCAAAATATTTCATATTAAATACTAACTGTTGTTTTTGAGGCAATGTAGCAATAGCCATCTGAAGTTTTAACTGAATCTCATCACCTTCAAAATAGACATCAGCAGTTAAATTGTTTATGGCTATGGTCTGTTGTTCTTCGTTTGATATTTGTAAACGCTTGGCATTCTTATTAATATGCGTTATAGATTCGTTAGTGGCAATACGGTATAACCAAGAATATAATTTGCTATCACCTTTAAACTTATCAATACTACGGTAAACCTTTATAAAGGTATTTTGTAAGACATCGTCTGCATCATCATGCGTAATCACGATTTTTCGTATATGCCAATACAAACGCTCTTTATAGAGTTGTAGGAGTTCTCTAAAAGCTGCTTCTTTAGACAAGGGGTCTTGAAGGCGTGATATGAATTCAGTTTCGTTAATCAATAAAAACTTTACTATTTAGACCATTTAAATCACTAAAAGTTTAAAGGTAAAAAATATTATTTTTTGATTGATTCAATAAGTGTTGATTATCAAGTTATTACGTTTTATTTAATCGATTAAAAGCAAAAAAATACGATAAAAAGCGTTTTTTCCTTGGTTTATAACATTATTTATTATATGTTTGACACAGCTTAACCTATTAACTGTTATCAGTTCCCCAAATCTGGTAACAAAATGAGAAGGGTGCACGTAAAAGTGTACCCTTTTTGATTCTTAGTTTAATCCTACTTGGCTGGCATTTTATGGGTTACCTCGATTTTATTTTTAGATTATAGAAGAAAAATTGTACATTTCGTTAGTTCTATTTTAAGATTTAATTGAGATGAAACGATTTTCCCTACTTTTTTCACTAGTGCTTCCTATACTTATTTCTGCTCAAGTAGGTATTAATACTGATAGCCCACGAAGTACTTTAGATATTAATGGAAATTTATCTGTGAAAGTGGTTAGCTTAACTGGCAATGGCATCGGCAACCAAACAAATACAGGAACTACTGTAGATATAGATGATGGTGTTTATATTTCGATTAATCCTCAGGTTCAAGACGACACTTTTGAATTACCTGATCCTTCTGCAGTGCCAGGGAGAGTGTATTTTATTAGAAATGTAAATCCAACAAATACTGTTACGGCCAAGATAGTTACATCTGCAGGTCAGTTGTTTTCTTCTGGAAGTACCACAGGCGGTGCAAATGAGATATTTCTTTATGAAAATGCGGCTGCAAATGAGTATTTGAAAAGTATTATCGTCATTAGTGATGGTGTCAACTGGACTTATTTTTTCGGCTTATTATAGAAATCAATCAAAACTCTGCATTTCAACGAGCTTTTTATAAACTCCGTTTTTAGCAATTAATTCGGAATGGGTGCCATGCTCAGCGATTTCGCCTTTTAGCATCACTACAATAACATCTGCATTTTGAATGGTCGATAAGCGATGCGCAATGACAATCGATGTCCTGTTTTTCATCATATTCTCGAGCGCATCTTGCACCAAACGCTCACTTTCGGTATCGAGAGCAGACGTCGCCTCGTCCAAAATCATAATGGGTGGATTCTTCAATACAGCTCTAGCAATACTTAAACGTTGTTTTTGTCCGCCAGATAATTTATTCCCAGAATCACCAATATTGGTTTCGATACCTTGAGGTAAATCCTTTACAAATTCCCAAGCATTAGCAATTTTAAGTGCATCAATAATATCTTCGTCAGAAGCCTCTTCTTTTCCTAAAAGAATATTGTTTTTAATACTATCATTAAAAAGTATGGAATCTTGGGTAACAATACCCATAAGATTACGAATGGAGTGCTTGGTAAGGTCTTTGATATTCTCTCCATCAATGCAGATGCTCCCTTCATTCACATCATAAAAGCGTGTAACCAAATTAGCAATAGTACTTTTTCCACTGCCAGACTGTCCAACGAGCGCAACGCTTTTTCCTTTGGGAACGATTAAAGAGAAATTTTTAAGAACCAAGTCATCTTCATACTTAAATGAGATGTTATTCAGTTTTATTTGGGATTCAAACGTGTCTTTCGATTTGGCATTTGGTAGGTCTTCCAGAGGTGATTTCGTTTCTAGAATTTCCAAAATCCTGTCCGCTGCTGCATTACCTGCTTTTACTTTATAACTTGCTTTACTTATTGCTTTTGCAGGTGTTAATATCTGATATGCAAGTGCCATATAGGTAATAAAAGCACCACCTGTTAGTGTTTTATCTATTAATACCATAGAACCACCATACCATAGAAGTGCAGCAATAGTAACAATACCTAAAAACTCACTGGTAGGTGAGGCCAAATTTTGTCGATTCATTAATTTGTTAGAAAAACCATAGAATCGATTTGTTGATTCTTGGAATTGATTATTGAAACGACCTTCAGCATTGAAGCCTTTAATGACCTTGAGTCCGCTTAAAGTTTCTTCTAAAGTTGAAAGGAAAATACCTTGTTCTGTTTGAACTCTGTTGGATTTTTTCTTCAAACTTTTTCCAATTCTTGAAATAATAAAACCAGAGATTGGAATAAATAAAAAAACAAATATGGTTAGTTTAACAGAGATTGTAAACATTGCAATAATTGCAAATAAAATAGTCAATGGCTCTTTTACTATTAATTCTAAAATTGCAAGAAGCGAGTTTTTAACCTCATTAACATCACCAGAGATTCGAGCAATGATATCTCCTTTTTTCTTTTCTGAGTAGTAGGATATAGGTAAAGTTAAAACTTTGTCATAAATATCATTTCTTAAGCTTTTTAAAACCCCGTTTCTCAGAAATGTGATAAAATATAATCCTAAATAATTAAAGAAATTCTTGAGTAAAAACAGCGAAATGATTAGAATTATCATATACAGCAAAGAGCGCTGAGGTCCAAATTGCTCAGAAGTTGTAGTTATAAAATAATTCATTAAACTCTCTAAGTATTCTTTCAGATTTGTAAAGCCAGAATACACTGGTTTTACTGAAACTTTTTTGCCTTCGCCAAAGAGCACATTAATCATTGGCATCAATGAGACCATCGCCAACGTGCTAAAAAAGGCATAGAGAACATTAGAAATTATATTTAAAATCCCATAGCGTTTGTATGGGATAATAAATCTAGAAAGTTTCTTTAGATAATTCATGCATTATAAATTCATATCCTCAAGGATAGCATCAATCTTGTTTTCCAATAATTGCTCCGTTTCTTTAAAAGCAGACACATTGTCAAGCCCGGTGTTAACGCTAATGTAGAATTTAATCTTTGGTTCCGTACCACTTGGCCGTAATGCAATTTTACTTCCATCTTCAGTATAATATATAAGCACATTGGATTTAGGAATGTCAATAATTTCTTCTGTACCATTGATCATATCTTTAGCGATAGAAAGTTGATAATCCTCTACGCGAATCACTTTTGAACCATTGAGTTCCTTAAACGGATTTTCCCTGGAATCGATCATGATTTGTTTAATCTCTTGTGCTCCTTCAATCCCTTTTTTAGTCAGGGAAACTAAGCGTTCTTTGTAAAAACCATGTTCTACATATAAGTCAATTAAAGATTGATACATGGTTTTCCCTTCAGCTTTGGCTTGTGCTGCAATTTCACAAGCTAAAAGGGTAGAGGTAACAGCATCCTTATCCCTTACAAAATCACCAACCATATATCCAAAGCTTTCTTCTCCACCTCCAATAAAATCAAGTTCAGGAAAGTCCTTTATCATTTTAGCAATCCACTTAAAACCAGTTAGACCAACTTTGCATTCTACACCATAAGCCTCTGCCAATACTGACATCATTGGTGTAGAAACTATGGTAGATCCTACAAATTGATTGCCATTTATTTTATCAGCATTTTTCCATTGTTTCAACAAGAAATCCGTCATTAAAAGCATGGTCTGATTACCATTAAGAATCACTAATTCACTTTCTAGGTTACGAACAACAACTCCCAAACGGTCACAATCTGGATCTGTACCAATAACGATATCACCATTCACTTTTTCGGCAAGCTCCATGGCCATTTTTAAAGCTTCAGGTTCTTCTGGATTTGGTGAAACCACTGTTGGGAAATCACCATTTGGTTCAGCTTGTTCCTCAACAACATGTACGTTAGTAAATCCTGCACGTTTTAAGGTTTCAGGGATTGACATAATAGATGTGCCATGTAAAGACGTAAAAACTACATTCAAGTTTTCTCTTGCCCGAGAAGACGTGTTAAAACTTCCGTTTTTTATGGACGATTCTATAAAAACAGCATCAACCTCCTGTCCTATGTATTGAATTAAATTAGGATGGGATCCAAATTTAACTTCAGAATAATCCAATTGATTGATTTCTGCAATGATTTCCTCATCTTGTGGTGGTACCAGTTGCCCACCATCCTGCCAATAGACTTTATAGCCATTATATTCAGGCGGATTATGTGAAGCCGTTAATACAATGCCACAATGGCAATTTAAATGTTTTAAAGCAAAAGAAAGCTCTGGTGTTGGTCTTAAATCTTCGAATAAATAAACCTGAATACCGTTAGCTGAGAACACGTCCGCTACGACTTTCCCAAATGTTTTACTATTATGTCTGCAATCATAAGCAATAGCTACCTTTATATCTTCATTTGGAAATGATGTTTTTAGATAATTGCTTAATCCTTGTGTATTTTTTCCTAGCGTATATTTGTTAATTCGGTTAGTACCCAATCCCATTATACCACGCATACCTCCAGTCCCAAACTCTAAATCCTTGTAAAAACTTTCTTCTAATCCCTTTGGGTCGGAAGCGATCATGTGTTTTATCTGCTCTTGTGTATCGTTGTCAAATGTTGGTGTTAACCAGGAATTAACACGTTCTAAAATTTCAGGTTTAATGTAAATCATGAGAAAAGTTATTGTAACACAAAAGTAAACAATCTTAGAAATGGATGCTTAAATCTCAACGATAATTCTACGTTATGATATATTTAAGGCTTCTTTAATATGGTAGCGTTGTTGCTGACGATTAGACCTTAAAATGAGTTCTCCTAGGAAGCCGGCAATAAATAACTGCGAACCAATAATCATAGTGGCAAGGGCAATATAAAACTGCGGTCTATCGGTGATGAGTCGGCCTGTTGGATTGAAGAATAGTTTATCCAAGCCTAAGTAAAATGCAAAGCCAAAACCAATAATGAACATAATAACACCTAGAGCACCGAAAAGATGCATTGGTCGTTTTCCAAATCGAGACACAAACCATATTGTGATCAGGTCTAAGAATCCGTTTATAAAACGGCTCATCCCAAATTTGGTCTTCCCATATTTACGCGCTTGATGCTTCACTACTTTTTCACCGATATTTACAAACCCAGCATTTTTTGCTAATACAGGGATATACCTGTGCATTTCTCCATAAACATCAATGTGCTTTACCACAGTATTACTGTAAGCTTTGAGCCCACAATTAAAATCATGTAGTTTTACACCAGAAGTTCGTCTTGCCGCCCAGTTGAATAGTTTTGAGGGTAAGTTTTTAGTAATAAGAGAATCGTAGCGTTTCTTTTTCCAGCCAGAAATAAGGTCGTAGTTATCTCCTGTGACCATTTTGTACAATTCTGGAATCTCTTCTGGATTATCCT
>NZ_JANQOM010000075.1 GCF_028289625.1 Winogradskyella sp. | reverse complement strand
GAGCTATAACTCCAGTAGCTAATTTAGAACCTGTGCAATTGGCTGGTACTATCGTAAAACGTGCCTCATTGCATAATGCCGATCAGATTGAAAAATTGGACATTAGGAAAGGTGATACTGTTTTTGTTGAAAAAGGTGGAGAAATTATCCCGAAAATTGTTGGCGTAGATTTAAGCAAGCGACCTAAAGATTCAAAACCTACCATTTATATAACACATTGTCCAGAGTGTGGTACAGAGCTTATACGACCAGAAGGAGAAGCCAAACATTACTGTCCTAATTATAATGGTTGTCCGCCTCAAGTTATAGGTCGCATACAGCACTATATTTCGAGGAAAGCCATGGATATTGAAGGTTTGGGTGGCGAAACGGTAGCCTTATTGGTCAATGAAGGGTTGATTACCAATTATTCGGATTTATACGAGTTAACTATTGAGCAGGTTATTCCATTAGAGCGTATGGCAGAGAAAAGTGCCGAAAATCTAGTTAATGGTATTGAAGCTTCAAAACAAATTCCTTTTGAACGTGTCTTATTTGCCTTAGGAATAAGATATGTTGGTGAAACCGTAGCTAAAAAATTGGCGAGACACTATAAATCTATCGATGCTTTAATGTTTGCTTCTGTATTGGACTTGGTCACCGTAGATGAAATTGGAGAACGTATTGCAGAGAGTGTGGTTGAGTTTTTCTCTTCTGAAGAGAATAAAAACAGTGTTGAACGCTTAAGATCTTTTGGGGTACAACTTGAAATTTCTGCAGATAAACTAGCTAATCAGACCGATAAGTTAAAAGGTATGTCCATTGTCGTTTCAGGGGTATTTGAATCCTTGTCTCGTAACGAGCTTAAAAAACTTATTGAAGATAATGGAGGTAAGGTGTCCTCATCAATATCCTCTAAAACAAGTTATTTGGTAGCTGGTGATAAAATGGGACCAAGTAAACGTACTAAGGCCGAAAATTTAAACATTACCATCTTATCTGAACAGGCTTTTCTAGAATTTTTGAAATAAATTCTTACAAAAAAATACGCATTTCATCGATAAAATGTATTTTTTTATCGTTTAATTGTAAAATTATTTTATATTCGCTTTATTAATATGGGATTAATTAATGATAGTGAATAAAATCATAAAAGTTGGGCTATTGCTTTTAGGAGGTGTTTTTATAATACTTCAGGGGCTTGCCTTTGAGTTAGAGGGCGCAGCAGTAAGTGCATTAATGCTCGTTTTGCTCACTATTTTATATTGTAAGTGGACAAAAGTTAAATCAAAATATTTCTTTTGGTTTCTTGTAACGTTTACTATAGCACATCTTTTAAGTTATTCGGCGTGGTACGCTCCTAGAATAAAAGAAGGGCAAATAGATTATTACTACTACGGTGCCAATATTCTATATATAGTTTCTTATATATTCTTAATTGCGAAGATTACATCATCAATCAAAATAAAGCAAGTATTTAAAGAACTTGCCATACCAATAGTAATTCTTTTTTTCTTGGATATATTTTGTGTTGTTTTAGTTACGGATACGACCAGAGGTGCCCTTTCTATTTATGAATATACTTTAGAGTTTATTTACAATGCCGTGATTATGGCTCTACTTTCTGTAGCATTGATAGACTATATGTACAGAAATGATAATAAATCCATGTTGTTTCTATTGGGCTCTATTTGCATTGTTTTTTCAGAAATCATTCAGTTAGCGTATTTCTACATCTTAAGAAATGATAAAAACCTAGGTTTTATATACTCTTTCTTCTTGGTTATGGCTTTTCTGCTTTTCTACCTACAATCGCAACAGAAGTTTACAGGTCCAGAACCAACTTACGTGGATGTAGATGAAAAACTAGAAGCTTAGTTTCCTCCCAAAAAAAGGAATCTCTTTTCGATAATTGTAAAGAATTATTGCACTCAGTACGAATGTTACTATTGCCGTGTAGAACAATACACCTCCATCGCCTTTTACTTCGATACCCAACTGCGTTAGATGCATCATAATAGCACCACCAATTAGTCCTAGCGTTAGGGTAGCTCCAGCCCAAATGGTTTTGGGAATTAAAAGTAGTATTCCAGCAATAAGTTCAAGAATACCAATACCAATTCGACCAAATGGTTCTAGGCCAACAGTTTCAAAAATATAGACGCTATCTGGGTGTGCCGTAAATTTAAATCGTAAAGTTTGAATTAAGATGATGGCTACAGCAATTCTTAGTACTAAAATGATGTTTTTAGATTTCATAATATTAATTGTTTAGTTGAAATCTTAGACGTTTCATTTTTAGTTACTTACAAAAAGGCTAGACAATTATGGTTGTGCTATCTGAATTTAGCGCTTGTCCGGGTTCAAAATAAAAATCGATTCTTCCTAAATATAATCCGTAAGCACCTACTTGATTTACTAAGACATTTTGTCCTATACTATTTTTCGCTATAGTTGGTTTTGGCAAGAAAGTATGTGTATGTCCACCAATGATTAAATCAATGTCCTTTGTGGCCTTGGCAAGATTCAAATCGCTCACCCGATTAGGATTATTCTTGTAATGATATCCTATATGAGATAAGCAAATGACTAAATCGCAAGATTCTTCTTCTTTTAAAATACGAGACATATCCTGAGCAATTTCAATAGGATTGTGGTAAACCGTTTCCTTATACATTTTTTTGTCCACTAGCCCTTCAAGTTGAATTCCTAAACCAAAAATGCCAATTCTAACACCATCTTTTACTAGTACTTTATAGGGTTTAACATGGGTGTCCATCACTGTATTAGAAAAATCATAATTAGCCGATACAAATTCAAACTCTGCATTCGGTAATTGTGCATAAAGACCATCAATCCCGTTGTCAAAATCATGATTGCCAATAGTGGCTAGATCGTATTTAAGCATGCTCATTAGCTTAAACTCTAACTCGCCACCATAGTAATTAAAATAAGGAGTACCTTGAAAAATATCTCCCGCATCCAATAGCAATGTGTTGGGATTTTCTTTTCTAATGGCCTCAATGATGGTAGCGCGTCTCGCTACACCTCCTTTGTTGGCATTTCTTTTGTCATTCGGTCCAAATGGGTCTATATGACTATGCACATCGTTGGTGTGAAGAATAGTGATATGTTTGGTTTTTGGTACACAAGACCGCAAGGTTAATCCACCTAACCCTAACAAGGTTGTAGCCGCTGTGGTCTGTTGTATAAATTGTCTTCTCTTCATGGTCAATCATTAAGTTTTATGAAGCGATTATCAATTTTTGGGTTTATGGTATCTACTTTCTTAAAATAATCAATAAGGACACTCCTAATTTTATAATCTAATACATACAAACTATCATTTGGATGGAAAAAAGTCATGCGGTCACCACCATTATATAAATAGTCATTTGTGGCTAAATAATAAGTTTTGCCTTCAGAAATGGGCTTATTATTAATCAGCGCTTTTTTAACTTCAAAATTTTCATCTAGTGTTATTTGTATGTGTTTAGAAACAGGATGGGCTCTTTTGGCTCTTGCTAAGTACGAAAGCATTTTGCTAATCTGAGTTCCTTTTAATTCTACAACAACAACAGAGTTTTCAAAAGGCATTACTTCATATGCTGTTCGCATTTTTATATGGCCTTCGGATATTATAGATCGGATACCTCCATGATTCAATAAAACGAAGTCTATATTTTTTCCAGTACGTTTATTAAATATGGGATTGCTTTCACTGTAAACCGCATCTGCCATGAGATTGCCAATAGCTGTGTTGAGTTGACCATCAGATTTAGAATAGGTAGCTGGCGCATAAGAGATAACACTATCCAAGCTGTTATTTACATGGTCCCTGTAGGGCTTCATATAATCTTCGACGGTTAGACTAGATATAATATCCTCGTCAATTTCAATACGACTGCCTTCAATTCTCTGAGGTTCTTTGCAAGAAATGATAAGACCTACCAATAAAACAATTAAAAAAGGGTTTTTAATCATTGTTTAACTTTCCAATAGGATTAAATAATGTTCAGGCTTTTGTTAAATTTGCACAAAGTCTAAATATAGATGATTTTAAAGGCATTTAAGGAAAAATCGAATCAAAAATATGTCAACAAATTGTTGTCAGCGCGCAAAGCAGCAGTAAACACCAATAAAGTAAAGACTATTGCGGTTTTGTTAAACGCTGATGAATTTATTGATTTTGAGGTATTTAGGCAATATTTTAAAGCATTAAGCTTAAGATCACCTAAGCATAAGATTGTGGCTTTTACAAATGATGATAAGTTTGTTGCAAGCCAATGGGAGACTTATTTTAGTCCAAAAGATTTTGGATGGAAAGGAAAAATAAATAACACCGACTTAAAATCATTTATTGACGAAGCTTACGATGTTCTCATTAGCTATTATAAAGAGGAAAACTTACAACTAAATTTTATTACTGCAGCCTCGAGAGCAAACTTAAAAGTGGGTTTGAGCAGAAATGATGAACGGCTTTACGATTTAATCATAGATGTTAAGCCTAAAGAGGTAGATATATTTAAAACAGAATTTAAAAAATACTTAAACATTTTAAACAAATTATAATGACCAAATTTATAGGTACAGGAGTTGCATTAATAACGCCTTTTAAATCAGATCTTAGTATAGATTATGATGCCTTAGAACGACTAGTAGAGTATAACATTGAAAATGGCACGGAATACCTAGTCATAAGTGGTACGACAGGTGAAAGCGTTACGGTAACATCAGAAGAAAAGAAGGAATTGATAACTTTTATAGGAAATGTTAACAATGGAAGATTGCCTTTGGTGTTGGGTATTGGCGGAAATAATACCGCTTCAATAATTGAAGAAATTAAAACCACAGACTTAAAAGATATTAGTGCCATTTTATCCGTATCGCCTTATTATAGCAAGCCTACGCAAGAAGGGCTTTATCAACATTTTAAAGCTATTGCTGAAGTATCTCCACTACCAATAATCTTGTACAATGTTCCAGGAAGAACTTCAAAAAATATGGAGCCAGAAATAACGATTCGCTTGGCTAATGATTTTGAGAATATCATTGCTGTAAAAGAAGCAGGTAACAATGTGCACCAATATTTAGAATTATTAAGAACTAAACCAGAGGATTTTTTGATATTATCTGGTGATGATGACTTGGCATTAGGTGTTGCGTTAGCTGGTGGAGCTGGAGTTATTTCTGTTATTGGTCAAGCCTTGCCAAAGGAATTTTCAGAGATGATTCGCTTAGGTATAGCAGGTAAAGCTAAAGAGGCATATGACCTTCATTTTAAGTTAATGCCAATTACAAGCTTAATTTTTTCTGAGAATAACCCAGCAGGTATAAAAGCCGTTTTAGAAACGCTCAATATATCTAATTCCCATGTGCGTTTACCATTGGTGGAGGCAACGGATGCGCTTAAAAGTGATATTAAAAAAGCACTAGTGGATTTAGGCAAAAGTTAAACTTAGTTTAAATTAAGTTTTCACTTTAAAACTAGACCTATTTTAGCATATAATATTTGTTTTTATAATCCGTTAATTATGTGTACTTTTGCATCCTGTTTAAAATTTATGAAGCGAGGACTTTACATATTATTAGTTGCTCTTGTATTAGTTTCCTGTAGTGATTTTCAGAAGGCTTTAAAATCTGAGGATATAGCAGAGAAATTTGCATTAGCTACTGAATTATATGAAGCTGAAAAATGGAGTAAATCTAAGCGATTACTTGATCAAATTCTTCCAAAATACAGAGGAAAACCTCAAGCGGAAAAATTGACTTTTATGCACGCCATGTGCTCTTATAAAATAGGGGACTACTATATTGCTAGCTATCATTTTGAAAAGTTTACCGACATCTACACAAAGAGTGAGAAAGCGGAAGAAGCAGCATTTTTAGAGGCGAAAGGATACTATTACAATTCCCCGATTTATTCAAAAGAACAAAAGGAAACTGTAGAGGCTATAGAAAAGTTGCAGTTGTTTGTAAATGCTTATCCAAATTCTGATTATCTACAAGAAGCTAATACATTGGTTAAGGAATTGGATTTTAAACTAGAGAAAAAAGCTTTTGAAATAGCGAAGCAATACGATTTAATAAAAGATTACAAAGCCTCAGTTAAATCATTTAACAACTTTTTGTTTGATTTTCCAGGGTCTAATTTGAGAGAAGAGGCATTATATTACAGATTGCATGCGGAATATAATTTAGCCATTTTAAGTATAGAAAGTCTGAAAGAAAACAGGCTTAATCTAGCAAAAAATTATTATACGGCATTCACAAAAGCTTATCCTAATTCTGAGTTTCTTGAAGAAACATCGGAGTGGAACAAAAAATTAAATGAAGAGCTAGAATTAATAAAAACTAAAAGTTAATCATAACAATGATGGATTTAAAGAAGACTGATGCACCTGTTACAACAGTAACTTACAACAGAAATGAAGTTGACGCACCAACAGATAATATTTATGAAGCAATTTCTGTTATTGCTAAGCGAGCTGAACAAATCAATACAGACATAAGACGCGAGTTAATTGATAAATTAGAAGAATTTGCGACTTATAATGATAGTTTAGAAGAGATTTTCGAAAACAAAGAGCAAATTGAAGTTTCTAAGTTTTACGAAAAATTACCGAAGCCTCACGCATTAGCAGTAAAAGAGTGGTTAGATAATAAAATTTATCACAGGAATACTGAGGAAACTCAAGAGTAATTTGCTTTAGCACTTAAGCATGTATGCTTGATAGGATTAACCTTTAAACTTTCGGAACTATAAACCTCGATTATCGAGTAAATTTTCATGTCTATTCTAAAAGACAAAAATATCTTATTAGGCATTACTGCAGGTATTGCGGCATATAAATCTGCTAGCTTAGTAAGATTATTTATTAAAGCAGGCGCTCGTGTTAAAGTGGTGATGACGCCAGCTTCTAAAGATTTCATAACTCCGCTTACACTTTCCACATTGTCTAAGAACCCAGTCTATTCATCTTTTATAGACGAGGATGACGACAATCAGGTATGGAATAACCATGTTGAATTAGGGCTTTGGGCAGACTATTTTGTTATTGCGCCTGTCACAGCCAATACGATGGCCAAGATGGCTAATGGCGTTTGTGATAATATATTGTTGGCCACTTATTTATCAGCTAAATGTCCTGTGTATTTTGCACCAGCCATGGACTTGGATATGTACAAGCATGAATCCACTAAAACCTCTTTTAAAAAATTAACATCTTATGGCAACAAGATGATTCCTGCAGGAACAGGTGAATTAGCAAGTGGTTTGGTGGGTGAAGGACGAATGGCAGAACCTGAGGATATTATCGATTTTATTGAAAAAGATATTTTAGGTCAGTTACCGCTTAGAGGAAAGCAAGTTTTAATCACTGCCGGCCCCACTTATGAAGCCATAGATCCTGTTCGTTTTATCGGGAATCATTCGAGTGGGAAAATGGGATTTGAAATCGCTAAGGCTGCTGCAAATCTTGGTGCTGATGTCATTTTGGTTTCTGGCCCAACACATCAGGAAATAAGTCATAATTCGGTCTTGTTGAAACCTGTTGTAAGTACGGAAGACATGTATAATGAAGTGCACAAGCACTTTAAATCTGTGGATATAGCTATTCTCTCGGCAGCCGTTGCAGATTATAGACCAAAAACTGTTGCTGATAAGAAAATAAAAAAGAAAGATACAACGTTTAGTATTGAACTGGAAAAAACAAAAGATATTCTTAAATCATTGGGGGAAATTAAAGAGCATCAATTTTTGGTGGGTTTTGCACTTGAGACTAATAATGAATTAGAGCATGCCAAAGAAAAATTGAAATCCAAAAATTTGGACTTAATCGTTCTCAACTCTTTACAAGATAAAGGTGCAGGTTTTGGAGTATCAACAAATAAAGTTACATTTATAACATCGTCAAACGATACAATAGAACATCCGCTTAAATCTAAAGCTGAAGTTGCTGAAGATTTAATGCAACAGATATTAAACCAGTTACATGCGTAAGATATTAATTTTGGTGACCTTTTTCTTTTCAACAGTTGTGTTTGCGCAAGAGTTGAACTGTACGGTCAATGTTATTGCCCAACTGACAGGAAATGATAATAATGTTGTTTTTCAAACACTCGAAAAACAATTGACTGAATTTATTAATAACACAAAGTGGACAGAAAAAAACTTTGGCCCAGAAGAACGTATCAATTGTAGTATGGTTATTAATGTAACTAACTACGAAAACGACAATTTTAGTGCTACGTTACAAGTGTCTTCTTCGCGACCAATCTTTAACTCCACTTACAGCTCTCCTGTATATAACTATAACGATAAAGACTTTAATTTTCAGTATTTGGAATTTCAGAATTTAGTGTTTAATCCACTACAGTTTGAATCTAATTTGATATCTGTTTTATCGTTTCATGTATATATGATTTTAGCCATGGATGCTGACACTTTTGCGCTAAATGGAGGAGACGAGTACTTCGCACAAGCACAGACCATTGCTAATTATTCGCAGCAATTAAATGGTCAGGGCTGGAAGTTAGAAGATGGTTTGCAATCGCGTTTTGCATTAATAGACAATTTGTTATCACCAGCCTTTAAGGAGATAAGGTCTACAATGTACAATTACCATATTGAAGGTTTAGATGTTATGTCGGATGATGCCAAAAAGGGAAAAACTAAGATTATTGAACAGCTCTCCGAACTACAAAAAATAAATAGAAGGCGTCCAAACGCTTTCCTGTTACGTGTCTTCTTTGATGCTAAATCCGATGAGTTAATGGATATCTTATCTGGTGGTCCAAGTGTTAGCATTACTGATGCAGTTGATATTTTGAATAGAATAGCACCTAATCACTCTCAAAAGTGGCGAAACATCAAGTTTTAGAACCATCAACAATTTGAACATTATAATTCTTAATCAAATCAAGAATTTTTACTTTTGCAGAAGCTAATCGAAACATTGTTTGCTCACCTCACTTTACATAAAGAACTATGCACTTATAGATGAACTCAATGTTGAGTTTAATAGTGGATTGACCATTATTACTGGTGAAACAGGTGCAGGTAAATCCATTCTTTTAGGTGGTTTGTCATTAGTTTTGGGAAAGCGCGCGGATTTAAGTCAGGTGAAAAACAGGGATGAAAAGTGTATCATTGAAGCAGGCTTTGACATTGCTACTTATGATTTAAAGTCCCTTTTTTTATCTTTAGATTTAGATTATGATGTACAAACGATTATTCGGCGCGAAATTTTACCATCAGGTAAGTCAAGAGCTTTTGTAAACGATACACCAACAACCTTAGAGAGTTTAGTTGCTCTAAGTGCCCACCTCATAGATATTCATTCGCAGCATCAAACACAACAATTAATTGAGGATGATTATCAGTTTAAAGTTATAGATGCGTTGGCCGATAACGGCAAAAATTTGGAATTATATAAAGAAAAGTTGATGGCGTACAGATCATTTCAGAAATCTCTAGAAGTACTTAAAGCTTCTAAAGCTGATTTGATTAAAGAGTATGATTATAATCTGTTTTTAACCAAGGAGTTGAATGAAATTGATTTAGAAACTTTGAATATCAGAGCACTAGAATCAGAGTACGAGCAACTTAACAATGTAGAGGTAATAGGTGAGAAGCTGGGCAGTTCTAAAGTGATTCTTAGTCGTGAAGATCAAGGGATTTTAGATCAATTAAGTCTTATAAAACAGGAGCTTAATAGAATTTCTGGTTTTGGGAAGGTATATGAGGATTTGTTAGAAAGAGTTTCAAGCGTAACTATTGAATTAGACGATATAGTTACGGAATTAGATAATCTTGAAGCCTTGTTGTCTTCTGACCCACAGGAATTAGAACGTATAAGTCTAAAACTTCAAGTGGTTAATAACCTCCTTCAAAAACATTCGGTTTTAGAAGTAGATGAATTAATTAAGATTAAAGAAGCACTCGAATCTAAAATTTCTAATACCGAAAGCTTGGATGATAGTATTGCCGAGAAAGAAAAGGAAATTTCAAACCTTAAGGAAGAACTAAATCAACTTGCTATAGAGTTGAGTAAACAACGAAAGGCAATAATTCCTGTATTGACAAATAAGCTTGAAACGATGCTTTCGGATTTGGGAATGCCAAATGCCAAATTTAAGATAGAACTTATGCCGTTAGATAGTTTTTCTGCCAATGGTAAAGATAGCTTGCAGTTTTTATTTACTGCAAATAAAGGGTCTGGTTTTAATGCTTTAAAAAAAGCAGCTTCCGGTGGTGAATTATCTAGAATTATGCTCACCATTAAATCTGTTTTGTCAGAATATATGCAATTACCATCCATTATGTTTGATGAGATAGATACAGGAGTTTCAGGAGAAATTTCCAACAAAATGGGAGCAATCATGAAACAAATGAGTGGAAGAATGCAAGTGTTTAGTATTACGCATCTGCCACAAATAGCAGCTAAGGGTGATTCGCATTTTAAAGTATTCAAGATAGACACTAATGATATGACACACACTCAACTTAAGCGTCTAGATGAAGAAGAACGTATTGTAGAGATTGCGCAAATGCTAGGTGGTGTTGAGATTACCGAATCAGCTATGACACATGCCAAGCAATTATTGAATTAATTTGTCATTACTGCGTGGTCACTGAGCGAAGTCGAAGTGTAGGCAGGAATCTTATCACAACTTCTTTAATTTAATCTTATATTTGACCGATAAATAGCTAATCAGAAAACGACTAAAATAATAGACTATGTATAACTTACTCAAAGGAAAAAAAGGAATCATTTTTGGAGCATTAGACGAAAACTCTATCGCATGGAAAACCGCAGAGCGTGTCCATGAAGAAGGTGGAGAATTTGTATTGACCAACGCACCAGTAGCGATGCGAATGGGACAGATTAATGCATTGGCAGAAAAAACAGGGTCACAAATTATTCCTGCAGATGCGACTTCAGAAGAAGACTTACAAAACCTAGTTGAAAAGTCTATGGAAATACTAGGTGGAAAATTGGATTTTGTACTGCACTCTATTGGGATGTCCATAAATGTTAGAAAAGGAAGGCATTACACAGATCAAAAATACGACTGGACCCAAAAAGGGATAGATGTCTCAGCAATGTCTTTTCATAAGGTTATGCAAACATTATATAAAGCCGATGCTATGAACGAATGGGGAAGTATTGTAGCCTTAACCTATATGGCTGCACAACGCGTCTTTCCAGATTACAACGATATGGCAGATAATAAAGCCTATTTAGAAAGTATTGCAAGAAGTTTTGGCTATTTCTTTGGCAGGGACAAGAATGTACGTGTTAATACAATTTCCCAGTCACCAACTCCGACAACAGCAGGTAATGGCGTAAAAGGCTTTGATGGTTTTATTGCCTATGCCGAGAAAATGTCACCTTTGGGTAATGCTACGGCATTAGATTGTGCCAACTATACGGTTACCCTATTTAGCGACCTAACGAAACGCGTTACGCTTCAAAACCTTTATAATGATGGAGGTTTTAGTAATATGGGAGTAAGTGATGCAGTGATGGACACATTTCTTGGGGATGAGGAATAGTTACAGCCAATTGAGCAAGATTGACTTTGAAGCGGATTTATAATTATAAAATTCCGTGTTGTATTTGATATAAACCCATAAAGCATTCTAAGAAGATGTTACTTAAAGTACAAGAATAATCGTCTATTTTTGCATCAATGTCAGTACAACTTTTAGATTTTATACCCAAAACTGCCCAATTACAAGTTGAAGCTTTGTTAACTAAAGATAATCTGGTAATTAAGGTCAAAAAAGAAAGAAAAACCAAGCATGGTGATTACAGGCAGTTATCAAATGGGAAGCATCAAATCACAGTTAATTCAAACTTAAATCCTTATCGGTTTTTAATCACATTAATCCATGAAATCGCTCATTTTGAAGCGTATAACAACTACGGTCGTTTTATTAAGCCTCATGGTAAAGAATGGAAAATGACCTTTCAGCATTTAATGCTACCGTTTTTAAGACCAGAAATATTCCCAAATGAATTATTACCGCTTTTAGCCAAACATTTTAAAAACCCAAAAGCATCCAGCGACACAGATGAGCATCTTGCCTTAGCTTTGAAGCAACTCGACGAACCCAATGATAAAACTTATGTGTTTGAAGTACTTTTAAACCAAAGATTTAAGCTTTACAATGATAGAGTTTTTATTCGTGGTAAAAAAAGAAGAAAACGCTTTGAATGCATTGAGGAAAAAACAGGAAAGCTATATTTGTTCAATCCTAATGCCGAAGTAAAACTATTAGATTGATGAAAAACAAAAATTATTATGCCATTTTAATGGCAGGTGGAGTAGGATCTAGGTTTTGGCCTGTAAGTACCCAAAACTTTCCCAAGCAGTTTCACGATATGTTAGGAACAGGCGATACGTTAATTCAAAAAACCTTTAATCGTTTGGCACAGCTAATCCCAGAAGAGAATATTTTTATTCTCACTAACGAGCGTTATAACGATTTGGTGTTTGAACAATTACCAACTGTTACAAAACGGCAGGTAGTCCTAGAGCCTGCCATGCGTAATACTGCCCCTTGTATTTTGTATGCGGCCTTAAAAATTCAAAAAGAAAATGAAGATGCAGTAATGATTGTAGCGCCAAGTGATCACTGGATAGAAGATGAACAAGCGTTTTCAGATAATGTAAAATCAGCTTTTGATTATTGTGAATCTAACGACGCCTTAATGACTTTGGGCATTACACCGACATTCCCAAATACAGGTTATGGTTACATCGAATACAATAAGTCAAATACTTCGAGTATAAAACCCGTTAATCAATTTAGGGAAAAACCAGATTATGAAACGGCAAAATCATTTTTGGAGCAAGGAAATTTTTTATGGAACGCAGGTATTTTTATGTGGAGTGTTACGTCCGTTATTTCTGCTTTTGAAGCAAAGCAACCAGAACTTTTTCAACTTTTTCAGAAGGGTTATAGTGTTTACAATACAGATCTAGAGGATGACTTCATAAAAGAAAATTATGCTAAGGCAGAAAATATCTCTATAGATTATGCTATTATGGAAAAGAGTAATAATGTATTTGTAATACCAGCAACTTTCGACTGGAATGATCTTGGTACTTGGGGAAGTCTTTATGACAAATTGGATAAGGACGGAAGTAATAATGCTATTGTTAACTCAAAAGTCCTTGCTGAAGATGCCACAGGCAATATGATACGCTCAAAAAAGGATAAAATTGTTGTTATAGATGGGTTAAAAGACTATATCATTGTTGATAAAGACGAAGTTTTGCTTATCTTTCCTAAGCATAAAGAGCAAGATATTAAAAAGGTACTCCAGAATGTAAAAGCTAATTTTGGGGAAGAATATGGTTAAGCATGAGTGAAGAAAGTAAATTCAATTTTTCTGAGGACGAACAGCAAAGGGTAGAAAAAAACAAAGCTGTTGAGGAAAAAAAAGAAGCTGTAAAGCAAGATGCTAAAGGCTTATTTGCTAGCATATCAAATTTTTTAAGTGAACTTTTAGATTTTAGGGACGATACCGATCGAGATGCTACAATTGCAGCAATTAAGGCTGATATTCCTTTTAAGGGTGCTACAGCATGGATATTGGTCTGCTCTATTATGGTGGCTTCTGTTGGTCTAAATGCAAATTCTACTGCTGTCGTAATCGGTGCCATGTTAATTTCTCCTCTCATGGGACCTATTTTAGGTGTTGGTATGTCGATTGCAATTAATGATATTGATACTTTAAAAAAATCGCTTATCAATTTGGCGACAATGATTGTATTGAGCCTTTTGACCGCATTTCTATTTTTTAAATTTTTTCCTTTGAGCGAAGACACGTCTGAACTTTTGGGACGAACACAACCAGATATTAGGGATGTTTTGATTGCATTTTTTGGAGGCCTGGCTTTAATTATAGCACGCACCAAAAAAGGTACCATTGCTTCTGTAATATTTGGTGTAGCCATTGCTACCGCCTTAATGCCACCGCTTTGTACAGCAGGCTATGGTGTTGCAGTTTGGGTGAGTAATACGGGTGAGCGGGCAAGAGAGGGCTTGACTTTTTTTGCAGGTGCAATGAATTTATTCACCATTAATACCATCTTTATTGCATTGGCAACCTTTATTGTTCTTAAGATTTTGCGTTTTCCAATGCTTAAATATGCTAACTCCAAAAAGCGCAAACGCATTTCACGAATTGCCTTAGTGGTTGCAATTGTAGTTATGGCTTGGCCAATTTATACCTTTGTTAAGGTGCTTAAAGAGAGTAGGATAGATATTGATTATGCAAAGTTTTTGAAAGAGGAAATTGAGGGTAATGAATCCTTATGGCTTCAACGTGAACGCATTGATAATGAAAAAAACAGAATAACACTTTTCTTTAATGGGGAAATTAGTGAAGCTACCGAAAGTGATCTCAGAAACGAATTAAATAGATATGAATACATTAAAGATTATGATTTAATCATAAATGGTAATAAAAATGTGAGTGCCGAACGATTAATGGATCTTTACAATAATGCGCTTATCACTATTGAGCAACGTGATAGTTTGTTATTAGTTAAACAATCTGAATTGGATACCTTGACATTATTTATTCGAGAAAAAGGTAACCTCATGGATAATACTACTTTTGTCCTTTTGGCAAAAGATGCTAAAATAAAGTTTAGTGACTTGTCGTATTTTGGTTACGCCAATATGCTAGAATCTAGTGATTTCGTAAAGGTAGATACTATTACGGTAGCAAATGTAAGGTGGAAATCAAATCTTACCGATAGTCTGGTTACAATAAAGGAATCTGAATTATTAAAGTGGTTAAAAAGTGAATTAAAGACCGAAAAAATAAGAATCAATAGAAATTAATTACTGATTCTCTTCAAGGTACATTTTTCGCACTTTTTTAAATAGTTCAGAAGAATATACAAAGTTGGTGACAGCTTCATTATCAGTTTTAAAAATAGTGTCTTTGGAGCCTTCCCATTCTTTGTAACCATCTTTTAAGAACACAATCTTCTCTCCAATTTCCATAACGGAGTTCATATCGTGAGAATTAATGACCGTAGTCATCTGGTATTCATCCGTTATTTCCTGGATGAGGTTATCTATAACTATGGCGGTTTTTGGGTCTAATCCAGAGTTAGGTTCGTCACAAAATAAATACTTAGGGTTATTGACAATTGCTCTAGCTATTGCCACACGTTTTTGCATACCACCAGACGCTTCACTCGGCATTTTATTATGGGCATCATCTAGGTTAACACGTCTTAAAACAAAATCCACCCGATCTTCCATTTCGCTTTTGCTCTGTTTGGTAAGCATGCGTAAAGGAAACATCACATTTTCTGCAATGGTCATGGAATCAAAAAGGGCACTTCCTTGAAATACCATCCCAATTTCTGCTCTCAAGTCGCGTTTTTCATCAGGGCTTAATTCGTTAAAAACTTTCCCATCATATGAAATACTACCTTCTTCATATTCGAATAAGCCTAATAGGCATTTTAAAAACACGGTTTTACCAGAGCCACTTTGTCCAATAATAAGATTGGTTTTGCCTTTATCGAAAGAGGTTGAAATATCCTTTAAAATATGAGCGTCTCCGAACGATTTATTTAATTTTTTAACTTCTATCATTAGCCCAAAAGTAAACTTGTTATTAAATAATTCACCAAGATAATAACCACACTGGTCCAAACAAAAGAGGTTGTACTCGCTTTTCCAACTTCGAGTGCACCACCTTTCATAAAGTAGCCATAAAAAGATGGAATAGTAGCTAAAATAAAAGCAAATACCATGGTTTTTATAAAGGCATATGCCATATGAAATGGGATGAAATCAATTTGTACACCATCAATGTAATCTTCTAAAGTACCATAGCCACCGTAAACACATGCAGCCAATCCACCAAGAATTCCCAAGGACATTGAAATTGAAATAATAAAAGGATAAAGTGTTAAGGCAATAAATTTTGGGAAGACCAAATAATTAATAGCATTGATACCCATAACCTCAAGAGCATCTATTTGTTCGGTAACACGCATGGTGCCAATGCTAGAGGTGATAAAAGAACCTACTTTACCTGCCATAATAATGGAAATAAACGTAGGTGCAAATTCCAAGATAATGGACTGACGTGTCGCAAAACCAACAAGATATTTTGGTATAAGAGGATTACTAATATTCAATGAGGTCTGTATGGCAACAACACCACCAACGAAAAACGATATAAAAGCTACAATACCTAAGGATCCAATGATAAGGTCATCTACGTCTTTTAAGATTAAAGTTTTCATCACAGACCACTTTGTAGGTTTGCGAAACATATCTTTAATCATTATAAAGTAGGTGCCAATATTATGGAGATATTTCATCTACGAAAATTCTAGTGCTAAAGTATAAAAAATGATTAGCAATATCATGTTAATTTAAATTAAGATGATTTAAAAAACGTATTTTTGGGGTTTAAAAGAATGCTAATTCTGATATGAAAAAATACCTAGCGTTAATCATATTAATATGTATTTTTTTCTCGTGTGGTTCTCAAGAAAAAACGACTAATTCAGCATCTGAAACTAAACAGACTTCAGTATTGGATTCTAAACCAAAACTTGTGGTAGGTATTGTTGTGGATCAAATGCGTTATGACTATTTAACGCGTTTTGAATCTAAATTTGGTGAAGGAGGATTTAAGCGTATGATACGTGAAGGTTTTAATTGTAAAAACAATCATTTTAATTACATACCAACTTATACTGGTCCTGGACATGCTTCTATTTACACAGGTACCACACCAAAATATCATGGCGTAATAGCAAACTATTGGTATAGTAAGAAAGAAAAAAAGAATGTCTATTGCGCTTCAGACGATTCAGTTATAGCTGTAGGGAGTCCTTCCAAATCAGAGCGCATGTCACCACATAGAATGTTGACAACTACGTTTGCAGACGAAAACCGTTTATTCACCCAAATGAAGGGTAAAACCATAGGTATTTCTATAAAGGATAGAGGTGCTATTTTGCCAGCTGGCCATACGGCCAACGCAGCCTACTGGTTTAGAGGTAAAGGGGAGGGAAACTTTATAACCAGTAATTACTACATGGAGGAGTTGCCAAAATGGGTTGAAGACTTCAATAATTCTGGTAAAGCCGAGTCATATTTAAGGGTTTGGAATACGATGTACGATATTTCGACTTACACAGAAAGTGGGCCAGACCTTAATGACTTTGAAGGAGGCTTTAAAGGTAAAGCGGCTGCAACCTTTCCGTATGATTTAGATGCATTGAAAGAAGAAAATTCATGGTTCGATATTATTAAATCCACACCTTATGGAAATTCCATTGTAACAGATTTTACCATAGAAGCTATTAAAAATGAGGGTTTGGGAAAAGATGATTTTACCGATGTTTTAGCGGTGAGCTTTTCAAGTACAGATTATGTTGGACATAACTTTGGCGTAAATTCTAAAGAAATTCAAGATACCTATTTGCGATTGGATAAAGACATAGAGCGTCTTTTAATAGCTTTAGATAACCAGGTTGGTGAAGGTAATTATACGGTTTTTTTAACGGCTGATCATGGTGCTGTTAATGTTCCTGCGTATTTACAATCAATTAATATTCCGGCAGGTTACCTTGATTATGATGACAGGAAAAAAAGATTTGGCAATTTTTTGGTTGATAAATATGGTACGGGTGATATAATTGAAAATGTAAGTAACAACCAAATCTTCTTTAATAAAGCTAAGCTGAAAGAATTAGGATTAAATATACGCGAAGTTGAGAAAGCTTTGGCTGATGAACAAATCAGTTATTCTAATGTTGCAAAGGTTTACACAGCTACAACGATGAACAGTACTAATTTTACTACAGGAATTGAGGAGTTGTTACAAAATGGATTCAACCAAAAACGCTCAGGTGATATTATTATAGTAGATGATATTGCTCATATTGCTTACAGTAGAACGGGTTCCACGCATGGAAGTGGGTTAAATTACGATACACATGTACCACTTTTGTTTTTTGGTGCCGGAATTAAACATGGAGAAACATACAATAAAACGGTAATTCCCGATATTGCCCCAACAATTTCAGCCTTGTTAGGCATTAGTTTCCCCAATGGGGCAACGGGTCAACCTTTAGGGTTTGTTTTGGATTAAAAAAGGCTACTAGTTGATAGAGTAGCCTTATAGATGGATTGAAATAATTATAAATTCCTTCAGTTTATTAGCAAGTTGAAACTATTACCCAACAACCGCCTTCATAAATTGGACTCCAAGGTACAACTGTAGGGCAAGGAGTAATATGTTCTTGATATTTACCACAATCTGAATCTGCTTTTCTTAATCTATTTGGCTCTCCGCCAAAAACTTGTTTTTGTTCAGCTTTGTTTAAAGCCTTTCCCAAATTCAATAAATTTTTCATAATTAAAATATTTAAAAATTAAAATAGCCTTGGTCATTAAGGACATCCAAGGGTTATGTCCATTCTTCGACAGAGAATATTTTGTTTGGTAGAATTGGTTATTATTATGAAAAATTTAATGATAGTAACTGTCGTTAACAGCCCATCTTGTAGTTTGAGGCTTACTGATATAAAAGACAGTCTTAATTAAGTGGTTTGAATCAATACAAATCAATTACAGATAATTCGGATTACTCAGTAATCATAATCTAAATTTGAAATGTAAAAAGGACCTCCAAAAACAGAAGGCCCCTTTTGTTTGATTTTAACACGACCAATATTCTATTACCCAACAACCTCCAACTCCATGGGTAGGACAAGGTTCAGCATAGTAATAGTCAGAACAAATACCATCCTCCCTTCTGAGCCTGTTAGGTCCATCGCCTCCAAAAACTTGTTTTTGTTCAGCTCTGTTCAAAGCCTTTCCTAAATTCAATAAATTTTTCATAATTAAAATATTTAAAAATTAAATTAGCCTTGGTCATTTAAGGACACCCAAGGTTTATGTCCATTCTTCGCGAGAGAATATCTTAGTTGTTAAACACATTTTTTAGTTGGTAAAAAAAACGCTCTATCAATCTTAAATCTTCTGTTATAATTTCTGCCGAACCACGCATTTCGTGCTTAAATACAATTTCTTTATCATATGATGTAATGAGTTTATCGGGCAATGCTACTATGATGAAATAAAACCCTTCCTTATCCGCTAAAAGGGATATAGACTCAATGCTACCTTGTAGCTTTCCGAATTCATTATCTGGATAGTTCTCGAGTCTAATATTTACAGTTTGCCCAATTTTAACCTTTCCTGAATTTTGGGCAGGTGTTTTCAGTTTGGCTATATAAGCCGAGTTTTGTTCTGGGATTATTGTAAACAACAAATCACCTTGGTTTACCATCTGATATTTTACCCATGATTTTGAGAATGCAACCTCACCACTGATTTCTGATATAATAGTATATTTCATTTCCCAATCTTTTAAGGCACGCTTCAATTGATTAAAAGATTGAATGACATTTTTAAGTAAACTAATCTCTTCTTTGGTTTTCTTAATACTGGTACTTATAGCACTGGTATTGGCATCGGCAATGGCCTCTCTGATTTGCGAAATAGAGGCATCTATATTGGCGTAGTTGCGTTCTGCTTGGAGATATGCTAATTCTTTAGATTCTAAAGTTTGTTTTGCAATAACACCCTTTGCGAAAAGTTGTTGCTGCCGTTCCAAATCCTTTTTCTGAAAAGTCAGTTCTGCTTTATTAATTTGTTTTTGTGATTCTAATGTTTTAAGTCTAGAGTAGAGTTGAGATCTTGAGTATTGGTTACCTCTCTGCTCGTTGTTAAATGGTTGATATTGTTTGTTTAGCTGGTACTGTATATAGCTATTTTCAAATATGGCATATTCTGAATCAATATCTCCCAGAAAAAGAATCGGTACGTCGTCGAGCGGGAAATCAAAGTTTTGGTTATTTGGTTTTATAGTATCAATTATAGATTTAAGACGTTGAATGTGCTCAAAATTGGCGGTATTTTCAATTATAGCAAGTATATCTCCTTGCTTTACATATTGACTATCCCTAATCAATATTGAATCTAACTTTCCTGAGAGTTGCGCGTATGTTTTTTGTGGTGGAAGCTTAGTGGTGATTTGGGCTTCAGAATTAATAATATCAGGATATTTAATAAACCACGACAACATTAGGAACATAAGCATGAATATCAGTATTAGTAGATTTCCATAGCGAATCATCCAATTTGGAACGGTTTCTAAAAGCTCTTGAACATGTTCGCTTCTTAACTCTATGTGTTTAGAAAAATCTTCCATAATTAATTCCCTAACTCTAATTGATTTTTTACTAGGTTGTAATAATTTCCTTTTTGTTTTATTAATGTTTCATGATTTCCTATTTCCACAATTTTACCTGCTTCTAAGACCACAATTTGATGCGCATTTTTCACCGTACTAAGACGATGTGCTATAACAACAGCTGTCTTATTCT
>NZ_JANQOM010000009.1 GCF_028289625.1 Winogradskyella sp. | reverse complement strand
AAAGGCTGTATATCATTTGGAGAGTAAGTTTAAAGATGGCGTACCAACCAATGCGCTAGCTGAAAAAATAAAAACTAAAGCGTCTTCCGTTACTGATATGGTTAAGAAACTATCTGAGAAGGATTTGCTTTTATATAAACCTTACCAAGGGGCTTTTCTTTCTGAAAAAGGACGCACCCACGCTATTAAAGTGATACGAAGGCATCGTTTGTGGGAACAGTTTTTGGTTGAAAAGTTAAACTTTAATTGGGATGAGGTTCATGATTTGGCCGAGCAATTGGAGCACATTAAGTCTGAAAAACTAATCAACGAGTTAGATGCATTTTTAGATTTCCCAACCCATGATCCACACGGTGACCCCATACCAGACAAAAATGGGCAAATACAACGAACCAATAAGATTATGCTTTCTAAAGCAGTTGTAGGTGAGACTTATGCCTGCGTTGGTGTGATTGATTCCTCATCTGATTTTTTAAAATATTTAGACAAGCATAAAATAGGTCTTGGTACAGAAATCCATGTAGAAGACCAAGAAGACTTTGATCAATCGATGAGCTTGAAAATAAATAACAAAACTATGGTAATGTCTAAATCGATAACTAATAACCTGTATGTAAAAAAACTATAGTTCTATGGACAGCATTATACAGTATTTTGAAACTATCGACCCAGTATTGGGTGCGCTATATGCGTCTTTATTTACTTGGGTCTTAACTGCAGTTGGGGCTTCTTTGGTTTTCTTTTTTAGAGGTATGAATCGTGCCGTATTAGATGGAATGCTTGGCTTTACGGGAGGCGTTATGGTCGCTGCAAGTTTTTGGAGCTTGTTGGCTCCAGGTATCGAAATGAGTGAGGGAGAAGGTTTTGTAAAAGTCATACCAGCAGTCGTTGGGTTTTCTCTAGGCGCACTATTTATATTTGGCCTCGATAAAGTGTTACCACATTTACATATTAACTTTAGGGAAGACGAAAAAGAAGGCGTTAAAACGCCGTGGAGACGTACCACGCTTTTGGTATTGGCTATTACTTTGCATAATATACCCGAAGGATTGGCCGTAGGCGTATTGTTTGGAGGTGTCGCAGCCGGTGTGCCAGAAGCCACTATTGGTGGTGCTGTAGCACTGGCTTTGGGAATTGGTATTCAAAACTTTCCCGAAGGGCTGGCTGTATCAATGCCATTGCGACGCCATGGTGTTAGTAAGTTTAAAAGCTTTTGGTATGGACAGATGTCTGCTATTGTAGAACCTATAGCGGCTGTTGTAGGAGCATTAGCAGTCACCTTTTTTCAACCTATTTTGCCTTATGCCTTAGCCTTTGCCGCTGGTGCCATGATTTTTGTAGTCGTGGAAGAAGTAATTCCGGAAACACAGCGCGATAAATACACGGATATAGCCACGCTTGGGTTTATTGGAGGCTTTATAATTATGATGACTTTAGATGTAGGATTAGGATAGATTTTTAGATGCTGCACATGGAGTTCTCAACCCAGCTATTTTTTTTAGTATCTTTAAAAGGCTATTAATTATGTAATGCTAGATCGTATCCTTTTTTTGATGCTCTCACTGTCTTCAGGGATTATGTTTGCTCAAGATGTCGAGCAGGATATCTTGGATTCTGATAAAAGAGATCATATAGAAAGTTTGTTAAAACACGCAGATGAGTTTTATAAAACTAACTTAGATAGTGCGCTTTTTTATATCAACAAGGCAAAGAATAATATTGGGACTTATTCGGATACTGAATTAAAAGCAAAAATATTATTATACCAATCAAAATATCTTCTGTACAAAAGAGAGTACGATGGCATCATTCCTTTATTGCAGCCCAATATTCAAAATCGTAAGTTATTAAATGATGAAACTCTAGGAAGAACTTATAAGGATATAGGTCATGCTTATAAACAAGAGTGGATTCCAGATAGTGCTTTAGTAAATTACATAAAAGCCTTAAAGTGTTTTGAAAAAACACAGAATAAAAGAGATATTTCTCTTACCTATTTGGCATTGGCATTAGTCTACGGAAAAATTGGTAATACAGAACTTGCTGAGTCTTTTGCTAATAAATCTATGAATTATTCAACAAATTCTAAGATTCTAGAAATGCATGAAAAGCAAATAAAGGATCTTAAACGCCACAGTGAGTATGATAAATCTTTGGATTTTTCTCTAGATATTGCAAAAATAGCTAAGGAAAGAAATGACCTACGTTTATTGGTTGTAGCCTATTCGGACATAAGGAATGATTATTTTAGATTACAAAATTATGAGAAAGCATTAGAATATGGAGAGAAGGAATTAGCACTTAGAAAGCAAACAAAGTTTAACTCGCTTATCGCTAATAATCTCTATTTTGTTGGTAATGTTCATTTGTATAAGGGCAATTATAAAAAAGCGTCTGATTATTTTGATGAAGCACTTTTAAAAGCGCCTAGTGATAGCTTAAAGCTGAGTATCTACAAGGGATTAAAAACCGCCTATGTTAATACAGGTAATACATCCAAGGCGCTGAATTTTATGGAGCAATATGATGCACTTAAAGACTCCATAAATATTTCCAGAACAAAGACTTCCATAGCAGAAATTACGTCTAAATTCAATGATGAACAGCAGAAGCAAGAGATAAAAACACTCAGCCTAGAAAATGAGGCAAGAGCAGAAGAAATTGCCAATCAGCGTTTAACCCTTTTTGGTGGTCTAGCGGTGAGTGGTTTATTACTGGTATTGGGCTTACTTATGTATAGAAATTACAGGGCTAAACAACAATTAAGTTATTCCCAACTTAATTTTAAATTATTACAAACCCAACTCAATCCTCATTTTATGTTTAATGCATTAAATGAAATAAATCTTAATTTGAATTCAGAAAATAAGGAGGAAACTTCAAACCATTTAATAGCATACAGTAAATTGATGCGTTTAATATTAGAAGGCTCAGACCAAGATTTTATAGCGGTCGAAGATGATATTACATTAATCTCTAAGTTTTTACACCTTCAAAAATTGGTGCATGATAACAGCTTTGAGTTTGAGACTATAGTTGACAAAGATTTGGATATCGAAATGACCCAAATCCCTCCCATGCTTATACAACCTTTTGTGGAGAATGCTATTTTACATGGTGTTAATGGAGTCGTAGATGGTAAAGTAGAAATCCATTATACTAAAAACGGTGACGACTTACATATTCTTATAAAGGATAACGGAAAAGGCTTTAATCGTATGGATTCAAAGTCTGGAGAACAATTACACCAATCCATGGGAACAAATATTATCGAACAACGTATTAAGAATTATAAGAAATTATACAATTACATTATCAAAATTGAAACGGTTTCTAACGAAGGTGAAGGAACTGAAGTGCGCATTGCACTACCTATTAAGTAAGCTACTATGCCGTATACATGTATCATCATAGAAGATAACGAAAAGCAAAATAATGCTAATAAAGTGATATTAGAGGACTATGTCTCTCATATTGATCAGGCATTTAGTTTACACGAAGCCAAATCGAAATTACAAGAAAGCAATTATGATTTAATTATTGCGGATGTTCAGCTAGGTGATGGGATTGTGTTTGAGGCATTAATAAAACCAAATATTAAAGAAGCCAAAGTTATTTTTACAACATCACATAGTAAATATGCTGTTGAAGCTTTTAAATTTAGTGCATTAAGCTATCTTCTTAAACCCTATACTGATGAGGATTTGAGACAAGAGGTCGTCAAAACTTTAAACCTTATTCAACAGCATAACTACCATAAGCAGCTCGAAGTATTTTTTCATAATCTTAAATCACAACAAGAAACTAAGCGTATTGTATTAAAAAATCACGATTTAATTCATGTGGTCAACTTAAAGGATATTTATTATGCTCAAGCCGATAATAATTACACGCACTTTTTCTGTGAAGGAAGAAAAAAAATTCTGGTTTCTAAATCCTTAAAAACATTTGAAGTGCAATTAAACAAGGATAATTTTTTTCGGTGTCATCATTCTTATCTTATCAACTTAAACAAAATTAAGGCACTCCATAAGTCTGCAGATGCTGTTATACTGAGTGATGATTCCACAATTCCAGTAGCCACTAGAAAGAAAAACCGCTTACAATATCTACTAAAGATGTAGCAATTACCATTAAACTTCATGCACTTACTAGCAGATGTTACGCATCTAGTAACTTTCTCATTTTTAAGCCCCTAATAAGGATATCTTTAAGAGGTAACTTTTTAAAATATAGGGTCATGAAAACAAAAATTACATTTCTGTTTTTTTATTTAGTAATTCAATATAGTGCAAAATCACAAGTTGAAGTCATTGAGCATTGCGTAACTCAAAGTTCATTACTGTCATCTGGTACCGTATCTGTAATAGATGATTCTGTTCTTAATGGTAATTCTAATAGGACTGTTGTACTCCAAAAAATACGATTAGAAGAGAACGGAGATGAGGTAAATAATCCAGGAAATATTTCTTTAGATTATGATAGCGCTTTGGGACGTTGGGTAATTTTGGATGAAGATGGTTCACAACTTGTCTCAGGTGCATGTTATAATTTGGCTATTGTTGGTGAGGGAGAAGACTTTGCGTTCGATGTGAAATGTGATGCTGGCTCAATAGACCCTTCATTTACAAATACCTGCATCATTGACAATCCAGAAATTAATGATGATTTCGGAGCCAGATGTATGTATTCTTCAGTAAGAGATTCAGATAACATTATAAATGATTTGGATTACGATTTGTATTATAATTATGCTTCCCCTGGAAGCTGGATTTTGTGGACTTTGATTGGGCAATTATTTCCGGTAGATGCGAGATTTAATCTCATATGCAATCCAGTAGGAATGACCTATTTTGAGCATCTTAGTGATTTTGGTAATATTGATCGCATCATTGTTTCTGTTCAGCTTTTTTCACTTTGGACCGTATTAACACATCCGCTTTTAGATAACAATCCTGGGGCTAAAATTTTTGTGTCTCATAGAAGGGAACCTTCTACGGATTTCTTCGCAGATTCACATTCTGTTAAGTACAATACGTTAACAGGAAAATGGCAAATTCATTGGGAACTAGAGACGCTGACTTCTGGGGACTTAACGTTTCCTACCAATAGGTTTTGGGATGTTTTTATCTTAGATAATCCCTTAAATATAAATGATCGTAATACGTCAATAGTAAAAGCTCACCCTAACCCTACGAAAGATGTATTCCACATAGAGTGCCAGAAGCAAATCTCGGAAGTGATTCTATATAACAATCTGGGGCAACAACTTGAAACCATTAACGGGAATGACACTCAACAATTAGAGATAAACATTTCAAAATATGCTCAAGGAACTTACTTTGCTAAGGTTATAGCTGAAGATCAGGTAGAAACTATACAGCTTATTAAGAATTAAATTATGGCATAAGTTAAGAACATCCGCAACCATTATTACGCAAGTTTTGATGGTTGTTGTTTTATTATGACTTTTTGGTTTAGGATAAGAATAAATCTTAAATCCCAATGAGACCAAAGGCACCGTCATTAAGAATTTTGTCTTCTCCTTTCAAATTTGAGTTCTCTTTAAGTGAGGTGTACCCACTATTAGCACTTTCTGTAAAGACTTGAGTTTTGATGAAATAATAGTCTGTTTCTGTCTCTTCATTCAAAATCAAAACAAAGTGCTCACCATCTTCTTCAACAACTGCATTATTCGGAAGGGCGTCTGCCGAAGAAACATCCGTAATTATTTCAGCATTAACAAACATGCCTGGTAAAAGTTTAACTGAATTGTCTAAAAGATGTCCGTGGACTTTTATAGTTCTATTGTCCTCGATTATGGTTCCAACAAGATGAACTTCAGCTTCATAGGTTTGCTTGGAAGTTTCAGGAATAGAGAAGGTAATTTTTTGTCCTTTTTTAATCTTCAATATATCTTTTTCAAACACAGATAATTCGAGGTGGATATGGCTATTATCAACTATTTCTAATATGGGTGTCGCTGGCGAAACATAACTCCCTTTGTTCACATTTACTTTTGTTATACTCCCTCTTAAAGGTGAATACATATTTACTGTTGAGGTAATTTTTCCGCTTTCTACAGAATTGATCGATATATTAAGTAGTCGCAATTGTGTTTTAAGTCCGTTGTATTTTGCCTTAATGGAATTATAATCGCTTTCTGCTTTGATATAGCTTTTTTCAGAAATCACATTCTCATCTTTCATAATCTTATGCCTTTCAAATTCCGCCTTTAGGTAACTCAGCTGCGCTTTGGTTTCCATATAGTTTTGCTGAAGCGTTACATACTCAGGGTTTTCAAGGGTAACTAAAAATGTACCTTTTTTAACGATGTCACCTTCAATTAACGGTGCCTTTCTAACATATCCTCCCATAGGAGAACTTATATCAGCTTTATTTTCAGGCGGTACATGAATCATGCCGTTGACCTTAACTTTTATTGGGAAATCTTTCATTTCCATTTGTGTTAAGGACATTTTGTTTTCTTCAAATTGAATTTTTGAAATCTTTATACGGTTATCGGTTTCCATGATTTCGGCAGCTTTATCTTCTTTTTTTCCACATCCTATGGATAAAAGAGCAATTAAGCCTAAGATTATTTTATGTTGCATACATTTCATAACGTTAGTTTATAAGGTTAAAAAATTGAGATTGATTACAGTTTGGTTGTAATTATTGAGGTGTTCTAGATGCTTTAATTGAATGTCATAAGCATTTTCTACACTAATGATATATTGATAAAAATCAATTTCTCCGTTTTTGAAACCCACATTGGCAGTTTTTAGAATTTCATCCGCGAGATGGTTGCCCTCCTTTTCGTAGTACTCGAGGGCTTTTTCATTCTGAATTAATTGCGACTGCAAGGTTTCAAATTTGGTGTTGAGTTGTATTTTATAATCTTGAGCTTCTTCATTAGATATATCCAAAGCCATTTTTGAAGCTTTAATTTTAGAGTTTTGAGCACCAAATAATAACGGAATTTTCAAACCAAATTGGTAACCATGAAGGGTTTGGTTCAACGTTGAATTTGATCCTTGAAAATAATTAAGACTAAGATCGGGCAATAGTTTTTGTTTTTCCAACTTTAACCTTGCCTTAAGCAAGTCCTGTTGTTTGCTGAAGTAAATAACTTCGGGACTCGTATTAAGGTCGAGCATATGAATGGCGACCTTCTTGATTTTAGCCTCTTGAATAATTAAACTGTCCTTATACTGAACAACTTTCCTTAAATTTTCAAATGCAATCTTCAGCTCTTGTTGGGCTTGCTCTAAATTTACATGCACTTGTCTTTGTTTAGATTGTGCTGTAATTTTTTCTAAATAATTGGTTTCTCCTAACTCAAAACGTCTTTTGGCAATTCTCGCAAAATTAAAATACAGACTATCCAGTTGCCTATAGATAGTCACTTTTTCTTTGACATATAAGTACTTGTAATAACTCGAAACAACGTTTTGCTTAATCGACTTTTCATCAATAGTCAGATGAGTGCTTTGTAAGTTTACAAGTGCTTTATTTACCTTTTTCTTGGCGGCATAAATGGTCGGGAATTCAAAATCTTGTTGTATACCAAAAACACCAATTGGGCGATCGTTAATAGCTAGATTATTCTCATCATATTGATAATAGATTTCCGTTTTATCAAAATCAAAGGCACTTTTCACCAATAATTCTGATTGGCTTACCTTTAAACGACTAGCATTAAGCCCTGAATTATTTTCTAGGGCTATAGTAATTAATTCATCTAAGGATTTAGGGTTATTTTGTCCATATGAATTGAAAGAAAATAAGCCTAGCAAGATGATCGAAACCAATACTTTCGAGGTATTCGATATTTTTAATTGACCGGGTTTATTAAAAAATGCATACAGTACAGGAAGTACCACCAGCGTTAATAATGTAGCAGTTATTAGACCTCCAATAACCACAGTAGCTAGAGGTCTTTGAACCTCGGCTCCAGCACTTGTAGATACAGCCATGGGCAAAAATCCTAAAGCCGCAGCCGCAGCCGTTAATAATACGGCACGAAGACGATCTTTAGTGCCTTGTTTTATAAGCGTTTCCATATCGTTAAATCCTTGTTTTTTTAGTTCTTTGAAGTGTTCTATGAGTACAATTCCGTTGAGGACAGCGATTCCAAAAAGTGCAATAAACCCGACGCCAGCAGAAATACTAAAAGGCATATCCCTTAACCAAAGGAATAGTACACCGCCTACCGCAGCTAACGGAATGGCAGAGTAAATTAGCAGTGCTTCTTTAATGGATTTAAAGGCAAAGTAAAGCAGTATAAAGATGAGTAATAGTGCTATGGGTACTGCGACTAAAAGTCTTGATTTTGCACTTTGTAAATTTTCAAATTGACCACCATAAGAAATGCTATATCCGACAGGGAGGCTGAGGTTTCGGTCTAGAATTTCCTTTACGTCGTCAACAACAGACTGTAGGTCTCTATTTCTAACGTTGATGCCAACAACCATTCGCCGTTTGGTATCATCTCTAGAAATTTTGGCTGCCCCTTTTCTATAGGATATCTCCGCTAGTTCGCTTAGTGGAATTTTGCTGCCATTAGGTGTGTCGATGTATAAGTTCTTTATGTTTTCAATGTCTTCTCGATTTGTTTTTTCTAGTCTTACGACCAGATCAAATCGCTTTTCGCCTTCAAAGACACTTCCAACGGATTTTCCTGCAAAACCCATAGAAAGCATGGTGTTTAAATCGTCAGTATTAAGTCCATATCTAGCGATTTTAGCTCTATCGTAGTTCACACTCATTTGTGGCAGACCGTCAATTTTTTCAACGGTTATGTCTGCAGCACCATCCACATTTTCAATGAGTTGTTTTATTTCATCACCCTTTTTGGAAAGCACATCCAAATCTTCACCAAATACTTTAATAGCTATGTCTGCTCTAACACCAGTGATAAGCTCATTAAAACGCATTTCGATAGGTTGTGTAAATTCAACTTCCATTTCTGGTATTATTGAGAGTGCTTCTTTAAACTTATCAGCCAATTCGTCTTTGGATTTTGCAGACGTCCATTGGTTCTTCGGATTTAATACTATAATAATATCGGTTTCTTCCATAGACATTGGGTCAGTGGGCACTTCGGCTGCGCCAATACGCGTAACCACCTGTTTTACTTCTGGGAAATTGTCTAATAGAATGTTTTCAATCTGCGTTGTAATTTCAATGGTTTTACCCAATGAAGTACCAGTTTTTAATACAGGTTGAATGACGAAATCACCTTCGTCTAACGTTGGGACAAATTCTCCACCAATCGTTGAGAATAGGTAGGACGCAGCAATTAATAATGCTATAGCAATACTTAATACGATGCGTTTACGCTTTAAGGACCAACTAATGATTGGGTCATAGATGGAATTAAGCCATCGGATGAATCGAACCGAAATGTTTTTGTCTGATGGTTTTATGGGTTTAAGAAACAACGACCCAATAACTGGTACGTAGGTGAAGCAAAAAAGCATAGCTCCAACAAGCGCAAAACTAAAGGTCAGTGCCATAGGTCTAAACATTTTGCCTTCGATACCACTTAGTGATAGAATTGGGATAAATACAATAAGAATAATAAGCTGTCCAAATACAGCCGAGTTCATCATCTTTGAAGTACTATTAAATGTAATTTGATCTTTAAACTGTTGGGTTTCATGTTTATCCAGATGAGCAAATTGAAGATGTTCCTTAGTAATTTTGAAGGCTATAAACTCAACAATAATTACGGCACCATCAATAATAATCCCGAAATCAATGGCCCCAAGGCTCATTAAATTGGCATCAACACCAAAGATGTACATCATGGATAAGGCGAACAATAGACAAAGGGGTATGATTGAAGCTACAACTAATCCAGACCTGAAGTTTCCTAACAGAAGTACGACCACAAAAACCACAATGAGACAGCCTAGAACGAGGTTTTCAGTAATGGTGTAACTCGTTCTACCAATTAGTTCACTGCGATCTAAGAATGCATTGATATAAACGCCATCTGGAAGCGACTTTGAAATAGAAGCTACACGTTCCTTTACGGCTTCAATAACTTCCTTAGAATTGGCACCTTTCAGCATCATAACCTGACCTAAAACCTTTTCACCCTGGCCATTGCCCGTAATGGCTCCAAAGCGTGTCGCATTTCCAAATCCGACTTTTGCTACATCTTTTATGTAAATTGGGACACCATCATCGTTTTTTATTACAATATTCCTAATGTCCTCTAAGGATGATACAAGTCCGTCACCACGAATAAAAAACGCTTGGTTAACCTTTTCGATATAACCGCCACCAGCAACACTATTGTTGCTTTCTAAAGCCACAAACACTTCATTGGCAGTAATATGCATTGCGTTTAATTTATTGGTGTTTAAGGCAACCTCATACTGTTTTAAAAAGCCGCCCCAAGTATTTACCTCCACGACTCCTGGTATGCCAGAGAGTTGTCTCTTAACAATCCAGTCTTGAATAGTACGTAAATCTTGTGGCGTATATTTATCCTTATGTGATTCTTCCACATCTAGGATGTATTGATAAATTTCTCCCAAACCTGTTGTAATAGGTCCCATTTCGGGTTTTCCAAGTCCTGCCGGGATTTTTTCAGATGCTGATTCTATTTTCTCGGCGATAAGCTGACGCGGTAAGTAGGTACCCATGTCGTCATTAAAAACAATGGTTACAACAGACAAGCCAAATTTAGATATCGATCTTATCTCCTTAACACCTGGAAGATTTGCCATTTCCAGCTCTACAGGATAGGTGATAAACTGTTCCATATCTTGCGTAGAAAGGTTTCTGGATGTTGTGATGACCTGCACTTGATTGTTAGTAACATCAGGTACAGCGCCTATTGAGATTTGTGTCAATGAGTATAAACCAAACCCCACGATAAAACTTGTGAAAATGAGAACAATTATCTTATTCTGTAAACTAAACTTAATGATATACGATAACATAATCCATATTTAAAAAGATGACCTACTCAATTACCTTGAGTAGAAAAAATAATACTTCGTAAAATTGAATTATGCTTGCCGCGGTGGCTGAAGAAGTTCCTTATCGTGTTGTGAAACGTATAGGTTTAAATAATGAAAATTAGATTCCGCAATTTTTTTGATTTTAAACCTAGAAAAATCAGTATGGTAATTGGATGATAAGAACGCTAATAAAACGGTACTCTGACCTTGAAATTGAAACGGTAATTGCTCATGGTCACTTTGTTCTTCCTGATTAGTTTTACTATGCTCAGCTTTTAATTCACCATAATGTTTTGATAGAAAAACAAAAAAATTATCTCCATATTCCTGCTTATGAAATTTAGCATGCTCTATCAATTCATCTATTTGCATGATGTCTTCCAGAGTTATCTGAAAGCTCTGAATAAGTATAAAACCCGATAATAATATGGAAATCAATTTACTCACTTTCACAAAGTTAGTAAATTCTTTAGAAAGAAAGTTGACAAATGTCAGTATTCAAATATTGTGATTAGCGACTAATGACAGCCACACCCATCATTGCCACAGGATTTGGAAGATGTTGCTTTTTTAGGTTTCCAAAAGAATTTTCTATATAGAAAAACCAGTGCTGAACCTAGTGCTGCGAAGACTAATATGTTTTGAATAAGAGCATTCATCATTTTAAGATTTGAAAAGCCGTAAGTGCTATAAAATACGCAATTCCGGTCATAATAACAAGTTGATAAATAGGCCATTTCCATGAATTGGTCTCGCGCTTAACTATCGCTAAAGTACTCATACACTGCATGGCAAAAGCATAAAACAGCAGAAGCGAGATACCTGATGACAGGGTAAACACTTTGCTCCCATCACTATAAACTTCTTCCGCCATTCTGTTTTTTATGGTTGACATAGCTTCATCTTCATCGTCAATTTCCGTAGCGCTTCCTATGCTATAAATTGTAGCTAAAGTCCCTACAAAAACTTCTCTTGCAGCAAATGAGGTCACCAATCCGATGCCAATTTTCCAATCGTAACCTAAGGGTTGTATCACAGGCTCGATGGATTTGCCAATTATTCCGATATAAGAATGCTCTAGTTTGTGTTCAGCAACTCTATCATTTAGAACCTCTTCCGTAAGATTTGGATTTGCTTGTTGAACAATAGTTTCCGCATTGTTGAATTGTTCTCCAGGTCCATAAGATGCCAAAAACCAAAGTACAATTGAAATAGCTAAAATGATTTTTCCGGCTTCAAAAACAAAAGTCTTTGTTTTCTCAATGACGGTAATAGCCACATTTTTGAAAAGCGGTAACTTATAATTTGGCATTTCTATGACCAAGAACGATCTACTTTTAATCTTTAGAACCTTGCTAAGTACATAGGCCGAACCAACAGCCGCGCCAAAACCTATTAAATACAGTAGCATTAAGGTTAAGGCTTGGTAGCTTAGACCTAAAAAGCGACCTTCAGGAATCACGAGCGCAATGATGATTAAATAAACAGGCAACCTAGCGGAACAGGTTGTAAAAGGTGTCACAAGTATTGTGATTAAACGCTCTTTCCAGCTTTCAATATTTCGGGTGGCCATTACGGCAGGAATCGCACAAGCTGTTCCGGAAATTAATGGAACAACACTTTTACCACTTAAACCAAATCGGCGCATGATGCGGTCCATTAAAAATACCACACGACTCATATAACCACTTTCTTCGAGGATGGCTATGAATAGAAAAAGAAAGGCTATCTGTGGAATGAAAATGACTATACCTCCAAGTCCTGGGATAACGCCTTCAGCAATAAGATCTGTAAAAGCACCATCAGGCAAGACATTTTTAGTCCAATTGCTCAATGAAGCAAAAGCACCATCAATAAACTCCATAGGAACTTGTGCCCAATCGTAAATCGCCTGAAAAATCAAGAGTAAAATCAAACCAAAAATCAAGTAACCCCAAACTTTATGCGTCAGTATTCGATCTAACCGTATTCTTAGGTCTTTAGCAGATGCTAAATCTATGGTCCGCCCTTTTTTTAGAACGTTATTTATAAACTGATAGCGTTTTATGGTTTCTTTTTGCTGCAGTCGCTTTAAATCAGCTTTTGATTTGGTTTTAAAATCTGAAACGGCTTCAATCGTTTGTCTATTGGTTTTTCCAAAGTTGACATCTTGGGTAATCACCAACCATAATTTGTATAATAACTGGTTGGGAAATGCTTTTTGAAGCGCAGTAAAATAATCTTTATCTATTGAAGCCGCATTCATACAAGGTTCTGTAGAAAGCGCTTTGTAATTGGTAATGAGTTCCTTTAATTCACTGATCCCAGTATTTTTTCTCGTACTGATTAAAGCAATCTTCGTTTTAAGTTGCTCTTCTAAATGAGCAATATCCAACGAAATGCCTTTGTACGCCATTCGGTCTGACATATTGATGACCAAAATCGTCGGAATCTCTAAATCCTTAATTTGTGTGAATAGCAGAAGATTTCGTTTTAGGTTTTCAACATCAGTAACTACAACGGCAACATCAGGAAAATCCTTGTCATTCTTGTTGAGAAGCAATTCAATAACCACATTTTCATCCAATGATGAGGCATTTAAGCTATAAGTGCCTGGTAAATCAATAATATGTGCTTTAACACCTCGAGGGAGTTTACAGATGCCTTGTTTTTTATCGACCGTAATCCCAGGATAGTTGCCCACTTTTTGGTTAAGACCGGTTAAGGCATTAAAAACGGATGTCTTTCCGGTATTTGGATTTCCGATTAAGGCAACATTAATCTGCTTACTCATCTTCAAACTCAATTAAAATATGAACAGCCGTTTCTTTTCTAATGGCCAGATGCGAGCCATTAATGTTGAGGTACATAGGGTCAGCAAAAGGCGCTACCTGTACCAACTCAACCGTATTGCCGGGTAAGCAACCCATTTCCAATAGTTTTAATGGAATGTGACTAGAAGATACATCGGTAATGATACCTTGTTGCCCTCGTTTGAGATCCGCTAACGTCAACCTATATTTATTTAGAATAAATTTAAAGAAGCAAAAATACGCTAAAATATTAATTGCTTAAAGTGCTTTGTAAAGAATTTAAGATTCGTCCTTCAAGGTTTCAATATCCTTAAGAAGTTGATCAATATCTTCGGGATTTGTACCATCATAAAACCCTCTTATTTGACGTTTTTTATCAATCAACATAAAGTTTTCGGTATGGATCATGTCGTACTCATCTCCATTGCCATCTGTTTTTACCGCTAAATAGCTTTTTCTAGCAAGTTCATAGATTTGCTTTTTATCGCCAGTGACTAAGTTCCATTTACGGTCAATAACCCCTTTTTCTTTAGCGTATTTTTTTAGTTGGGCAACACTATCGATTTTTGGTGTTACAGAATGCGATAATAACATAATGTCATCATCACTTATGATTTCTTTTTGTATTTGATACATGTGATCGGTCATAATCGGACAGATGGTAGGACACGTCGTGAAAAAAAAATCCGCTACGTATATTTTATCCTTGTAGGTGTCTTGGGTAACCGTTTCCCCATTTTGATTAATTAAGCTAAAATCAGCTATCTTATGATATTTCATTTGATGCTGAATGGTACTATCCACTAATTCTTCACTAACCATAGCCGGCTGATAAATAGGCAAAGGCTTTTTAACATTAAGAATGTTGTATATAATCGCTATGATGGTAATACACAATACCGAAAAAAAAATTCCAAATTTTTTATAACGCTCAAAAAACGAAAGAAAGGACATACAAAACCAAGTTCAAAATTTGAATGCAAAGTTACGATACAGGTGAATCTCCAAGAATTTTTTTAACACAAATATGAAGATGAAATCCTTTGATATATAAATGATTGTTAAAAATAAATCGATAAAAAATACATTTGTTTTCTAAATGCCTCGAAAACCTTACTTTTGTCAATCGAAATTTGAAAATGACGACATGGAATTTGTAATTAAGATATCCCAATTCTTATTGAGTTTGTCACTGCTCATTGTATTACATGAGTTGGGTCACTTTATACCGGCCAAAGCGTTTAAGACCAAAGTAGAGAAGTTTTATCTCTTTTTTGATGTAAAGTATTCGCTCTTCAAAAAGAAAATTGGTGAAACCGTTTATGGTATTGGTTGGTTGCCATTAGGAGGCTATGTAAAAATAGCAGGAATGATTGACGAAAGTATGGATAAGGAACAAATGGCACAACCTCCACAACCATGGGAGTTCCGTTCTAAGCCGGCTTGGCAACGTCTCATTATTATGCTTGGTGGTGTAACGGTGAATTTTGTTTTGGCCTACGTAATCTTTGTATTCGTATCCTTTTTCTATGGAGATACCGATATTAAGATTGATAGCCTTAAAGGAGGCTATTTAATAGAAAATCCGGTATTGTTAGACGCTGGATTCGAAACAGGTGATAAGGTACTCGCCATTAATGACCAAAAGATAGAAAAGGATTCGGAAATTGGGCAGTATATTATTGGTGCAGAGCAAATGACCATCGAAAGAGATGGACAGGAAAAGGTTATCAATTTGCCAGAAAACTTCTTAGGGCAGTTGTCTGATGAAGGAAGTAAAAACTTGTTCCGCTATAGATATCCATTCATCGTAGAATCGGTACCTGACACATCGGCTAATGCATCAGCAGATATACAACCAGATGATATTATTTTGGGTATAGGAGGGAAGAAAATGGAATATTTTGATCTCTTTGAAACTGAGCTACAAAATTATAAAGGTCAGACCGTTACTGCCGAGGTTTTAAGGGGTGATGAAACGATAACCAGAGACCTGAAAGTTACCCAAGAAGGAAAGTTGGGTGTTTTTAGGTTGATTGATGCCAAACGTTTCACAGAGCTTGGTTATTATGAGGTAACTAGAAGGGATTATTCGTTCGGTGAAAGTTGGGTTGCCGGAGGCACTAAGTTTACATCTACTTTAGTGAACTACTGGTCGCAGTTAAAGGCTATATTTAACCCGAGCACAGGAGCCTACAAAGGTCTTGGTGGTTTTAAGGCGATTTATGATATTTTCCCAGATTTTTGGAGCTGGGAGGCCTTTTGGAAGTTAACGGCATTTTTATCCATTATGTTGGCGGTTTTAAACCTCTTGCCTATACCAGCTTTAGATGGAGGTCACGTGATGTTTTTATTGTACGAAATGGTTTCTGGGAGTAAGCCGAGCGAAAAATTCTTGGAACGTGCACAAATCGTAGGGTTCTTTATTCTAATAGCCTTGGTATTATTTGCCAACGGAAACGATATTTTTAAAGCGGTAACACGCTAAAAAATTAGGTTTTCATATTGTAGAGATTAAAAAATAATTTATATTTGCGCTCGCTAATGCGAAAATATATTTTCCTCAGTAGCTCAGTTGGTTAGAGCATCTGACTGTTAATCAGAGGGTCACTGGTTCGAGCCCAGTCTGAGGAGCACAAAAACCCAACGGAAACGTTGGGTTTTTTTGTTGATAGTTTAGAATTGTGATATTTGTCTATAATTCTGTATTAACTGGCTCTATAGTTCAAGGGATAGAATAGGAGTTTCCTAAACTCTAGATCCAGGTTCGAGTCCTGGTAGAGCCACTAAGTTAATGAATATCAAGTTTAACCTGAACCCATCGAAAAGCTCACAATCTAAGGTTGTATGAAACCCATTCTTGAAAAAGGGCGGTTTTTCTTTTTAAGAAAAATGGGGTGAGAAGTGCCGTATTGAGGCTGCCTTTGTCGGCAGACAGACGATGTAGAAATGTATAGCCAGAGTGAGTTCCGGGCTAAAGATTTTTTTAACAACTAATTTAGTATGCAAAGATTGGTTAAACCTAGCAATGAACTGATTTAGAAAATCTTTACATGATAAACAATAAGGCATCATTTTTTTGAGAGCCGCATCTTAACTAACATATTAATTTTAGATTATAAAAACCATTCATTTTGTATAGCTTCAATTATGAATCATTACCCGCTCTTGTAGTAAATCTATGACTTTTATCATCTAGTGAATTTAAGGTTGTCCGTACTTTTGTAACCAACTCAAAATTAAATTAGTATGAGAAAAATAATGTATTTAATTCTGGCTATTTTTTGCTTGGTTTTTACTACTTCATGTAGCGAAGATTTAGGAGAAATCAATGAAGGAACGAGTCTTGAATTTGAAGAAGGTATAAGTTTTAAATCAATCAATGAAATTGATGATTGGGCTTTTTTAAATCAGTTTTCGAAGTCTGAGAAATACGTAGAAAGTATCATTTCAGATAATTTTAATCATTTATTGGCAGGTTACAATTTAGAGGATTTATCAATTGATACAGATAATATTTATGTAGTCAAAGAATCTGAATCAATCATTATCTATACTCTATCTATAATAATACCTACAAAAATAGGTGAAGAAGTGTTAAATGCTTTCCTAACATTAAACTTTGATTCTGGGACAAACACAAGTAATCAACTACAGATGGGTTATGATGCTAAGTATATTATTGATTTTAATAGTAACGGAGAAATTACTGAAAACGTCAACTTTGCTAAGTATGGAGGGTCTAGTCCAAAACCTTCCAATATTCCGAGTAAGGCACCTAAAAGTGTACTTTGTAGATGGGCTAGTAGTTCAGGTAATCTTGGCCTTACCAATGGGGCTTGTGGGTATACAGTAGGAATAGGAGGCCAACCACCTATAGAGATGTTGGTAAACATGTTTCCTAGATGGTATGATTATATACAAGGGGAATGGGTGCGAAGAGAGACTATTAGACCTCTACCTCCTCCACCTTACAATGGTACTCATAGCTATATGGATTTAACCATTTTGACAGATCCTGATGACCTTGAGCAGACAGTGTCATTTGGTTCTGTTTTTGGCTACAGCCCTTATAGCACAAATAAGTTGAGAGTTGAGATTGTTGAGTTTTATCCTAGAGTTTTGGTAACTCAAGGTAATTTTGTCACTACGGTTACAGGTGAAAGGTTGAGATTAGAACACCATATTCACAAACAATCGTTCGTTGATTCGTTTTACCAATGGTTATTTGAGATGGAAGATGTAGTACCAAATACCTTTAATATTGTGAACAATAATGTGCATATACAAGGGCAATTATTTGAATTATTTGCTAATTTTAATATTCCAAATGCATTTTCTGAAGGTGTATATCTAAACGATCCAGAAGGATTAGCATCAGAAAATCAAAACCTCAAGAATCTTACGTGTATGAGTAATTATTTGCTGACACCAGCTGGCTTTGATTTCATAAATAATCCAAGTAATTTAACGCTAAGTCCAGAAGGTTACAAATCGGCTTTACAATACAAGATGTATCTAGAACAAGCTTATTGTCCATGAGAGAATACGTATTATTTAATACAAAGCACTTCAATTGAAGTGCTTTTTTTGTTTATACATTATGCTAATTCAGATACTTTATTTTAAGCTCTTTCAACATTACCTTAGTCATTGCATCCAAATCAAAATGATGTTGCCAGTTCCAATCCTTACGCGCAACCGAATCATCTATGGATGATGGCCAGCTATCCGCAATAGCCTGTCTAAAATCGGGCTTGTAAGTCATCTCAAAATGAGGTAAGTGTACTTTTATACTTTCATAAATCTGTTTTGGTGTGAATGATATGGCCGCCAAATTATAAGAAGACCTAATCGTTAAGTCTTCATTTGATGCATCCATTAAATCTATAGTGGCTTTAATGGCATCGTCCATAAACATCATGGGTAAATTGGTGTCTTCAGAAAGAAAGCATTCATAGGAGCCATGTTTAATGGCTTCATGGTAGATTTCAACCGCATAATCCGTGGTGCCTCCCCCTGGCATCGCTTTATGGCTTATAATGCCAGGATAGCGAATGCTTCTCACATCAACACCATATTTTTTATGATAGTATTCGCACCAACGTTCTCCGACTTGTTTGGTGATACCGTAGACTGTTGTAGGTTCGCAAATGGTATGTTGAGGAGTATCTTTTCTTGGAGTGGTTGGTCCAAAAACAGCAATACTGCTTGGCCAATAGACTTTCTTAATGGTACTTCCTTTCGCTAAATTAAGTACATGAAACAAGGAGTTCATATTCAAATCCCAAGCTTCCATGGGATACTTTTCTCCTGTGGCACTTAATAACGCTGCCATTAAATAAATAGTGTCAATGTTATAATGCTTACAGCAATCTTTTATGGCATTAAAGTTCTTAGCGTCAATAATCTCAAACGGACCAGAATTTACCAAATCCAATTTTCTGGTATTAATATCACTTGCAATGACATTCTCTACACCATGAATCTCCCTAAGTTTGGTAGTGAGCTCAGAGCCAATCTGACCACAGGCACCAATAATCAATATTTTAGAAGGCATATCGTTTAATTATAGCATCATCAAAAATAGTAAGAATTTAGCCGTGTAAAAATTAAAATTTTCAAAAAAACAGCTTTATTTATAATAATATGGCAATCTTTATTTTTAAAATATACTAAGAGTCCAAAATAATAGTTTAAGTATATTTACATTCAAAATTTTATGCGTTGATGAAAATAGGATTAATCCTTCTCAATATTTTGTTTGCACTTCTGTTTAGTTGCAATGGTGATAAAAAGACATTAGATACAGCTGATAATGAACTAATAGGCCAAAAGGAAGCAATTACTGCCAGAACGATTGAGAATTTTAAATTTACGGATTATGCGCTAAGCGCTAATGGTGAACAAGTGGTAGCCAATTGGGATAGATACCAAGAACTAGCCATTCAGGTGAGTTATTTAAGAAAAGCGGATTTGTCATTTTTTAATGGTGATAAAGCTTTTTTAAAAGGGTTTATAGATACTTTAAAACTAAAAATGCCAGACACACTACAAACCAATCCTATTCTATCTAGAACAACAATTATCGAAACGACATTGCTAAGGTTAAACGAAAACTTGACTTTAGATAATATCGATGATAGCCTTAAGCTACGAAGTGTAAAGGAAGTGTTGGTAGCTTTCTCTAATCTCAACTATCAAATCAATAAGAAACTAGAGAAAGATGTTTATAGCCAGATCAAGTCAGAATATTAGACCAACGAAATCTTAAAGTTATGTTAAGTTGTAACAATTACTTTAATTAATCGGTCTTATTAATAACTAGAATAATTCTAATTAACTAAAATCACATTATGAAAACCAATCTTAGTCGCGTCCTAGCGATATCAGGTTTGGTGTGCTTTGCTATTGTAGGATGTAAAGACGACGCCAAAAAAGACACAGCCTTTGCAGAAGAGAAGATTCCAGGCATTATCTTGGAAAATATGGACACAGATGTAAGTCCAAAAGAAGATTTTTATAAATATGTCAATGGGAAATGGTTAGAAACCAATACCATACCAGATGATGAAACCCGATGGGGAGGATTTGGGGTATTAAGGAAGTCTACCAGGCAAGACGTATTAGATATCCTAAATACCTCTAAAGAATTAGGAACTTATAAAGAAGGTTCGGATCAGCAGAAAGCCTTATTAATTTTTGAATCTGAGTTAGATACTGTTGCTCGTAATGAGGCAGGTATAAAGCCTTTACAGCCGCTATTGGATAAGATTGAAAGTATCCAAAATCTCAACAACATGCAAACCATTTTAGCTTCAACGCTTGGTGTCTCAGCACCTTTTGCAGGTATCGGTGCTAACCCAGATCTTAATGATAGTAGTATGAATATAGCTTGGCTGTTTCCGGCAGGTTTAGGCTTACAGCGCGATTACTACTTAGATCAGGATGATAAGACCAAAGAAATCAGAGGGCAATATGTAGACCATGTTGCAAGAATGCTTCAGTATATCAATTATTCGGAAGCTGATGCTCATAATGCCGCAGAAAAGATTTTAGCCATGGAGACACAATTGGCCGAGCCACGCTTAGATAAGGTAGCGAGTAGAGATATAAGAAATTTTAATAACCCAACATCTGTGACCGATTTACAGACTATGGCTCCATCTATCAATTGGCAAAAGTTTATGGACAATATGGGTATCGAAAAGAAAATAGATACGTTGTTAGTAATGCAACCAAAGTATATGAAAGCTATGGATGCCTTTTTGACGTCCACACCAATTGAAGACATAAAAACCCTTATGGATTGGAGTACATTAAACAATGCTGCGGGATTCTTAACTACAGAAATAGAAAAAGCGAATTGGGACTTCTATGGTAAAACACTTAATGGCGCTAAAAAAATGCGCCCAGCAGATGAGCGTGCGCTTGGGACTGTAGATGGTAGTGTAGGGGAAGCCGTAGGACAGCTTTATGTACAGGCAAAATTCCCGCCAGAAGCTAAAGAAAAAGCTGAAAAAATGATTGCAAACGTCATCAAGGCTTTTCAAGTACGTATAACTAACTTAGACTGGATGAGCGAAACGACCAAGCAAAAAGCCATAGAGAAACTTGATAAGTTTACTGTAAAGATTGCCTATCCTGATGAGTGGGAAGACTATTCGGAATTGCAGGTAAAAGAAGGTAATTCTTATGCCGAGAACATGCTTGTGGTTGGCACATGGTCGCAAAAGAAAAACTTGAGCGAAATTAACGAACCTGTTGATAAAGGCGAATGGGGAATGCCGCCACAAATGGTTAATGCCTATTTTAATCCATTAAATAATGAGATTGTTTTTCCAGCGGCTATTTTGCAACCTCCTTTTTATAATTACACAGCTGATGAAGCCGTAAACTATGGAGGTATCGGAGCTGTAATTGGACATGAAATTTCTCATGCTTTTGATGATTCTGGAGCTCGATTTGATGCTGATGGAAATGTGAATAACTGGTGGTTACCTGAGGATTTAGCCGAGTTTGAAAAAAGAGGTAAAGCCCTTGCTGATCAATACTCAGCGATTGAAGTATTAGATAGCGTTTATGTAAACGGACCGTTTACTTTAGGTGAAAACATTGGTGATTTAGGTGGTGTATTAGGAGCTTATGACGGTCTGCAGCTTTATTTTAAGGAAAATGGGAGACCAGATGACATTGACGGTTTTACAGCAGAACAACGTTTCTTTATGTCTTGGGCAACAGTTTGGAGAACCTTAATTAGAGATGAAGCCTTAAGAACACAAATTAATACAGATCCACACTCGCCAGGCCATATAAGAGCAACGCAACCTTTAAAGAATATAGATGCCTTTTATGAAGCATTTGATATTAAGGAAGGGGATGCCATGTATATAGCACCGGAAGATCGCGTTAGAATTTGGTAAAGACTGAAATTATATAAATAAAAAATGCTGCCCAACAGGCAGCATTTTTTATTTATCAATGTTATAAGATTAATTTTTATTAGCAGCAGCTTGTTGCGCTTTCTGGCTTTCTAAACCTTGTCTGCTGATTTTAGCCAAATTGAAATTAGGGTCAATGGCTAAAGCATCATTCATCAATTGAATGGCCGCATCAATATTTGCGGTTTTGTTTTCGCTAAATGTCAATAAACCTTTTAGGCATAATAAGGCCGCTTTCATAGACGTTTCGTAAGGCTGTTGTGTTTCATAAAAAGCACGCTTCATATCATCTTTTACGTTAGCTAAGCCATATTCTATATTGGATTTAGCACCAGCTAAATCATTAGTCTGTATTTTCATATCGGCCATTTCATAAGCTAAATACACATTAGGATTTCGCTTAAATAAGATTTCGTAATGTTCTAAAGCGAGTTTAGGTTGATTAAGATTCTTTAGTGATAGTGCCTTAACTTCAACATTCATATCAGAATCTGTAGCATTTTTATCTACGCCTATTGTATTGAGAGCTTGCATATAACGTCCTTCGGACAGATATAAATAAGCCAGTGTATCTTTACGCTCTACTGAGGGCTCTAAAATATTGAGGTGTGTCATGGCATTAATTATGCCTTGTACATCACCTTGCTTTTTCATCTCCTTATAATAGTCTTTGTAGTGTTTTTTTAAGTCTTCATTAGACTGGGCAAAAACACCGACTGACAATAGCATAATCCCGATAACCATCGAGACAACTTTAATCTGTTTCATCTTTGTTTAAATTTTAAGGGCTAAAACTATAAAAATTAATAAGAATAGCTCTTAAAAAACTATTAATTTCTATAGGCCATGTTTAAAAGTGTAGTTCAAAAGTTGTACCAGTTTAGAGCTATCTATGATTTTTCCTTTGCTCTTTTTAGATGAATCGAACTTAGGTTGTGCCAAATTATGGCGTTTACAATAAGCTGAATAATACTCCTTTTTTATTGGATGCTCAGGGTATACGGCATTAAGCGTAAGATTCCAAAAGTTATTGCTTATAACACGTAAGATAATCGCTATGCAATCGTCTTTATGGATAAGATTTACAGGTGCTTCAGGATTTTTGATGTTCTGTTTGCCCGAAAGGTACTTTGCAGGATGTCGTTGTTCATCAAACAAACCGCCAAATCGGATAATAGTAGTGGCGAAGCTTGTATTTTCCTGAAGTATTTTTTCTATTTGGATGAGTTGTTTTACGCTATTAGAAACTCCATCGGGAGAAGTACTATTGCTGATTGTAGGAAGATGCACATCATCCTTATACACTGAAGTTGAACTTATATAAAGCACATTTTGAACCTCTTGTTCTTCAATGGCTTTAATTAAATGCCATAGTTCTTCCACATGATTTTTTTCCGGGTTTTTTCTTAGTCCTGGTGGAATATTAATAATCACGGTAGTACTTCCTGATAGAAATTCAGAATAGTTTCCAAAAACACCCTCACTATGTAAGCGAATCAAAAAAGCATCAATATCTGCCGCTTTAATTGTTTTGAGCTTATCTTCTGAAGTTGTTGAGCCTTTCACTTTAAGACCATTAGTAATTAAAGTTTTTGCAAGGGGAAAACCCAGCCAACCACAACCTATGATACTGATTTGTTCCTTCAATTTTTTGTTGGAATTTAAGGTTTAAAAATACACAACAATAGCTTAAAATAGGGTGATTTTGCTAAACGATTAATTTTCAGTAACTTTAAAATTCACTCTAAAAATATAAACGTCATGGGAATAAAAAGTTTTCAAGGGTCGCGTAAGCAACAGCAAAGTAGCACGCAGACCGTAGCATTAAAAGTAAAAGACTATATGACGACGCATCTTATAACGTTTAAACCGGATCAATCCATTCAGGAAGTTGTTGAGGCCTTAATTAAATATAAAATTTCTGGTGGGCCAGTGGTTGATGATAAACAAAAATTGATAGGTGTTATTTCTGAAGGAGATTGTTTAAAACAATTGAGTGAAAGTCGCTATTATAATATGCCTTTAGAACATGACAATGTAGAAAAACGTATGGCAAGAAATGTTGAAACCATTGATGGCAACATGGATGTTTTTGATGCAGCCAATAAGTTTTTAAACTCTAAACGAAGACGTTTCCCCATTGTAGAGAATGGCAAATTGGTAGGCCAAATAAGCCAAAAGGATATTTTAAAAGCAGCCTTACAATTAAAAGGGGTCAACTGGAATAGCACCACCAAGGGTTAGTCGTCTCGCTTCACCAAAGCATAATAATCTCCTTCTAAAGGCAAGTACCCTTGGTCATAGACAAAGTAATAAGTGGTGCCAGCCTTAGTAGTGTAGATACTCGTAAAATAGTTGAAGTCAAATCCTTTTTCAATAAGTCTGGCTCTAGAACATTTGGTTTTTTTGTTTGGGTTTAAGGCTTCTAAAATCCTATAGTTTTTTCGCAGGCGATTATTGGTGTTTCTAATTAGGTTTTTAGAGTCTTTGTTAATACGATTATTGTGTGCATTTCTGCATCCATCACTACAGAATTTTTTATCGATTCTACCTATAATTCTATCTCCACATTCAGGACATTTTCGTTGCATATTCATTGATTTAGAATTGGAATATAAGCTGACCAAGGGCCGACCTCGTCTTTATATTGTTTAGCCATCACACGACTTATTTGTGCAATGTGAGCCAGATCGTGAGTGACCCAAGTAGATAATAATTGCGATAAGGTGACTTCACCCAATTCCGGATGTTTACCCTTAAGCTCTAATTGGGCATTTGATAGATTTAGATTTCTGAGAATATCGAGGTTGCCTTCTCTTAAAACTTCAAACTCATCAAGTAATTGAGACATAGATTTTCCTTTAGAAGTTTCAAATTGGGCAAACCTATCAAATGGCACAAAGGTTTTATTTTCAGAATCACTGAGAATAATTTTTAGTCGAAGTATCCAATCTGTTTTTTCGCCATGAATGAGATGACCCACAATATCATATGGACTCCATGTGTTCTCACCTTCATTGCTATAGAGCCACGGATTCGATAAATGCCCTAAAAAGGATTTTAGGGTTTTTGGAGTCTGTCCTAAAACCTCAAGAGCGTCTGTAAGATTATACGTCATAAATTACAAGGTACAAAATATTCGCTTACAAATGTTTACAGTGATTTTAAGATGATAAGTGTATTGGTGTTGTTGACGTTTTCAAAGACGTTTACTTTATAAATCTTTGTCTTTAAGTAGCCAATAAGTTGTTGAATGGTTTTGCTCTTAGAATCGTTTACTGCAGCATTAAATATGATATCGCCTTTTGAGGATTTTAGGCGTAGTACATGGTTCCAGAAAGATTCGGATAAAAATTGATTAGGGACTGATAAATCGATAAAAAGATCGATAATGATTACATCATAGTGTTCGTTATCAGTCTTTACAAAGTCTAAAGCGTCCAAACAATGGATTTTTAGGTGTTCATTTTTTGAAATCCCGAATTCCGTAGCAGCAATTTCAATAATTACAGGATCGATTTCTACTGCAGTGATAGACTTGGTATAATTAAAATCGTTGCGAAGGGTTTCAATAACACTCCCTCCACCCATACCCAAAACCAAAATAGAGTTGACTTTTTGTAAAGCGATTTGTTCAATTCCAAATTTTAAGATGTTTTGTAATGATCCGTAACTATAGTTCGCATTTTTTGAATTGAGGTGTTTTTTCCCATTGTGCCATGTGATCTCTAAAGTACCACTGTATTGAGATGTAATGGTCTTTGTTATTGGAAGTATGTAACTAAGAAATTGTTTTGACTTCACTTCGTTTTGAATTTAGTAACGACAACGCTAACGCATACTTTTCTTACTATATCTAAATTTAGAACTTTCAAAGAATTTATCAAACACACAAAAAAACCTTAATAATTTTCTTACATTTATCGTGCAAAATATATTTAAGGGATATATATTTTGTTTTAAATTCTTGCTTGACGCATACCCTTATTAATAGCTAAGATTATAAGCGCCCAATTTTGGGTGCTTTTTTATTCTAATACAGCTTTTAATTTTTAGCAGTTTTAATTATTAAAGCCGCAAAATTTATGACTAGTATAACACTCCTAACCATTACTATGTGTTTATGGTTTTAAGCGTTTCCTTCCCAACCTTTAAATGAAGCGTTCTCAATAGAAGACATGGCCTTTCTATTAAATATTTTTTCAATGGTCATAAGTAAAATCTTAAAATCGTTCTTGAAGCTTAAATTATCTACATACCAGACATCATGGGCAAATCTTTCTTCCCATGATAAAGCTGTGCGTCCGTTAACTTGGGCCCAGCCAGTAATTCCAGGTCTAACATCATGCCTCCTTGCTTGTTCTTTGTTGTACATTGGAAGGTATTCACTTAATAATGGTCTAGGGCCTATGATTGCCATTTCACCTTTTAAAACGTTAACCAATTGCATCAATTCATCTAATGACGTCTTTCGGATAAATGCACCAACTTTTGTTATGCGTTCGTCCTGATTAAGTAATTCACTTTCGTTTTTTCTTGGGTCTCTCATCGTTTTAAACTTGATAATCGTAAAGACTTCTGTATGCTTACCTGGTCTTTTTTGAAAGAAGAATGGCTTGCCATTATTTACAAACCACAATACAATGATTAGTGTAATAATTAATGGTGACAATAAAATCAAAGCCACTAATGCTATTGAAAAGTCTAAAATTCGTTTAAAAAAATTCTTGTACATAACAAAGTGATTATGTTAATAATCTCGCTCTATATAAAACTTTCAACTTTCGATATTAATGTCTTAAAAATTGATTTCAAAAGAATCCATGGCTTAGTAAACTAGGCTACAGGCCCTTTTCAAATTATCTTTACTATGCTTTTTAGCTAATGCCAGCATTATTTTCTAGGGAAACTAAACTGCTGAAATTGCTTATATCTGTCCGGTACAGGGAACTCTGGAGTAACACCATGCCAAAACATGTTCACAATCCACCATCTGTCCTGGTAGTAGGCCAACTGAATACTTTTCACATCTTGCTTATAAGGCTTATTGTTAGCCATATCTTCTTTGCTATGAAAAGCCTCACAATGACTAAAAGCGTGGCCAATGTTTGCATAGGTCTCCACCACTCTCCCTAATTCTCTTTCGTAAAAAGCGGTTTCTCGAGTATTGTTAAACCAAAACCCAATGCGTTCTATATAATCATTTGGGTGTATCCATTGCGGTCTAAAGTTTTTGTTTATGTCGTACTCATAACCAATTTTCATTCCTTGAGGATGAAACAAGAACTTCATAAACTCCCAGTCTCTTTTTTCACCTGGCTCACCACCAAGGCAGGCATAAAAAGCGGTTATTAAATCGTCAATGGTTTGTACCTTTTCTAAATACTCTTTTTTCATTATTAATATAATTTTATTAAAATCTATTTTATTTTCAAGAACTTAAACAAATAAAAAACAATTATTTCAAACTCTAAATTATTTTTCGGTTATATAACTATTTGTACGACTAAAAGGCATTAACATCAATTAACTATAATTTTACTTCGATGAACTGAGTATATTAGAAAGCGTTTAAACTTCTATTTATCAATATTATGAGTAGAAGAAGTGCTAACTAGTACGTAACGTTTCGTCTTATAAAAACGTAATCATGTAGAATAATTGGGTATAGTTTGTTCGACTTTTATAGTTTTGCCACTATTAATCATGAGCTCTCAATTTTAATAAGGGATTACTGATTGTCATCAAAAATAAAAGACATCTCATAATGGATAAAAAAATTACCGATTTAACAGGAACATGGACATTACATAACGGAGTAGAAATGCCTTACTTAGGTCTTGGGACTTACATGCCAAAAGATAGATACGAAGTTACTAACTCTGTAAAATTAGCACTAGACAATGGTTATCGCCACATAGATACAGCGGCTATATACAGAAACGAAAACGATGTTAGATTGGGTGTTGAGGCAAGTAGCATTAATAGAGAAGATATTTTTTTAACGACCAAAGTATGGAATAGTGATCATGGCTATGATAAAACGATGTTCGCTTTTGAAAGAAGCTTAGGAAATCTACAGATGGATTATGTTGATCTCTACTTAGTGCACTGGCCAGTTGTTGGATTATATAAAGACACATGGAAGGCGGTCGAAGCACTATACAAAGAAGGACGTGTGCGTGCCATAGGAGTGTGTAATTTTTTGCAACACCAATTAGAGGATTTAATGGCAGATGTGGACATAGTTCCAATGGTGAACCAAATGGAGTTTCACCCTTATTTAGTGCAACAAGAATTACTGGATTTTTGCGAACAACACAACATACAATATCAAGCTTGGTCACCTTTAATGCAAGGAAAGGTGTTTGAAATACCAGAAATAAAGAAATTAGCTGAAAAGTATGGCAAAAGTATCGCCCAAGTTGTTTTACGATACGATTTGCAAAAGGGTGTAATTACAATACCAAAATCTTGCAGAGAGGAACGCATTATAGCCAACTCCAATATATTTGATTTTAAAATTTCTGAAACTGATATGAACTTTTTAGATTCGCTAGACAGAAATTTCCGTACCGGACCAGATCCTGACAATTTTGAGTGGGGAGTGATTTTGTAGATTGTAAACGGTTGTTTTAAGGCTACAAATTTAATGAAGAACTATAGCCGTCCTAAGTTTGTAAAGAGATTAAATTAGTTATTTAAAGAATGAAAGAACAAAATAGCAGAGAAAGATTATTATAGCCGTATGAATCATCGATTCCGTCAACAATGCGAATCAATGCTCTTTTACTATCCTAATTACGATTAGTTAATTGTTGTAGAGCGTTCTATTTTATCTATGTTCACCAGTTTCCAAGAAATAGGCACAATACTGTACATATTCCTTCGTTAGCTCACCATTAATTTCAGGATTTCCCCAATTTGTTAAGACACCATCAATTAAAACCCCATCTTTTTCCGAATTGTCCCATGAAAAATAATCTGAGACTCTTAGCACCAATGCAAGATTAGTTAGGTCTTGTGTTTTAAGTTGATTATTCAAACAAGAGTCTGCAAGCATTATAATATGTTTCTTTTCTATTTTAAACTCCAAACCTGATGTCATATCAGTAATGTCATAAGAAACTTCATTTCCATTTCTTTCGACAAAATTATTTAATTCGCGACATAATTTTGACATAACCGTTCGACCTTCGAAATACTTTTTTAATGTCTCTTCCCTAAGACTCATTTTATTTTAAAGACTCTATAATTAGTGTATACGTGTACTTTTACTATTTCCATTAAAATTACAATAAAGCTCTATAATAAGGCATCTATATACAATTTACCACAAGATAGGAAAATCCTTAAATTTATCGCTCTATTTTAGGGCATGAAACCACTCGTTAAAAAATTGGTAGATATCTTCTTTTGGCTTCTCAAATGGGCTATCATAATCTTGATAGCCATTGCCATTATCTATGTCGCTTGGATGTCTTGGGAATATGGGCGATATACCAGGATATTGCGTGGTGATTAAAACTATCTATTCATATCCCAAACAATAAATACAAAGTTTACTATTATGATAGCCAAGAGCAAAGCAAGTACAAATCGTTCTCTTTTGTTGAATGGGCGTTTCATAGATTCAGATTAGCGTATTTATCGAGGTTGTGGCCGTATTTAAATGCCGTAACGTCCGTTATTACATTATGTTCACCGTCATAGTGTACCTCCACAAAGAACCTATCTATGGCGTAGCAGTTTATCCTTTCATCTTTTGTGACGTAGCTGTCCAAGAACACGCCCTTATCCCAAACCGCCGTTTGTTTTTCTTCCAGTGATAGCAAATTGAACTCGTAGAGGGTCATAATTAGGTGTAAGGTAGTAATTATCCTAATTATTTTACATTTTCTTGTTCCGGTAAGTGTTTACAATCTTTTGCACTGTCACTTCTTGACCAGTAATAGGATTCTTGTAATATAAAATAGAGTTGTTTTTGAAATGATTTTGATAGTATTTTTTTGACCGATGGTTTTCTATAAAATTTGGTATTTTTTCCATGAACTCTACCATTGAAGATGAAACGCTAACCACCTTATTGTCACTCATAAGAACAAAAAGGTTTTTTATGTTAGTGTTTTTTATTTCCATATATACTATATATGAGCAAATATAGGCATATATACGATATATGGGCATTTATTTTGTTTTTTGTATTTAATTACATACTTTCGTAAATGAAAAAACGCCGATGGTACGAACATCGACGTTTTCCGACTGTAAGTCAAAAGCCCTATCCTTATGAGAGACGGCACACTTTTGAACGGTGTATTTGCACTTTTCCAGTCTTTCTTCCCAAAAACGGAAGACTATTTAGAGCCCTTGAGAGGATTCGAACCTCTAACCTATGCCTTCGACCAGCATTGCTCTATCCAATTGAGCTACAAGGGAAATTAGGACTGTTGCAGCAGTCCTTTTATTTTCTAACTACTTTGGTGTCAAATATATCCAAGGGCAGTAAATTTTCATTTGGCTTGTGTTGCAGCCTAAAGTCTTTATTTTCTTTTATCCATAAAGGCAAACCCCAAAAACTCATTTTATTAGACCTATTGTATTTGACGACAACAAGCCTCCCTTCTTTTTTCAACCTCCTTGCTACATTATCAATACGACCCTTTTTCGACGAAAGGTTGTCATAGTGTTTTTGAACTTCTGAAAGTTTGATTCCCTTATTAAAGAAATTTTCAAAAAGCCACATTAATTGTGCTTCTTTAGTGGCTACTTGAGGAAAGTTTTTCCATGCTTCAGATTGGTCAAGAACATCTTTAACGGTTAGATTTGTTGCTGAGCGAATATTGTTTCCTTTTTCGTCATACCCATAAGATTCTATAACGTCAACTAGATAACTGATTTTTTCATTAATTGAATTTCTAAAATTAACAAGGTCATCCTTAGCTTTAATAAGCTCATCAATTAACTCCCTAGAGACACTCATATTTGGTAATACAACTAACAATATTTTCGCTATTAATCATATTCAAATATAGGTATTAAATATTAAATAGAATTAAACAAAAAATATACAAAACGGGAATCGCAGTGAGTTAAAATCAATAAAGTCGTATTTATGTGCGTTTTTAGTGCGTTTTTATTTAATATTATGTGTATTTCAACGATTATTTAGAACGAATCTCAATAATATTGTTAATAACTCGGTTAATAAAAACGATGAAATGGGTTTTAATAGTGTCTAACTTTGTAGATTTTGAATGAATCGAATGATATGGGAAAATCTTTTCTTACTAAAGTCCAATAACTTGGGAAGTCAGTGTTTTCCATATGTTCAACTAATTTCCTCAAATTTCCATACGTACCGATTACCTCGCAATTTTTAAGAAGGACGTAGGACATTTTCTTCTCTTGCTGTTCTTTATAAGTAGTCATAACACAAAACTACAAAAAAACTCGAAAATAATTGTATAATTGTTTGTGTATATCAATATATTCGAATATATTTGTATATATCAAACTAAAAACTATGAATTTCAAATCACTTCCACAACTTTTAGATTACTTCAGAGAAGAAAGTACCTGTAAAGACTACTACGAAAAAATTAGATGGGGAAATGATGTTTGTTGTCCTCATTGCGGAAGCGTTAAGACATATAGAACCAACAGGGGTTTTAGATGTGGTGACAAGGATTGTAGAAAGGATTTTACGGTCACTACTGGCACTATCTTTCACAATTCTAATATTCCTCTTAGAATATGGTTTGCGGCGATATTTTTGGCTACAACGCACAAAAAAGGTATTAGTTCGGTACAACTTGCTTTGGATTTGGGTATTACCCAAAAGAGTGCATGGCATGTGCTTCACCGTATTAGAGAAATGCTAAAGGACAAAGCACCACAAATGTTAGGTGATAAAAAAATGGTAGAAACCGATGCCACGTATATCGGTGGCAAGGAAAGAAACAAGCACTTGAAGAAAAGACGTTCTTTAGAGGATAGGGAAATTACAAACGAGGGCAAGCCTTATAAACCCAAAAAAGTAGTTATCGGTATAATCGAGCGTGATGGTAAGGTGGCTTTAAAGTATGTAAGTGGCGAGACTACCCAAAATATGGTAGATTTTGTTAGAACCCATGTTCCTAACGATTCGACTATCTATTCTGATGAAGCTCCTGCATACAATCAGTTAAAGAAATATTACACGCACAAAAACGTGAAGCACGCACTTAACATTTATGTTGAGGGTCAAGTTCACACCAATACGATTGAGAACTTTTGGAGTGTTTTAAAGCGTGGTTTGTACGGTATTTATCACCAAGTTAGTGATAAGCATTTAGAGCGTTATTTGGATGAATATAGCGCACGTTTTAATACTAGAACTTTAGATAGCCAACAGCGTTTTGAGAAGTTTTTGGTGGATAGCGAGAGTACTTTGAGTTATAAGAGGTTAACGAATTAACTTTCCCACTCTAACGTAAATGTTTTTTTAGGATAATCTAAAGTAACCTTAATATCATGCAAGAACGTCTTAGTTCCTAATAAAGGTGGGGTTTGATTAATCATTACACAGTCCACCTTTATTGGCTTTGTAGTCTTTACAACAACTTTTCTATCCTTATCAAGAAGTTGTATAATCATAGTCTTTTTCCAAGCATCTATTTTTTTTCCTGCAATACCCGAAACTTGCCCATCGGGTTTTTTGGTTTTGTCTACTTTAAAACCCGCTCTTTGATGAACCATTAAAGGCATCATACAATCATCAGCTCCAGTGTCTAAAATTGCTCTAGTGATACAGTTTTGACCCGTTTTAGGATTCAATATGATTATTGGAAGATAAGGTCTATGATGGCCGTTTCCTATATCGGTAAAAGGATATTCTACCTTTGTCAAAATATAAAATTATATTTTGGATTTGTGATATAGTTTAGAACAAACTCCTTGCCTGTTTTATCTGCTTCTTCAACAACTTTTTCAATATCAGTTCCTGAAGATAATATTTCATCAGTAGTTAATTCAGTGGCAGTGTAGAACATAGGCTGATCTACTTTATTAAAATCTATGTTAAGAATTGCACTCATTTTGATATTGCTTTAAGATTAAATATTTAACGGATTAATCAATTTGCTTATAATCAATTTATTATTGTGCTTTTAATCAATACTAAAGGAATTATTTACTCAAATATATATATTATATATTATATAAAGGGGTGCAAAGATATAAATTTTTATAATTGAATCAATGTAATCCGTTTATAATAAGACGATTTAATTTCATAATTATTACAAGCACAATGTTAAAGTGTTATAATAAATAGTTAATTTTACACTATGAAAAAAGAAGATAAAAAGCCAGTCGATAAAGACGACAGCTTAGAAATAGAGGGTACTTTAGACGATGTTCTAAAGGTTTCCGTTCCCCAACCTGAAGAGGACAAAAAGGACGATGAGTAAACAGTTTTCAGTGCTTAAAAAATATGCGAAGTATGTAATAGTCTTGGTCTTTTGCTGTTTTGCAATATCCTGTAATATGTGTTCTCCTGAATATATCGATGAAGAAGTAGAAACTGAAGAAAGTTCACCAGAACCAGCACCATACCCTGACAGAGAAGAAAGAGAACCTAATGATTGATTTTATTTTTCTTTATGTGTTAATAGTCTTTGGCTCATAGGCAAATCAGCCGACGAGATACAGAGATAAAAACGTTCATTGACTGCAATAGTTTAGTTAGGCCTTGGATGGTCGGCAGGATGCTCAGATGGGAAGCGTCGAATCGGTGACGTTCGAAATAGGGTTAGATGAATTGCGTACTTAATATCAAAAAAAACGGATTTCACCGTTTTGTAATACTTTCTTTAAACTTTGTGGTAAATTGTATATAGATGCCTATAATAACAAAGCTTTAGTTAATTACAAACGACTACAAATATTTACAAACGAATTTAAATAGGTAACTACCGACTATGATTTGTAAGCAGTTGCATCTTTGCCTTGTCGAATTATTAGCCACATTGAGTACAGTCGAAATGTTATAAAAATTTGACATTAATTAAAAAGTTCCTGAAACGAGTTCAGGATAAAAGTATTAACTGTTTAACATTAAAAATTTAGAACACATGAACGCATTAAGAAACAAAGTACAGTTGATTGGTAACCTAGGTAATGATCCAGAAATCATTAACCTAGAATCTGGTAAGACCTTAGCCAAATTTTCTATAGCCACAAACGAGAGCTATAAGAATGCACAAGGTGAACGTGTCACCGATACCCAATGGCATAACATCGTTGCCTGGGGAAAAACAGCACAAATTGTAGAGAAGTTTGTAACCAAAGGTAAAGAAGTAGCTATAGAAGGTAAATTAACTACACGAACCTGGGAGGATAAAGATGGTATAAAACGTTATACCACTGAAGTGGTTTGTAATGAGCTATTGATGCTTGGGAAGTAATATTAATAAATACAAAAGCAAAAGCGCGGCTTTTTAAAGTCGCGCTTTTCTTATTAAATTTAAATAGCCTACTCAACAATTAAAGTATATTGAGGTGTTGGGTTCAAAGGGCAAAAGTATACATACTCGCCTTTTTCTAAAGTAGTAACATTAGAGGTTTCCTTTGAATTATTGTCTACAGCTTTTGTAACGTACGCGGTTTTAATGTGTGCGTCTGGATTGGATTTTGGCGCCAATACAAAACCAACTTGGTGACCAACGTTGTTGTTAGAGATTTCGAAGATGTAAGATCCCTCTGCAAGCGTTAAGGTTTTTTGTGTAAACTCACCTTTAGTTTGTTCTAAAGAGATAACGGTTGCTTTAGAGTCTTTCATCATAGTCTCTTTTTTCATGCTGTCTTGTGCATTACTAGCAATTGAAAAACTTAATGCAATAACTAGTATGGAAATGATTTTTTTCATGATTAAATATTTAAAAATTGTTTAATAAATTGATTTTTTAGTATATTAGGTTAACTAATTAATAGATTTAAGTCACATAGTTTTGTAAGCGAGATTGTTTGTTTGGGATTAAATAACTTTTCTCATTTCAGAAAACTATCTTGAGCACGGTACCCTAAGACCGTGCTCTATGTTTTTATACCGACTGTGTTTCTAACGGTTGTGCTACAGGAAAGTCCACAGGAACTTGTGTTGTACTATGGATATAGTTAGAGATAGTTTTGTCACCAACTAATGAAATAGTATCAATTAAATTGGCTTTTGTGTAACCAGCGTTAAAGAAATTTTCTAAAACGGTTTCATCTGTTCGACCTCTATTCACCGTTACATTTTTAGCTAATCGTGCCAAAGCATCTAGCTTGTTGTTTACAGAAGAGTAACCAGCTCTTAATTCTAGGATTTGTTCATCGGTAAAACCGTTCATTTTTCCAATGGCAGTGTGTGCAGATAGACAATAGATACATTCGTTAACTTCACTAACAGCAAGGTTAACTACCTCTTTCTCTTTAGCAGATAATGATGTTTTTGCATTGGCAAAGTTTAGATAGTTTTCTAAGGCCGTATCACTATGTGCATAAGTGGCATATAAATTTGGCACAAAACCAAGGGCTTTGTTGAGGTTATCAAAAATCGCCTGATTGTTAGTGCTTACGTCTTCTCTTGTTGGTACATTAAATGTGTTCATAATTTCTAGTTTTTAAAATATTTGTTTGATGTCGAATTTTGAAATTCGGTTTGATTTTTTTGTTGGTACAAAGTTGCGACCGATATGGTTCTCCTGAAATGATTATTATTCCCTTTGGCTTGTCATTTTTTCCCTATTGGCTCACATGAGGTTTCTCAGCATCACAATAGTAGTCGTGAATGTACTTACGTTCGCAATGTGTTTTGGGAATTATAGTGCTCATTATCCGCTTTGGACTTTTTCTAAATATTTCTATAAGATTGAATATAGATTTGTTTTTTATTTCCATCTTTTCATTTTTTAATATTACAGTGCAAAGATGGGTGAGAAGTGTGTATTGTAAAATGAAAGATTTGCCCTTTGGCTTGTCAATTTTTCCTAAACCACAGGGTTTAGTTGTTTTTTAAAGTCGGAAGGTGATTGAGAAGTATGTTTTTTAAAAAGCCGACTGAGGTGTGATGCATCGTCAAAACCGACTTCGTAAGCAATCTCTTTAGCAGTTTTATCGGTATATGTAAGAAGACGTTTTGCTTCTAAGACGATACGCTCATGAATAATTTGAAGCGGACTTCTATTCAATTTGGCAAAATTATTAGACAGTGTTTTTGGCGATTTAAATAATTGTTCGGCATAAAAAGCAACGCTATGCTCAGTTTTAAAATGCTGCTCTACCAAAAAGTTAAATGAACGCAGTAAATCTACTTTACTGCTTTTGGCTGTTTCCGTGAGACCGTCTTTGGCTTTTAACAAACGTGTACTCTTAATAATGAAACGCGCCATAAGCATGCGTAACATTTCTGCTTGGATGGTATCTTTAGTTTGTAGTTCGTCAATAAAAACCTCATGCAGTAGCTCAAATTTCTGCTGTTCCGTTTCATCTAAATGAATAATGGGAATGTTAGAATTTCCAAAGAAAAGTATGCCTACACAACTGACCTCATGATCGTGGTCTTTAATACAGTAAAACTCACGGTTAAATTGATAAATCACAACCTCGCTAGGTTGAGTAACCTGTAAATACTGAATAGGAGTAAGTGCCAAGATACTATTAGGTTCTACAATAACAGGAATGCTATCTATGATTACTTCAGCAGATTGGTTTTTTGTCCAAATAAAGGTGTATAATTCCGTTTGTTTGGGTTGGGTAAATTGCTCTAAAAGGGTTTCATTTTCTATTTTGAAAATGGCATCGGTTGTAAATTCTTCAAACTTGTAAGTCATGTCAACTAAGTCGAAAAAGAACTCAGTTCCTTAATAAAAAAGAACTCAGTTTAATTTATTTCTGAGTTCTTTCAGAAATTATAAGGAAAGACGAATACTTAAATTTTTATAAGCTTTTTGGTAATACTGTCGCTTGTATTTTCATTAGTAATGGTCATAAAATATATGGCATTGCCCAATTGGTCTAAATCAGTAATACGAACTACACCATTGTTAGCCGCTTTAGAATGCGTGAAAACTTTGCGACCTTCTACATCGAATAATTCTATTTTGAATGTGTCAGTTAAGCCATCTGCCAAACGGATTTCTAAATCTGATGTAAAAGGGTTTGGACTAATTCTAACGTTACTCAGTGCAAACTCTTCTGTAGAAAGTGGTTGGCAAAGCGTCCATCCCATATCTTCCATAAAGCCAAGTGTCATTAAACCAGGGTCATGTATTCCTTCACCAAACGATACAAAAGGCGACATTAATGAATTCGGATTACCTGCTGGATACGTAGCTTCATCCCAATGGCTATAACTAGAGCCAACTTGAAATGGACTAGGAGCATACATAGTAGGTTTAATACCACCATTTTGTGAAATGGACATTGGCCCATTACTAAATAAATCATTGCTAGTAAACTCTGAAAGCAATGCTGAAGAAGGGTCAGCAAAGGTTGTTATGGCAGTCTGTGCTCCATTTTCAATAAACGTATCCCAAGGACTAAGAAAACCATTATTTCGCAAAAGACCATTCACTGGAGGATTTGGGTCGGGATTGCCAGTGGCGTCGGTCGGAATTCTTCCGAATCCCAAAAAACCAAGACCATGACATAGTTCGTGCAATACAACCGACACGAAATCTATTTGGTTGATAGGAGGATTTGCGTCTAAGCCAAAATAGAAGTTCGCATTAGTATTGAATGTTGCCGTAATGTCGGTTGAAGGATTTGGGCCATTCATTATTTCTGTTCCTGTAATACTTTCTGCCAAGGCGAAAGGAAAGGCGGTGTTCGATGGAAAACCAGTACCTGTAACTGCAGTAAATCCCGCCGGACCAGCACTACCTAATACACCTGTGCCCAGAGGAGCAAAGGTTGCTGACACTCGGATAGGAACCGATGAAGCAATTAAGTTTGCCCATATATCTACAGCGAATTGAAAAGCGGCTTCAGCTTGAGGTGTAAAATTGTTATAATCAACAATAAAGGAAGCGCAGGCGTTTCCTGATGAGATGCGCTGTTGGAGATTGTAAGGAGCTGTAACCGATGAGCGTTCAGCATAAGGATTTGGGTAGTATATTTCATTATCCCAATCTATATCAATTATATTATTATGTGGATGCTGGTGCCCTTGACCAATCCCTGAAAACGAGCCAAAAAGAAATAAAGCTGAGAATATTAATGTTTTATAAAGATTAGGATTAAATGTGTAATTCTTTTCCATTTTAGATAGTTTTTAAGAGAATTAATAATATGTATTTTCTGGAATTAGTCATGTGAAGTTACAAATTATCTAGAAAACGAACAATTGTCTTAATTACTCTAGGAAAGTGTACGTTTAGCAACATGATGTATATGAATTATGCTACTTTCTTTAGCAAATCAAAACATGGACATTTACTGCAACGCTTATGTTCTGCTTTTTTATATTTCTTACAGCATTTAGACTTAACCTTGCCCAAGCTATCAATACCTGATGCTTGAAGAACTTTAATGCGTTCTTTCTTAAGCTTTTTGTCTTTTTTTTTACCCATTGATTACAAACAAGGGCTCAAAAATAACTATTCTTATTTATTCTAAATAAAATTTAACATTTAAGGAACAAAAAAACTGGTATTAGTTTTAATCCCAACACCAGTTAAATCAATACATTTACTTAATTCTCTAATACTATTCAGTAGGTGTATCAGCTGCTGAAACTACGGCTAACTGCTGAATGTCACGATCAAATAAATAAAGTCCACCTTTATCGTCACCTATCATATTTACTTTATCTAAAATGGTTCTAGCAGTGGCTTCTTCTTCTATTTGCTCGGCAACATACCACTGTAAGAAATTGTGTGTGGCATAGTCTTTTTCTTGTAACGAAATGTGGACCAATTCATTAATACTTTCAGAAACAAAAATTTCGTGCTTCAATAGTTTTTCGAACATTTCTTGAAATGAATTGAAAGTGACATTTGGTGCATTTAATTCTGAGATGTGCGCATGGCCTCCACGTTCATTAACAAATTTCACCAGTTTAAGCATATGTTCCCTTTCTTCATCAGATTGATCGTACATAAAGTTAGAAATACCTTCTAGACCTTTTACTTCTGCCCAAACAGCCATCGCCAAGTAAACTTGTGACGATTCGGCTTCTATTCTTATTTGCTTATTTAGTGCGGCTTCTATTGTTTGTGATAACATAATTTTTAATTTTTTTACAAAAGTAAGGACTAAAACCTTAAAATACAGTTAATGGTAGCAACAGTAGCCTATTCAGATTTAATCTAATTTGAAGTAGTTTTGCATTTCAACCCATGTAAAATTTGGAATTTATATAAACATTATAGCATATTTGCATTGCAAATGAGAACAATAATAGTACATAGAGCAACAAAATCACTGATGCGTCAGTGGGATTATCGAGGAAATAGTATTGAATTATTTCAACGAAGAAGGACGCTATGTATCTATTTGTAAAAGGTTTCGAAGATAAAGTAATTACAAACCATAAATAGATTCAAAAGCGTCCACTAATTTGGACGCTTTTTTTATTTCATAATCAGTTTTTAGACTGCGAATTTGAAAGTTTTATCCAAAAAATAAAATATGAAGTAAAAAAAATCACAAATAATTTGAAACAAGATTTTAAAATATAAAACAATAGCCTTTGAAGATTAAGCATTTGAAAAACAGACGCTTGTGTAAACCTTCAAAAATCTGCCAAAAGCGGACAGGAATTCCCTTGTCTAAAAAAATCGTAAACACTTAATAATCAAATAAATAAATCAAAAAAATATTTGTTTATTTAAAAATAGTTGTCATCTTTGCATCGCAGAATTAACAATACGATTCGCAATTAAATATTAATAAAAACAAAGAAGCTATGCTAACGTATAAAGTAGCATTTCAGAATTTAAATGATGGCCTCGGGTCATTGATGAGGCTTCGGTATTATTTGTAGAATTACTTTCCAAATAAGAATCCGAAGCAAACCAACTGTTTCGGATTTTAAATTTCTAAACATCAGTGTTTAATAAATCTGAGCAGTTTTAAGAGCATTCATAAGAATATGGTGCCTTTAAAACAGTACTAACTTGTCGTGCATTTATGTTAACGGCACAATAAAGGATATGATGGAAAATAATTTGTATAACACCCATTTGTTTAGAGCTATTGAAGCTTATCCGTGGGAATTGGAAAAAGCGGTTGAAGCCCTAAATTATGCATTGGCTTACGACCCAGAGAATGTAAAGGCTTTGCATTTAATGGCAAAAGTGCACTATGAACAATTAGGAGATTACGAAGCTGCTAAAGTTTATTTTGAGCGTGCTTTAGCCAGCAATATAGAGTCACCAGACCTCTACCCAGAATATATTAGACTGTTGATCAATAATGAAGATTATGAAGAAGCTCAGAAATTAATCGATTTTGCTAAAACATTGAAGGGTGTTGGAAAGGCAGGTATCGCCTTGACGCAAGGACAATTGTACGAAAGTTTGGCTAAGTACGAAGAAGCAGAAAAGACCCTTAAAGAAGCAAAGCAATTAGCTTTAAATGATGACTTTATCAGTTTTGTTGACGCCATGCTTTCTAGACTTAAAAAAAAGCGACAAGCTAAAGCAAATGAAACCAAAGTTGCCGAAAATGAAGCTAAGAAAGTAACTGAAAAGCAACAAAAAAGTTGGTTGCAGAATAGGTTGAATAATTTATTGTAATAAAAAGAAAGGAGAACCATAACAGAGACAGACCTAGTTTGCCTCTGTTTACTGAGATGTTTATAGTGTAATGGCTCGCACGAGAGGTAAATCCACTTAGATCAAGTTCGAATCTTGATAAACATTGAAGTAAAAACATTTAAACATTCAGGACCTAGGTTGATTGTTTCAAATGACGATCATTGAAATATTATGAAATCCAATTTCTGGATTTCATAACGAAAAAAAACATTACCCTTTAATTTCGGTTAAGGTGTGATGGGGCGGCTTATCGTCCTTAGATAAACTTGGTAACAAGGATAAATCTACTAGCAGGCACTGCAAGTGGAGACTGTTTTCTCGCGAGAGCAGTACAAGTAAGCAAGCGACTGACGTAAGTTATTATTAGCATGGGGCAACCGCTAAAGCAGATAAGAACTTATAGCCGATAGTAATTAGGCTTGAGGTGGAGACACCAACAGGAAAAGTTGTAGTAATAGGTTACGTATAGGTCATCCAACCTTGCGGAGCGTATTGCAGTATTAAAGTTACCCGATTGGAAATGATTCGGTAGCTTAACATACCGCGTGTTGGGAAACACACAAGGAGAAGGTTGGTATTTTGTAGGCAAAAATCTACGAAGCCCTTTCCGAAGCCCTTCTCCTAGGTCGACGTTATAAGTCTAGGTTCGAGTCCTAGTATCTGAACCATTTTTGGATATAGCTCAATTGGTAGGGCACTGTTATTAAAAAACAGCGACAAGCAAAAGACTTCGGACATTGTAGCAGCTAGTAGTTGCCTAAACCCATTGCAATATATGGGGCAGTAGAGGTCGCAAGCCTTTACTGTGCGGTGAACATTCTAATAGGCCGCCTCAATAAGAGGACGTCTACTAATGGTGAGGGAGCCAACCCTCGTAATTGCAAAGCGTGGCCTAAGAGCCACTATGCAAGCTAAGTCTAAGTTGCCGAACAGCTACAATGTATGAGGCATCGGATAAGTACGCGATTCTCTAGCAAAGGGATGAGCGTGGAAAACTAAGGAAGGGCTACGGCTATAATCTTAGGAAAGCTTATCCTAAAGCGGAGGTATTCTCAGAACGCTTTTTTTAAATATACACCTCTTTAGCTCAAAGGGAAGAGCTGTGTCAAAAGATTTTGATTCGTAGGCACGGAGTGATGGGATGATTGGGTTGGTGGCGCGCCTGCCAATCACTAGATTTTGCGAAGCACCGAAATTAACAGGATTAAAAGTAGGGAAGCGCATTTAGAGCCTATCTGTCCACTTAAGTGGAAGTACCAGTTCGAATCTGGTAAGAGGTACATCAAGCTGGTCTTGTTGGGTGTTTCGGTATAGCACTATTGTATAAATCGTTGCAGAGATGTATCATGAATTTATGTGCAACTAGACTTGAAGGTTTGTCTGTTAACCAAAAAACAGTCTCCGAGTCTATAGGTCGTGGGTTCGATTCCCACCTTCCCCCCAAAAAAGATATGCCGAAAAATGGGGGAAGTAGTTCAGAAGGTTAGAACAATAGGTTAATTGCACAGGTTCGAATCCTGTCAAAGTCACCATTTTTGGACTTTGTAGCTCAGTTGGCTAGAGCACTGCACTCATAATGCAGGATGGTTATTATAAACCACCAAAGCTTATCATCTTGTAAAACTGATAACTGCAGTCCGTCACACTGCTCCATAAAAATGACAAAATAGTAGATTGTAGATTGGCTTTAATAGTAACGATTAGTGTTCAATAACAAGCAATTTGAGAAGTACTTTGAATGTCTGATTTGTAATCCCAAAAAATGATTACTACGTTGACCAAAAGTTAAAAAGTAAAACCCAAAAGGGCTTCCTTTTTACCTAGAAATTAATGTACTAATTATGGCAGGGATTACTATCAGTTATTCCGTACGGATAAGATGATTTGCAATCTGCTATTTTTTAAAAGGTAATTTAAAAAATGAAAATAGACTTCAAATGGTATTGATTTCGTCAGTATGATTTTGAGGTTGGTAATCCGTCCGTTACTAGTCTTAGTTTAACACTTGAATTACCAATTCGCCTTAGTTGGCAAAAATGATGTTTAATTAAAAAATGAAAAACAATGTTACGAGTAAGAATTAATGCAGGAAAAGTAGGTTTGGTATTCAAAAGAGGGGATTATGTAAAGGTAATTACCCAAGGTGTACACTGGCTTGGGTTTAAGCAGCGTGTCATAATGTACGATTTGGCTGCTATGTTTACAGCACCAATAACATTAGAGATCTTATTAAAAGATGAGGTTTTAACAGCTATGCTTGATGTTGTTGAAGTAAAGGACGGTGAATTGGTATTGCTCTATGAAAAAGGTATCTTTAAAACTGTTTTAACAGCTGGGCGTTACGTCTACTGGAAGGGTTTAATTGAACGTGAATACATCCGTGTAGATTTAAGTAAGATCTATATTACAGAGAACCTCGACAAGTCAATCTTTAGCAATTATGAAGTAAGCAAGTACATCAGAACCTTTGAGGTAGCGGCTTACGAAAAAGCAGTACTTTTAGTTGATGACGTTTATATAAAAACTTTAGAAGGCGGTACATATCGCTTCTGGAGAAATGATACAACAATTAAAATTGCTAAAGCCGATTTGCGTCAACTACAGTTAGAAATTGCTGGGCAAGAATTGTTAACTAAAGACAAAGCTGCAATTAGAATCAACTTCTACACACAGTACAAAGTTACCGATGTAGAGAAAGCGCTTTTAGATAACAAAGATTACGAAAAGCAATTGTATATTACCATGCAATTGGTATTGCGTGCTTATGTCGGAGCTTACACTTTAGACGAATTGTTAGAACGTAAAGATAATATTGCGGAAGCTGTATTTGAAGACGTTAAAGCAAGTGCATCTAAGTTAGGTGTCACCATTTTAAACTGCGGTATAAGAGATGTGATTTTAACTGGTGAGATGAAGGATATTATGAACCAAGTTTTAGTGGCTCAAAAGAAGGCACAAGCTAACGTTATTATGAGACGTGAAGAAACAGCATCTACACGTAGTTTGTTGAACACAGCAAAGCTGATGGAGGAGAATAATATGCTGTACAAACTCAAAGAGATGGAGTATGTTGAAAAAATCGCTGAGAAAATTGGCGAGATCACCGTCTCAGGTAATGGTAATATGGTAACCCAATTAAAGGAGATTTTCTCCGGAAAATAAGAGGTCTAGTTTAGAAGCACAGGTGAATCACCTGTGCTTTCTTTTTAGAAAAAAATCTCTTGTGCTAGGCGAAAGGTATTGGCATGCGCATCAACAATAACTTTGATATCTGGCGAATAACCTCCACCCATACTGCACATCACAGGAATATTATAATCTTTACAGCTCTGAAGTACAAATCGATCACGTTCTTTACAGCCTTCAACAGTTATGCCTAGCTTTCCTAATTTGTCCGAAGCAATAATATCAACACCAGATAAATAATAGATAAAGTTTGGCTTTTCATTTTGTATGAGTCTAGGTAATGTGTCTTTTAATATGTTCAGATAAGTGTCATCATTAGTGTCATTATCTAAGGCAATATCCAAATCACTTTTTTCTTTTTTAAAAGGATAATTACTTTTACCATGCATAGAAAAGGTAAATACAGAATTATCGTTCTGAAAGATTTCTGCCGTTCCGTTTCCCTGATGCACATCTAAATCCACAATGAGTATCTTTTTGGCCAAACCTTTATTTTGTAGATACCTTGCTCCAATGGCTTGATCGTTGAGTAAGCAAAAGGCTTCACCTCGATTGGTATAAGCATGGTGAGTACCTCCGGCAATATTCATGGCAATACCATATTTTAAAGCAAATTCTGAGGCTTTTATAGTACCATCGGCAATAATTACTTCACGTTCTACCAAAACTTCACTAAGGGGGAATCCAATTTTTCGAGCTGCACGTTGATTTAAGGTGATATTAACCAGGTCATAGTAATATTCTGGTTGATGAACGGCTACTATGTATTTGTCATTGGGTTTTTCAGGCTCAAAAAAATTAAGATCGGTACAAGTACCTTCATGCATTAACTGCAGAGGCAAAAGCTCATACTTTTCCATCGGAAACCGATGCCCTTGGGGAAGTGGATGCCGGTAAATAGGGTGAAAAGCTACTTTTAGCAAAAGAGAATATTTAAATACTCATAAAATTAAGAAAACTTGTACAATAAGAACTAAGGTTTTAATTTTTGATATAATGTTTGTTTGAGTTAATTTTGCCCAGCTTCTTTTTTGGCATCTTCAATCATTTTTTCATTTGGGAGAATCACTACATTGACACGTCTATTTTTTGCACGACCAATGGCTGTGTTATTATCGTGTTTAGGTTGTGTTTCGCCAAACCAGTTTGTAGTTAATCTGCTGCTACTTATGCCATTGGAACTTAAATAATTGGTTACGGCGTAGGCTCTATTTTTGGAAAGTGTCATATTATATTCCTCGGATCCTGAACTATCGGTATGACCGACAACTAAGATATTTGTATCTGGATATTCTTTAAAAACACCTATAAGTTTATTGAGAGTAACTTGTGAATCTGCATTGATGTTGTACTTGGATGTGTCAAAATATACACCACTATTTTCATCAAATGTCACTACAATTCCTTCATCTACACGTTCTACAACAGCACCAGGTATTTCTTCCTCAATGCGTTGGGCTTCCTTGTCCATTTTAGAGCCTATTAAAACTCCTGCAGCACCACCAACAACGCCTCCGATAACAGCACCAAGTTCTCCGTTACCTCCTTTACCAACATTGTTACCTATGATAGCCCCTAGTACTGCACCTCCTGCTGCACCTATAACCCCACCCTTTTGTTTATTATTGGCATTTTGTACGGTTTTGCAACTGCAAACGCTAACAAGTATGATTAAACTAAAGAGAATAGTAGTAGATTTTTTGTGTATCGTTTTCATTTGTTTATAGTTTTTTATTAATGTAAGACATAATGCTTTGAAAATAGCTAAATTAGATTAAGCGTTTCAATGTAGGGCATATCATAATTATTGTTGTTTTATAAAATTCATGTTAATTACAAAAGGATTGCCATCAACAGAGACCGTCTGTTTCCATTGCATATTGGTATCGGAAAGTTGGCTGAGGTTCATTCTAAAGCCCGCGTTGGTTTGGCTCTTACCTTTTTCGTTCGTCGGTTTTAAGAGGAAATCGTACAGTCCAGTTGTCTCATCGATTTCATCAATGGTAAAAATGAAATAACGAGACCCAGCCGTACAATTTGCATTGTCAATAATGTAGTTTCCGGTATTGTTATTGGGTATGAACTGCCATTGGCTACCTTCAAAGCATTCTTTGCTAGCATCATTGAGTAAAGAGATATTGTAAGTTCCACTCTCACTATAGGTAATTGTTTTAAGCGTCCAATTACCTTTTATAACTTTTTTGGACGTCCTAACGGTTTTTGAGATGCCGCAAGAGGTAAGTATTAATAGTAGTATCCAAGTAGTAACTAGTTTTTTCATAACTATAGTTTAAAAGTTATAGGTTATATACGAAAGACCTTACATTTTAGATGTTTCAAATTATATTTTTAAAGATAAAAAATTAATCAACTAATCTTTAATCCATTTGAAACACATTTAATGTCAGGGTTTATAAACACTAAATTTCCTTTTTCGTCTTAGGTCATTGAAATCATACCTTGACTTTAGACTCCCCGTAATGCTCTTGGTGCTAAATTCACCAAAACCGTCATACGTTTTCCAATAAATAATTTCTTCAGGCTTAAAGCTTTCTGCAATACAAAAAACTACAGTTCTTGTATCAATGCCAATATGCATTTTAAGATCAATTGCTTTTTGGTACTAGGTATTTTTTGGTTTCTAAAATGTTGGTAAGCCTTAAATCGAGTTTTGTAAAAATCGTCAAAAGTAATTTCAGCTTTTTGAGGTTCAACACTTTTCTTAATGGCTTTGTTTGCTTTTTTACTGGCTTTAAGTTTCTCTGATTGATTTTGAATTTCTGAGTTTTCAATTTTAAGGGGTAGCAACTCAAGTTTGCCAGTTTGTATTGAGTGACCAGCTGATAATAAAAATACCATTAGCAGATACATCATACCAATTATGCTCTGAAGAGTTTAAAATGCCTCTAAGCTTTACTGATGTAACAACTCATACTTTTCTGCCCTAGGGGAAGTGGATGCCGGTAAATAGGATTTTATGCTATCTTAGGCATTTAATCGTTGAGCACTATGGTCTTTCTTTCGGAGATAAACCTGCCATTGTCCAGGGTTCCCTCGATATTCAGTGTTAGGGCATCCAAATTGGGATTGAATACCTTAAAGTTCACCGTTCCATTTTCATCTACCTTAAGGTCCGGCAACCAGGTGATGGTACCGTACTCACTAAAAAAGGCCGAATCGTAATTTTCGTAAAACGGGGTGTAGAACTTTTTGGGGCCACTGAAGGTCAACGGGAACTCATGCTCAACAAAATTGGGCAGGCCCTTTGCCGTTCTTGACAATTTTGGGTCGGTGACTATTTTCACGTAAGGGCCGCCGCCACCTAAAAGTCCATTCCCCACACCACTTCTATTTACCTCTATATAGTCTACATTCTCCAAAGTGAACCTGCCCAAAAACCTATAATCACTTAAAATTACCCCATCTAGAATAATATATTGAATAGGAAGAGCAGCACTATTATCATCACGCTCTGCGCGCCTAATGGGGCTTGGATCTTCGATCCTCAAATACCCGTCCCAATCAGAAGCTAAAAGGGGCGTGTAAGTGTTTAGATAAACGGCAAGGGTCATACCGCCACGACGCATACGATCGTCGAGGAACTTGACCCGCCCAAAGGATTTGTTCTTTATTCTCTCCACCCTGGTGGCCTCTTTGGCCTCCCCGTAGACGGTCACCTCGTCCAGTTGTTCTATGTCCCCGTTTTCCCAAGCGGGCCTAAAATCGGGCATGGCGAGTTGGTCTTCGAGATAGCCGGTCGCCTCTGGCGGCGCCGTTTGTGTTTCAAGGCCCAGTTCCGGGATCCTGGAGGGCGAGAAGTTGACGTAGACGCTCGGCCTGATCCTCCTCCCCTGTTCCGTGGACTTCGATATGGCATAGGATTCGCCCTCTTCGGGGAACAGGCCCTTTTGGCTGAACCCCTCCCCGTCCTGGTCTACCGGGAATATCTGTGAGATGTTGTTCCTTAGGGGAAAGGTAAAGTAGTCCCCTTTTTTGTCGTCCCCGTTTATGCGCACCACGGTGTTTATCCCGATTTCGAAATCGTGCCTGTACAGCGGCGGGCTGTTGAAGATGTCGTCCCAGCCATAGCTGCTCCAGCCCTGTGTCAGGAGGAGCTTGTCCAGGTCGTACAGCTTTTTGTCGGATACGTCCCTGAAATAGTAGTGGGCGTTT
>NZ_JANQOM010000044.1 GCF_028289625.1 Winogradskyella sp. | reverse complement strand
ACAGATTCAATAGGCCCTTCCATAACTGTTAGTGCGTGCTGCAGTACAGTAATTGAAGGTTCATAATCTCCACTTATGGCTTGGGGTCTGTTAATAATTTTTGCCCCAAATTTTAAGGCTACTTTCTTTATGGCGGCACTATCTGTGGAAACATAAACATCATCGATAATCGCTTTGTGCGATAAGGCATATTCTATCGAATAGGCAATAAGCGGCTTACCATTTAAATCTATAATATTTTTATTTGGTATACGCTTGGAACCTCCTCGTGCTGGTATGATGGCTACAGTCTTCAATGAAAAGAATTATTCAATTTTTTAAAACTATTAATACAGGTTTCGTGTCCTTTAAACAACTTATTTAAATTCGATTTTCTATAAACTTCTTGAAAATCAGTGTAGGCAATTGCAGGAATTTGCATAAAAGTTTCAATGAATCTCGCTTTTGAAGAAACCTCTAAATATTTACTATTCCAAGCGCTTAATCCCTTTGATAAATGCGCATAGTTTTGATTTTTTAACTGTGATTGGTATAGCTCTATAAGCATTTGCTTTTTATCAATTTCATCAGAAATATCTACATAAACATTAGGTAATAAGGCAGTATGTACAGTATATAATGCCAATTGTCCTTTATAATTAGATTGATGTAATGCTAGCCCTAAAATATAAGAGCACAATCTGTGTTTTGGCGGATTATCAATTGGCCAAATCGTAAATATTAAGTCCCAATCATTCTTTAGCAAACCAACTAATTTATTAATGTGGTCATCAGATATGTTTAGTTTAACATTATCAATACCAAGGTTATGTTTTTTTGCGTTTAATACCTCACAAATTTTACTCGATTCTCTATCTCTTATATAAACGGAGTCCTTAAGATTTGATAATTCTGCCCCATTGGTTAAAAAACATATCTCGATTTCTACCTTCAGATCCTTTAATTTCAGTAAAGTTCCCCCACAACCAATGGCTTCATCATCTTGATGGGGTGCCAAAACCAAAACTTTTTTTATCCCATTTAACGGTATCGGTTTTGGTATAAGTACATTTCTAAAATAATCTAACTGCCATAGATTTTCTAAAAAGTCTACATCTGTCGACTTATATACATTTTTTAGCAAAAACTTGTAAGCTCCGTCTTCTACATTACTAAAATAACGATATTGATATATACTCTCTATTTTATTTAATAGTCTTCTAATCATAATTCCAATACGCAATTTTTCTACCTAGCATATCCTCTAATGCAGTATTGTATGACTTATAATATCGTTGTAATTCTTTTTCCAGTTTAATATCAATAGTAAACTGTTTTCGAAACGATTCTTGATAGAAAAATCTCAGTCTATATCTTAGATTTTGTCTTATATCCTTATCATTTGATAATCTCACAATTAAAGCTTCCGTAACCCTTTCCCAAATATCAAATATCTTTTTAAATATACCTTTTGTAGCGAATTTTTTTCGTCTATAATATGGCTCTTTGTTAGCATTTCCCTTCTTGATATCTGGGATGTATGACTCATCTATCTGAAGAAAATTACAGATATCCTTTAAAACAGTCGCCCAATTAGTCTTTAAATCTTCGAGTATTACAACTTTAATATTCTCCTTAGAAATATAATGACCAAAATTAGTTAAACTATCAATATAACAACCGCGTTCTTTGTATTGTAAATGTAATTTTTCCCAATGATTCAAATCATTAGGTTTTCGTGTAATCGCCTTTTCAAAACTATTTGTTTCCCTTCCTTTTCTCAATTCATTTACATATTGACTTATGGCTCTGCTAATTGGTTCTCTTAGAATAATAATGAATTTTGTATTGGGTACATATTTAGATAATCGGGAATGTGACGATTTCCACCATAAAAGATCTGCATTTTTTACCCCAACTTTACCATTTAAATTTTCAAAATGATTAGTGTAGTTAGAGAATGATGCATGTTCTTCCCAATTATCTATTTCGGCATCCTTAATTTCATGTCTAGAAAATAATTGAGGCTCAATAAAAAAATTAAAATCCCTTTTCTTATACATTGAAACTTCAGGATGTTGATCCAGAACATTGTACAGCGTTGTTGTTCCTGAGCGTCTTTCACCACAAATTACAAAGTATGGAATGACCTTATCTTTTTGCATTTTTATTAGAGCTTGATGCCTTTTTCTTTTTTGTAAATCGCGGCAATAGCCTTACACCACCTATTAAAATCATATAGTTTAGAAGGAATATCTTTTAAATATGGATTTACATTATTATTACTTTGATACTTTTTTAGAGCTCCTTCTATTGCATTAACCCAACTTTCTTCAGAATTTGGCATCCCTACCAATTGGCCATATTTACCTTCGCTCAGAATTTCAGGCATTGGATCTATATCGGAAACCAAACAATAAGCTCCACTTTTTAGTGCCTCGGCTAAACTTAAACCAAAACCTTCATGACATAGTGTTGAGAATAAATAAAAATCTGTTAACTGATAATATTCCGGTAATTTATCGTTAGGGATTTTTCCTAAATATCTCACATTTGGTATACTATCATATGCTTTTGTTCCGATGACCAAAAGCTCAATGTTATTGTATTTCTTCACAAGGGTTTTCCAGGCATTCAGAATTATATGTAAGCCTTTTTTCTTTCTATCTTGAGATACCCATAAAAAGTAATATGTATTTGAAGCGAGTTTATATTTTTCTAGGAGTAACTTTTTTTGTTCCTTAGGTATTGGAAAAAACATTTCTGAGGACACACCATTATACAGTTGAACTACCCTACATGGTAAAGCATGGACACCAGATAGTTGCTTTTTATAAGATGCTTTAGTAAGTACAACTAATAAATCAATTGATTGATAAAATAATGCCTTTTTATTAATCGAAAGCTGATAATCAAAACCACGTTGCAAAAACACTATTTGAACCTGATTTCGTAAATCTGTTTTTTTTAAAAATGCATCGACGGCAAGAAGTATTCCAACATTATCAACAATGGTAATTAATAATTGCTTTTCTATTGAAATTATAGATTTTAAGGCGTTGGTGTAATTCTTAAATCTATAATTTGAAAACAGCTTGTTAAGAACTCTGGATTTTCTATATCCATTAACATGCATATGCTTTTTGGTAATCATAGATGGTGATTCTAACGGACAAACGATATAATCGAAAATAGTTTTGTCTAAAGATTCCAAATCAGTAAGCATTCGCTTCCAACTACCAATAGTTGCTGTTGGTATAGAATTATGTGATATTAAAACATGTTTCAACACTAGTAATCGCCTTTAATTCCTTTAATTTGAAAATACTGTCTTTTGAATTTTCGAAAGAGAATTTTATGCAATATTGCGCCAATTCTTATCTTGATTCCATTGATGCTCTGCACATTGTTCAATTCTTCTGTACTTAAATAGCTTTCCTTCTCATTTCTAGTAATCTGACGCATTGTATCGTTCATCCATTCTTCATAACTGTTTCCTAAATGATACGCTAAATTATTTTTTGTAGCTAACCTTAAGAATCCAGACTGGTCATTTGGTATATCTATATATTTATTTTCACTACCACCGACTATTTTAAGCCTTGACGGCCCTTTTGGGCTCTTTTCAAATACTTGAGCTCTCAACGTTGCTACAAAATGTCCACAGCCAATAACAGCTTCACCTCTACGATTTGAGACAACCAAATATTTGCTTAAATGGTTTTCATTATACATTGTTCTACCTACACTTTCTTGAAATTTTTCTAATCCATTTCGATCTTCAACCGTTTTAAAATCTAATTTCCCTTTAAATAATGCATAATAAATAGTACTATTCAAATGTTTTCCTCTATAAGCAATACTGCTAGGCACAGGCGATACCATCCCTGCTTCCGGAAAACTTCTAAAGACTTGCTCCACTTCCGTTTGCCAATTATCCAAGAACATAACATCTGCATCAGAAATGGTAATAAGGGGTTCTAGATTGCTTTTAACTGCTGAATAAATTGCGTTTACCTTACCAAGGTTTATTTTAGATTTTAATAACTGATCTATTTCAGGGTGAGTATTGAAAAGCTGTTGCAAATAATCTGAAGCCTCATTACAACAACCGTTATCAATTAATGATATCCGCGTTTTGGAATGGACCGTTTTAAGTAATGATTTTATACAAAGCTCAAATATTTTCAGACCGTCTTTAAAGTAGTCTTCTTCCAAATTTGGAATATAAACAGGAATCACAACCCTGTGGTAAGACTCATAAGTAAGTTGGTTATTTTCTTTTTCGGGATTAGTTCCTATCCTCATATGATTTTTGCTCTAATGGCTTAATGGTTTTGTTGAGTACTTCTTTCCAACAGAAATTGTGGCATACATTTTCTCAAACTTTAAATCCCCATTAAATTGATTGTTCCACATACTGATTATTTCTCTCTCACCGTCCCTCCTTGTATCATCTAAAAAAACACAAAATGACTTAGCCAAATTATTTTTTACACTTAACAACGCTGGATATCTAATATATGCTGATTCTTCTGTCCCAGGGCCATCAACTATAATTAAGTCTATGTCTTTTAAAGTCTTTACTTTTTCAGCAATTATAGTATTATCGTACCACGAATAGTTTTTCCTTACGATATAATCCGCGTTTAAATTTTTCACTATATCTGCATGTATTAGAGTAAGATTATCATCTCCCGAATACTTTTTCACTTCTTTTTTAATAATTTCTTGCCAGCCTTTATTATTATCAATACTCAATATTTTAGTATTTAGATTATTCACTTTAATAAATTGAGAGATCACAATGGTTGAAACCCCAGAACCAAATTCAATAATTTGTTTTCTATCATTTAATAAAATATCATTTAATATATGGACTATTGTGTAAGGATTTAAGGCAAAGGGAGTAAATGGCAAGTAAGTGAATTCTGGGAATAGCTTGTAAATAATTTGTAATGCGTAAGCATCATCATTACTTCTGTGTATTTTATCTAAGTATCTTTTATAGTTTATAAATGTCTTTACTTTTTTTAAAAACATTTTGGCAAAATTATTTTGTGTAAAACGCTATTAGCTTCTGCAACCCTACTTCTAGTGGTAATAACTCTCTACCCAATAAATTACGCATTTTGGTAATATCTGGGCAACGGCGTGCCATATCCCCTTCTTCCAATGCCGGTACATGCACAATTTCTGACTTGGAGTTTGTAAAGGCAATAATGCGCTGTGCCAAATCTAAAATGGTCATCTCCTTATCACTTCCAATATTGAGTACTTCATTTACATATTCGTCATTATACATTACCTTTATACAGGCCTCGATGTTATCCTCTACATAACAAAATGAGCGTGTCTGGCTACCATCACCGTAAATCAAAAGATTTTCATTAGCTAGTGCTGCTCTTAAAAACCTCGGTACTACAAAATCATCACTTTGATTAGGGCCATAGGTATTAAAAAATCTAAAGATGGTATACTCCAATCCAAATTCATTATAATAAGATCTAAAAAAGGCTTCACCTACATTTTTAACAATGGCATAGGGCAATCTCGAATTTAAAGGTGTGGTATGTTCGTTCTGTGGAATTTCAAATGGTTCACCATAGACCTCTGATGAACTAGAATAAAACACGCGTTTCACACCAGTATTCTTAGATAAGTTAAGTATATTTTTAATGCCTTCGATATCTTCAAGAACGGCCATTGGGTTTTCTAAGGTACGTTGTACACCTACCACAGCTGCATAATGAAAAACATATTCAAAATCATATCTGCCAAAAACGGCGACGACATCTTGATAGTTATTAACATCAGCTTTTATAAAAATCACATTGTCCTTTTTAGGAATCTTGCCTAGACTCCCGGTTGATATATTATCGATAATAACAATGGTATTCGCCTTGTTGTCGGCTAATGCATTTGCTAAGGCACTTCCAACATTACCTGCACCCCCAGTAATTAGTATGGTGTTACCACTCATTTTAACAAACGTTTTATAACGATTTTTACAATGGGTAAGTTAATCATCCAAATCGGATTAAGCCTACTTAAATTCATGAATGTTCTTAACATATTTATCTTAATATGTTTTGCTTGGGATTTACAGATCTGAGTATTTAATAATTTATATTCTATTTTAGTAATTGAACCAGTGTTATACTCTTTATCTATAATTTGCTTTAAATACAGGGGTACGTTTACATAAGGTCGTTTATCGCTAGACATATTGTTATTATGTTTTCTGTATTGCACTAAAGCTGCATCTTGATAGTAAAACTTGGTTTTAAATGAACAGCGCGTCCAAAATTCAACATCTGCTGCTGTTTGTGGCATATCTGTATTAAAATACCCTACGCTGTCAACTAATGTTTTTGTCACTAATGGTGTCGGCATCATCAACGTCCAATTACCTATCATTTTCAATTTTACGTCTCCATGTTTTACTTCTGGACTGCCAGGACGTCCTACTGTATCTCCAGTTAGTACTCCATCAGAATCAATAACATCGCAATAACAATGTGTTAAAGCATATTCTGAGTTTTCTTCAAGTACTCGGACTTGCTGCTCTAATTTATTTGGCAACCAAATATCGTCATCATCCAAAAATGCTAAGTATTTTCCATTAGCTTTGTCAATACCTATATTTCTGGGTTTGCATGGTCCACCACTATTTTCAATTTTAATATAATTTACATGACTATAGTCTTTACATAAGATTTCGGTATGATTATTACTAGAACCGTCATCAACGACTATAATTTCTACATAGGGATATGTTTGGTTAATTACACTATCGATGGTAAATTTTAAATAATCAACACGATTATAGGTTGGGATTATAACTGAAACTAAGGGATTCAAAATAAGCGTTTTATCTTTTTAATTAGTCGTCTTATCATTCCTTTCACTGTTTTTCCTTCTGTAATATAAAGTTGTCTTTTCAGCTTAAAAAACTCTAAATAGTCTTCGTAAAACATGCCAAAATGCTGCTTAAACATACGTTTATCTTCTTGTTGTTTTTGACTTTTAAAATCTGATTTATTACTCAACCCGGTTAAATCAAATAATGCTAAGGCTATAGGTACATGACTAAATTTAAAGGTATTGTTTAAAAATGCTCTGAGGAAATGTTCTCGATCGCCGATAATAGCATAACTCTCATCATAAAATCCTACAGTTTCAAAGACGCTTTTCTTTATTAAAGTGCTTTGATGCGGTAAGGAAGATCGCATAAAAAACTCTGGAGTTAAGGTATCTGGGTATACCTTACCACCATCTTTAAATTTATAATCACCATAAACAATGTCACCATTACATTTTGGGTGCGCTATATAACTTGCCAGCGCATCTGATGACGTAAAAATATCTCCTGAATTTAGAAATAATAAGAAGTCTCCTGTGGCTCTTTTAATACCTTTATTCATAGCATTAAAAACGCCTTTGTCTTTTTCACTCACCCAATAATTAAAGTGTTCACTTTCTTTTTCGAGTAATGCTTTACTTCCATCATCCGATAAACCATCTATAACAATATATTCTATGTGCTGATAAGTCTGCTCTTTCACCGAAGCTATAGTCTGCTTTAAACCTTCGAGGTTATTAAAGTTGATTGTTATGATTGAAACCCTAGGATGAGCCATCTACTTAATTTTGGAGTTGTTTATAAAGCTCAATGTATTTTGAAGCTTGATTCTGAAAAGAAAAGTGATGCTTAGCATATGTTATTATTTTCTCTGGATCGAATCTTTCTTTTTTGTTAATAAAATCTTCGATAGCCTGTTTAAGTGATTGAGAGGATATCGTTTTTGCTAATACACCATTCATGGGTTCCTTAATATGCTCTTGTATACCACCAACTTTAAAACTAATTACAGGTCTAGCATACGACAATGCTTCTAACATGGTATTGGGTAGATTGTCTTCTATACTTGGCAATACAACGGCATCCGCGGCATTATATGCTTCAGCAATTTTACTGGTATCACTTAAAAAGCCTAAAGGTTTCAATGTAATATTATTATTTTTAATGGACACTTCCCCATGGCCTACAGTCAATAGAGTTAAAGAGGACTTCATATCCTCAAGGGCTTCCTGTAAAAAAACAAATCCCTTGCGTTCAATGTCTAATGAACCAGATATAAATAATAAAACATGGTCATCATTATTTAAACCCAAGAGCTTTCTAGATTTTTCTTTTTGAATATGATGTTCTGGTGAATTTATTTCTATTGAATTTGGTATAACGTTTTGAATTTTAAAGCTTGAAAACATATTGGTTTTAGCGGCTTCGTCTAGTAACCATTTAGAAGGGCTTAAGCATGCGCCCTTATCTATACAAAGTAAATGTTTACGCTTTAGTGAAAACATTTTTTCTTCCGTAGCTGCAAAATTAGAATTTTTATAAGCATCGGTTTCATAATGAAATATCCCTTTAAATGGGTTCATATCGTGCATGGTCCAAACTATGGGCTTAGATACATTTTTAAAAAACGTTGGATAATCTATTAAATCACCTACCCAATGCAAGTTAACAATATCTGCCTCTAGTACAAATGGATGATTGTGCAACTTATAATTAGATATTGGCAAGGATACAATCTCGCAGTCGATATCTGATTTAATTTTATTGAACTTTTTAATGAAACTGGTTGTCTTACCTGGTGCTATTTTGTTAATTATTCTTCTAACTAATGTTGGTTGCTTATACTCAAAAAAAGTATCATCAACAGTTTCGTTTTTAAAGTCTATACTCAAACCTTTAGATAAAAATGCTGACTTAATATTTGCTTTATGTAAAGCATTATGCAACCTCAAAGTGGCTATACCAGCTCCACCTTTATGTGATGTGTTAATATGTACCACTTTTAAACTCAACTTCTGCCTAATATTTTATTTACTATCTTTCTAGAAAATCCTCTTACATATCGCTTTAAATAAGATTTAGGGTAGCCAAAAAACAAATAATCTACCATCACTATATGTATATTTTTCAAGAGAATCCAAATGGATTCTTTTCCTACCTTTTGCGACCATGAGTGATCCCATAAATGTACTGCAATACTTTTTGATGTTAAAAAGGATTTGTAATCCTCCAACCTATTTTCGTAAGTCAACGGATAGAAATACTCGGGCTCTAAAATACATTCGTCACTATACAATGTATTTTGATGAATAGCTTCTGAAAATGTATGAGTGATTACTGGCAATGAAAACTGATTAAAATGATTGCTCTCATAAAACTTATGCATAGTTTTAAAAAAACGATGACCTGATACACCACCAAAAAAACCAAATGCGATTCTATTTTTCACCTCATAAGCGCTGAAAAATTGATAGCTCAAAAGGTGGTCTATTGGCTTTAACAACAGCATATCTAAGTCCATATAAATGCCTCCATACTTATACAATACCGAAACCCTTACAGTATCTGCAACAAAGGCAAATCTTTTTTTTCTAAAGGCATCTTTATAAAATTTATTTTGAAAGGGCTTGCTGTTGTATTCATTCCATTCTTTTATTTCAAAATCGGGAGCATATGTTTTCCAACTTTCTATACACTTGAGTGCTACATCGGTTTTTGCTTTACCGCCAAACCAGCAATAATGGATAATCTTAGGTATCATTATTTAAGCTGTTCTGGAGTTTTTCCTTTATAAACCAACAACATAAGTCTTAGCCAAATAGAATTTAACTTTCTACCAACAGCAGTATTTTCTAATGCTCTTAATGCTTTAAATCTATTGGTTTCTAACAAGTTAATATCACTATAATCTTCTATAAATGCAGGAAAATGTTTTTGTAGTACTTGTTTTCTTTCTGCTTCTATAACTTTCTTGTTTGATGGGTGGTTTGACATACCGTCTAATCCAAAAATAGAAATTGTCTCATCCAAATATTTGTAAGCTACATTTTCCTTGCAAATGGCACATATAAAAAACTCCCAGTCCGAAACTATTTTAAAAGTCTCAGAATAAAAAAATAACGTATCAAATAAAGATTTCTGTATAAATGTTGCTGGATGTGGCAAAGACTCTTTTAAGAAAAAACTAAAACTTAAGCGCTCAGGATATTTCTGTACAAACCTATCTGATTCTGACTTAAAAACCAGATTACCATAGCAAATCGCATATTCTGATTTAAGTTTTGGAAGCACGTTTGTTAATACATTATCATCATGCAATACATCACCACTATTTAGAAACAACAAAAACTTACCTTCAGCTAGTTTTATCCCTTTATTCATGGCCTCATAAACACCCGAATCTGGTTCGGTTTTATATTTTACATGCGAAGTATATTCTTCTAAAATCGATATACTGCCATCCGAAGAAGCACCGTCAATCACAACATGCTCTATAGTATCTATATTTTGATTTTTGACACTGATAATGGTATCTCTCAAACCTGAGGCATTGTTATAATTAACTGTTATTATTGTAAGTTCTTTCAATCTATTTTTTTATTGTTGAATTAATCCGCCTTATGCTTCCATTTTCATTGAAAGTACGTATTCCTCTATTTTTGAAACAGCAATATGTACTTTAAACTTTGAAGTCTTTAGTTCTGCCTCTGCATGTTTGAGTAAGTCATTTCTTTTATTTTCATCAAGTACAATTTTCATACTTTCTGTTAAAGAGTTGATATCTTCTGGATTAAAATAAATAGCACCTTCTCCAAGTTGCTCTCTATGTCCCAAAAAATCTGAACATAAAATGGGACAGCCTATTGCTCTTGCCTCTAAAGGCGGCATATTAGTCGGTCCTAAGAGCGAGGGGAACACTAAAGCTAGGGCATTATTATACAAAACATATAACTCTTCGTTAGAAAGAAATCCTACATATTTAATGTTCTCTGATATACCCAAAGTATCTATGCAATTCAGAATATAATCTAATTCACCTTTATCACTTCCACTTAAAATAAGTTTTAAATTAGGGTTGTCTTTAAATACTTCAGCAAATGCAAATACTAGTCGTTCATGATTCTTATGTTTCCAAAACTGAGCGGGATAGATATAATAACTATTTTGTTCTATCTTAAATTTTTTAAGTATTTCTTTTTGCTCTGGCCCCAAAACATTCATCTCAACCAAATTCCCAGGAAAAATTGGCACTACTTTTATTTTCCTTTCAGGAATTGATAATAAGTTTATTAATTCGTTCTTTCCTGCTTCAGACTCAGTAAAGATGTAATCGGCTTCTGGTAATATTTTATTATACCATTTAGTACGCACCTGCAGTTCATTTTTCTCGGTAATTTCAGGAAATGGTGGCAATGTTAGATGTCCCAAATCCCAATTAGTTGATATAAATGGAAATTTTGGAATGTATCTTTGCATTGGTGCTAAATAATATACTATATCTATATTGGCTTGTTTTACTTGCTTATGAATTCTCTGTAAAGTGCTCCTCCTATTTTTGGCCTGAATTTTATTCTTTAGTTTTTTAAAAATTCTAAATTTTCTAGAAAATTCAATTATTAATTTTTGATTAAGCGATAACTTTTCATCAATTATGTTTATACACGTATAGGACTTGTTTAATCGGTAATCAATTTTTTCAGAACCTATAAAGCAAATCTCTAATTGAGGATCAAATGTTTTTTCATCGATTTGTTTAACCAATTTGGAAGTATACGAAAACCCACCTCCAAGAGTTGGCATCATAGAATTATCAATCCAAACCGCTACTTTCATACTACCTCTTTTTTGCTACTACAACAACATTCCACGAAGATTTGGTAGGTTTATTGAGCGTCATCCAATGATAGTACGCTTCAGTATCTAGCCCATTTTCATCTAGCATATACTTAAGCTCTGGGATAAAAAAATAACGCATGGTATGGGTTTCTTCTATCAACTCTTTTTTATTGTTTTCCTTATCCGTAATTATAATATCAAATAAGACATTTACCGTATTTTTATTTACATCCGATACCGGAGTAGCGGTTCTATGAACTAAAAGTGTTTTATCCTCTAACTTTTTTTCTTTAACAACTGGCGGATCGGTTAAAACTCCAGGACCATACCAAAAATCGAAAATAAAAAGTCCTCCTTCCTTCAAATGATGCTGTACTGTCTGAAATGTATTTTGAATTTTCTGATTTGTATCCTGATAACTTACAACATGAAAAAGACTAATTATAACATCAAATTTTGTTTTAGAGCTTGATTTATAGGTAGTAATGTCTCCTTCAAAAAAACTAAGGTTTTTATCGCCTTTGTTTTTATTTTTAGCAATTTCTATCATTTGTGAAGAGAGATCAACTCCTTCTACTTCATAGCCTTTCTTAGAAAAGATTTGTGCATGGTTTCCGGTGCCGCAACCTAGTTCTAATATTTTTATGTTACCCTGCAGATTATGGGGCTTTAATAATTGCTCTATATACGAGACTTCATTATCATAGTCTTTATCCTTATATAACAGGTCGTAATATTTTGCATAAAGATTAAAACTATCCATTTGACACAATTTTAATCAAACTATCCGCTACAATTTCTATTTCTTCATTTGCTAACCCTAAACCTGAAGGGATATAAAAACCGGTCCTAGCCATTTTTTCGGCAACAGGATGGTGTTCTGATTTAAATAAGCCCATTTTATTAAATACTGGCTGCTCGTGCATACACCAAAAAAATGGTCTTGTCCCAATCTTTAGTTGATTCAGTTCTTTTTGAATTCTACTACATTCCGCTTCAGTCCTTGCTAGTAGACCATAGACCCAATATATATTTTGAGAATATTCAGTTTGAGCAAGTGGTAATTGAAGATTTATTTTGTTTTTTAATAAGTCGTTATAGCGTTTTCCAATAGCTCGCTTACGCTCTATTATATCATCGATTTGTTCTAATTGCGCCACTCCTAGGGCCGCTTGCATATTAGTCATCCTATAGTTCCAACCAATTTCATTATGTACAAATCGTCTCTCTTTTTCAAAACAAAGATTTCTGAGCTTTTTACATCGCTCGGCCAAAGCTTCATCACTGGTAAGTATCATTCCGCCTTCGCCTGTGGTTATATGTTTATTAGGGTAAAAGCTAAAAATGCTTATATCACCAAAGGCACCACACTTTTGAGTATTACATGTCTGACCATGCATTTCTGCGGCATCTTCAATCACTTTTAAATTATAGGTTTTTGCCAATTGAAGTATGGCATCCATTTCTACTGGCAAACCATAAATGTGTACTACAAGTATTGCTTTTGTTTTGGACGTAATCTTGTTTTCAATTTGATTTACTTCCATATTCCATGTATCTAGATTAGAATCAATTAATACAGGAACCAACCCTTGATTTACAATACTTTGCACTGGTGAGATTATGGTAAATGTGGGACATATAACTTCGCTTCCTTTTTCTAAATCCAAAGCTTTTATTGCTACATCTAATGCTGCCGAACCATTACTTACTGCTATACCATAATCTTGGCCAATATAGCTGGAAAACTCAGCTTCGAATCTAGACACAAACGATCCTTCAGATGAAATCCATCCTGTTTCGATACATTCGTTTAGATATTTTTTCTCATTTCCGCTTAGACGTGGAATATTTACAGGAATCATTCTATATGTATTTGATCTGAGTCGATTGGTTTAAATAGAGTCTTGTCCTTATCACCAGAATATGGACCTTGCTTAACTTCTATAATTTCGCTTTCCTCTAGCATTTCAAAACCATGTCCTCCTGACGCCAGAAGAATAATATCTCCTTTTTCTATTACTTTACTCAAAAGGTATGCTTTTGCATCATCATAAAAGTCGACCCTAACTTTACCTGATTTTATAAACAAAACTTCTTGTGTCCAAACCACCTCACGTCTTACTGGATTATGTACATGAGGTTCAATAACGTAGTTTTTTTCGCGCTTCATATAACCCAACTGTTGCGAAAAACTATTAGGTGTAAAAAAGGTTATGCCATCTTTTTCAAATTTTGAAGAGATTATGATTGCCAATAGTGCTTCGCCATTTTTTATTTCTTCTATCATTATAAACCTATATTATTCAGTTTAATTAACATTCGCTTTTTTATCAATTGTAAAGTAGTTAATTTTTCGTCTTTAGCAATGAGCAAATTCATTGGTATTTTAATAAAACTACTTTTACTTGGAGTGTGTTCTCTTAGCTCTTTTTCTATAGCTTCTATATTATAATACGAATAACCTTCTTCTTTAAGCTTATGCAAATACTCTAAACTTAATTTTTTCTTTTGTTTTGAATTTAGTGTCGTCTTCCAAGAATCTAAATAACTATTTACTGGCTTTGAATGCTTATGTAAACTTTTAGTATCTACGTGCCAAGAGTTAGAAAACTTTCCTTCTACTTGATAGTTTGTTTGTAAAGGTGTTTCTAGAGCTAAATACGTATTGATGGCTTTTAATGTATCATCCGAATTTTGTATTAAATCTTCATAGCTGACTGTGATACTATTTTTTATTCTTTTTATGCCTTCTTCAATTAATTTTGGAGCTAAAAAAAGATCATCTAATCTATCTTCTGATTTTAATAATTCTTTATAATCACCATTAAAATTATAATCTAATATGGATGCAAATACAGCCAAAGGATTTCTTACCAAAAAAATAAACTTTGCCTTAGGAAACAGTTCATACAGCTCTTGTATCACATGATAATATCTTGGTGTTTTATCTAAAAAGTACTGATGATTTTCAATCCTGTCTTTATATAAATTTAAGGCTAATGCCTTTACACGCTTTTTATAACTTTCGAGACCATCCTTTTTTTCTTCTAGATATCTTGTGAAATTTATTACAGCGTAATTTGGATTATATGCTGATGTAATGGTATTTTCTTTATAAGTATAGATTAACGATAGCATTTGCCATGGCTCAGGTGAAGAAACAATGTTATTGCTATTTAATAATAACTGTTGCAATAGCGACGAGCCCGACCTTGGTTGTGAGATTATAAAAATTAATGATGCATCTGTCATAAATACCTAACCGTTATTTTGCGATTCCCAGTTACAATCTAAAAGCACACAACCCATATCATCTTTTTGATAATTCTCAAATCCAGAGCCGGTTTCTTCAATTTTGAATTGTATGGATTGATCTAATTTTCGGATTAGTTTTTTCTTGTGAATATGAAACCCAATTACAACTCTATACTTATTAGGCATTAACACTGAACTCGGAATAATTACCTTGATAGTATATGTTCCTTCTTTAGTTATACCAACATCAGACATTAATGTATTGGATGTAAATATAACCCGCTCAAATTGGTCTATAGCCTTAAATCCTAATTTTGCTGCAAGATCCTCTTCAGAAACTTTAATTTTAAAATCAATACTAACACTTTCGTTAAAACCAAAGGTGTCTGCTAATTCATTCTTTTTGAGAACTTTTACTTCTAATATGTCGGAATCTTCGTTAGGCTGAGGATTTATGTAAATTGCCTCCGAAGATTTCATTGTATTATTTAAATAATAATCCAAAGCGTCTTCTACTTGACCATTAAATGCTACCTCACCATGCTCTAGCACAATAGCCTTTGTACAAAGTGCTTTTATACTAGCCATATTATGACTGACAAACAGTACTGTCCTTCCTTCCCCTTTTGATATATCTTGCATTTTTCCTATGGCCTTTTTTTGAAACTCAGCATCACCAACGGCTAATACCTCATCAATAACCAAAATATCAGGTTCTAAATGTGCCGCAACCGCAAAGGCCAACCTCACGGTCATACCACTACTGTAACGTTTAACTGGAGTATCAATATATCTTTGGCAACCTGAGAAATCAATTATTTCGTCAATTTTGCCAACAATCTCGGACTTGGTCATTCCTAAAATTGCACCATTGAGATAAATATTTTCTCGACCTGTCATCTCTGGATGAAAACCAGTCCCAACTTCCAATAAAGAGGCAATACGTCCGTTGGATTTAATAACTCCCAGTGTTGGCCCTGTTACTCTTGATAATATTTTTAGTAAGGTTGATTTCCCTGCCCCATTTTTCCCAATAATACCTAATACCTCACCTCTATTAACTTCAAAATTTATATCTCTCAAAGCCCAAACATAATCAGAACTCCCTTCTGATGATCTATCATTAGACTCTCCAATTTTTAGATAAGGATCTTCTTTACCTCTCATCTTATACCACCAACGATTAAGATCATGACTAATTGTTCCTGTACCAATAAGCCCAAGTCTATATTGTTTACTCAGGTTTTCAACTTTTAATATAACATTAGATCTTGTCATACCGTATCAATAAATGATTGCTCAGTCTTGTTAAATACAATCAAACCAAATAAAAATAAAAGAATACAAATGATAAAAGAATATAGGAGTTTATCCATTTCAAATTGTCCAACGTTCAACACCATAAATCTAAATCCTTCAATAATTTGTGATAAGGGATTTAGCTCGACTAGGTTAGCCACCATAGGCGGAAATTTTGCTCTGGCTTCTTCGAGCGGATAAGGTACCGCAGATAAATACATTAGTAATTGCACCCCAAAACTTACCAAGACTGTTAAGTCTCTATATTTTGTGGTCATTGCAGACAATAACATTCCTAGGCCTAGACTAAAAAGTGCCATCATTAAAACATAGATTGGAAATAGCAATAAATATTGTGGTTCTAACACAAGTGTATCTCCTCTTAGTAAATAATAGATGTAAAAGCCAATTAAAACTAATAATTGAATACCAAACTTAACCAAATTTGAAATCGTCACTGCCATTGGCATAATCACTCTTGGAAAATAAACTTTACCAAAAATATTTTGATTTTTAGTGAAGGTACTTGAAGTCCCTGTGAGACATTGCTTAAAATAATTCCACAGTGTAATCCCAGTTAAATTAAATAAAAACGGATTAATATCCCCTGTTTTTATTTGACCTAAATTATTGAATATGAGCGTAAAAATAACTGAAGTAAATAAGGGCTGAATAATATACCATAATGGCCCTAGTATGGTCTGCTTATAAGCTGTTATAATATCGCGTTTTACAAAAAGAAAAAGTAAATCTTTATAACGCCAAATCTCAGTAAAATTCAATTCTATCAACTTTCTTTTATGAGAAATTACATAGAGCCAATTATCGTCAGCAGTTTTCACAATTGATTAAGTTTAACCGAACGAATATAAGAAATGAAACAACAGAAATACAACTTCAAAAGTTGACTTATTCAATTAATTTTAACAATGTATTAAGTAATAAGGCACCTCTTTTGAAGATGCCTCTGAATATTGTTATATGAATCTTTATTAGTTAAAGTAATCCCAGGTAATTTTCAATCCTTCCTTAACCGTAAATTGAGGATTATAACCCAAAAGGTTTTGGGCCTTGGAAATATCTGCTAGTGAATCTCTAACATCACCTTGTCGAGGAGGTCCGTAAAGCGCTTTTAAATCAGAATTCGCAGCAATTCTTAAAGAATCCCATAAATAGTTGACAGATATACGCTCACCACAAGCTACATTAAACACTTCATTACTTGCTTCTTTTGGTGCAAAAAAACCTCTTATATTGGCTTGCACAGCATTATCTACAAACGTAAAGTCCCTTGTCTGCTCACCATCTCCATTTATCTTAGACGGTTTATTATCCTTCAATGCCTGCATAAATAAAGGAATAACAGCAGCATAAGCACCATTTGGACTTTGCTTAGGTCCGAATACATTAAAATAACGCAAACCAATAACATCAGTGCCATACGTCTTTCCAAAAACATCGGCATACAATTCATTGACATATTTTGTGACGGCATAAGGAGATAATGGCTTACCAATGTTATCTTCTACTTTTGGCAATGCTTTACTATCACCATAGGTAGAGCTTGATGCCGCATAAACCATCCGTTTTACGGTTGGACTATCCTTTAATGCAATCATCATATTTAAGAAACCAGAAATATTGACTTCATTTGAAGTTGCTGGATCATTTATCGACCTTGGCACAGAACCTAAAGCCGCCTGATGTGACACATAGTCAACATCCGCCATTGCGTCTTTACAAGTCCCTAAATCCCTTATATCACCTTCTACCAATTCAAAATTGGGATTATCCATAAACTCTGTTAAATTTTCGCGATACCCATTAGAGAAATTGTCCAATACCCTAACTTTTTTAGCACCATACTTTAACAAATATTCAACAATATTAGAGCCTATAAAGCCACCGCCACCAGTAATTAGGAAACTTAGCTTTGACAAGTCTTCTTTATGGTATTGATTTGAGTACATCATTTTAATTTGAGGATAAGTTAAAGGCGAGCATCTACAACATCTTGTGGCAATAATGACTTAACATCAAAAACCACACAGTTATCAGATTTTAAATTATCAATCGAAACGTCTAAAAATTCTTTATGTGATACAGCTAAGATAATGGCATCATAATTTGACTTTAAATCATCGGGAGATGATATTAAATCCAGTCCATACTCGTGTTTCACTTCTTCTTTAGAAGCCCATGGATCAAATACATCCACGCTAACATGGTAAGATTGTAACTCCTCAATAATATCAATGACCCTGGAATTTCTAATATCTGGACAGTTTTCCTTGAAGGTTATTCCTAATACAAGTGCATTAGAGCCTTTGATTGTAGCACCTCTATTAATCATCATTTTTACGGTTTCTGTTGCGACATAGCCACCCATACTATCATTCATTTTACGTCCTGCTAAAATAATTTCTGGGTTATAACCGGATTCTATAGCTTTTTGAGCTAGGTAATAAGGGTCAACACCTATACAGTGTCCTCCAACTAAACCTGGTGAAAATTTTAAGAAATTCCATTTTGTCCCAGCGGCTTCTAATACCGCTTTAGTGTCAATCTCTAACAGTCTAAAAATCTTAGATAATTCATTAACAAAAGCGATATTAATATCGCGTTGTGAATTTTCAATGACTTTAGCTGCTTCGGCTACCTTAATAGAAGGTGCTAAATGGGTGCCGGCTGTAATTACTCGTTTATAAAGTTGATCTATTTTCTCGGCTATCTCTGGTGTAGAACCCGAAGTAACCTTTAATATTTTTGTAACGGTGTGCTTTTTATCTCCTGGATTTATTCGCTCTGGTGAATAACCTGCATAAAAATCCGTATTAAAAGTAAGGCCAGATACCCTCTCTAAAACTGGAATACATATATCTTCTGTGGCACCAGGATATACTGTTGATTCGTATATAACTACATCATTACTTTTAAGAACTTTACCCACAGTTTCGCTTGCTTTGATTAGCGGTGTGAAAACTGGCCGCTTAAGTTCATCCGTTGGAGTCGGAACAGTAACAATATAAATATTGGCCACGGCTAGTGCATCAACATTATCTGTTATGAATAAACCTTTATCTGCGTTTAAATCTGTAGTCAGTACAGATTTAAGATTATTATTATCAACTTCCAATGTTTTGTCAACACCAGAATTTAACTCACTGATTCGCTGTTTATTGATATCGAAACCAATAACAAAAAACTGTTTAGCAAATTCAACTGCGAGGGGCAAACCGACATAACCTAATCCTATGATTGCAATTTTGTCTTCAGAATGTGTCATTTATTTAAAGTAGATTTTATAATGAGCCTCAAATCTAAATAAAAACTATAATTCCTAACATAGTTTTTATTGATTTTCACTTTATCTGCCCAAATAATCGTTCTATTGTAATGTTCAGGATCTTTTTGCCGTTCTAATACACGTTCTTCATCCTTATACTTTAAAGTAGCCTCACCTGTAATCCCTGGCTTTACGATTAAAATTATACGATCTTCACCCTCTAATTCATCTGCAAAACCTTGAATATCAGGTCTAGGGCCAATAAAACTCATATCACCTATGAGTACATTATAAAGTTGAGGAAGTTCATCTAATTTTGTTCTCCTAAGGTATTTACCGAATGTTGTTGCACTTCTATATAAATGCCCTAATAGGTGCTCTTCTTCTTTTAAAGTCCTTATCTTATAAATTTTGAACAATTGGCCGTTCTGTCCAACACGTAATTGAGAAAACACACCATATTGCTTAGTATCAAGCGTTGCAATAATGACTAAAACTATAATTGGGATGGCGAAAAATGGTAATAACACAAAAACTAAAGTTACATCCAAAATTCGTTTTACTTTAAGTTGTGTTTTGGTAATCAAAGTTTAAAATTTAAAGCTAATTATAAACGCTTTAAGAAGTTTTTGACTCTTCCAAAAAATGAACGTTTATCCCTTTCATGATAGGCACTACCATAAGTACCATAGCCATAGCCATAACCGTAGCCATAGCCATAACCGTAACCATAATTGTGGTTATTCTTATGTCTGTAGAAATTAAGCACAAAGCTAATGTTCTTTAATTCACCAGACTTATACTTTGCATTTACGAGCTGTAGCATACCCTTTTTAGTGTAATCTAAACGTATCATAAAAATCGTAGCATCCACATATTGCACTAGCTCTAATGCATCTGTAACTAGTCCCAAAGGTGGAGTATCTAGAATTATGATATCATATTGATCCTTTAAAGTAGCGATTAATGCTTTTAATTTATCTCCCATCAGTAGTTCTGATGGATTAGGTGGTATTGGTCCTGAAGTGATTAAATCTAAATTATCAATATGAGTGTGAGTAATAATCTCATCTAGTGTACTATCACCTATAAGATAGTTCACTACGCCTTTTTCATTGGTAATATTAAAGTCGTCGAAAATTTTTGGTTTACGCAAATCTAGCCCTATTAGAATTGTTTTCTTACCAGATATACTATAAACAGTAGCAATGTTAATTGAGGTAAATGTTTTACCCTCGCCACTTACGGAAGAAGTGACCATCAAGGTATTGGCTCTAGTCTCGGGAGGTCTATTCTTAAAAATAAATTGTAGACTGGACCTAATTGCCCGAAAGGATTCTGCTACAGCCGATTTTGGTTTTTCATAAGCAACAAGGTTATTTTTATAACGGTATTTTCCGATTAAGCCCAAAATGGGAATCTTAGACATCTTGGTGATTTCATCCGATCCATGAATTGTACTGTCTAGTAGGTAAATGATAAATATTAAAAGCATCGGTGAGAAAAAGCCAATCATTAAGGCCAACATATAATTTAATGATTTTTTAGGTCCAATAGGTGCATCACCAATATCCTTTGCTTCATCTATTACCGTAATATCTGATACATTTGCCGCTTTTACAATGGCCGCTTCACCGCGTTTTGCTTGGTATATATCATAAGCCTCACGACTTAAATCCAATTTTCTCTGAATCTTCAAAAACTCTTGCTGGTCTTTGGGTAAACCAATAAGTTCAGATTCTAAATTAGCAACCTTTCTACTAATTGTATTTAATTGTATACCAATGGTCTGCTTAGTCACCCCAATAGCTTCTAATAACACACTCTTTTCGGTATCAATTCTTCTATCAAGTTCATCAAAGATTATAGACCCTTCTCTAGTGGAATATTCCAAATTACGGCGTTCCACTGATAGAGCAATAATTCTACTAACGCTAGATAGTATATTAGCTTCTTCAATGCCCACAGATGACGGAGCTGCTATTTGACTGTAGTCCGTTTTTGTTCTTAAGTAATCTTCTAAAGTATTAAGATAATTTAGTTTAGACTGCTCAATTAGTTTCTCTTTATCGTACTCTTTGAGTTGCTCCGATTTCTGACTTATCTCTTCTTCTACATTAAAAACCTTATTTGCCTTTCTGAAATCATTCATTTCATCTGTAACTGCTTTCAAATCATCATTAACAGCACCAAGGCTACTATCAATAAACTTAATGGTATTAGTTGCATAAAGATTTTTTCGCTCCAGCTCCGTTTTACTAAATATTGCAGAAGTTGCATTGAGGAAATCCACAATTTTTGATTTGTTCTTGCCGATTAGAGACAATCTGAGAACTGATGATGCATCTCTAGAAGTAGGCTCAATTTTGATTCTGTTTTTATAGGAATCGACTACAGTATCAAAATTCAAATACCTCACATAAAAAATTTTACCTACCGGAATATTTGCTCTTGGTTTTAAATTAATAACTCCATTAAAAAAAGGTTCATTAACACTATCGCCAAACTTGTAAACTTTACTGAATTTTCCAATACTAACTGCAATAGATAACTTTTCTTTAGAATCGTAAAATTGCCCTGTAACTTTATCTGTTTCAAATTCATAAAACAACTCAAAAGATGATTGATCTATTATTCTTATTCCAATGGGAATTCCTAAAGCTTGTGGCTTGGCTTTATTAGTTATTACTTCAAATGGTGCTTTCTTGTATATATCAATTAAATGGTATTTACCTTCTTCTAAATATTGCTTATAGTATTCTAAAGAATCAATTACAATCTCGTTATGAGTTCTAGTCTTTATCTCAGTTAAAATACTCCCAACTTTTCCTGAAACTCCTCCCCAATTAAAAGAAATACTTGTATTGGCAGTGAAAAAAGGATTTTGGTCATTATTTACGGTAATTAGAGAATCTAGCCTATAAATATTTTCTTTTCTAACATTAATGAAATAAGCAACAATCAAAGCAACACCAATGCATAACAATACTAACCTCCATAGGCTAAGCGCCTTAAACAGAAACCCTTTAAAATCAAAACCAACGTTATCAGATTCCTGATAATCGTAATCTTCAAAGTCTTTGTAATCCATATTCTACAATCTAGTAAAAAGCAAAATGGTTGTCGCAGCAATAGATACAATAGTGGCTATTGTGGTTAAACTAGATACTGCTGTCTCCCCTGTACCAATTGATTTTTGCTTAAGAGGCTTTACATATATCATATCGTTAGGCTGTATATAATAATATGGGGATCTCATTACATTAACATCCGTCAAATCCAAATGATGAATTTTTTGACCCTGTGGGTATTGCCGTATAATCAAAACATCTTTTTTATCACCTGTGATTGGTATTTCGCCAGCATTTGCAATAGCTTCAAAAATATTAACGCGTTCTTTAAACAACGTTACCGTTCCTGGATTTCCTATTTCGCCATTGGCTGTATATCGCAATCCTGCGAGTTTTACGGTAACAAAAATGTTAGCAGTTTCCTTAAACTGTTCCTCTAATAATTTCCGTTCTATCATCTTTTCAATTTCCTCTGCCGTATATCCTAATACATTAAAACGACCTAAAGTCGGTATTCTTATATTGCCGTGCATATCTATCGTAAAACCATCAAAATAAGCACGCTCCGCACTACTGGCATTAAGCGTTCCTTCTTGACTAATCGGATTAAAAATTTGAACATTATCCTGGTCCAAAACCTTGATTCTAATATTCAATATATCATCGATTTGAACACGATAGGGTTTCTGGACCTCAGTTAGATTATACGGAATGGTATCTGTAGTCGCATTGTCCTTGTTTTGCAAATAAACGGTGTCTTTATGAGGAATACATGATGAAATAAAAATACAACCCAGAACAATAATCAAAAGCCTGATGCTTCGCATAGATGAAATAGATGTTTACAGACAAATATAATGTATCAACAGCAATAACAAAACTATTAGGTTTCTTTTTGGTTTATTTCGTTCTTTGTAAAAAAATTAGCGTGAATTACCTAAACGTAGAAAATATTTCGAAGTCTTACGGTGAGTTAGTGCTCTTCCAAAATTTGTCCTTTAGCATCCATAAAGACCAAAAGATTGCTTTTGTGGCAAAAAACGGAAGTGGCAAGACATCTATTCTAAATATTTTATCCGGAAAAGATACTCCAGATGAAGGCCAAATTGTCATTAGAAAAGGACTTAGACTTGCCTTTTTAGACCAAGAACCAAATCTCAATCAAAAACTGACAATTGAGGAAACCATTCTCGCTTCAGATATTCCAATTTTAGGCACCATAGAAACCTATGAAAGAGCTTTAAAAAACCCTGAAGACTCAGAAGCATACCAATTAGCTTTTGATGAGATGGATAGAAACAATGCTTGGGAATTCGAAACGCAATACCAGCAAACTTTATCGCAATTGAAGCTAGAGGATTTATCCATGAAAGTAAGCACTCTCTCGGGTGGGCAAAAAAAGCGATTGGCACTAGCTCAAGCTCTACTAAGTCAACCCGATATTTTAATCTTAGATGAGCCTACCAATCATCTCGACCTAGAAATGATTGAGTGGTTAGAGGATTATTTTACCAAAACACAGCAAACGCTATTTATGGTAACACACGATCGCTATTTTTTAGAACGTGTTTGTAATGAAATCATAGAGTTGGATCACGGCCAACTTTACAACTACAAAGGCAATTACTCGTATTATCTAGAGAAGAAAGAAGCCCGAATAGAAAACGAGGCCTCGGAAGTTGCAAAAGCCAAGCAATTGTTTAAAAAAGAACTCGATTGGATGCGACGTCAACCCAAAGCGCGAACTACAAAATCCAAAAGTAGAATCGACGATTTTTTTGAAATAAAGAAAAAGGCGCATCAACGACGCAAAGACCATGAGGTTCAGCTAGAAATTAACATGGAACGTCTTGGGAGTAAAATTATAGAGTTTCATAATGTGTCAAAGGCTTTTAAAGACAAAAAAATATTGAATGGTTTTGATTACACTTTCAAAAAAGGGGAACGCATTGGCATCATCGGTAAAAATGGCACAGGAAAATCTACCTTTTTAAATTTATTATCCGGAAGTCTTCAACCCGATGGTGGTAAAATCGTTATAGGTGAAACCGTAAAAATAGGGTACTATACCCAAGGTGGAATTTCTGCGAAACCAAATCAAAAAGTTATTGATGTTATAAGGGCTTATGGCGATTATATTCCGTTAGCTAAGGGACGACAAATAAGTGCACAACAACTGCTAGAACGCTTTTTATTCGATAGAAAAAAGCAATATGATTTTGTTGAAAAGCTAAGCGGAGGAGAACAAAAACGCCTGTATTTGTGCACTGTTTTAATTCAAAATCCTAATATTTTAATCTTAGATGAGCCCACAAATGATTTGGACATAGTTACCTTAAATGTACTCGAAAGCTTCTTGATGGATTTTCCTGGAGTACTTTTGGTCGTGTCTCACGATCGTTATTTTATGGATAAAATTGTAGATCATTTATTTGTGTTTAGAGGCAATGCTGTGGTAGATGATTTCCCTGGAAATTATTCCGACTTTAGAGCTTATGATAACAGCCAACCTAAATCAATTGAACCATCTGAAAAAACTGACAATACCAAAGCCATAAAACAAAACGAAGCTCAAAAACTATCTTATAATGAGCAAAAGGAGTATAAGAATTTAGAATCTAAGATTCGTGCATTAGAGCTCGATAAAAAAGCCTTGGAAGCCAAGTTCAATAATCCAGAATTATCACAAGACGAAATTAATCAACTTTCAGAAGAGCTTCAAGGTATTATCGATACCATCGAAGAAAAAGAATTACGTTGGTTTGAATTGGCCGAAAAGTTGGAAGAGTAATTTATGTATCAAATCATAGCATACATAGAATTCCTGTTTAATTCAACCAATCAGCATGGAGTGCACTCCCCTTTTGTATATAACTTTGTTACGAAATGCCTTTACAATAAAGTCAAGTACACGGCATATAATGATTTTAAAACTTATCGTAATAGACTGAAATCATCAAACGACACCCTGCAAATTGTAGATTTAGGAGAAGGCTCCAAAACCTTAGATTCAAAAACACGAAAAGTACGTCAAATGGTAAAGGCCTCAAGTAGCTCTTTAAAAGAAACTAAACTACTGTACAGAGTAACTCAATATTTTAATTTTAATACAATACTAGAATTGGGCAGCTCATTAGGTATGGGCAGCTACGCCTTCGCACTTGCCAATAAGTTTTCTAAAATTACTACTATTGAAGGCTGCTTAAATACTTTAGAATACACAAAATCAAAGTTTAACAAACTTAAAGTAGAAAATATCAACTTTTTAAATGGAGAGTTTGCGGCTGTCATACCGAATCTAAAAGAAGAAAAATTTGATTGTATTTACTTTGACGGCCACCATAACAAAAATGCTACGCTTCAATATTTTGAAGCCCTATTGCCCAAAGCACATAACTATTCTGTCTTCATTTTTGATGACATTTATTGGTCAAAAGGCATGACCGAAGCTTGGGAATTAATTAAAGCACATGAAGCCGTGACCGTAACGGTAGACACATTCCATTTGGGTTTTGTGTTTTTTAGAAAAGAACAGGCCAAACAACATTTTAAAATTAGACTGTAACAAGCTTGCAACTTTAACGTCTTATTGGGGAAACTGATTTTTAAATTCTTTTATCTTGCGAAGCATAAAAGCAACCAACACTATTCACTTATGAGCGATAACGTCATTGAGATTAGAGGTATCATTAGAGATTTTAAGTTAGGACAAGAAATTGTTCATGTACTAAAAGGTATCGATTTAGATATTAAACGTGGCGAATATGTGGCCATTATGGGACCTTCCGGTTCAGGTAAATCAACATTAATGAACCTATTAGGTTGCTTAGATACACCTACAGCAGGCATCTATCGCCTCAATGGCAAAGACGTAAGCCAAATGTCGGATGACGAATTAGCTGATATAAGGAATACAGAAATCGGGTTCGTTTTTCAAACCTTTAACTTGTTGCCGAGAACCACAGCTCTAGAAAATGTGGCATTACCTATGGTATATGCAGGGCAATCCAAGAAAGCCAGAGCAAATCGTGCTTCTGAAGTACTGACTGATGTTGGTTTAGCAGACCGTATGGATCATAAACCCAATCAGTTATCAGGTGGTCAAAGGCAACGTGTAGCTGTTGGTCGTGCCTTGGTCAATAAGCCATCAATCATCTTAGCGGATGAACCTACAGGAAACTTAGATTCCAAAACCTCCCTGGAAATCATGCAGTTATTCGATGAAATTCATTCTAAGGGGAATACCGTCATTATGGTAACACACGAAGAAGATATTGCAGCACATGCACATCGTGTCATACGCTTAATGGATGGTATGATTGAGAGTGACACTTATAATAAGTAGCTAGTAAATAGTATTTAGCAGATAGGAATTAGTGGTTAGGAATTATTAGGTCAACTTCAAAATTCTAGCTTCCAACTTCAAGCCTTATTCCTTAACTTTGTCACATGAAAGTATATACAAAAACAGGCGATAAAGGCACTACCGCTTTATTTGGTGGTACACGCGTACCCAAACACCACATAAGAATAGAAAGTTACGGTACCATTGACGAGCTTAACTCGCATATTGGACTTATACGCGACCAGAATATTGACCCACTTTACAAGAATACCTTAATGCATATTCAAGATCGGTTGTTTACCGTTGGAGCGATTCTAGCAACCGACCCAGAAAAAGCGATTCTAAAAAGTGGTAAAGCCCGATTAAATATTCCAAAAATATCCAGTAAAGATATTGAACGTTTAGAAAAGGAAATGGATAACATGGAGGCCAGCTTACCGCCTATGACCCATTTTGTGTTACCAGGAGGGCATCAAACTGTGTCATTCTGTCACATAGCACGTACCGTATGTCGTAGAGCTGAACGTTTGGCGTCTCACCTTAATGAATTAGAGCCTTTTCAGCCCGAAACCTTAATGTATATCAATCGCCTTTCAGACTACCTGTTCGTATTGGCACGGAAGTTGTCACATGATTTGCGAGCTGAAGAAATAAAGTGGATTCCTCAAAAACAATCGTAGTCTTTGTTGATTCAGTATTTAGGCCCTAATCAAGCAATAAATATTTTGGCTTAAAAAGTTGAATAATGCACGTTCTTTTTATTAATGATTAAACATTTATGAATGCCTTTTTTGAATGAATCAAAAATGCATAAATTAAATGTTCAGTGAGACGATAAATTAATAATTTTAGCTTACGAACTAAATAATTTAGTTTTTTCTTGAATTATTCAGCTAAAAAATTATTTTTGCAAAAAATTAAAAACACACGCAAATGTATTGGACATTAGAATTGGCATCGTATTTAAGTGATGCACCTTGGCCAGCAACAAAAGACGAACTCATAGATTATGCAATTAGAACAGGAGCGCCTCTAGAAGTGGTAGAAAACTTACAGGCCATAGAAGATGAAGGAGATTCGTATGACTCTATCGAAGAGATTTGGCCAGACTATCCAACTGACGAAGATTACCTCTGGAATGAGGACGAATATTAACATATAATATTATCACAAAAAAGTCTCTTGCGTTATCTTAACTGAGAGACTTTTTTTATTTTCGGACAACTTATCCGAAAGACAAAATTTACAATCACTGTCACATCGAGCGCAGTCGAGATGTCTGATTTACAAATAAGTTGAGATTTCTCGACTACGCTCGAAATGACAGCATAAAATATAAAACATAAAATGGGTATATTAGATAAAGTACTAAAAGTGTTTGTTGGAGATAAATCCAAACAAGACGTCAGTGCTATACAACCAGTTGTCAACCAAATCAAAAGCTTTGAAGAGGCACTTGAAGCCTTGTCACATGATGAACTTAGAGCAAAAACAGTTGAATTTAAAGACAAGATTGCCGAGGCTAGAAAACCATTGCTCGAAAGGCAAAACGAGTTATTGGCCAAAGCTGAAGTTACCGAAGATATTGACGAACGCGAAGAGATTTACGTTCAAGCCGATAAAATTGAAGATGAAATATACGAGCTAACGGAAGACGTCCTAAATGATATTCTTCCAGAAGCTTTTGCTGTCGTTAAAGAAACAGCAAAACGCTTTGTGCATAATACTGAGATTTCAGTAGTGGCCAATACCTTTGACAGGGAAGTCTCTGGGGCAAAAGAGTACGTTACCTTAGACGGTGACCAGGCCATTTGGTCTAACTCTTGGGATGCGGCAGGTAAGCCCATTACTTGGGACATGATCCACTATGATGTACAATTAATTGGTGGTATTGCCATGCACCAAGGAAAAATTGCAGAGATGCAAACTGGTGAAGGTAAAACCCTTGTAGCAACATTACCCGTTTATTTGAACGCCTTAGCAGGAAAAGGTGTTCACTTAGTAACAGTTAACGATTATCTAGCTAAACGTGATAGTGCATGGATGGCTCCAATATTTGAATTTCACGGTTTAAGTGTGGATTGTATAGATCACCACACACCAAATTCAGATGCACGTCGTAAAGCTTACAATGCGGATATCACTTACGGAACCAATAATGAATTTGGTTTCGATTATCTACGTGATAATATGGCGCATTCGCCAGAAGATTTAGTACAGCGTCCTCACCACTTTGCCATTGTGGATGAGGTGGATTCCGTTTTAATTGACGATGCACGTACACCATTGATTATCTCTGGTCCTATTCCAAAAGGCGATGAACATGAATTTGATATGCTAAAACCAAAGATTGAGCAAATTGAAGCCGTTCAACGTAAGCATTTAGTTGGTGTTTTAGCAGAAGCCAAGAAGTTAATCGCAGCAGGAGACACCAAAGAAGGTGGTTTCCAATTATTAAGAGTTTATAGAGGAATTCCAAAGAATAAAGCCTTAATTAAGTTTTTGAGTGAAGAAGGTGTAAAACAATTACTTCAAAAAACCGAAAACTTCTACATGCAAGATAACAACAGAGAAATGCCAAAAGTAGATGCAGAACTTTATTATGTTATCGATGAAAAAAATAATCAAATAGAATTGACAGATAAAGGTGTTGATTATCTGTCTGGTAAAGACGACCCTAATTTCTTCGTGATGCCAGAAATGGGTACTGAAATTGCGAAAATTGAAGAAAAAGGTTTAGAACCCGAAGAAGAAGCTGTTCTAAAGGAAGAACTATTTAGGGACTTCGGCATTAAGTCCGAACGTATCCATACACTCAATCAATTATTGAAAGCTTATGCCCTTTTTGAAAAGGATGTACAGTATGTGGTGATGGATAACAAGGTAATGATCGTTGATGAGCAAACCGGTCGTATTATGGATGGTCGTCGTTACTCGGATGGATTACACCAAGCGATTGAAGCCAAGGAAAATGTAAAAATCGAAGCTGCTACACAAACCTTTGCGACGGTAACGTTGCAGAATTACTTTAGAATGTACCGCAAATTGTCTGGTATGACAGGTACCGCAGTCACCGAAGCAGGAGAATTCTGGGAAATCTATAAGTTGGATGTGGTAGAAATTCCTACCAACCGACCGATTGCTAGAGATGACAGGGATGATTTAGTATACAAAACCAAGCGCGAAAAATACAATGCTGTGATTGACGAAGTTGTTGACCTATCCAATGCTGGGCGACCAGTATTGATCGGCACTACCAATGTTGAAATTTCCGAGTTGTTAGGAAAGATGTTGAGCATTCGTAAGATTCCACATAATGTCCTAAATGCAAAACAGCACAAAAAAGAAGCAGATATTGTAGCACAAGCAGGTAATTCAGGTCAGGTGACTATTGCAACCAACATGGCTGGTCGTGGTACTGATATTAAACTTAGTGACGAAGTTAAGGAAGCTGGTGGTTTAGCTATTGTTGGTACCGAACGTCACGATTCGCGTCGTGTGGATCGACAGTTGCGAGGTAGAGCTGGTCGTCAAGGAGATCCAGGAAGTTCACAGTTCTATGTGTCCTTAGAAGATAACCTAATGCGTTTATTTGGTTCTGAGCGTATCGCTAAGATGATGGACCGTATGGGGCTTAAGGAAGGCGAAGTGATTCAGCATTCTATGATATCAAAGTCTATTGAACGTGCACAGAAAAAAGTGGAAGAAAACAACTTCGGAGTGCGTAAGCGTCTGTTAGAGTATGATGATGTGATGAACGCCCAGCGTGAGGTGGTTTACAAACGTCGTCGCAACGCGCTTCATGGTGAACGTCTTCGTGTGGATTTGGCCAATATGATTTTTGATACCTCAGAAGGTGTCGCCATGAATAACAAAGCAGCTAACGATTATAAGAATTTTGAGTTCGAGCTGATCCGTTACTTCTCTATGGCCTCGCCAATTTCTGAAGAAGAATTTGCTAAAATGGGAGAACAAGAGATTGCTGGATTGATTTATAAGGAAGCCTTTAAGCACTATCGCGAAAAGATGCAACGTGCAGCAGACTTGGCATATCCAGTGATTGAAAATGTGTATAACACGCAACGCGATCGTTTTAAGCGTATTGTAGTGCCATTTACGGATGGCGTAAAGAACCTACAAGTAGTTACCGATTTAGAAAAAGCTTATGAAACGAAGGGTACGCAATTGATTAATGATTTTGAAAAGAATATCACCTTAGCCATTGTTGATGATGCGTGGAAAACGCACTTGCGTAAAATGGACGAATTGAAGCAGTCGGTTCAGTTAGCGGTGCATGAGCAAAAAGATCCATTATTGATTTATAAGTTTGAATCGTTTGAACTCTTTAAAAGTATGATTGACCAAGTGAATAAAGACGTGATTTCCTTCTTATTTAAAGGGGAAATTCCTCAGGAAACTGCTAATACTATTCAAGAAGCGAAGCGTCGTAAGCAAGAAAAGCTTGAAACCCAAAAAGAAGAAATTCCAAATATGGATGAGCGTGCAGCACAAAGTCGCGCAGCAGGACAAAGCGCTTCACGCAAACCTCAAGTGGTAGAAACCATTGTAAGAGAGCAGCCGAAAATTGGACGTAACGAACGTGTGACGATTAAGCATGTGATGAGCGGCGAAAGCAAAGAAGTAAAATACAAGCAAGCCATTCCGTTGATTGATAAAGGCGAATGGGTCTTGGTGAATGATTAATTTGTCATTCCTGCACAGGCAGGAATCTGTAAACAGAAAACCAGTGGTCACTTCGAGTGCTCCAGACTAAGCGCTGCGATGTATCGAGAAGCGGGCAATATAAACAAGAAAATCCTGATATAACCATTAGGATTTTTTGTATTTTTAATGGGTACACATTACTATAACATTTCCATTTATTTATGCACCGACTTATCAAAATATGTATGCTTGCAGGAATTTTAGCATCCTGTAATACATCGGACAAAACAAAAATTGAAGACGCAGAATCTTCAAACGAGACTTTAGTAGAATCTGTAGCCGAAAAAACTTATGATTCGTATAAAGATATAGCTTCAGATGAGGCTTTAATTGCTACCGCATTAATGGCTGTGCCCAAAGAAAGCAGGGCCAATTGTAAAGTTATCGGTTTTAACATGGCTGGTGATTTTGTCACCCTCCGTGAAGGTGACAATCAGTTTATTGTACTCGCTGATGACCCAAAAAAGGATGGGTTTAATGCGGCCTGTTACCATAAAGATTTGGAACCTTTTATGGCTCGAGGACGAGCACTTCGGAAAGAAGGCAAGTCTGCAAGAGAGGTTTTTGCTATTAGGGAAGCAGAGATGAAGTCTGGTGAACTTCAAATTCCTACTGGAGCGACTTTACATATTTACTATGGTGACAAAACCATTTATAATCCTGAAACGTCCGAAGTCGCTGATGCTATACTCCGCTACGTCGTGTACATGCCCTGGGCAACCGCAGAATCTACAGGTTTACCCGAAGTTCCTATAGCTGCTAATCACCCTTGGATTATGAACCCAGGGACACATAGGGCGCATATTATGATTTCGCCTATAAATGAGAATAATTAATGCTGCTTAGAATATCTATTCTATTTCATGAAAAACTACTATTTGTTATTTACAATGAGTCTATTGGTAGTCTCTTTATCCAACACAAAAAAAGATGTAGCCACTAATCTCATTCAAAATAACGAAATCATTTGCACAGACAATAACTGCAAAGGTACTTACCAAGGGCCTGAATTTGTGAATGGTAGTGATATAGCCCATCAGTTTTCTAATACCATGTCGGTAAAAGTTGGTCACCAACTTAAAGACCTTTATAGAACAGGCAAATACAACAAAGTCGATTTTAACAATATAGAAATGACTACTGAAGGTATGGGTTCTGGCACTGTGGTTTATTATTTAAAAATTCCGTTTAAAAAGGTCAGTGAAAAATGTGAGGGTTATACCGCCTTTGACCATGTTGGTGGTTGGAACCACGCTCCTGCCCTAGCAGAACGGAAAAAGCAACTTAAAGGTGCTTTAATGAAAGGGCATCAACTCAACATTAGCAGCCTAAAAACCACCAAAGAAGGTTTACAAGAGTACTGGATTCAGTGGAAACATAAAATGGTTCAAAAGGAATGCGAATAAATCACAAATACTGCTTTTCTTTTGTAAATTAGACCTTTATTATCTGAATTAAAATAAACAATGAGAATGAAAATCATAATACTTTTATTCTGCTTTAGTACGATGGTTAACGCCCAAGAACTAACAGTAGATGATTTTAAATCTATAGAGAACTTAAAAGCAGAAGTTGGTGAAAGTTCTGGTAAGAAAAAAGCTAGAGCGCTAGAAGAGTTATATCTTAAACATAATAATAGTGACCTTTTTCAGAAAATACTTTTGGATTATTTAAAAAGAACGGACTACGAACATGTAAATAATTATTTTTGGTTTGCACTTTATTTTATGAGTGACTATTATAATGACAGTATTGATCTAGATTTCGCCATAAAACTGCTCACCTCGGGCAAGACAGAAATTGAAGGTCGGATCGAAAACAAAGACAATACTGAAGAACAAAAACTATATCTTACTATGGCTCATTGCCAAATTCTCTGGCAAACAGGAATATTTTATTTTAATATGGATGATTTAGAGAAAGGTGGTGAATTTTTTGACAAGGCGTATGAAAACTCCAATTGCATTCACGCCTTTCCTGCACCTGGTAAAGAAAAGAAAAAAGTGATTTACGAAAAATATGCAAAATACAGGGAGGCAAAAAAGAACTAAATCTAATCTTCAAAATTAGATTACAAATAGTTCGACTATAAATGATATGCAAAAATTCTGGAAGCTAAGCCAATCTAAATCTAACAAGCTGATTTTTATAAAAGATCAATGTATATATAAGGGAAATCCAAAGCAAGAAGAACTTCAAAAGTTAAATGAGCATACTACCAATCTCGACTTTTTAAAAAATTTATTTAGCATACCTTATGCTTACATCAAGCAAATTGAAAATCAAAAAGGCAAAGATTATATAAAGATTTTTTATGGAAGCGGCTCTGAAGATGAGTTAGTCATAAAAGACAGTAATATAAAAAAAGAAGTCTTTGATTTCTTAAGACAGGATATGTCAAAATTTAAATACAGTTCTGGGTTGCCTAGTGCTCTTAAATATGCAAAAGCACAGTTTTTTGCACTTTTGTTTACCACCTTGTTATTTATTGCGTCTTTATACTTTGCGGTTAAAATTGAAAATGGAACTGAGTATGAGATTATGGGCAGAGGAATTCTAACTTTAATTATTGCAATCGCTAATTTGGGTGTTATCAAAGTTGTCCTAGGATATATTATTATAGTCGGGATAGTTTGCCTAGCCTTAGTAAATAGATTGAAATCAAGGAGTGAAACTGAATTTTTAAGAAGATAGACCTTGCAAAACCAAACCACCAAAGAAAATCTACAAGAATATTTGGATTTAGTGGAAACATAAAGTTATTTAGGTTGAATGTGGATAAATAGTTAACTTTTGTATTTCAGCAAAGAATATTTTATATTTATGTGTAAAATCTTACATTATGAAGAAGATACTCCTGTCAACTATTCTAATCTATTCATTACAAGTTTTATCACAGGAAGCTTTAGCACCAATTAATGGAAAGTCATTTGGTTTAAACCACCATACGAACAGAGATATTTCCTATTTTTCTCATATTGACTCAAATAATAATACTTTGATTGTTGGTACAACTGAAAAGGACACTACTTTTACAGATATCATAACAACCAAATTAGACGAAAACTATAATGTGCTATGGCAAAAAGTAGTTTCTCAACCGACTAATTTGTCTTATGATGTACCGATTAAATCATTCCTTAACTCGAGCAATCAATTGTATATAATTGGTAGGAGTTCTTTTAATCAATCCTATTCTAATGGCTTAATTTTTGTTATAAAATTTGATGAAAGTGGTAACATATTGTATAACATAACTCTGGGTGGGATATATGGCAATGACTATAGGGACTTTGCATACATGGACGCCGCATTAAAAAACAACGGCCATATTGATTTAGTATATGATCCGAGAGAATATGACACAACCAATATTAATGAATTTATATTTTTAACTATTGATAATCAAGGAAATATCATAGAGTCTTTTAATCATATAATTCCTAACGATGGTTTAGTGGGTACCATTAAAAATGGTGAGTTTTATTTTTTAACTAGGGAATATGATTCTAATTATAATTCATCTTTCTTTTATCATAAGGTTAGTAATTCTAATAGTATAACAAGTTTGTTAGTTCCCAGTGCTGAGTTTCAAAATTATTATAATAATGTTGTTTTATCAGAAAATTTAAATATCCTTGTGGACGATAATGGTAACTGCTACTTAAATTGTTATAATACGTCGGACAATAGTTATTCTGGTCAAATTAATCTTACAAAGATTGATATCAATAATAATCTAGTTTATTCTCTAACCTCCTCTAATACACAGGAGCTATCCCTCGTAGGTTCATTTATTGATAGTGTTAACAACAAAAATATTCTCATTGTTAATAACAGCTCAACTAACGTTTTGAATTTTGCTTCAATTGATGAAAATAACACATTACAACTGCAACCACATTCAGAAAACATTATAGCTACAGGATTTAAGAAAAATAGTGATGAATCGTTTTTTATAACTACAAGCAATTCTAATATTAGATTATTTTCTGAAGATTTTAACCAACTTGCCTCATTTAATACTTCTAATGATTTCGAACTCATCGATTTTTCAAAAATAGACGACCAAAACATATCTGTAATAGGTACATCATATGACAGGATGTTTCCAAATTCGGACTACTTCACGCAGTTAGATATAAAAGTAAATAAGCTTAATTCCTCACAAGTGACTCAGTCTTACACCTATTCTGGAATTGGAACTTCTAAAGCGTTTCAGCAACGTGTCATAATAGATAATGAAAATAATTATCTTGTTTTGGTCACAGAAAAAATGGGCCCTGAATTTTTAGGTATAGGTGGTGCCGATCCACCTTTGAACAAAAGAATCATTAAGTATGATTCTAATCTGACAAAATTATGGGAACTGACCATACCCGACCCAATATTTAACTTAGTAAACCATGGTGGTAAAGATATCGACTTCTTCATAGATAATAACAATAATTTATACTTAAATCTTCCTCGACCAGGTAATCATTATGGTCTTGGTTATAGTTTATATAAAGTTTCACCAAACGGGATATTAGAGTATATTAATGATACTTTTGTTGGAAGCAAATTTCATGCTAATGAAGACTATATCTTAATTGGCTGGAACTACTTTTTATACGAGGATGCTAGTACATTTTATTTACTTGATAGAACCACTGGAAATTTAATCAATGAAATTGAAATTGGTCATGAGGAATTTTTAGACTTTTTTACGATTGGTAATGATTACTATTTCTATACCTTTCGAAGTATCAGCAATAACACACCTGATTTCATTTATTTATACAAAAATGGCATAAAACAATGGACAAGAAATCTATCAAATAATTATGGTATTTTTCCTTATTTTATTGATAGCTCAGGTACATTATATTTTGCCACGAGAAATCCCCCTGAAAGAAGAATTAATAAGTTAAGTTTAGCAAATAACTACTCGTATTATAACACCGTTGATGATATACGTGGATTGAAAGAATTTAATAATAGTAATATTTTCCTGTTCTTGGATAATAATGAAAGTCTTGTTTTAGACAATAATCTAAACTTAGTTTCCGATGGTGATACTATTAATGCAAACAACATCTATTTAATGACATACGATGATTACATATTGCTAGGTTCCAACAATGGGAATATTAGGGTAATAGACGAAAATGGTAGTATAATCAAGCATTATTTTTTACAGAATGGTGCCCTGCACCGTTGGTACTCAAAATTTGATAATCAAAATAATTTCATTTTAGTTGGTGCAACTGGCAATAGAATATCTACGTTTAACGAGTATAGTTGGTCTATAGGAACTATTCATAATTATGGAAATTTCAATGAAATATTAGGAATAGAAGGTTTTGGGCCTAACGATTTAACTTCTGTAGTTAACATATATCCTAACCCAACATCTGACTTTTTAAATGTTGAGATTATCGGAAAGTCTATCGCTAATACCAGCCTTTATGATTTATCAGGCAAAAAATTAGAGGTTTTTAATAAAGATAAAATCAATATTAAAAACTTTCAACCTGGTATATATTTGCTAAGTATTTTGACTACATCAAATGAAGTCTTTAATACAAAAATCGTAAAGAACTAATTAGATTTAATAAAGCTACATTATATCGCTTTTTATTATTGCTGCATCTTCAGATACTTATCTACCGAATGCTTCCCAGAACCATAGAACAAAAAGAAAATACAGATGACCAAAACCGATAAGGATAGTATAAGATTCCCTGTGTTCATCTCGCCCACAAAATTGATGATGACTGCACCAATTAAAATGGGTAATTGTGCTATGATGGCCCAACGCGTTAACAGTCCAAAAACAATTAAAAACCCACCTACAAAATGCGCAGGTGCGATATAATGTACCAACAACACATCACCTGCAACGGATTTAACAGGCTCTATGAGATCGATTAACAAATTGAGGTTAGACATAAAATAGACACCCTTATAAAACAAAAATATACCAAGGGCAATGCGTAGCATATCGAGCGGATAATAAGTGTGCGCATTGGCCCACTTATTGAGTGATTTGATATAACCCATAATACGTAAGAGATTGATTTAACCTTTATAAGATACTTAATTTTAACGAGAAATGACAGGATTTTCAACTTTACCTTCTGTTTAAATACTTGAAAATCATTTATTTGTGTTATTTTTCTGACTGAGGTCATCACCAAAATTTCTATACTCAAGATGCTTCACTAGGCAAAATATTTACTATATTTACACTTTAACCTACTTATATTTAATTTGTTATGACACTCAAACTGCCCCAAGCTTTAGGACTTTTCCTAGCCATAATTGTTATAGCTTGTTCTTCTGATGACACCAGTTCCATTCCAAATGAAAACAACAATCAATTCACTTTTAATGGAGAGACCTATAATTTAACAATGGCCATAATCAATGATGAGAATACATCAACGAATGAGTCGAGCGAAATAGGCATTAGCATATTTAATAAATCTGCAGCCGAACTAGCAGGAAACTCTGACTTAACAGACATTAACTTTGTGTATTTCGATTTTGATGATGTAAGTATTCAGAATACGACATATAACCAAATCGATGATTATGATGTTTCAATTAACAGCTCTGTCATAGATAGTGAATTTAACCATGGTAATGTATTGCTTTCCGACAGTGACTCAGAATCTGATGTTTATGCACAATTGGGTTCTGTAACCATTACTAATTTCACACAGTTTAATATACAATTCACCTTTACCTTTACAAGAAACGACGGTCAGATTATCTCTGGAAGTTATGATGGTAATTATATTTTACCTGATATTAACGATTGATGTTTTATTTTTTGATGACATTTTAAGCACTTTTCGATTATAAGGTATAACCAATACCTATAATCATGAAAAAATTCACATTAAGCTTAGCTTTTATCTTATGTATTACTTTCTCAATCAACGCTCAAGACTTAAACTATGGAGCTAAAGCAGGTCTAAATATTGCTGGTATTAGTTTTGAGAGCGACAGTTATTCTACCTCTTCTCGTATAGGATTCCATGTTGGTGGTTTTGTCAATTACAGATTTGATGAAAAATTTGCTATTCAACCCGAAATTAACTTTAGCACTGGTGGTAACGAATGGGATTTTGGAAATGGTGATACCACAGGAGAAATAAAAATAAGTAACCTTAGTATTCCTGTGCTATTGCAATACGATGTCGTTGACAATTTTGTTGTTGAAGGTGGACTACAATACAATTTTCTTTTGTCCGTAGAACAAAAAATCGATGGCAGTGGTGATGGATTTGAAGATATTAGCGAGTTTTATAAATCCGGAACTCTTGGTGCGGCTATAGGCGCAATATACCAACTAGATACATTGGTACCAGGGCTTGCCGCTGGTTTAAGATTTGTGTTCGATCTTACTAATATTAATGATGAGGACGTAGATGCCGGTAATTTAAGACAAAATGCATTTCAAGTAAATATCCTTTATACCATACCCAAATAACCTACTTGCTATTAATCTGAAAAATCCTGATGGTTCTCATCAGGATTTTTTTACCTTAAAAGGCTTATTTAATCATGGCATAATAAAAAATATTCTTATCATCACCTTTTTAACTCTCTCCTCTTTGAGTATCACCTATTCGCAAACTAAAGAGGATTTTCAAGACATTAATACGACTTGAGCTAAATTTTATAAGGCTTTTAAAACTCTTGATTATACATTAATGGCAGAAATTCATTCTAAAGACCTAGTTCGTGTTTCTGGTGGTAGACGTATTTTAGACTACGATACATACATCGATAATTACAAAGTGGGTTTTGAGCGCAATAAAGCTACAGGCCAAACCAGTGATATTTCACTACGCTTTTTCGAACGCGTATACAGTGCTACTATGGCTAGCGAACGCGGTATTTATAAACTCGTCGCAATAAAGGCACGGATAAAGAACAGGCCTATTACGGGCAATTTCATGTATTGTTTAAGAAGATTGAAAGTGCATGGAAAATAACCATGGACTACGACTCCCCGAACGGTGGTACCATTGGCGAAGCCGATTACAACAAAGCGTTTGCTATTGATGATTTTAAAAAGCTTTTAAACTAAATCTATGAGTAGTTTAGGATCTGGACAATTCGTTTTATAAAATTCTAAATCAAGTTGATTGCTTACACCTGGATAATCACCTTCATAACCTTGAATATCCTTTATAATCTGAAAATGTAAGTGTGGTGGATAATCACCATTGACTTCTGCTGTTCCTAAAGTCGCTATTTGCTGTCCCTTCTCTACTTCTATACCAACTTCTAAACCATCAATAGATTTTAGACTTAAGTGGCCATAAAGTGTATAAAATCCGAAATCTTGTATGTTATGTTTTAAAATAATGGTTGGCCCATAATCTCCAAAATTGGTGTTGTTCTTAAAGCTATGTATTACACCATCCATAGGTATATAAATAGGTGTTTCGGCATCAATCCATATATCTAAACCTAGATGTATATTCCGTTCTTCTTCAGGATTTTCTTGATTAAAATAATCACTACGATTGTAAATACCTCGTTGTTCTAAATAGCCACCAAAGGCTACCTTAGCATCGTATTTGGAGATATGATTCCAAATAAAAATTTCTAAGTCTTTAGAGCTGGACACATCAACGCTGTTTAATTCTGGATTATCAACTGATAAATCTAGCGACACATAATCATTATAAGGTATTGAAGATGCAATTAATGGGTGTCCCTTATAAGATTGCAAAAGCTGTTCAAAATTTGAGAGTGACATATATCACAATTTTGTAATAAAAATATAAAATCTGCTTAAAGCGCAGTCAAAACTTCGGAAGGATCAGCTCTTAATTTATAATCTTCTTCTAAATAGTCGTAAGAAATCGTACCATCCTGTTCAATAATATAAGTTGCCGCAATTGGTAATTCTTGCTCTGTATTATCTTGATTTTGATCGAGGTCAATTCCGAACGTTTTATACAATTCTTGAAGGGATCTTGGCAACTGAAATACCAAACCTAAAGATTTAGCTACTAAATTATTACGGTCAGAAAGTACTTCGAAAGACAAGTTGTTCTTCTCCGAAGTGGTTAATGAGTTATCTGGTGTTTCTGGGCTAATTGCAATTAGTTTAGCTCCTTTAGCTTCTATTTGTGGCAATACCTCTTGAAAAGCTCTTAATTCTAAATTACAATAAGGACACCATCCTCCTCTATAAAACGTAAGTACCACCCTGTTATTTTCTAATATGTCATTTAAATTTATGGTACTACCTGTTGCGTTTGGCAAACTAATTTCTGGCACCTTATTTCCAGTTCTTAAAGCGGAGTCCAAAATTGATGATGCTACTAAATCATCTATAGCGGACTGCATGGTCTCTAATGATGTTTGCGGTAATTTGGATTTGCTTTGGTTAGCATAAGCCTGCAATTGTTCTGTAAGATTCATAATTGTTAATTAAGTTAAAGTTTGTAGGTCTAGCGTGACCTTTAAACCTTACAGGATTAACAAATGCTTAGAGTTAAAATTAGCTTAAAAATAAAATTTCCATTAAAATAAGAATCTATTTTGATGGAAAACGGAAAGAAAAATAAAGAAAGTACCCTTTAAATAAAAAACATATTTAAAGGGATTAATTCATAACAACGCTGCTATATTTAGCATTTACAATAATATTCTTGTTAGAACTTTGTCCTTCAGGATAATTTCTAATGGTTTTTTGGGATGTTGACTTATTGTTGAACTTAGAACGCTCACCTTTAAAGTACATATTGTAATTTACATTTTGAGGTAAATTAATTAGTGCATCGCTATTTTCAAGAATCAAATTTAGATTCTTAAAGGACTCTGAAAGATTAGAAATCGTAAGATCACCAAAACTGCCATCTATGATTCCCGTATCCTCCAACTTCTCGATATTAATATTAGACGACTTAGCGTTTAACACCAAATTGTTGGCATTCTTAATCTGTGCTTTATCTACGTAGTTGAGATTAAGTGTTCCTAAATTCCAGGTATTAATCACCACAGGCGAATAAGATACATTGATGGAAGTATCACTTCCATCAATGTTATCTGCTACTAAAAAGGCATGTGATATATCTCCGCTTAAGTTATAGATCACTGAAGATAATTTTAGTTCACCATGTCTTATGTTGGTTTTAAGTTTCGCTTTCTTAGGGATTTTAATCTTAATTACTTTTTTAGCCTTAGTATTTTTACCAGCTTCATAGCCTCTGGCAAATTCGTCAGACCAACGACGCTCGGACATTGCTTTTCTTCTAAGTTCCATTTCGGCTCTGCGCTGTTCAATTTCGCTTTCACGTCGTGCATTACGCTGTACCATTCTCGCTTCTCGCTCTGCCATTTTTGCTTCTCGTTTTGCCATTATTTCTAAGCGTCTGGCATCTCTTTCTAGTTTACCTGCTTCT
>NZ_JANQOM010000038.1 GCF_028289625.1 Winogradskyella sp. | reverse complement strand
TTTCTAGGTTTTTTTCGTAAGCCTTATCAAGGTCTGCATAATAAGCCTGGCGCTTATCGTGTATGGTTTTGGTAGCCTTACTAAAACGCTCCCAAATTTCTTCTCTGTGTTCTTTGGCTACAGGCCCTAACTCTTCTTTCCATAGTTTATGTAGCACTTGTAATTCTCTGAATGTGCGGTTGATATTGTCATCCTTAGCTAACTCTTCTGCACGCTCTATGATTTTTAGCTTTTGTTCATAATTGTGCTTGAAATCCATATCACGCAAATCGTTATTGAGATGTAAAAAATCGTAAAAACGCTCTACATGATGGTGGTAAGTGTTCCAGGCATTATTGTATTTGTCTCGCGGAATAGGTCCAGCATTACGCCATTTTTCCTGAAGATCTTTAAAATGTTTATAGGTGGTATTGATGTTTTCTTCCACATTCAACAAGCCTTTTATTTCTTCAATAATCGCTAATCGATTTTCAAGATTTTGTTTTAGGTTTTGTTCGCGCTCCTTGTAATACGTGTTTATAGATTGCTTGTAATCCTTATAAAGCTGGTTAAATAGTTTTTTGGAATCGTTGGTGTAATAAAAGTCAATTTCATTACCACCTTCATTGAGGAATTCTTCCTTTTTTTCTTCAAGAAGTTGATTAAACTTCGTATTGAACTCAGCTTTAATCTGATTGACCTGTTTAGATATGGTCTGAATTTTATGATGCTTTAAAAGCCGATTTAACTCCGTGGCTAAGTCTTGCATAGACATGGCATGATAGTCTTTTTCCTCTACACTGTGGCGCTCTACATTGGCCTCGTCTTCGGCATCTTCTGCATTAGACGCCTCAATTTCAGCATGCGCTTCAGAGTCAGATTCTACCTCAATCTTAACGTCCACTTCAGTAGTTTTTTCCGTTATTTCATTTTCAACTTCAGGATTTACCTCTACTTCAGGTGTCGTTTCTTCTTTTGGAGTAGTGTCATTAAGTTCTACTTCTTTTTTTCCATCTGCTTCTTGCAGGGTATCATTCTCAGACATGTGTCAATAATTTTATTAGGATGTTAAAGATACTAACAACTCCTTGAACTACAAAGGAAATAGGCGGTGAGCTTGGCTTATTGATTTTTTTTAGACTAAATTTATGCTACTACCTTTTTTTAAATAGAATCAGTGTTAAGTTTAATTGTATATCAGGTTAACTGTAAATTTATTAAGTTTCACCAATCACCAATCACCAATCACCAATTAGGACTTATTCCAAATACTCCAAGATTTTTCGGCTTGTAGTTGTAGCATTTCCAATCCGTTAATTGTGGTCGCCCCTTTTATATCACCACAACTTAGAAATTTAGTTTGTTCAGGATTATAGATAAGGTCGTAAAGTATATGTTTCTCAGTTATGGCGTCATAGGGAATATCAGGACATTCATTAACATTGGGAAATGTACCAATAGGTGTGCAGTTGATGATGATGTGATATGATGAAATGATATCGTCAGTTATGTCCGAATACAAAAATTTCACACCTTCTTTTTCGGATCGTGATACGTAATCGTATTGAATCTTAAGCTTTTTAAGTGCGTAAGCAATAGCTTTGGAAGCACCTCCTGTTCCCAAAATTAAAGCGCGTTTATGATACTTCTTAAGGTGTGGTCTTAATGAATTTTTGAAACCATAATAATCTGTATTATAACCAATGAGTTTTTGGTAACGCGTTATTCTTATAGTATTAACGGCTCCTATTTTTTGTGCGCGTTTATTTAAATCATCTAACATTGCAATTACTGCTTCTTTGTAAGGGATAGTAACATTTAGACCTTTTAAGTTTGGAGAGGATTTAATAATAGTATCTAATTCTTCTATGGATTGTATATCGAAATTGACATAGGTATGTGGTAATTCTTCACGTTTAAATTTGTCTGCGAAATAACTTCTTGAAAACGAATAGGAAATATTTTTACCTACGAGACCGAATTTAAGTTTTGATTTGTCTTGTGCGTTTTCCATACCATTCCAATCCTAAAACTATAAGGATTCCAAGGACAATATAAGCAATTGCAATATAAGTTTCGGTAGTAGCTTCAGGGAAAAAACGTTCATAATTCTCAACAATCTGTGAACCAGTAGAATCCAAAATATAGCTACCATCACTATTTGTTTTATAGATGGTTTTTTTCCAAGGCCATACCAAACCAAGTGACCCAACAATAAACCCTACAAGCGTAGCTAAAGTGATATTTTTGTAATGCTTTAAAATGTAGTTAAGCACATGCGAAAAAGTCACCAAACCAGCCACTGAACCTAATGTAAATACAGCAAGGACTTTTAGCATGCGTATCCTAGCCTCGTCTTTTATAAAGTCAAAATCTCCTAAAAAGATTTCCGAGATTGTATCGTATAGTGCATTGACTGAGTCAACCAATAACAATACATAATTTCCTAATAATATCAAAATAAATGAACCTGAGAAACCGGGAAGTGTCATGCCAGATACACTCACTATACCACATAAAAAGACAAACCAAAGATTGTCATTTTCCTTAGCCGGATCTAGAAAGCTAATGCTGATTCCTATAGCAGTGCCAAGAATTAATGCGGTTATCGTTTTTTTGTTCCAAGCTTTAAAATCTTGATTAATGTAGTAGATAGATCCTAAGATCATACCAAAGAAGGCACTCCATACATAAAGTTCGTAATTGATGATAAGATAGTCTAAAATCTTGGAGACACTAAAGTAACTGACCACCATTCCTAAGAACAATAGGCTTAGAAATCTGCCATTGATATACTGATAGAAGCTCCTAAAACGACCATTGATAAAGAGTTTGAATGCTGTTTTATTAACACGCTGTAGCGAGTAAATAAACTCCTGATAAAAACCAGCAACGAAGGCAACTACACCACCAGAAACACCAGGAACTTTATTAGCTGCTCCCATGGCTAAGCCCTTAATGACCAAAAAAATACGATCTTTAAAAGTTCTTGTACTTTGCATTAAACGTTGTTTTTTTGACGTCCAAAGTATTCTAAAACTAAAATAGTAGCTATCCCGATGAGCATAAAGACGATGGCCAATAGCATTTGATTATCGCCATCGTAGGAAGAGGGTAAGATACTTTTGTCTAAGAGTGTTACCTCTTCACCTTCGGAATTAATTCTTGTTTTTAGGATGTCTTTCCAGGGCCATATTTTATTCAGTGAGCCAATCATAAAACCTGTTAAGATAGCGAGTGTGAGGTTTTTTTGGTGTTTAAACATCCAGTTTAATGCTTTAGAAAAGACTTTTAACCCAACTATAGCACCAATACCCAACAAAGCGAATTTTAAAAGCGCATCTTTAAACAACTCTGCATTTCCCGTGAGCAAACCATCCCTTAAGTTATTCACAGTTTCTATTGCCGTTTGGTAAGCCCCTAAAATCAATAGAATAAAAGCACCAGAGACCCCAGGCAGGATCATCGCAATAATGGCAATAAAACCACAAAACAATAGATAAAAAGGGCTTTCTGGCGATGCAAAAGGCTCAGCAAGTGTGATGTAATAAGATAGGACAGAAGTTACTATAATAGCTACAATGATTTTTCCCGACCAAGCTTTTATTTGTTTGGCGATATATAAAATGCTTGCCAGAACCAATCCGAAAAAGAAAGACCATAATAAAATGGGCTCATTGTGCAAAAGCCATTTTATTAATTTTGCCAAAGACAAAATACTTACAGCAATTCCTGAAAAAAGCGCTAATAAGAATGTTCCGTTTATGGATGTCCATGCGGTTTTAAAACCTTGTTGTTTCCATACTTTAAAAAATCCTAAATTAATTTTATCGATACTCCCAATAAGTTCTTCGTAAATACCAGAAATAAAAGCAATTGTACCGCCTGAAACACCTGGTACAACATCTGCTGCTCCCATAGCGATACCCTTAAAAGTAATGATTACATAGTCAAGAAAACCTCTCTGCATTTCTTTTTTATAAGAAACGCTAAGGTATGGATTTTTTTAGTTGGAAGCCTTTTTACATTCCGAAATTATAGCCTTTACCATTGGTCTATTATTAAGCTTTGGAAACAGCTCGTTAATGATAAAACTGTAATCGATATTAAGCTTTAAAGCATTCTTAAGGTGAAAGCGGCCTTCTTCGGTCTGATGCGTTGTAAAGTATAAGCCACCAAGTCGATACTCTATTTCGGAATTTTCAGGATAGAATTCCGCAGCTTGATTCAAATTGTAAATTGCAGCATCGTATTCACCTAAGGCAATTAGGATATCTGATCGGTCTAACCAAGTGTCTAGCTCGTAATTGCCAAGTTCTAAAGTTCGTTTATAACCGATTTCGGCTTCTTCCAGAAAGTTTAAGCGTTTATTAATTGTAGCAAAAAGTTTCCAATACAATACGTTTTCGCCGTCAATATTCACGGCTTTGTTGATGTAATGCAATGCTTTTTGATAGTTTAAACGTTTCATGTAAAACTTAGTGATGGCAATCCATCCTTTGTCTAATAAGGCGTCTTCCTCGACTGTTTTTTTGAAAAATTGCAACGCCATGTCTTCTTTACCAAGTTTTTCATAACAATGCCCTATTCGTAATAACGCAAAAGAGGTAGGCTCATCCAATGCCAAAGTAATTTTATAGTTTTCTATGGCTTCTTCATAATATTTAAGCTTCTCTAAAACCTTTCCTTTTTCAATATAAGCACCAACAAAGGTATCATCTGAGATGATGGCAAAATCAAAAGCAGCATTAGCCTTGGTATAATCTTTAATGGCAAAATATTGACGACCTAATTGATGCCAAGCTACTTCACAGTATGGATTGGAGTCCAAGAAGTTATTGAGGTACGCAATAGCATCTTCATTTAAATCTAAAAAATCGTAACAATATACAACATTATGTAAAGCTGAATAATCAGATGGGTCGGACTCTAGACATTTTTTAAAATACATAACCGCATTTTCAAACTGATCTAAGAACAAATATTCCATACCTACTAAGGCATAAAGGTCCGAATCTTCAGATGGTGTACTAGATACATCAATGGCAATAAGTAATATTTCTATAGCTTTCTCATGCTCATCTTGCTTAGATAGCACATTGGCTTTTTGAATAAAAATCTCTTCATTAGTGGGCTCTAAATCATGAAGCATATCTAAGATGTCATCAGCCTCAGAGAATTTGTTCTCAATAACCAATATTTCCACCTGGAATAATCTTAAATTGACTGAGCTTGGATGTTGCGAAAGTCCAAGTTTAATGGCGCGTTTCGCTAAGGAAACTTTACCATTTTCGAGATAGTGGTGGATGATGTTTTCAAATTCATTTGAATCAAAAAACAAAATATCATTTGTCTTTAACATGGATTCAAATCTAGTAAGCGGAAAGTTTTCGTCTTCGTGACTGTAATTCATAAGCGGTTTAAAGGTTCACTCAATAATCGAGATTTAATACATCAAAATTCGTGCTCAGTTTTAAAGACTTACTTTTTGATGTGCCAGTGTCTACTGATTTTTGGTTAATCTAAAATTACAGTTATCGTGTTAAGGACGTAAGTGTTTAGGTTTTTGTTTTTAACAAAATAATTAACATTGTGATAAAGATTTATTAAAATGTATTTTAGACTGATATCCAATACATTAGAAAAGACTGATGACTAAATAGTGTCTAATATTGAAGTAATGATTCGGCAACCTTCAATAATCTCGTTTTTAGAAATTGTCAATGGTGGCGTGAGCCTAATGGCTTTAGGTTCAAAAAGCAGCCAAAATAAAATTAAACCTTTATCTTGGGCACGTCGTATAATTTCATTGGTCACTTCTGCACTTTCGGTGATTGCCGCAAGCATTAATCCTTTACCTCTTATGGCTTTAATATGCTTATGTTGAAGATACTCTCTAATGAGTTGCTCTTTTTCCAAGGCTTCAGCCATTAAGTTAGATTCAGTGATTTCTTTTAAAGTGGCTAAGGCAGCTGCAGCTATTACAGGATTGCCTCCAAAGGTTGTGATATGTCCTAGTTTTGGGTTATCACTTAGCGTTAACATCATTTCGTTGGAAGCGGTAAAAGCTCCAATAGGTAAACCTCCACCAAGACCTTTTCCGATCACTACGATATCTGGTTGACAGTTATAATGTTCAAAACCAAAAAGTTTACCTGTTCTACCAATACCTGGTTGAATTTCATCCAAAATAAAAACTGCACCGACGTCATTGCAACGTTCTTGCACCTTTTTAAGGTAATTATTTGTTGGTTCAATGAAACCTGCACCTCCTTGGATGGTTTCCAAAATAACAGCTGCCGTTTCTTGGCTTATCTGTTGAAGATCACTTTCAGAATTGAACTCAATATACTTAATACCTGGGATTAAAGGTTTAAAAGGGGCTTTGCGTTCTTCATAATCCATCAGACTCAAAGAACCCATAGTATTTCCATGATAAGCGTTTTTAGCGGCTATAATTTCGCTTCGTCCAGTATAACGTCTTGCTAATTTAATACTGCCTTCAATGGCTTCGGTTCCCGAATTAACCAAGTAAGTCGTTTCTAAGGGGCTTGGTAAATGCTTTGCTAAAAGTTGGGATAACTGAAGTGCTGAATCTTGGATGTATTCGCCATAAACCATCACATGAAGATATTGGTCTAATTGCGTTTTGACGGCTTCAATGACTTTGGGATGCGAATGTCCTAAACTACAAGCCGAAACTCCAGCCACAAAATCGAGGTAGGCTTTCCCGTTTTTATCATAAATATATGAGCCTTTAGCATGGCTTATTTCCATAGCTAAGGGATGTGGTGTGGTTTGTGCCTGATATTTTAAAAAGTCTTCTCGCAATTATTGATCTTCCTTTTCTTTCTTCTCTTTCGGTATTTTCACCTTTTTTACCTGATTAGGTTTTAAAGTTGGGATAGTGTCGTTTGCTGGTAGGTTCCTGGCTGCTTTGTTAGGTTTATTGGGTGTTGCCTTACCTGCTTCCTCAATCCTTTCAATGACACTGTCATCAATAAAATCCTCTGGTGGTACATAATCTTGCAAGCCTGTAATTTTGGGTAATACCAAAGGCGGATCGTCTTTAAATAAATCGTCAACAGATAACGGTCGTTCTTCTCCTCTCCAATCAAAGCCTCGCAATCGCTTTGAACTTCTTGGGAAATCAGCTTCAGGAAAAATATTGCCATCAATTTGATTGATGAAACGCACCTCGTCTATAGCTTGGTCTATGATTTGAATGTTGATACTCCCGGACTTAGACTTTTGTATACCTATAAGTTCATTGGCATCATTTCGCATGTAACGAATAGTTTCAGCATTCTTAATGATATCTACATTGTAAATTTCATTATCCCTAAACAAACCTATAAGCCGTTGGCCTTTTATTTGATTAAAACCATCATCGCTTAAGGTGTCTTTACTGACCAAAAACGCATTATTAAATACTTTTAAAGAATCTAATTTTTCGGTTTCGACATTTGAAATTAAGTGAATGGTATCTCCGGTCATTTGGTTGCCGAGATTCCAAAGCACGGGTTTTCGTGCGGTAGCAAAGGCATCTGTTGAGCTATAACGTGCCAAGTTAATGAGTTGGGTTAAACCTGTTTTATGGTTAACGTGAATAGAATCGGCTTTGCCAGCCAAATCGCTTTTGTATAACTTGGCGTTGTAATAGGCTCTTGTAATACGATTATTCTCTTTGCCAGTCATCATTAAGGTATCGGCATGTAAATACACTGAATCTTTTTCCTGAACGGTTATGGCAAGTGCACGCTTGGTGATAAAAACAGAATCTTTATCGCGCCAGACCTCAGCGTAATGTCCTTTTACAATACTATTATTAATAGTATCTGTTACAGTAATATTATTACTGGCCGATGCAAAACTTCTATTTCTGTCAAAATAAATACTATCTCCTGTTATCGTTCTACTATCATAGTCAACTTTGGCATTACGTTGAAAGTGACCGACATTGGCATTGGTGTCATAAAAACCACGTTCGGTATAAATTTTACTTGTTTCGCCAATGATGGTCGAAGGCCCAAATAAATAGGCATGACCATTATCTGGGAAAAAATCGAGCCGTTCTGTATTTAGTGTATAATCTGGATTGACTAATACTACATCTTTGGTAAACTGGTATTTTTTGGCGTTCATATAATAACGTCCAATCTGGCTAGTGATGGTCCCAGAGGTATCTCTAACCACTTTACCTTTAGTATTGTAATAGGCGAGTTGACGCGTTCTATCAAAATAGAGTTTATCGGTGGTTAATACTGATTGTGGTTCGGTTAAGACCACCTCACCTTGCGCAAAAGCTAATTCTGTTTTACCACTGTACTCTACATATTTGGCCACCATATTAATAGAATCTCCTTGTTTCATAACGACATTACTGAAGGCTTCAATATATTCCTGATCTTGATAGTAGATAGCTTTATCGCACCATAGGTTCACACCTTTATGAACAAAATGGACTTGCTGTGAGGCATCACGTAAAAATACCAATGCACCTTCTTCTATGTCTGGACTTGAGGATGTATTACCAGAATATTCTACAGTAATCCTTTGTTTTTCTTGAGAAAAGCTAAATACAGAGAAGAGAATGACTGCAAAAAAAAGTGAACTTTTAAAACTACTCAAAACTATATGTTTTTTACAAGGTAACACTTATAGATTTGCTTTAGTATGAGTTAACAGTTTTTTTAACAGAAAGCGAATACAACTATTTTTCCTTTCTTACAATTGTCTGTTTACGGTCTGGACCTACGGAAACGATGGTAATCGGAATGCCGAGTTCATTTTCTAAGAACTCCACATAATCATTAAACTCCTTTGGCAATTGGGATGCTTCGGTCATTCCTGTTAAATCTTCTGACCAACCTTTTATTTCAGTGTAGATAGGAGATACATTTTCGGCTTCAATATTATAAGGAAGATGTGTTATAGTTTCGCCTTTGTAGTTATAGGCTGTGCAGACTTTTAAGGTGTCAAAACCAGATAATACATCACCTTTCATCATAATCAGTTGTGTCACTCCATTGACTTGACAAGCATACTTTAACGCCACCAAATCTAACCAGCCACAACGTCTTGGGCGACCTGTGGTTGCACCAAACTCATGACCAACAAGACCCATAGTTTCACCAGCTTCATCAAATAATTCCGTAGGGAATGGCCCCGAACCTACTCGAGTTGTATAGGCTTTAAAAATACCAAACACATCACCAATTTTATTTGGTGCGACACCAAGACCTGTACAAGCACCAGCAGCTGTGGTATTTGATGAGGTGACAAAAGGATAGGTGCCAAAATCAATATCCAATAGCGAACCTTGAGCACCTTCAGCTAAGACGGATTTTCCAGATGTTTGTGCTTGGTGGATAAATTCTTCAGAATCTATGAACTTTAAGGTTTTTAAGGTCTCTATGCCTTCAAAGAAATCGGCTTCAAGATCTTTTAAATCGTATTGTATATCAACATTATAGAAATCGATCATCGCCTCATGCTTATCGGCTAAAGCTCTGTATTTTTTCTTCCAGCTAGACAATTCAATATCACCAACTCTAATGCCATTTCTGCCAGTCTTGTCCATATAGGTAGGCCCAATACCTTTGAGTGTAGAGCCTATTTTTGCTTTTCCTTTCGAAGCTTCACTCGCAGCATCCAATAAGCGATGCGTAGGTAAAATGATATGTGCCTTACGCGAGATGCAGAGGGATGTTTTATAATCGACATTTTGTTCATCTAATTTGTCGAGTTCCTTTTTAAAAATCACAGGATCTATAACCACACCATTACCAACAAGATTTATGGTATTGTCGTGAAAAATTCCAGATGGAATGGTATGCAATACGTGCTTTCGTCCATTAAATACTAAGGTGTGTCCTGCGTTTGGCCCACCTTGAAAGCGCGCAATAATATCGTATTTAGAGGTGAATACATCAACAATTTTTCCTTTGCCTTCGTCTCCCCATTGAAGTCCTAGTAGTAAATCTACTGCCATTTTAAAACGTTAGTTAGTCTTCTGCTTTACGGTTGCCGTAAAAGTATAGTGAATGATTAGTTATTTCGATATCAAAGACCTCTTCTATGGTCTTTTTTATGGATTGAATGCGAGGATCGCAGAATTCTATAACTTCACCAGTATCCGTTAGAATGACATGATCGTGCTGTTTATCGAAATAGGACTTTTCGTAATGTGCCTGATTTTGTCCAAATTGGTGCTTACGGACCAAATTACATTCTAACAACAATTCTATAGTATTGTACAAGGTAGCTCTACTGACACGATAATTTTTATTCTTCATTTTGATGTATAAAGACTCTATATCAAAATGCTCTTCACTATCGTATATTTCTTGAAGAATGGCATAGCGCTCTGGAGTTTTTCTATGTCCTTTATCTTCTAGGAATTGTGTAAAAACACGCTTTACGATTTCCTGATTACTTTCTTCTGTTGTTGCATTCATAATAAGGTGCAAATTTACATAAAATTAAAGGAACTAATAAATAGAAGCTGTGTTTTAAAGCTAAAAAATGAACAAGTTTTCAAAAACCTTCACATATATTATACTCTAGTCACTTTGTCTATTCCATTAATTTTTTTGAGTTTTTCAATAAGGTTTTTTAACATGTTTTGGTTTTTGACCTCAACCGTTATGTCACCGCTAAAAATACCATCTTCGCTAGAAAAACTGATACTCTTCATATTTACATGAAGGTTTCCTGAAATCAGCTTTGTGATATTATTAACCAGTCCAAGATTATCAATGCCTGATAATTTAATACTAGAGGTATAGGTACGCTGTGACGAATCTATCCATTTGGCTGTCATAATACGGTAGGCATAATTAGATTGAAGGCTTACCGCATTGGGACAGTTCTTTTTATGCACTTTTATACCATCATTAACGGTTAAGAAACCGAAAACTTTATCGCCAGGAATTGGATTGCAACAATTAGCTAAGGTATAACTCAGACGTTCTTCCTCCTTGCCGAAAACAAGCATATCGTACTTAGACGTAATCTCTTCTTTGTCTATGTCTTTTGGGACATCTGGTTTTCGAATTCGGTTTTTAATATAGCTCATAAAAGCACCGCTACGTGAGGAAGCAAAGGCCTTTAATTTTGCATTATCAATGGTTCCGATACCAACACGATAAAATAAATCTAATGAGGTTTTGAGTTTAAAGTAGGTTACCAACTCATTTACCGCTTTTTCGTTGAGGGTAATCTTGAGTTGTTTTAATTTTCGTCTAAGGATTTCTTTACCTTCTTCAGCAATTTCCTTGGTATGCGCATTCAAGGCCGATTTAATCTTACTTCTTGCTCTCGCCGTTGTTGCGTAATCTAGCCAATTGGCATTGGGTTTGGCGTTTTCGGAGGTTAAAATTTCTACACGATCACCGCTTTGCAACTCGTAACTCAGGGGAACCAATTTACCATTAACCTTAGCGCCTCGTGTGGTCATACCAACCTCAGTATGGATACTAAAGGCAAAATCAAGTGGAGTGGCTCCCTTGGGTAAGGACTTCAAATCTCCTTTTGGTGAGAAGACAAATATTTCTTTGGAATACAGGTTAAGCTTAAATTGCTCCACAAAATCCACGGCATCAGCTTCGTTGTTTTCTAAAGCCTCTTGTAGTTTATTGATCCATAAATCGAGACTATCATCCTTATCATCAACATTTTTGTATTTGTAATGCGCCGCATAACCTTTTTCAGCAATTTCGTTCATACGTTCACTACGAATCTGAACCTCTACCCAACGACTTTTTGGTCCAACAACCGTGATGTGCAATGCTTCATAACCCGTAGATTTTGGTGACGAAATCCAATCGCGCAATCGGATAGGATTAGGTGTGAAGTGATCGGTAACGATTGAGTAAATTTTCCAAGCGAGGAATTTTTCGTTTACAAAATCTGATTTGTAAATAATTCTTACGGCAAATTTATCGTAGACTTCGTCGAAAGATACACCTTGCTTCACCATTTTTCGTCTTATACTAAAAATGGATTTTGGTCGACCTTTAATTTCGTAGTTAAGACCTTCTTGATTTAAGGATTTTTCAATGACTTTAGAGAAAGCTTTAATATAAGCATCTTGCTCTTCTTTGCTTTCTTGCATTTTCTCGGCTATGTCATTGTAGACTTCAGGTTCTGTATACTTAAGGCCTAAGTCCTCGAGTTCGGTTTTAATGTTATAAAGTCCTATTCTGTGTGCTAATGGTGCATAGATGTATAAAGTTTCTGAAGCAATTTTTACTTGTTTATCATTACGCATGGCATCCATAGTTTGCATATTGTGCAAACGATCTGCGATTTTAATAATGATAACCCGTACATCGTCATTGAGCGTGAGCAACATTTTACGAAAATTCTCTGCTTGTAGCGAGACATCCATGTCTTTTTTTAAATACGAAATTTTAGTGAGACCATCTACAATTCTTGCTACGGTTTCCCCAAAAAGTTGTTCAATATCAGCAATGGTATAATTAGGGTTGTCTTCAACCACATCATGAAGTAAGGCAGAAGCAATAGAGGTCGCATCCAAGCCAATCTCTTGGGCGACAATTTTTGCCACAGCTATCGGATGAAAGATATAAGCCTCCCCGGATTTGCGTCGTTGGTCTTTGTGCGCATCGAGCGCTACCTCAAACGCTTGCCGAATCAGTTTTTTATCGGCTGCCGTTAGGGTCTGGTAGCTTACTCGGAGTAGCTCTTTGTAGGCTTTTGCAATGGCTGCATTCTCTTTTTCAATGTCCACTTCAGTCATAACAACTAAAGTAAACAAACTCTATGAATTGGGCAATGGGTTTTTAAAAGGAAATTTTAGATGGTTTCGTCAATGGTCTCGGATAAGGATAGTAGCGATTTTTATTCACTTACTTTATCGAACTTAACATTTTTAGCTCTACTACTTGATATGTTCACTCCGACAATTTTTCCTAATCCATTTCTTAAAAATACAATTTTCTGAATCGAACCTTTATTTCCGATGAAATAGTCATTTTTTATTGCTTTTAGGTTAAAATTTCCAAGTCTTGTGTGATTCGCAACTAATTGATTATCCTGAATTGAAAAGGTGTAATAACTGTTTAATTCTGGACTACGATATTTTCCCGCAAACTGTCTTAATAAATTTGAATCATACTTTGCTGGAATGTATTTGTCCAAAATAATTTGGTTGCCATCATTTAGTGTTAAAACTATCTGATTAGATTTAAATAATACCGATAAGTACTCGTCAATCTTCATTTCAAATTCATTTTCATCAACAGGAATTAGTGCTGTTTTGTCATTGGTATTTCGTATGTATTGCAAGGTGTCATTTTGAACTTTTAATTGACGTGAATATCTGTCTTGCTCGCTCCAATAATAGCCTTCAAAAGTTTTAAGTGTTTTTGTCGACTTTGAAATCGGCGATTTTTTGTTTAGTATTATTTTTGATGTTGAATTATACTGTCTGTTTTTTAAATACTCTGATAAACAGATTTCTGTTAATTGACTTACAACTTCGCCTCCATTAATTTCAGAATTATTATTGAAGAAAATTATACTAACGTCTAAATCTGGAAATCTGCCAATATAGGCTTGATAACTTGCATCTTGTCCACTGTGCTGAATTCTATTGATACCTTTATATTGATTGATGAATTGACCATTCGCATAGCCATAAGTGTTACCATTGCTCAACTTTCCTTGGGAATTCATTTTATCAAACAGGATACTATTACCAACTTTTTTTTTATTGAAATTTACGACCCATTTAGTTAAGTCTTCGATAGTAGTTGACAAATTTGTCGCCCCATAGCTGGAATTATTGAATACATCTTCTATATAGTATTGCCCATTTTTATAATAAGAATTAGCATTTTTTTCGATTATTTGACCTTCTTTATCTACAAATTGAGTTTGATTCATTTTCAATGGCTTAAAGATGTGTTTTTCCATATACTCGGCAAATCTCATACCAGAAACTCGTGTAACAATTTCTGCCAAAAGAGTGTAGCCAGAATTGCTGTACATAAAGTCTTCGTTAGGCTCGAAATTTAATGAAGTTTGATTGTAGAGAATATTAAGTACGTGGTCATTGTTTATAAAATCATTTAATTGCCATCCAGAAAGTCTTAATAAATTCCATTGGTCTTTAATTCCACTGGTATGGTTCAAGAGATTTTTAATCTTTATTTTATGTTCAAATTCATGAATTTCAGGAATGTACTTTCTGATATCATCATTCAGTGAAATTTTTCCTTCATCTTCGAGTAGTAAGATTGCGAACGCCGTGAATTGTTTAGAAACTGATGCAACATGAAATGAGGTTTCTCCCGTAATTGGAACTTGGTACTCTAAATTAGCAAGGCCTATTTGCCTTTGAATTACCAATTTACTATCGATAACAATTCCAATGGACATTCCTGGTTCTTTGTCATTATAGTTCATTAAAAGGCTGTCAATTCTCTTTGCTATTTTATTTACGTCAAAATTGTAATATAAGTTATTTTGGGCTTTTAATGTGAGGATAAAGAATAGTGCACAAATACAAATAGCTACCTGCTTTGATAAGTTTATTTTAATTTCCATGTTCTAGAAGGTTTTCTTTTAAGTATGGTACAAATATAAAGTCGTCGTTAATCGGTAACTTATTCTAAAAGAAGTATGATTTGTTCTAAAAGTTGAACCTTTTGTATCAATAAGGGTTCTCAGAATTTAATCGATTGTTTATCGTAAAAATTTGATAATTGTTGACAATGCCTAGATATTAACTTTTTTAATTGTCTATATCAGACGTTAACCAATTTCACTTTTTTATTTCAGAATATCAAGCTGTTAATTTCTCAAATTTCTAACCCTATCCAAAAGTGTAGGATGCGAATAATGCATAAAGACATAAGCTTTATGAGGCGTAAGATTACTTAAGCTATTCTTCGATAATTTTTTTAAGGAACTAATCAGGGGTTCTGCCTTGTAGGTGTTTTTTGCATAATTGTCAGCTTGGTATTCGAAGACACGAGAGACATAATTCATAATTAATCCAGTGACTTCAGATATTGGTGAGTAGAGTAGGCCAAAGGCGATCAACCCAACATGAAAACTCGGTGTTTCAACTCCAATAGCATTAGACAGCAAAGGATTAGAAATAAAAATAGAGAGAATATAAAGGGTTAATCCAGTCAATAAGATAGACGTTACCAAGTTAAAAATAATATGCTTGCGCTTATAATGCCCAACTTCGTGAGCTAAAACCGCTACGATTTCTTCATCTTCTAAATCATTAATCAATGTATCATATAGTGTGACACGTTTTTCACTGCCAAAACCAGAAAAATAGGCATTGGCTTTAGTGCTTCGTTTAGAACCATCGATAATGAAAATCTTTTTCAAACTAAAACCAACCGATTTGGCATAGTCTGAAATTTTTTGACGTAAGTCTCCTTCTTCCAATGGGCTTTGCTTATTGAATAAAGGTACGATTAACCTCGAATAAAACATATTCATAAACACAGTAAAAACTGTGACAATACCCCAAGCATAAAGCCAGAATTTATTGCCTGTAAGTTCATAAAACCAAACAATAAGAGCAATAATTCCTCCTCCTAGAATGGCCATCATTAATAAGCCTTTAAACTTGTCTAGGATAAAAGTCTTTTTCGTGGTCTTATTAAAACCGAACCGTTCTTCAATCACAAAGGTTTTGTAATACCCAAAAGGTATAGTGATAATATCACTTGCCAACATGATAATGCCAAAAAATATAAGAGCTACAGCCACAGGCTTATCGGAATAGTTTCTTGCTAAATCATCCACAAACTCAAACCCATCTAAAAACAAAAATGCTAGCGTTAATACTAAAGAGAATAGGGAAGACCATATGCCAAATCTATAATTCGTGGCTTTATAGTCTTGAGATTTTTTATATTCTTCGGTATCATACACATCATTCAATTCGTCTGGAATGGAATCATTAAAATGTTTGGCATTTATAGCATTTAGGATTTTGTCTTTCATGAAGTTGACGATGATTATCCCGATTATGATGTAGAAAAGATTCGCTGCGCTCATATTAATTAGTAATTAATGATGAATAATTAATAGTTCTTTATTCTTTAGAGGATTGAATAATTTTGAAAAGTATCTTTAGAATACTTGAAAGCTCGCTTTCCAATTTTTCATATTCTTCCAGATTAATGTAATTGGTATCTTTTAGTAATCTGAGCCAATAATGGGTTTCTCTAGCTTCTTTATAGGATATTGACATTTTTGCTCTAAAATCTTTCTTAGAGATGCCGCCTATGGCTTCCTCTACATTTGCGCCAATTGACGTTCCTGATTTAAGGATTTGTTTCGATAAAACATATTCATTTTTAGCAATTAAATCTTTGTTTAATAAAACTATTCTTACTGCAAAATCATAGCTTTTGGAGGCAATTATATTCTCTTTCATTACTTATTACAAGTTACTAATTACACATTACCAATTATTAATTACTCATTAATTCGCCTTTGGCGAATAGCTTCAAAAATAAGAATTCCTGCGGCAACAGAGACATTCATGGAATCAATAACTCCTTGCATGGGAATACTAATGTTTTTTGTTGCTGCATCTCTCCAGATTTCCGTTAATCCTGTAGCTTCGGTGCCAACCACAATGGCAGTTGGTAAGGTGTAATCTTGTGTATGGTATGGCTCCGATTCTTGTAATATTGCAGAAAAAATATTGAAATTGTATTTCTGCAAAAATGCAATCGCTTCTTCAGAGCTAGCCACAGCAATTTCTGTAGTAAATACACTGCCTACACTAGAGCGAATAATGTTTGGGTTATATAAATCAGACTTTGGATTGGCAATAATCACAGCATCAATATTAGCAGCATCCGCAGTTCTGAGCAAGGCACCAACATTCCCGGGTTTTTCTGGTGCTTCGGCTACTAAAATAAGTGGATTTTTAGATTTAAAGTTGAGACTTTCCAATTCGTGAGATTTTGATTTCACTACAGCAATGACTCCTTCAGTCGTATCGCGATGTGCTAATTTTTGAAAAACGTCTTTAGAAATTTCAATGATATCAATACCGTAACGGCTCATAGCGTTAGCTTCACTTTCAGAAAAAAGATTAGGATAAAATAATAAGGTTTCGATGGTGTAACCACCTTTTATGGCTAAGGATAACTCACGTTTGCCTTCTATTAAAAACGTATTAGTCTTTTTGCGCTCTCGCGATTTTTCTTTTAAAAGCATAAGGCGTTTAACCAAAGGATTTTGTGGGCTTGAAATAAATTTCATATAGACATAGAATGGCAATTAAACCGTTTTCAAAATTACACTTTTCAACTCCAATTTAGTTAAAATGGGGCACTAATCAGTTTTTCAACTAAAATATCTTTCCCTTAACCTTGTAGATTATTAGAACGAAATGATTTTCTTACATTTATCGAGCTAAAAAATCAATCCATGAAAAAACAACTACTCATCTTTACACTAATCCTGTTTTCATTATGTGCATTTTCTCAAATAGCAAACCCACCATCTACCCTTGAATTATGTGATTCCAATAATAGTGGTGATGAATCTGAGGCTTTTGATTTGACTATTGTTGAAGCTGAAGTATTAGGTGGCCAAGACCCAACGGTTTTTGTGCTGACTTATCATGAGACTTTGATTGATGCAGATAATGGCACGAATGCCATTTCCTCGCCAACTTCTTATGTTAATGTTGTAAATCCTCAAACCATATTTATTAGAGTTGAGGATATTAATACGGGAAATTATGATACCACTTCATTGACCATAAGAGTCAATCCATTGCCTTCACCAAGTATTCCAGTTCCAGATTTAGAAATTTGCGATGATGATAGTGACGGATTCTCCGTATTTGATTTAACACTAAATGATGCATTGATTCTTAATGGAGAAGTTGATGTGCTGGTCAACTATTATGAAACTGTATCTGATGCTTCAAATGGTATTAATGCAATAAGCAATCCTACCGGTTACGCAAATATAGTGGCATGGCAACAGACCATTTATACGAGAGTGGAAAGTAGTGTTACAGGTTGCTTTGTCCTTGTTGATTTTGATTTAGTTGTAAATCCAGTGCCAACATTTTTTATAGATGATATTAATATCTGCGAAGGTGAATCGACAGTGGTCAATACAGGTGTTGATCCTGTGGGTTTTGTATTTGAATGGTCGTTAGATGGTGCAATTATACCAGACGCCGTAAATACATCTTATACTGTTACACAAGAAGGCAACTATACTGTTCAAGCTACTAACATAATTAGTGGTTGCTCGTTCTTGGAAACATTTAACGTATCCTTTGACGGTGTTTTGACTTTTAATGAGCCTGATGCACTAGTTGCTTGTAGTGCCCTTGATACCTATGGTTTTGGTGAGTTCGATTTAGCACAAGCGACAGCCCAGATTACAGGCGGATTTAACAATTTAACAGTCAGTTATTATGAAACCCAGGCTGATGCTGATGCTCAAATTAACCCAATAAATACAGCCATTCCTTATACAAATATCTTTCCATTTTCTCAACCATTATACGCAGTAATAGAAGATAATAATTCTACTTGTTTTGCTGTTGTTGAATTAGATCTTATTGTATTAGGAACAGCACCATTACCTTCCATATCAGACTATGTTATTTGTGATGAAAGCATGGACGGATTTGAAGAATTTAGCCTAGAATCTAAAAACGATGAAGTACTAGTTGGTCAGATGTATCCTTTTGACCTTTTAGTTACGTATCATATTTCTGAAGACGATGCGCTCAATCTAGCCAATCCGTTGTCAGACCCTTTTATAAATACTAGTAATCCTCAAACTATTTTTGTCGCTGTATCTGATACTTATGGTTGTAATAGACGTATCGAAAGTTTTAACTTGGTAGCTGATCAGACTTGTATGCCATGTCAGGATATCATGGCATCAATAGATAGTACAGCACCAGAAGTCAATGACTCTGGAGTCATAGTTGTAGAAGTAGGAAATGAGGTTTCTTTTATTGGGAGTGCCACATTCTCTGTCGATGGAGCAAATGCCTCATATACTTGGGATTTTGGGGACGGTAATATGGCTTCGGGTACTCAAACTGCCCATCAATACAGTCTAGAGGGTAACTATACCGTTACGCTTACTGTAGCTGATGATAATCCTGAAGGCTGCTCCGATTCTATTTCTATTGAAGTCATTGTGCTTGAAGGTAATCTTGTTGTCGATCAATCGCAATTTACAGTTGAGGAGCTAGTACAAAATGTGTTAATTGGTAATGATTGTAGCTCTATTTCTAATATTACCTATTCAACAGGTAGCAGTTTTAATATAACTGAACCCAATGGTATTGGTTATTTTGTTTATGAAGGTGGCAATTTTCCGTTTAATGAAGGGCTTTTGATTTCTACTGGTAATGCGGCTGATGCAGGTGGACCAAATGACAATCAACCTAATTCTGGTTCAAATAACTGGCCTGGTGATGTGGATTTAGATAATGAATTGAGTATAAACTCTAGAAATGCGACCTTCATTGAATTTGATTTTGTGCCTGTGGTGGATCAGATAAGCTTTGAATTTTTAATGGCCTCTGAAGAATATGGTACGGATAATTTTGAATGCAATTTTTCTGATGCGTTTGCCTTTTTATTAACTGATGCTTCTGGGAATACAACTAATTTGGCGATTATTCCAGGTACTGATCTCCCAATACTAATCACTAATATTCACCCACAAAATGATGTTTGTGACGCAGCAAATCCTGAGTTTTTTAGTGGATATATACAGACTGATGCGCCACCTATTGCCTACAATGGACTAACAGTACCTTTTACGGCAGAGGCTAACGTAACTATTGGAGAAACCTATCATATTAAGTTGGTAATTGCCGATGATGCAGATTTCGTGTATGACACAGCTGTATTTTTTAAAGCTGGAAGTTTTGATGTTGGCGGCATTTGCGACGACATAGGCTTAATCAGGGTTAATGCGTTTAACGATACCAATACCAATAACACATTTGATGAAAATGAAAACAGCTTTACTAATGGCTCATTTACCTACGAGAAAAATAACGATGGCATAATTAATGTCGTTAACTCATCAAATGGTAGCTTTACGATTATTAGTGACAATGAATCCGATTTTTATGATATAACGTTTAATGTAGATGATGATTTTGACAGTTGCTATTCGCAAAACTTACCGTCATTTGAAAATATAAGTGCGATTCTTGGTGACATTACACAGGTGGATTTTCCAGTAATCGACAATGAAACCTGTCAGGATTTAGCAGTTTATTTAATCAATCCCTTTGAATCACCACGTCCAGGTTTTGAACATGCTAACACACTCATCATTGAAAATCTTAGTGGAAGTACAATTTCTTCAGGTTCAGTTGAGTTTATTCTCGATGATAACCTGCTTCTTAATGCCACAACTGTTAGCAATTCTAATTTAACTGTGACTACTACAGCAAATGGGTTTACATTAGATTTTGTCGACCTTTTGCCTAGTACAAGTGAGACAGTTTCAATTACTTTATTTACTCCTGTGACTGTACCATTAGATGAGATAGTTACAAATTCGGCTACATATACTACAGTTACTAACGATACGGTTTTAGACAATAATAGCTCTACACTCTCTGAAGTGGTTATTGGTTCTTACGACCCAAATGATAAAATGGAAGTTCATGGATCAGAAATCGTATATGATGACTTTGTATCGTCCGATGAATATTTGTACTATACCATACGTTTTCAGAATATCGGTACAGCAGAAGCTATCTTTGTAAGGATTGAAGATGCTTTAGATAGTCAATTGGATGAAGATACGTTCGAAATGATACGATCTAGTCATGATTATGTAGTGACTAGAACAGGCAGCGATTTAGAATGGTTTTTTGATGATATTGACTTACCTGCGGAGCAAGATGATGCTGAGGGCAGCATAGGTTATGTCTACTTTAAAATTAAGCCAAAAGTTGGTTATGCTGTTAGTGATATTATTCCGAATTCCGCAGCCATTTATTTCGACTTTAACCCACCAATAATCACCAATACTTTTACAACAACTTTTGTAGAGCCATTATCTGTTGACGATGAGACAATTATTAATTTCAGTTTGCATCCAAATCCGGCAAATGCTTTTGTGACGATTCAGTTTAATACTGTTAATGGTGATTATAGAATGGAAATAATTGATATTCAAGGAAAGCTTTTACAATCCGAGCGATTAAATACCAGTACAACTATCGATATTTCAAATCTAAGTGCTGGCGTTTACTTTGTAAGATTGCGCAATAGCAGTATTTCCATGATAGAAAAATTGATAATCGACTAAATAATCTTTAAGTTTCAGAATTTTTCTGAAGCTTTTTTGTAATGGGTTAAATTTAAATACGTCCAACCCATCAACTAAACCACCGAAACATGAAAAATTTAATAGGATTACTGATAATCCTTATTGTGACGATATCTTGTCAGCAAGCAAAAAATAAAACGGATTACTCTAACGACGATTTAGAAGTAACAACCAGTATTTATCCAGACAATATTACCAAAGTGTTTGATGCCCATGGCGGTATTGACCAATGGAACAAAATGAAAACCTTATCTTTTACCATGGATAAGCCAAATGGAAAAGAAGTAACAACTACAAATTTAAAAACCAGAGCAGAGCAGATTAATACTCCAACATACACTTTGGGCTTTGATGGCAATAGTCTATGGGTTAATGAAAAAGAAGGCAATGCATATAAAGGCAATGCAAAATTTTATAAAGGCTTAATGATGTATTTCTACGCTATGCCCTTTATTGTTGGAGATGATGGTATTTTATATGAAGAAGCCGAACCCTTAACTTTTGAAGGCAAAACTTATCCAGGAATTTTAATTTCTTATGAAGCCGGTATTGGTGTTTCGCCAGATGACCAATACATTATTTATTATGATGCTGATTCTGGACAAATGGAATGGTTGGGTTATACCGTGACTTTTGGAAAAAATGAGAAGAGCAAAGACTTTCACTTTATTAGATATAACAATTGGCAAACCGTGAATGGGTTGGCCGTTCCTAAGAGTATTGATTGGTATACCTATGAGAATAACAAGCCCATAGAAAAACGAAACACGGTAGAGTTTTTAGATATCGTACTTTCTGAAGAAGTACCTGATAATACTTTGTTTGCTATGCCTGAAGGCGCAAGAGTTGTTGAGTAGTAAAGCTGCTAAGCCATCGATTTGTGCATACGTTGAATTATAGCGTTTTGCCTTCATAATAATTGACCAAAAGCGCCACCACATAACTATAGCTTTTCATACCAGCAGCTTGGTTATTGGATTTAAGAAATGTATCATATGTTTTTTCAAAAACGGGTTCTAAAGGGTTTTCATAAGATTTCCAAAACTCATCGACTTCTACGTAATTCTTTATAATACCCTTATTAACCGTTTCGAGTATATCATAGTATACGTTTTTATCTCTACGAAAAATCTCAACCAGGCAATATTTTAAACCGAATGTATAACCCGAATATTTAAAATAAACATCTTCATTATAAATTGAGGCTAAACAGCCTATAAAATTAGCTTCGTTTTCAGCAGCGTAACCTATTTGATGCGCAGCTTCATGACATGATGTCGTCGGAAACTTGTAGGTTGGGATCAATCCATCAACTTGGGCTTCATTAGTAAAAGGATTTAGATAACCCGAAAACCCCATATAGGTCAAAGGGAGACTATAAATGGATTTTTTTATGCTTTTGGGTTGATATTTAAAAATCGGATAATCTTCAGATAATTTATTGTAACCATCCTGCATTTTATCAAACACATCAGTTTTGGTAAAAGGCATTACTACCTTTGCTGAATCATTCTTTGCAATTTTGGTATGAATTTCATTTGATTTTTTAATAAGACGCTTTGTAAAATCTACTAATTGCTCTGTGGTGTATTCTGCTTCAATATTCAAGGATTTATTAAGTGGTGGTCTATAATAATTGTAGGCCCAAAGGATATGAAACGCAAAATAAGCCATAGATAGGGTAGCACCAATATCTAACAACCAATTTATAGTGTCTTTGAGGATACGTTTCCTATTAAAGATTAGCCAGCGAATTATGTAGATGCTGGCCAATGTATAGAAGATATCACCAATAGAAAAAGGAATCCATCCAAAGGCATAACGCATCAACTTTGAAATAAAAATATAAAGGCCGTTACTGTAAAACTGTTCAATAAATTCAGGAAATTTTTTTAAGACTTGGATAACAAGAATTTGGATAACAAGAAAAATAACTAGACCAAGTTTTTTATTGATGCGCATGGTTCAAAAATAGAAAAAATCATGTGTCTTTTTGTATTTTTGTATACCTAAAAATAATCAATATGAGCTCAGAAATAAGAACATTAGAACCCAAAGCACTTTGGAATAAATTTGCAGATTTAAACGCCATACCTCGTCCTTCAAAAAAAGAGGAACGCGTTATCAAATTCATGAAAGATTTTGGAGAGCGCCTAGGTTTGGAAACTATAGAAGATGAGGTAGGTAACGTCATTATTAGAAAACCAGCGACCAAAGGTATGGAAGACAGAAAACCCATTGTGATGCAGTCGCATTTAGATATGGTACATCAAAAAAATAATGATACGGTTTTTGATTTTGATACCCAAGGTATAGAGATGTATATTGATGGTGATTGGGTAAAAGCTAGAGGGACTACACTTGGTGCAGATAACGGTTTGGGAGTCGCAACGATTATGGCAATTTTAGAAAGTGATGCCATAGCACATCCAGACTTGGAAGCCTTATTTACGATTGATGAAGAAACTGGTATGACAGGTGCTATGGGTTTAAAAGGTGGTTTGTTAAAAGGTGAAATTCTATTGAATTTAGATACTGAAGAAGATAACGAAATCGGAGTGGGTTGTGCTGGTGGTATCGACATCACAGCAAGAGGAGCTTATAACCCTGAACCTATTTCAATCGAGGGGATGAAAGCTTATAAAATCGAAGTTAAAGGTTTGCAAGGAGGGCATTCAGGTATGCAAATTCACGAAGGTTTGGGAAATGCCAATAAGATTATGAATCGTTTGCTATATGCCGTTATCGAAGATATTAAAATTGCTGAAATTGATGGTGGAAGTTTACGCAATGCGATTCCTAGAGAGAGTGTTTCAGTAGTTGTTTTTAGAGCTGATAAAGAAGAATTGCTACTAAATGTTTTGAATTCGTTATCTAAAACGATTAAGAAAGAACTGAAAACCATGGAGCCAGACTTAGAGATGGTGTTCACTGCAACCGATTTGCCTAAAACCGTAATGCCATTTGAAGCTCAAGAGCACATCCTTAAAGCTTTGTATGCGGCACATAATGGTGTGTATCGTATGAGTCCGGATATTCCTGATTTGGTAGAAACGTCCAATAATATTGCACGAGTTGTTATTAAAGATGGCGGAATAAAAGTTGGCTGTTTAACACGTAGCTCTGTAGAATCCTCAAAAATGGATTTAGCTAATGCGCTTAAGTCTACTTTTGAATTGGCTGGATGTGATGTTGAATTTTCAGGAAGCTATCCTGGTTGGGCGCCAAATATGGATTCGGCGATTTTGAAAGTTATGGTACCGATTTATGAACGTTTAAATAATGGTGAGAAGCCTCATGTGGCCGCTTGTCATGCTGGTTTAGAGTGTGGCATTCTAGGGCAGAATTATCCAGATATGGATATGATTAGTTTCGGGCCAAATATTAAAGGTGCACATTCACCAGACGAACGTGCCCAAATATCTTCTGCTCAGAAATATTGGGAGTTTGTTCTCGAGATTTTAGAGCACATTCCCCAAAAAAATTAAAATCACTTTGTCATTCTGAATTTATTTCAGAATCTCGAAGCTTTAAATATGAAATGCTGAACTTCATTCAGCATGACACATTTGGATTTCAGTAACCAAAAAGGCAGCTAGTCACTAAGCGTAGTCGATGTGTAGCTGCCTTTTTGTTGTTTATATTTAAGAGATTACTCTTTAATACTCACCAATTCAATATCAAATACAAGGTTTGTTCTCCCTGGAATTAAAGGTGGTCTACCTGCATCTCCATAGCCTAAATAATAAGGGATAAACACTCTTGCTTTATCTCCAACTTTCATATTTAACATGGCTTCTCTAAACCCAGCAACTAGTCTAGCAGTTTCATTATAAGGCATTGCAAAAGGTGCATACTGACCAGCTTCGTCTTGGCGTTGGTCGTATTTACCGTTCTTTTCTGCCACGTCTTTCCTGGTCGTCCAGAACAAAGTGCCGTCTTCAAAATAACCTGCACAGTCAATATTTACTTGTTGAGAGGCATTAGGTTGTACACCATTACCTTCCTGCGTAAAAATCATAGCCATTCCTGTTGGTGAATCAATACGACGGCCATTAAGCTCTTCATTCTTCTTTAACCAGTCCATTTTGGCTTGTTTTGCTAATGCTTCTGCTTTCTTTTTAGCTTCATCCCTTATGGATTTGAAATTAGCCTCTACTTTAGGCATTTCTTCTTCAAATACTTTTGGCGCATCAAAGAATTTGGCATCTTTTCCTTTTCTAATAATATTTACTTTTTCAATGATTACATCTTCTACAGGTTTATTTCTTACGGCTACTTTCACATTAGAAATAGAATCTTGAACTTCTAGTCCTTGAACCAATTCACCAAAAACGGAATGACAGCTTACACCGCGTTGATCACAAGGTTTTAAATTACCATTGGCGTCATAGAAATCACCTCTTTCATAAGGTACTTCAGTAATGAAAAACTGACTGCCATTGGTATTGATACCTCCAGCATTGGCCATGGATAGAATACCAGGTTTATCGTGTTTTAAGTCTGGACTAAAATCAGCTGCAAATCGGTATCCAGGTGTGCCAGCACCAGTGCCTAAAGGATCACCTCCCTGAATCATGAATTTATCCATGACTCTATGAAAAGTAAGACTATCATAAAATGGTTCGCCTTTGTATTTTTCTTCTACCATTGGGTGGTTGCCTTCTGCAAGGGCTACAAAATTAGCTACAGTTACTGGTACTTTATCATAATGCAGTTTGGCTACCATCGTACCTTTGGTTGTTATAATTTCGGCATAAAGTCCGTCTTCTAAATCTGGATAACGTTCTTGGCAAGAGCTACTTACCAATACGACTAATACAACAAATGCTGTAAGGGCTTTTTTAATCATTTTCTTGTGTTATAGTATTTAATGTTACTTCGCAAATTAGTGGAACGTTTGTTCCTATTTTATTGTCATCACCATAATAGCCATATGCCTTTTGTGATGGGAAAATAAAGGTGACGCTTTCTTTGGGTTTCATCAATTTTAGACCTTCACGTAAACCTGTGAATAATTCTTGCTTATCCATGACATAGGTCTTTTGGGCTTCGGCATAAATTTCATTACCATGGATGTCAGCGATGTTGTACCGAAAATCAATAATATCACCAAATTCTGGCTGAATAGTATCGTTTTCCACTTTGACAGTATAGTAATACCAAAAACCGCTTTCGGAAGCAATATAATTCGTTTCAGGATTATTTTTTATGATGTCTTGGATGAGTAGTTGTTCTTTTTCATTGAGCTTTTTGTTACGTTCTGCAGATTCTTTAAGGAATGAACCCGACTGAACTGTTTCTGGCATTCGCGCTTCGGGCGATTTGCAGCTCAAAACTACTAAAGCTAATAAAATTATGTAGTGTAGGTGCTTCATTTTGGGGACAATTCATCTTTATATTGTGGTAATATACTAATAAATTTATCAACAGTAGTCTTTAAACCATCTTCAGAACGTCCTCCAGCGGCATTATCGTGACCACCACCACTAAAATGTGCTCTCGAAAATTGGTTCACCGAAAATGAGCCTTTGCTTCGTAACGATACCTTTACAATGTTCTCTTGTTGATTTTCAATGAAGATGGCGGCAAAGATAATACCCTTTAAGGATAAGCCATAATTGACAAAACCCTCGGTATCACCTTTTTTAAAGTTGAATTCGTCCAATTCAGCTTGGGATAAGGTAATATAAGCGGTACGTAATTCTGGAATTACCTTAAGGTTTTGCATCGCTCTTCCCAGAAGTTGTAATCGACTGTAACTATTCGTATCAAAAACATTATTATGAATCTCAGCATTATTGGCACCTTTGGCAATTAGGTCACCGACAATTTCATGAGTTCTACCTGTGGTTGACGGAAAACGAAATGAACCAGTATCCGTCATAATGCCAGCGTACAAACAGGTGGCAATGGTGCTATCTATTTTGTCTAGGTCGCCTAAGAATTCAATGAAATTGTAAATCATTTCACATGTCGAAGACATGCCGGCATCCGAATAGGTGTATTTGGCATAATCATCTGGTTGTTGATGATGATCAATCATAATCTTAGTAGCCTTAGAATTTTCCAAAACTTCGGTCATACCACCAGTACGATGCAAAGCGTTAAAGTCTAAGGTGAATATGAGGTTGGCGTTATGGATTAAAGCTTCACTGTCTTCTTCATGGCTTTCAAAAATTAAAACCGAATCATTACCTGGCAACCATTTTAAAAAATCAGGATAATCGTTTGGAGCAATAACAACCACACTGTGATTGTAAGCCTTTAAATACTGATATAGCCCTAAGGTAGAACCCATGGCATCACCATCAGGATTTTTGTGTGGAACAACGACAATATGTTTTGGTGTTGCTAAAAGTTCTTTTATCTCCGCAATTTGTGCCTTAATCATAGTGGACGAAGATACAATTTTTAGGGTTTTTGAAAATGGTTTTAATAGGAAATTAAGACAATGAGTTTTGGTCTGACTGTCATTCCGCACGAAGGCTGAGGTTCTCGTGGCCTGGCGGAGTCCACATTTGATTTATCTTATAGATTCCTGCCTTGTGCCTCCGCTAAAGCTCTAGTGAACGCGGACGCAGGAATGAAAGATAAGCTTTACTTTGAGTGATTTTTGTTAGGCATAGCGCCACGCCTTTCAAAGTCTCGTACGGTAGACAGGCAGTCAAAGTGTTCAAGAAGACAAGTTTGGTCATTTCGACAGAGCGAAATACAAATTATGAGCGATGAGAAATCGCATGTTAAGTGTAGCTGAATAGCATTGTTTTTGTCCTGTTAGATACTATATGATGTGATGTCTCACACAAGGTTCGACATGACAATATTTGTCACACTGAGATTGCCTGCCCTAAGCGCCACGGCTTCCAAAGTCTTATACGATGGACAGGCAGTCGAAGGGTTGTAGTACATCTTGACGTTTCAGGACACCCGAACTGCCCTAGCGTTTCTAACAATAATTTAATAAATGCTTGGCTTGATAAATTAAAGAAATGCATTATTTTTGCGAATTCATTCGCAGAAGCGTTTTTTGCGAAGGCGAACAATTAAAAAATGACCCATGGTAACTAACAAAACATTTACAATGTTAAAGCCAGATGCTGTTGAAAAAGGACACATTGGCGCAATTATAGAAAAAATTACAGCTTCAGGATTTAGAATCGTGGCCATGAAGTTAACGCAAATGACCAAGGCAGATGCCCAGGAATTTTATGCCATTCATAAAGAACGTCCGTTCTTTCCTGAACTTGTAGAATATATGACTCGTGGTCCCATCGTCGCTGCGATTTTAGAAAAAGACAATGCGGTTGAGGATTTTAGGACCTTAATTGGTGCTACCAATCCTGCAGAAGCGGCTGAAGGTACGATTCGTAAATTATATGCAGCGTCTATTGGTGAAAATGCGGTACATGGTAGTGATAGCGACGAAAATGCAGCTATTGAGGGCGCGTTTCACTTCTCTGGTAGAGAGATGTTTTAAGGCATTGAAATAAATATGATATTAGGAAAACCATCCGAGAGGATGGTTTTTTTATCAATTATTCTCTCTTCCGCTTCGCCACAAACGTTCCATTGGGTTGTATAAACTTCACCTGATCAATTTTACCATCAGTATCTATAAACTCTATTTTAAAGCCTTCTAAGACCTTGATATTAAATTTATGTTCGGCTGTTGGTACCAACTCATATTCGGGTTGCCCTGGCACAAAAGCGTATAAGACATTTTCATCTTTAATGTATACTTTAATTTCAGTACCCATTAAATCGTATTGCCCTACATATTGCTCTAAAGTTTTGGCATCGACATCGATACTGTTGGGCGTGCGTTTAAAGGCAATAGCGTCGGTTAAGGGTTCAATATTCGCTTTGAGATAATCAATATCACCCGCAACGTTGGTGCTAAAGGTTACTTTTAAGGCACTGCCAATTTGGGATTCATCAACTTTACCATCATTAACATCAATGAGTTCAAAAGTGTCGTAATGATAATGGTGTAGGTATTGGCGATTATTATCGAGTTCGACATACAACGAATCGTTTTCCATCACAATATCAAACTGCCCATAACCTTTGTTTTCATAAGACCCTGTGTAGTCCGACAACATATGCGAAGGTTTTGTGCCTTTTACATTGGAGGTTTCATTGGTCTCCTCGCCTTCTTTTTGAGCTTCAAGTGCTTTTTCTAAGTCTTCTTTATGTTTCTTTGCCCATTCGGTGATTTCAACCTTTAGCATACGATCGGCAGCGATATTTCTAATCAGCCGTGGTACCGCAGAGCCATTTTGATTGGCCAAGACGACGATGCCCAAGCTATCGGTTGGATATAGAGCCACACTTGCGGAGAAGCCATCAATATTACCACCATGTTCTACCATATAATGCCCTTTGTACGAATGTAAAAACCAACCATAACCATAATTGGCATACTGTACTCCTGGTAATTCATCGGTAGGAAAACCGGCAGCGACCACCATTTGAGAACTCATTGCTTCCTTTACATAAGCTTCAGGAATGATTTGTTCCTCACCATGTTTTCCCTTGTTGACCCAGAGTATTAACCATTTGCTCATATCATTAACACTGCTATTGATGCTTCCTGCAGGTGACATCCCAGCAATATCATAGTAGTCCATTTTTATAAGGTTTCGATCTTCATCTAACCGATACCCTTTAGCAACATTAGTGCCGTTTTTCATACCATCAATCATGGTGTTAGAGCGATTCATCCCTAGAGGTTTAAAGAAGTGTTCTTCAATATTATCCTCCCAGGATTTGCCTGTAATTTTTTCGGTAATAACACCTTGTAATAAAAAGCCAAAGTTATTGTAGTACCATTTTTGGCGCACTCCAGTAAACGGTTCTTGATATTGCATTCGTGCCACCAAGGTATCTTTATCGTGGGTCGGGAAAAAATACCAAGCACCATCATGTCTTGGTAAGCCTGTACTGTGGCGCATCAAATCCTTTATGATAATAGTGTTATTCATATCATCATTGTAAAATTTCAATCCTGGGACATAATCTAAGGGACTGTCATCAAAAGACAGTTTGTCATTTTCTCGTAGAATGCCAAGTAAGGCAGAGGTAAAAGCCTTTGTGGATGAACCTATAGCAAACAAAGTATTGGCATCAGCAGGCACTTTATTTTCATAATCGGCATAACCAAAACCTTTGGTATAGATGACTTTGTCGCCTTCCACTATAGCCACTGCAAACCCTGAGGCTTTAGTCGTTTCTAATACCAAATTGAACTGTTTTTCGATGCCTTTAAGACGCTTATCGGTTTGTGCAAAGGCTATAAATACAAATAGGATAAGGGTAATGCTGAAAATATACTTCTTCATTTTTGATTGGTTTTTTTAATAGGTTGAGATAATCTATAAGTAGCGAAAAGGCATACTAAGTTACTCTTTTTTAGAGGGACTTTTCAAAAAAATACAATTCGTCATTAAAAAATTACAATTCGGTCGTTCGTGTTTTAAAAATCTTCCATTGTGTCGGATATTTGTACTAACAAAACAAAACATTATGGGTACACTAGTAAAGATTGCAGTTATAGTTATTATAAGCTTATTCACGCTTACTTCAAAAGCTCAGGAGTCTTACAGCTTAACGGTTAAAGTTGAAGATGCCGAGAGCAACGATGGTAAGATGTTTATTGCTGTATATAATAAGGCTTCAGATTTTTTGGATAGTTCTTACAAAGGGGTCAAGACCGAAATAACCAATAATAGTTGTGTGGTTACCTTTGAAAATTTATCTGAAGGCACTTATGCGGTTTCCACTTTTCATGATGAAAATGACAACGGAAAAATGGATAGTAATTTTTTGGGTATCCCAAAAGAGGACTATGCTTGTTCTAATAACGCTAAAGGCTTTATGGGGCCACCAAAATGGAAAGATGCCAAATTCGAATTAAAATCAGATACGACAATAACAATAACACTTTAATATAACAACAAATGAAATCGAAGATTCGCGAATACAAAAAGATAAATAGATGTCACATCAGTAAAAATTTATTAATTTTTGCTTTATTAGTAATTACTGGTGTAACAGCGGCACAAACCAATTTTGAAAAAGGAATGCAAAAAGCCTTTGATCTTTGGGAAGCCGATAAATTGGATGAGGCTGAAAATATGTTTGAGCGTATTGCAAAAGCTGAAGCCGATGAGTGGTTGCCTAACTATTACATTGCACAGATAAACAGCTTAAAAAGTTGGAATGTAAAAGACGAAGCCGTTTTAAAAGCCCAACTGGAAAAAGCACAGGAACATCTAGATATAGCCATGATTAAAAGTGAAGATAATGCGGAGCTTTTAGTCATACAAGCACAGGTTTATACCAATTGGGTGGCCTTTGATGGCATGAAATATGGAATGAAGTATTCTGCAAAAGTCACTGAAACTTATGCCAAGGCCTATAAAATAGATCCTAACAACCCAAGAGTTGCTTTTGGTAAAGCGGAATGGGGTATGGGAAGTGCTAAATTTTTTGGACAGGATATGGCGCCTTACTGCAAACAAATGGAAGCCGCCATTGAACTTTTTGATAACTTTAAACCAGAGAGTGACTTTCATCCTAATTGGGGAAAAGAACGTGCAGAGCAAGTGGTTAAAGATTGTAAATCTTAAACATTTAGAATACATAAAATGATAAAGTCAGTTAAGAATCTAGTTGTAGTTTTTATTATAGGTTGCGTAATCTATGCAATCAGGTATTTTTTGGTAGGAGATGAAATTAGATATGAAAACACCAACTTATACTTAATTGATTTTGGTATAACGCAGTTATATACCTTTGTACTAAGTTCTGTAAACATGCTTTATTTTCGTTTTATAAAACGATTAAAATTTAGAAGTTATGATGTAGTAAAACGTATAGTCTATGGTGTCGCTGGTGCAACAATGATTACTTTGACTACAATATTCTTTTTAAGGTTTATAGTTTTAGTCTTTATGTATGGCCAGTCTGTTCAAACATTTCTTCAAAATGATAGCTGGCAGGGATATTCTTTCGGGTTATGGATCACCCTTAGCATATTAAGTATATTTTATATAGCCTATTTCTATAACCGTTATCAGAAAAATAAGGTCAAAGAACAAAAAGTCATAGCAGGTGCGGCAAGTGCTAAGTTCGATGCTTTAAAGAATCAGTTAGATCCACATTTTCTGTTTAATAGTTTAAATGTATTGACCAGTTTAATAGAAGAGAATCCAGAAAGTGCACAAAAATTTACTACGGCTTTATCTAAGGTCTATCGCTATGTATTAGAACAGAAAAATAAGGAACTGGTCACCATAGATGAAGAACTCAACTTTGCAAGGACCTATATGTCACTTTTAAAAATGCGTTTTGAAGACAGTATCATTTTTGAAATTCCTGATAAAGCATCAAATCCTGAAAGTAAAGTAGTGCCCTTGTCCTTACAATTGCTTTTAGAAAATGCAGTAAAGCACAATATGGTAACGTCGAGTAGGCCGCTGCACATTAAGATATACGAAGATGGAAATCATCTGGTAGTGATGAACAATCTTCAACCAAAACAAATCGTAAAAAAGGGTAGTGGTGTAGGATTAGAGAATATTAAGCAACGCTACAAATTACTAACGGAACGAAAAGTTTACATCAATCAACGAGATACGGATTTTGCAGTTGCAATTCCTATGCTCACAAAACAAATAGCAATCATGAGAACAACACAAAAATCACAAGACCGTCTTAATGACGATTATGTTAGGGCACGTAACCGTGTGGAAGAACTTAAAGCATTTTATTATAGTTTAATTGCTTATGTCTTTGTTATCCCATTTTTAATCTTTATCTGGTACAGATTTACAAGCCATACCATTCAATGGTTCTGGTTCCCAATATTTGGTTGGGGAATTGGCTTAGTTTTTCAGGCCTATAGAGTTTATGTCGATAACGGTGCATTAGGGGCTAAGTGGGAAGAACGCAAAATTGAAGAGTACATGCGTAAGGAAGAGGAAAAAAATCGTTGGAACTAAGACCTAGAAATTATGAAAAATCAAAATTCTAATTTAAGTTATATCAGGGCCAAAAATAAGGTCGAAAAAGAGCGAGGTTTTTACACGCATCTTATAATATATGTGCTGGTGAATGTGTTCATAACTTTGCTTAAAGTATGGAATGATTTAGACAGTTGGGAAAGTTTTACCAATGAGTTGATAAGCATTAATGTTTTGAGCGTCTGGGTCATTTGGGGCATCTTTCTCATATTACATTTCCTGTCCTTTAAATTTGGAGGAGCTTGGGAAGAGCGCAAAATAGAAGCGTTAATGAATAAAGAATTGTCGAACGATAAAAAATTAAAATAATCATGGAAAAGTATAGTATAGAACCTTATAAGAATAAGGATGAGGTTTCAGATTTTAGAAAAGAAGAAGCATACATGCGTGCTAAAAAGAAGGTAGATTCAATTGTTGGCTTTTACTGGCACTTTGCGGTGTATTTGGTAGTAAACGTCTTTTTAATTTTATTGATTGGCTTTAACTCTGGCAATGGATTTTCTGGTTTCGGACCTTATGCCACAGCGGCATTTTGGGGCATTGGATTACTCTTTCATTTTATTGGTGTTTTTGGGCCGGATTTCTTTTTCGGCGAAAACTGGGAGAAACGAAAGATTAAGGAGTTTATGGACAAGGAAGAACGTAACTGGGAATAGTTCGAATACCTAGTTGCAGTGTTTTTAAATATCCAAAATTCTAATTATGTATAGAACCAACATAGTTTTGGCCTTTATCGTATGCATGTTCATTGGAAATGCCCAAAACAGTTTTATCATTAAAAATGTAAAAGTATTTGATGGGGAGTCCGTCATAGCTTCTACTTCTGTTAAGGTTGAAGATGGTATTATTACAGAAGTTTCGAAAACGATAAAAGCCTTGAATAATGATGAAGTAATTAATGGCAAAGGCAAAACTTTATTACCAGCATTATCTAATGCTCATGTACATGCTTGGACACCACAATCCTTAACCGAAGCTGCGCAAGCAGGAGTTTTGAACGTCATGGACATGCATGGTCTAGAACCCTATCAAACCATGATGAGGCAACTTAAGGACTCTACTAACTTTGCGAGATATTATGTATCAGGATATGCTGCAACGGCTCCTGATGGTCACGGCACACAATATGGTTTCCCGGTGCCTACACTCACCAAGCCCGAAGATGCTAAGAAATTCATTGAGGGTCGAGTAAAGGCCAATGTAGACCATATAAAAATCATCGTGGAGCCTTGGAGAAATACATTGTCAATAGAAACGGTTTCAGAACTCATTAAAGAAGCGCATAAGGCTAAAAAAATAGCGGTTGTTCATGTTAGTCGATTAGAAGATGCAGTCAGTGTTTTAAATAAGAATGCTGATGGATTGGTACATCTATGGAGAGATAAAGAATTGGATAAAGCAGCACTCAATACGCTTTCTAAGGAAAAAGATTTTTTTGTGATTCCGACTTTGCTTACAACACTCAAAGCTTTTGAAAGTATAGGCGAAAGAGCCAGTAGTTTCTTAACCAAAGCACAATTATTATCTGAGCTTAAAAAGCTCTATGAAGCTGGTGTGCCTATTTTAGCAGGAACAGATCCACCAAATGTAGGCATCAATTATGGCACGGATTTATATAAGGAATTAGAACTTTTAAAGGCATCGGGACTTTCAAATATTGAGGTCTTAAAAGCTGGAACGAGCAATATTGCGCAGGCCTTTGCTTTAGAAAAAACAGGTTTTATAAAGCCGGGTTATATTGCTGATTTAATCTTGGTTGATGGTGATGTTACACAAAACATTAATGCTATCTCTAACACCAAAATCGTTTGGAAAGAAGGGAAACGTGTAAAACTCTAAACTAATGAAAACCATTTCAAAACAAGAAAAGTATCTTAAGACTCAACGCATACTCAGAAGAACTAGGCTATTTTATATCCATTTAGCGGGTTATATACTAGTTGTTGGTCTTATTTCACTTAACTTTTATATCCTAGAAGAAGGACCTTATAAAAGTACCATTACAGCATTAAATCTAAGTATTTTAGGAACTTGGACGGTTTTTATAATTATTCATGGCATTGATGTGTATCGCAGACGATCTCTTTTCAAAAAAACTTGGGAGGACAAAAAAATAGACGAGTTTATTGATAAGGAATCTAAAATTGAAATCAAACTCTGGAAATAATCAATTAAAAGCTTAAAATTAAACTATGAAGGTAATCATAATAGAAGACGAAAAACCATCAGCACGACGTTTACAGCGTATGTTAAAATCCTTTGATGTTGAGGCGGAAACGCTACTACATTCCGTCGAAGAATCCATAGCATGGTTTCAAACCAATGAACATCCCGATTTAATTTTTTTGGATATTCAATTGAGTGATGGTCTGTCTTTTGAGATTTTTGAAGCTATAGAAATCAATTCAGCTGTAATCTTTACGACCGCTTATGATGAATATGCCTTGCAGGCTTTTAAACTTAATAGTATAGATTATTTATTGAAGCCTATTGATGAGGACGAGCTCAAAACAGCAATTAATCAATATAAAGGCACTACACAACAACAGAAATCAGTTACTTTAGACTTTAATGACATAAAAAAGCTACTGGTCAACCCAATTGAGCGCGAATACAAAAAGCGTTTTTCGGTAAAGGTAGGTCAACACATTAAGTTAATAAATGTCGAAGAGATTGAATGTATATATAGCGAGAATAAAGGAACTTACGCTCATACAAATGGAGGTCGTAATTATCTTTTGGATATGACCTTAGATCAGCTTGAGGATGAGCTCGAGCCACATATGTTTTACAGAATTAGCCGAAAGTTTTATGTGAATATCAATGCTATAAAGGATATTATCAGCTATACCAATTCAAGGCTTCAAATTAAACTAAACCATTATAACGAACAAGACGTTATTGTAGCCAGAGAACGTGTAAAAGATTTTAAGAACTGGTTAGAATAAATCAAAGATATCACCTATACCATCAAAAAGTTGATCAGTTCCTGCGAATAAACCATCTAGGAAGTCACCATTCAAAACAAAAATATCGAGAAGTAAGAGTTCTTCTAAGCCAATACCTTCGTATTTTTTAGATTTCTTTTTGGCCTCTTTTTGCCAGTCTTCATACTCCTGTTTTTGTTCTATGATTACGGGCTTATTAGTAGCTTCATGATTTAGAATTGTATCATACTCACGACGTTTATCTTCATTAGATAAAATGTCGAAGGCTTCCACGAGTTGTTCAAATTTTTCTCTTGCCTCAGGCGAAGCGTTATTATCGGGATGATACATTGCAATTTCTTTTCTAAAGGCTTTTTTAATAGTTTCTAAATTGGCGGATTGGTCGATATTAAGCAACATGTAGTAATTAGTAATCATGACTAAATATTATATCTATGTGTAATCAATTTGGCCTAAATGTTACAGTTTGCCATTTTTTTATTCAGAATAGGACTATATTCTAATTGTCATTTCGAAATGAGTCCCGATAGCTATCAGGACGATTGAGAAATCTTTAGGCGCAGTGGCGTTAAATCAAACCAATTCTATTTTTTGCTGTTGATGTGATGTCTCACGGCCTGCACTGAGCGTCGCGCCTTTCAGGATCTTTTACGGCGGACGACAGTCGAAGTGTTCGACATGACTTCGTTTGTCAAAAGGTATAATTAATTACACCTTATCGTTTTCTATCCTATTATCATCAAAAGCCGAAGGCAATAATTTTGGAATGAATTTTACGAAAAGCGGCAGTAAAATCATTCCTCCAGGCAACATAAAAATGGCTAAACTTGGAATGGATTTGAATATATCTATGAGTTGCGATTGAATTTTTTTCTGTTCCTCGTCAGTTAAATTCCGTTGAGTCGATTGTGCTAAGAGCCACATGGCTTCCTTACTTTCTGAGAGCTCTTTAATCAATCGTTTGCTGTTGCGCTTAATTAATTTGGAGACCACCTTACTGCTATTGTCATAAAAACTTTGAGCTAAGTTCTTAGAACGCAAAAATGCCACATCATCCTTATACTTTGCATAAAAGCGATTGATATCATCGACGGATTTTGTAATGTCGTTATTCTGTAAATCCAGATCGGTCTTTAAGCGATTTAAAAACTCACGCTCTTCTTTGTCAATCACTTTGTCGCTCCAAGAAGCCATACACACCAAATCAATAAGGTATAGCTTTTCTAACGGTTCGGTAATAAAAGTAATCGCATCGTTGTAAGATGGTAATTCAGAATTTTTATGGCGTACCGATTCTTTAAATAAGCGTATAAGATTGTTGTCATATTCGGTTTTTTTGGATTTCGCATCTATAGCAGAAAAGATGATGGTTTCTAAGGCCGATTCCAAATTATTCACATAAGCCCTAACGTTGGTTTCATCTTTTAAAAAGCGCTGATAGCCCAAAACATCTACAAACAATAAGGCATTAATCAAAAAGTAGTTAAAGGTTTTGGTGATAAAATTATCGTCGATATTAATGCGCTTGTGAATCATTTTTTCCAACAGACTATCCGATGACTTATCGCCAAATAACTCATCAAAAAAGGAACGTCTTTTAGTGCTTGTCGCTTTATAAAATCTAATAAGGCTGTCGGTAAAGCTTTCTTGGCACTTCCTCTTTTCGTGAATAAAATAGTAGGTGACCAACAAGTTGATTTTACAGCGTTCTTCATCTGTAAACTCAAAAGGTTTTGCAATATCGAGCACCACGCTCACATTGCTACCATAGATGAATCCGGTTTGCTTAAGTCTATTATAAAACTGCGAAGTTTCCATCTGAGCACAAGATGTTTCAGAAACCTCTAGGAGTAGTTTTTTTATCCAGCCGCTAGCCGATGGATTCATGAGCATTAATCAATTATACCATAAAGATAATTTTTATCTGCAAACTTTCAGTTAAATGTTTTTCTAAATTCCAAGGGAGACATCTCCGTTTTACTCTTAAATAATTTGGTGAAGGATGCAGGTTGCTCAAAGCCAAGATTATAGGCAATTTCACTAATGGATAAATTGGTAGCCGATAGTTGTGTTTTGGCTTTTTCAATGAGTTTTTGATGAATGTGCTGCTGCGTGCTCATACCAGTTAAGGACTTTAGCATACTGCTCAAATAGTTAGGAGATAGATTCAAGTGGTCCGCTACCCATTGTACTGTTGGTAAGCCTTTTTCAATAAGGGAATCGGCTTTAAAATAGTCTTTAAGCAAAGTTTCTAAACCATCCAGTATTTTATGGTTAACAATTTGTCTGGTGATGAACTGGCGTTCGTAAAACCGTTCGGCATAATTGAGTAAAAGTTCAATTTGTGAAATGATGATATTTTGGCTGAACTTATCGATGTTCGATTGGTATTCGCGCTGAATATTTTGAAGCAAATCTCCCATCATGGTTTCCTCTTTTTCAGAGAGGAACAAGGCTTCATTAATGGCATAGCCAAAAAACTCATAGCGTTGCATTTTTTCAGCTAAACTGGTATTCCACATAAAATCTGGGTGAATCAATAACAACCAGCCTGATGGTGTATGCCCAACATTAGGGTTACTACCAACACTCAATACTTGATTGGGCGCAATAAAGGTCATTACGCCTTCATCGAAATCGTATTCCTGCTGTCCATAGAAAAATTTATAGGGAATATTGCGCTTCAGACCAATGGTATAGTAATCTTGCGTCCATATCATCTCACTAACGTTATCTGGATAGCGCACTTTAGAATAATCCACCAAGCTGATTAAGGGATGCTCAGGTGCAGGCAATTGTGCTATTTTATGGTAGTCTCCTACTTTTTTAAAACGTGTGATGTGTTTCATTGTCATAAATTTAATAAAAAGAACTGGGAGATTCATCTCCCAATTCTCTATAAGGTTATACCAACATACCACCAGATACCTCAATGCGTTGGGCATTGATCCAACCTGCATCGTCTGAACATAAAAAGGCCACGACACCACCGATATCCTCGGCTTCGCCAATACGACCCAATGCGGTGACACTGGCAATCATTTTGACTTTGTCTTCTGCTTTGTTGCTACCACCTGCAAAATCGGTTGCAATAGCTCCTGGCGCTACGGTATTGGCCGTAATTTTTCGGTCTCCGAGTTCCTTGGCCAAATAACGTGTAAAGACTTCAATGGCGCCTTTCATGATGGCGTAAGATGACATGCCAGGCAAACTAAAGCGTGTCAATCCACTCGAAATATTAATGATACGGCCGCCAGTATTTAAAAATGGTAAAGCGGCTTGCGTCATAAAGTACACACTTTTAAGGTGTACGTTCATCATTTCATTAAACTGGTCTTCTGTAGTATTGGCCACTATATTAAAGGTGCCAGTCCCTGCATTGTTAATCAGAAAATCGAAGTTTGGGCTATCGTTTTTCTCTTTAAGATAGTTTGTGGCACTGGCAATAAACGCTTGTCCGCTTTTATAGTCGTTGGCATCAAATAGAAAGGCTTTGGCATCTTGCCCTAAAGCCTTAATCTCATTGATGACGTCTTCTGCTTTTGCGGTGTTACTGTGATACGAAAAGATAATGTCCACACCCTTTTTGGCGAGGCTTAGCGCCATGTCTCTTCCTAGTCCACGGCTGCCTCCTGTGATTAGTGCTGTTTTTGTATTCATAATTTTGTGATTCTTTGTCCGACGAAGCTTTCCTCTATCTTCGTAGCTAAAAGCGGAGGAGATAAAGCGAAGTCGGGTTTGGTTATGATACAAAGTTGCGACTAATGGCTTATTCTAATTTTGCCAAATCTAAGCTTGTGTTGTTTAAATCTACGATTGCCCGAATCTTAGTTAGATTTTTTGTCTAATAGCGTATTTCTATAGCAAAACCTGCAGAGGATTGCATATTATCAGAAAGTTTACTATCCGTAACACCAAGGAACAGGAATTGTGCTCCTACAGGCACCGTAATTTGTATTTGATTTTCGTCAATCCTAAAATCCTCAGGAATATCAGTGACTTGATTTTGCTCAAAGGTGTTGTCGGTCACTCGATCTTCACCAGCGTCAATAGCATCCACAACTCTGTTGAGTTCACTGCTGTCGAGTAGTAAATTAGATGATGAAAACACACCAGCTGCACTATCCCTTGTGCTGCCTGTTGGACTGTTGATATAATTACCTATGGTCTTAAGACGTAAGACATCACCAGGGGAAATGTTAAGGGCATTGAGATTAACGACGGCAGGATTTGTTGAGGTATCTACATTATCGACTCTTAAAAATGTAGCTTGAGCACCAATAGTCACGTTTTCTGTTTCTAGTTGAGGGTCATCGGATCTGTTGTCATCATCACTACAGCCTAATGTAGTTAGAAGAATAAACGATAATACAAATACATAATTAAATCGAGTTTGTTTTAAGAATTTTAATAACATAACAAAAAATTATAAATGTTGGTTTAGTTATGTATCGTAAACACCCTAAAATGTCATCATAGGTTTTAAAGTGAAATTATTGAGCAATGACGAGTTGCTAAATCTATGGTTGTGGAGTTTGAATCTATGGTTGCAATAATACTTTATTCCCACTTTAAAGATCCTAGTTTAAGTGGATTTAATTCTTTATAATTCAAACATTACTTTTTTGAAAGAGGTTTTTTAGAAACAAATCTTTCAATTAGCTTTTTTACGTCCACACCAATCCCAAAAAAATTAGGTTGGATTACTACTAAGTCATTTACTTTTTTGATAAATGATTCTTCGTTATCGGTTTCATTTTTAAGTTGTTTAAGTAATCTTAATATTTCCTCATTAATAGGTTGTTGAGTTAACCTAAAATCACCTAATAATGCCGATACGGATACTTGTTCTCCTGATTTAGGGCATGGGAACGACTCCACATTTTTATTATTAAATTGTTTTATTGTATCAAATTTGATTTTTTCTGGAAATTTGTCATTACTGCATTCACTACAACAACAGGCAATCAATTCTGTTACAGGTGGGTTTCTTAAAGTTTTGTGTATTTGATTGATTTGTCTTCTAATAAGGGATAATAGCTCCCTTTTTTCATCACCCACTAAATAGATTGAAATCTTCCAATCAAATCTATTCTCCAATATTAAAGCTTTAGTTGTTAATTTTTTGGGTTTTACTGTCTCATCTTCTTTATGTATATAAGTTATTTCTTCTAGTATTACACCTGATTTCCAAAATAGTCTTTGTTTGATGATTTCATGAACTCTTACAATTAGCCTAGTCATTATCCCAGCTGGCATGAAATCATACTTGAATTCAAACACCAAATTTTCATCATAATTCCAATCGAACTTTGGCTTGGTAGATTGTAACTTTGACGGTATAATGAACCAATTATTTTTTGGTAATTGAAAGCAAAGCTCAAATTTCTTCATTAATTCCAAAAGATGAACATAATTTTCTTCAGGATAACCATCTTTACGGCGCCATATTTTTGGGAGTTGCTCCAAACTAAATTTTCCAATATTTTCTTCAATAATTTCGTGATCCAATACTTTATAAACTGCATTTGTTGCCCAAGCAGGATTTAAGAATATCATTCCTTTTAGTATTGGGTTATCTCGAAAATGTAAGAATACACCTAAAATATGGTAGTAATAACTTAATTCTCGTGCCAAGTTTTCAGCTATACCTTTTTCTTGACATATATTTATATAATAATCATATGAGATGAAATTTTGCTTTAAACTTTCCAGCCTACTTCTTACTGCTACCCAGTTTTTGGGGAGCTCTTGACCAACGTGTTCAAGTTTTGTAATATTTTTTTCGATTATATCTAGAAGTTCACTACGTCCTTTACCATTTAAGGAACTAATTTTTGCAAAATCTATTATGTTTGGAAATTGTTCTTTGTAAAGCTCAATATCTATTTCTTTTAATCTTTCATCTATTTTATTTAGAACAATAACAGTAGGTGATTCATTGCTTAATAGTTTAATGGTTTTAAGCCAATAACCAAAACTTGAAACGTCAGAATCCTTTCTTGCATCAAAAACTAAAAGATAAAGAGATCTTTCAGTCAAAAAAAATTGGTGGGTTGAATGATAAATTTCTTGGCCACCAAAATCCCATAGATTAATTCTAAATCTTTTTGACAGAGAAGTTGATAAATTCCATTTAGAGATATCAATACCCTCTGTAGAGCTATTTTTCCTTTTACTTATTATCTTGTTATAAATTAACCTTTCCTTAAGCCATGTTTTTCCAACTTCTCCTTCTCCAACTATAAGTAATTTTGCTTCGTATAGTTTTACAGTATCCCCATCTAATTTGGATTTTAAATAGTCCAATATGACGTTAGTGTTTTGGACAAGTAATTCGGGTGATAAATCTTTAAATCTATTTTTACCTAATAATAAGCTATGCAAATTTGTTAACTTACCTAAGGTGTAGGGTAAAGAATCCAGTCTATTAAATCGAATATCTAAAAACTCCAAATTTTTTAAGTTTGAGATACTGTCAGATATTACTTGGATTTTGCAACTGTTTACTACTAGAATCCTTAAATTGACAAGCTTACATATGTCTTCAGAAATTTCTGTTATCTCATTTCCACTTAAGTAAAGTACTTCAAGGTTTTTAAGTTTTGAAATAGATCTTGGAATTTCAGTTAACCCATTTCGTATAAGACTTAATGATTTAAGCTTAGTAAGTTCAAAAACTTCTTTTGGAATTTTTTTTAATTGTGCTTGACCTAAGTTAAGCTCTTTGAGGTTATAGAGCTTAGCATCATAAATTCTTTTTTCCCAATAATCCATTATTTTATTTAATTAATGATTAACAATTATTATCGGTGGAATAAATATCAAAATGTGATAAATCAATAGCGTTTTAAATAATAATCCACTTTAATTTTAAACACGTCAAAACCATTTAATTCATGATATTTGACTTTGTTAGCTTTGAACATTTTATAATCGATTGGCTCATGATTTTCATGTCTTTCCAAATTCCTTATTTCTTTTCAATTCGTTTTAGTCTTTTTACAATATTCATTTCATATTGTTCAAGTAGTATTTTGTTGTTTGAGGCAAAACTTACATCATTTTTATGATTTTTAACTCGTTAATAATTTCATCGAGTTTTTGTCCAACACTTTCTGATTAATTAAGATTGTTTGAAGCTCTTATACTGTTATAATATTAGATTTAAACAAGTGTCCAAAAGAATAAACACATCTTGTTTATTCTTTCTAAATTTTGTCAGTTAAAGATAGCTTTAAAAACATAGATTACTATACGTAAAACTACATATTTTTAAGAAAATACAGGCTTATTAAGATTTAGTCAACATGATCAACTGCTTCCCAAAAATCGCTGCAATACCAGCCGCTAAACCACCAACAACTCCAGTGACTAAAATCAAGAGATACGGATTCCCACCGAGTTCCAGCAATTGGGAAATTTTCTTGGCGAGTATAAAATCGTTAGCACTACTTAAGAAAAAACTAAAGCCTGCCCAAAATACCAATATCGCTAAAAAAGGCACAAAAAATACGGCCGCTCTTTTTAAAGGAATAAATAAAGCCGTGGCCAAGGCAGCAGTCATGATAGACCACCAAGGTAAAAACAAAGACAGGACAATAGCTAAAACAAGGGTAGCGATAAAGTTGGTGATATTTTTAGTCATTACTTGCTGGTGTTAAGGTTTGTGTACCAATAATCGCATCTGTAACGGTATTGGATTGTAAAAAGTTAAGGTTGTAATAATTCCCTGCAGCCCAATCGTCGATAAAATTATCGTAGTACTGGCTACCCGGATTACCCGATTGGCCACCAGGATAAATACCAATGGCCGTTGGTGGTGTCGTCATTTCTACAATCATACGCCATGATGGACCGTGATTTTCAGAAGTGGCATTCACAATGTTGCGGTCACCTCCGATAGGGATGTCAAATCGCGAAAAGGCGGGTAAGGCTTGTAACAAATGCCCAGCATACGTGGCTTTATACTTTAACCATGTGTAATCGCCTTTTTCTTCCTTAATTTCCATTAAACGTTCAGCGGCTTCTTTAAAAGCTAGTAAAAACAAATCCTTAGCCGTTTCGGTGGTATCCTCTGTTTCAACCATATCCATATACTCATGATCACCATGGTTCTTTAATAGGTAAATGGTTTGGTAGGTGGTGGGCGCATCCAAAGCAGTGTCTTCAACATCAAATTCGTCCCAAGTCATGTTATACAATCTGCCATACCATTGTCTCCAAATACTAGGCCCTACTTCATCGATATCATTATTAAAATTCCAGGCTTTGATGTCTTCGTAAACCGCTTTCTCAGCTTCAGATAGGGAAGAAGCATCCATATGTGTTAGCATATAAGGCACGAGTTCGGCAGCTTTCAAATTATAATTATTGTTATGCAAATCCTTAAAGTCCTGTACGCTAAAGGTGTCTTTAGAATTAAAGACGTCATTAATCACTCGGTTGCGGTAGGTCTCGTAACCATCGTTAAAGACATAAAAGGGATAATTTTCATCCACAGGATGTTGGTTGGCAGAACTAACAAATCCTCTTTCGGGATTTTTAGTATGTGCATTAAACGCTTGCGGAATATAGGATTGCCAGTCGTTTTCCGGATTGCTGCCATCCATTAAGAACTTGCCCTGACCTTCCCATTTATTGGCAAATTTTCCTTGTATCCAAAGCGCAATATCACCTTCGGTGGAGGCAAATACAAAGTTTTGTGCTGGTGCATTCCAGTATTGTAAAGCACTCACATAATCGTCGTAATTCTTGGCTTTATTAAGTTCGATAAAGGTACGTTGGTTATTGCCACCATCATGACCTATCCATCGCATGGCATAGCCTGCCAATTCATTATCGCCTTTAAAATTCTTGTCAAATACCACAGGACCATGATGGGTGTACAATACCGAATCTTTATAGTTTTCCTTGCCTCTTATTCTAATGTCTTCAACTCTTAGGGTGACATCTTTCCAACCACCATCATATTTGTATTGGGTACGATTGGCATTGAATTCCACTTTGTACCAATCAATCACGTCTCGTGTCGCATTGGTTTCTCCCCAAGCGATGTATTGGTTAAAGCCTGAAATGACACTCAAAGCACCTGGAATAGTCGCTCCAAAGGCATTGTGCTTTGGCGTACTGAGTTGCATCACAAACCAAATAGCAGGTAAATTTAAGCTCAAATGTGGATCGTTAGCCAGAATAGGGTTTCCGGTGGCTGACTTCACTCCTGAAACCGCCCAATTGTTACTCCCATTATCTGGGTTTGGTTTTTCAATGCTTTCTGCTATGGTGTCCAAAACGGCTGCCTTACTAGCTGGTAATTCGGTTTGTGGGACGTCGATAAAACTCCAGTCGGTTTCCTTTGGAATAACGGGATCGGTACTGTCAAAAAAATCTGGAAACAACAAATCAAAATTCTTTTGCCCAATGAGTCGCAGTACATTGGTATATTCTAAATCGTCATCACCTCCTGCCAACATTTTGGTCATGTACATGAGCAGCAAAGCCGTTTTTTTCGGTGACCAAGCTTCTGGCGTATAATCCAATAATTTATATTCTACTGGATAATCCTTGGAGTCGAGTTGGTCGATATAGGCATTTACACCATCGGCATAATCCTGAACATAGCTTAAGGTTTCCGTATCGTATTGTTCCATGTATTTAATGGCATTGTCTGCACCATAACCCATACCACGTCTGCGTTCGGTACGGTCGTAGTTTAAGGCACCTTCGCCAAAGATTTCGGACAATCGTCCTGCTGCTGCATGGGTTTGAAATTCCAACTGCCATAAACGATGTTTTGCCGTTAGGTAACCTTGGGCTTTGTATAGATCGTGTTCGTTTTGCGCAAAGACATGTGGAATCATGTATTCGTCATAGTGCACTGTGACCTTATCTTTTAAGCCTGGAATAGCAATGTCTCCAGTGATGGTTTCATCGGTTTCATTTTGCCAGATACCCGAAGTCGGATTTAAGAATTTACCCAACGGTGGAATAGTACCAAATTTTGTATTTAAAGCATAAAAAATGCCTATGGTAAGCACCAAGGACAAGAGAAGTTTTGCGTATTTCATTAAGTGGAATGATTATTTGCACTTAAAAATACCAAATATTATTCTAACGTAATAGTGTCAATCAATAGTTTGAAACTTTCTTTTTTCTTGTTGCCTATCAAAAATGCGATTTCTTCCATTTGATTGCCTTTAAAGTTCGGCATGTCTAGACGGTAGCCTCTAAACGAAGCGTACATGTCAGCAAAAGGAACTTCAACGGTTTGCCATTCGCCAGTAGTTTCAAATTTACAGATATACGAATAGCGATTATAACGACTGTCCTTAACCCTTAATTGATAGGTTTTGCCATCACCTTTTAGTCGCAGTTTGAATTTTGAATAGTCCGATGCATCTACAGTTTCAAAATAATAACGCAGTGACGAAAAACCACCATTGTTTGCTAAAGAAATGTCGCCATAGTATTCACCATAACCATCGTCATTAATCTTAAAATGACCATCAGATCGTCCACCCATAACCACATCATCCAAAATTCTCCAGTTGTCGATATTGCTTTCCGAAGTGAATTGAAATAAGGTCATGGATTGTTGAAATAGAATAACTGAAACAAATAAAAGTAGTCGCATCATAGCTTTTTGTAAAGATACGAAGCTACAAAGGGATCATTTTCAGATTTTTGAAAACTTTAGCAGTTTGACGCTTATCGGAGCACTAACTTTTTTACGAGGTCTTTACCGATAGATTCGTTAAGCATTTTTATAATTTTCTCAGTGCCATAACTTAACTCTTCGCGCAAGACACTAGAACTTAACTGTACATAAAGGGTCTCGTGTTTTAGCTCAATGGCAGTCGTGTAGTTGTTAACGCCATTTCCCATAAGATTTGTCCAAGCTTCGCGCACGTTGACTTTGTCTAAACCAGTTTGTAAATTATTCGTTTCAACAAACTCTTTGAGAATCTCTTCAATAGGGCGGTTATCGTTGTTGCGCTTTGTCATGTTTACTTCCTGTGAATCCCGATAACCATCGGGAAGGAATTTCGTCATTTAATGTACAGTATTACAAAGGTCGAAAATTTGAACGAACTTTTGCTCTAATAAAAGTGAAAGTTTGTTTTAAGAAGATTCTCGTTACAATCCCAATTGCTATTGGAATTACTCGAACTGACATCATCATTAGCTGTTACTTTGGTTTCTGTAAATTCTTCAGGGCATTTGTCATTTCGAAATGGGCGCAGCGATTGAGAAATTTTTAGATTTTGCTAGGCAAAACCCTTAGGCTCTGCAAGCTGAATCACTTAGATCTATTTTATGCTGATTATGTGATGTCTAGCGGCTTGCACTGAGCGACGCGCCTTCCAGAGTCTTGTACGATGTATGGTGGTCGAAGTGTTCAACATGACAAGTTGTTCTTAGATAAGAATTTTATTCTAAGTTTAATTCAATAGGAGTGTAGCGTTTGTACAAATAGATATTTTTATTTTGATTACTGACTTTGAGATGTGTGGGCGAGGCCTCCAAAACGGTTTCTTTCCATTGGGCATAGGGAGTGGTGTAGTAAACGTTTAAACTGTTATTCTCAACCTTTAAAATAAGGGATTCTGCATCATCTGATGTAAAGTAAGTATCGTTAATACCTGGTTTTAGCTTTTTTCTAAAGCCTTGTAAGCTATCATTGATGCTGATGTAATCTATGGTTTCGTTAAACTGATATTGTTTTTTGGTGCCATTAGCCAGTGTGACTTCTTCAATTTCCCAATAGCCTTCTATATGTTGAATGTACGTTGTGGGATCTTCAGAACAACTAGTTGCTAATAACAGAAGGAATGAGATAATGCAACCATATGTGAAGAGATTGCTGCGTTCCGAATTTTCGGAACTCGCAATGACAGTGCTAATTCTATGTGTAATCTTCATTATAACTTGAATAGTTTATACGATTGGTGAATTTGCTTGACAACATTTTCAGTTCTATCGGCATGGGTATCGCTAATAAAGATTTGTCCAAAATGTGAATCATCAACAAGGCTTATAATTTGTGCGACGCGGTTCTCATCGAGCTTGTCAAAAATATCATCTAACAATAATATGGGAGACACTCCACTTTGTTGCTTTATAAAATCGAACTGCGCCAATTTTAAAGCGATTAAAAAGGATTTTTGTTGGCCTTGGCTACCAAACTTCTTAATAGGAAAATCATCAATTAAAAACGTCAAATCATCTTTGTGTGTGCCTACACTTGTGTACTGTAAAGCTTTGTCTTTATTGAGATTGACTTGCAACAGATCGATTAAATCTCCACTGAACAAATCACTTTTATATTTTAAATCAATATCTTCCTTACTTTGGCTAATCGCTTGGTAACGTTCCTTAAAAATGGGAATAAAAACTTTTAAGAATTCATCACGCTTTTTAAAAATGTCCTTGCTGTAAGTATCGAGCTGTTCGTTATAAATACTTAGGGTATCTGCATTAAAAGTGTTATTAAGCGCAAAGTATTTCAGTAGCGCATTGCGCTGCGATAAGACTTTGTTATAAGCAATGACATTGGTTAAATAGTTCTTATCGCTTTGGGAAATAACGCTATCGATGAACTTTCGTCGTGTATCACTACCTTCAATGATCAAATCGCGATCGGCCGGTGAGATAATGACCAATGGAATAAAACCAATATGATCACTGAATTTGTCATAGGCTTTGCCATTACGCTTAATGATTTTTTTCTGGCTTCGTTTAAGCGATACTATAATTTTTTCTGGGCGTTCGTTTTTGGTAAAACTACCATCGATTACAAAAAAATCGGTACCGTGTTTTATATTCTGTAGTGCAATGGGATTGAAGTAACTTTTACCAAACGCTAAATGGTAAATCGCATCTAGTGCATTGGTTTTTCCGATACCATTAGCACCAACAAAGCAATTGATTTTAGTGTCAAAGTCAAAAACCTGACTTTCAAAATTTTTGTAATTAACTAAAGATAACGTGTTTAGAATCATAAAAGGTGATACCTGTTCCTTGGGTTTAGCATTGTATTTAATGCTCTTAATAATCACGCAAATTATTGAAAAATAACAAATAAATAGGCTTTTAAATCCCAATAAAAATTATATTTTTGCGCACGCAATAATCCGCCTTCGCCTATGCTTCGGCAGGCCAGAAGATGAGATTTAATATTTGACGCTGAGCGTCTGTATATAAGTTAATTCAAATTATCGCCTTAAATATTTGATATTGAGGTTAGTATATTAGACAAGATATGGCAACGTATAAGAAAAGAGGCTATAAACCAAAAACTAAAAAGGAAAAGGAAGAAATTGCTGAGGAAAACTCAACAACAGCTGAGGTATTTAATACATTAGATGAAGGAGCTTCTAAGACAGAAGAGTGGTTTGTTAAAAACCAGAACTATATTGTTGGTGCTATTGCAGTTATAGCTGTAGTAGTTTTGGGTTATTTAGGTTACAATAAATATATTGCTGAACCACAACAAGAAGAAGCGATGAACGAAATGTACCAGGCCAAGAAGTATTTTGAAGATGCGGCAAATGGTATTTCTTCGGATTCTTTGTACACCATGGCATTAAATGGAGGTGAAGGTAAATATGGCATGTTGGATATTATTGATCAATATGGTGGTACACCAGCGGCCAATTTAGCCAATTACTATGCTGGTATGGCTTATTTAAATCTCAAGGATTATCAGAATGCGGTGACTTATCTTAGTGATTTTTCTAGCGACGATAAGATGTTGGGTCCAATCGCTAAGGGTGGTATTGGTGATGCTTTTGTGCAGTTAGAACAACCTACTGAAGCTTTAGAGTATTACGAAAAGGCGTTTAAAGCCAACGTGAATGACTTTACAACTCCAATGTATCTGATGAAGGCCGCTAGAGTTGCTATAGATTTAGGCGACAACCAAAAAGCTTTGGATTATTTAAATCGTATAAAGTCTGAATTTGGTGACTCTACACAAGCTAGTCAAGTTGATGTACTCATAGGAAAAGTAGAAGCAAGCTTATAAAACATGGCTACTGCAAATCATAATTTATCGAATTACGATAAAGCCACAATCCCAAATGCGAAAGATTTTCGGTTTGGGATTGTTGTTTCAGAATGGAATACTACTATTACTGAAGGCCTTTGGCAAGGCGCATTCGATGCTTTAATCGATTGTGGTGCTTTGAAGGAGAACATTGTACGTTGGAATGTTCCTGGGACCTTTGAATTGACTTATGGTGCTGCTAGGATGTCAAAAAGTATCTACGCCGAGTCTGGCATGTTAGACGCCATCATTGTTATTGGTTGTGTAATACAAGGAGAAACCAAACACTTCGATTTTGTTTGTGAGGGAGTTACTCAAGGGATAAAGGATTTAAATGTCAAAGGAGACATTCCGGTCATCTTCTGTGTGCTAACAGATAACAATATGCAACAATCTATAGAACGTTCCGGAGGAAAGCATGGCAACAAAGGTATGGAAGCGGCTATTACTGCAATAAAAATGGCTCAATTACGGAAAGATACTAAGTAGCAGTAAGCAGTGCTCAGTAATCAGTAGGCAGTTACAGTTGACAGTATACAGTGGTCAGTATTCAGTTTGAAATAATAATTGACTTTCAAATACCCAATACCAAATTCCAACTTCGTACTTCTAACTTCATACTTCTAACTTTAATGTGGCATCCTTTTTGTTGATAATTTTAAGGAATCCTTAGGCAATTTTTCTTAGTATTTTAAGTACTTTTGAGATAATCAAGTATTTAATAACGAGAGCACTTGTTTAATCAACGAAAAAATAAGCGGTTTAGTTATAAGCCTCGTTTTCAGGATTCTGAAGAAGTAAAGTCGAGAGAAAGCCTAGAAGCAAAATGGGATGAGTTAAGAGGTAATACCAAGCGTAGAGGAAACATGTTTACGTCATTACCTTTTTTGATTATCGTTTTGGCAGCGCTTTTTATTTTAATTTATATCCTTAACGGCTATATTAAATAATTGAATTATGGGTCCAATTAAATTTACACTTATTAAGAAATTACCTAGAAACAAAAGGTTTAACTATACTCCGCGTTATTATAAAGGTAAAGAAGGTACAGATTCATCTAAATACGCAACTAAGTTTGACGCTTATGCTGATACGTATAATAAGAATGACTTTTCTGGTCAATGGCATGAGCGTAGGCTAAGCAGTAGAAATAGAAATAACTCAGGCTTTAATAGAACTATTCTCATTTTAATAGGTGTTTTTATTTTGATCTTTCTTTACATTATAGATTTTGATCTCTCTATTTTCTCCCTCAAACGCTAATGACAGATATCATTCAACTTTTACCCGACCACGTTGCCAACCAAATTGCAGCTGGTGAAGTGGTACAACGACCTGCTTCTGTAGTTAAGGAACTTTTGGAAAATGCTATTGATGCTGAAGCGACTGAAATAAAGCTGATTATAAAGGATGCTGGTAAAACCTTGGTTCAAGTTATTGATAACGGCAAAGGCATGAGCATCACTGATGCACGTTTGAGTTTTGAACGACATACCACTTCCAAAATAAAAACAGCTGAAGATTTATTTCAAATCAATACCAAGGGGTTTAGAGGTGAGGCTCTAGCGAGTATTGCAGCCATAGCACATGTAGAATTAAAGACCAAACGACCTGAAGATGAATTGGGTACAGCTATAGAAATTGAGGGCAGTAAGGTAAAATCCCAAGACGTCTTCGTAACTCCCACAGGAACTTCAGTGGCTGTTAAGAATTTGTTTTTCAATATTCCCGCAAGACGTAACTTTTTAAAATCCGATACGGTAGAATTACGTCATATCACCGACGAATTTCATCGTGTAGCCTTAGCCCATCCTAACATTGCATTTGTGTTTTATCATAATGGAAGTGAATTATTTCATTTACCTCAAGAAAACTACAGACAACGTGTGGTGCATATTTTTGGAAGCAAAACCAACGAAAAGTTAGTGCCTGTGGAAGAAGATACCGAAGTATTGAAGATTTCGGGATTTGTTGGTAAACCAGAGTATTCCAAGAAAACAAGGTCAGAGCAGTTTTTCTTTGTTAATCAGCGCTTTATAAAAAGCCCTTATCTTAACCATGCGATTAGTGCCGCCTTTGAAGGTTTATTAAAAACAGGTTATAATCCGAGTTATTTCTTAAATCTCACTGTTAATCCCGAAACAATTGATATCAACATACACCCAACTAAAACAGAAATCAAGTTTGATGACGAGCATACCTTGTATGCTATATTGCGTTCAGCAGTAAAGCATAGTTTAGGACAATTTAATATTGCGCCTGTATTGGATTTTGAACATCAAAGCAGTCTCAACACACCATACAGTTATAAGGATAAAGTGGGTAAAGCACCTACTATTGAAGTGGATCGAAGCTTTAATCCGTTTTTAGATGATGCTCATAAAAAAGCCTCTGGAAATACACATTTTAAGAAAAGCCCAGCCACACACTGGGAAAGCCTTTACGTTGGGTTAGAATCTAAGGATAACAGCTTAGAAAATGACTTCAGCAATGTTACTTTTGAAAATGATTCAAAAACTGAAGCTATTTTTAGTGACGATTCTGTTGAAACCAATAAAACAACGTTCCAACTACAACAGAAGTATATTGTCAGTACCCTAAAATCAGGGATGTTAATTGTTGACCAAAACAGAGCACATCAGCGTGTATTGTACGAAAATTTTCTAAAACACGTTACCATTAAGGAAGCTACGAGTCAACAATTGTTGTTTCCGTTGCAATTACATTTTGCACCGAACGAAAGTAAAATCATTAAGGATTTAAAAACAGATTTAGAACATACAGGGTTTGTGCTTTCTGAATTCTCAGACCAAGCCATTACGATAACAGGAGTACCAGTTGGAGTACCTGAAAATGAAGTATCTTCTATTTTTGAGCAATTAATTAGTGATGTTGAGAACGACGTACCGGATGCTAATTTTAGCGCTACGGATTTATTGGCAAAGTCTATGGCAAAAAGCTTGGCCATCAAAAACGGAAAAATACTTAATCATACAGAGCAAGAGCATTTGGTGAATAGCTTGTTTGCTTGTAAGGAACCCAATATGTCACCAACCAACCAACCAACGTTTATCACTATGTCAGTTAATGACATTGAAAAGAAATTTATATAGTCTATGAGATTAGGAATAACTGATGCTGTAAAGCACCTATTGATAATAAACGTAGTAATGTTTATTGGGACTATGGCTATTGGCAACGGTCAATTATTTTATGACTGGTTTGCATTTTATTTCCCAAAGAATCCCATGTTTCAACCTTGGCAGATTTTGACACATATGTTTATGCATGGTGATACATCTCACCTTTTTTTTAATATGCTAATGTTGTATTTAACTGGCGTCTTTGTTGAGTCTGTACTTGGAATGCGCAAATTTTTGCTGTTGTATTTTACTTCGGGATTTGGTGCCCTTCTACTTACGTTTGTAGTAAATTACTTTCAATTTACATTTGCTTTTAATGATTTGCTGGCTGCAGGGTTCAGCGAAAATCAAATTTTCGAAGTTCTAAATTCAGGAGTTTTAAGATATAATTTACAATGGGAGTCGGTACTTAGTGAAAAGGGACTAAAGCACTTAGTAGTAAATTATAGTACGCCGATGGTAGGCGCATCTGGAGCGATTATGGGTGTTTTAGCGGTATTAGGGTTGTTAATCCCTAATAGAGAGGTGTTTTTAATATTTCCGCCCATAAGATTAAAGATAAAGTATTTGGTTGTAGGTATGATTGGTTCAGATTTTATTAGTGCTCTCCTTACGGGAACACCTTTATTAGGACATAGTAATACTGCTTATTGGGCTCATGTTGGCGGGGCTATTACAGGAGCACTGATATTTTTCTATTGGAAAAGAAAAGATATAAATAAAACGCGCTGGAATTAATTATGAATACCGTTCAAAGTTTAAAATATAGATATAATAATCTAGACGTTTTTGGTAAAATTATTACCATTAATATTGTAGTTTTTATTCTTGCTGTTTTACTTACTAGGCTTTTTAAATTAACTTTACTAACGTATTTTGAAATGCCTCCTAGGTTTGGTGATTTTATTCTTCAGCCTTGGTCATTAATCACCTATGGGTTTTTACATTCTGGCATTTGGCATTTACTGTTCAATATGCTCTTTTTATTTTACCTTTCAAGGACGGCCTCCAATCTCTTTAGAACCAAAATGGTATTAAACATTTATTTTCTTGGCATTATTTGCGGCGGCCTTGCTTTTTTGGCTGTTTCTAATATTGTCCCTTCCAATTTCTTAGGTGCCAGTTATGGCAATATGGTTGGAGCTTCCGCGGGTGTTAGTGCCTTATTGATGTTTATAGCGATTTACATGCCAGATTCACAGATTAGATTGTTTAATACGTTTAATGTAAAATGGATGCATATCGCCATCTTTTTTGTTGCGCTAGATGTACTGAGAATAATTATGGGAATTAATCAAGGTGGATATGTAGCACATGTTGGTGGTTACCTATTGGGTTACTATTATGCTGCTAACTTAAAAAAAGGAAAAGATATAGGTACAGGTTTTGAACGTCTTATGGACTCGTTTATGAGTTGGTTCAAACCAAAATCGAACCTTAAAACCGTCCATAAAAGGCGTTCGACTAAATCTACTAGAAGACAAAAGCAAACAACAACAACAAATGATAAACAAAAACAAATAGACGCCATTTTAGATAAAATAAGTAAAAGTGGTTATGATAGTCTAACAGCTAAAGAGAAGAAATTTTTGTTTGAGGCTAGTAAAGACGATTAATAACACCATGAAAAAATTGAAGTTTTTTGGTAAGCTTGTGTTTATTGTCAATTCGTTGGCTGCGGTTTTACTTTTGCTTTCTTATTTATTACCTTATGTGCCTCCTAAGAACTTTGCCACCTTATCGATTTTGAGCCTCGGAGTGCCTCTTTTGATATTAATTAATATGCTTTTTTTTGTGTATTGGTTAATTCAGTTAAAAAAACAAATGTTCTTGTCTCTAATAGTACTTTCCTTGGGCTGGAGCTATATAGGTTCGATGTATAAAATCTCTTCTTCAAAAAAGACTGACGACCCTAATAATCTATCGGTGATGTCTTTTAATGTTAGATTGTTTAATAAATATAACTGGAAGCCTAATAAAACAACAAGAGAAGATATTGTAGACTTCTTTTATGAAGAATTGCCAGATGTTATTTGTATGCAAGAATATACAAGAGGAACGCCCTTAAAGATAGAAAACTATTCAAATTATAACGGAAGTTATACAAAAGATGCTAGACCAGGGCATGCAATTTTTTCTAAAATTCCTATTGTAAACTCAGGGTCCTTAGAGTTTAAGGACACCTATAATAATGCGATTTTTGTAGACGTTGTAAAAGGTAAGGATACCATTAGAGTCTATAATGTTCACTTACAATCTTCAAAAATCAATACCAAAATAGATTATATAAATAGTCAATATTCAAGAGATGTATTTTTAAAACGGGTAAAAGCGGCATTTATAATGCAACAATCCCAAGTGGAACTTTTTTTAGAACATAAATCAAAATGTAAGTATAGGACTATTGTTGCGGGAGATTTTAATAATACGGCTTATTCATATGTTTATAATATAATTAAAGGGGAAGATTTGGTTGATGCCTTTGAAGAGGCAGGCCATGGTTTTGGTAAAACCTATGATTTTAAGTATTTCCCGCTTAGAATCGATTTTATATTAGCCGATAAAGATTTCACTGTAAATGGGTTTAAAACATATTCGGATATTAAGCTATCGGACCATTACCCGATAAAAGCTACTTTGAAATTAGATAAGTAAACAATCGGCACTATCTGCAATAATATGAGCCAATAGACCAATGGCAAAAACTCGCGTTGGTTTTGGTTGTAAAAGAACGATGTAGACTACGATGGCATAGTAAGAGTGGAGTGGGTGAAAATTAATACTGCAACGATTTGGGTCAAATATGGGATTGGCTAACAGGTGGTCTAAATCGATGACAAAAGCTGATAGCATTATCAAATAAGCTTTTGGCCATTTTTTTCTAAAAACCAAAAGAGCGATTACTAAAGGTAACCCAAAATGTAAGCCATAGTGAACACAAAATCTGAGCATGACTATAAATGTTGTCGTTTTAGGTACAACTCTGTATTTGGACCTTCATTGAATAGCAAATCCAAAATACTAAGATTTGGGATAAAACCATGTTTTTCCTTGAATACTTGCGTATAATCATCTAAATGTGATTTTAATTTGTGATTTCGATTGACGAGTAATCGATAATCAATCTTGTCATTTGGTTCTTTTTCAAACACAGAAGTGTTTGAAGTCGCTAAATTAATTTGAAGACTATCTATAAGTATTTCAAAGCACTTTAAATTAAAATCTAAGATGTATGTAAATGATTTTTCAAATAAAGGCATTAAGTCATCAACATAGTATTCGAAAAAAGGGGACGTGCTATAAGCAGACTGTAAAGATTTAAGGTGTTGTAACTGCCAGTTGTCTTCATTAGCAATCTTAACATCCTTATACAGTTGCCTGTTTTTTTGGGTATAGCTCACAGGAACTGTAAGAGCTATTTTTCCATTAGAGCCATATATTTCCGCTCGATTTCTGTAAGATTGTTTTTGGTAATTATCGCAGACTTCAAAATAAACCATCTCTGCATTAACCATAGCTACAAAATGGGCTATGTTTGGGAAATACGCTGGGTACAATAAAATATGTTGCATTAATTAAAGAAGATATTTCCTAACCACGTGTAAGCAATGAACATAATCGCGATAACAACAAGTAAAGTACCATACTCGTAGTCTATAATACCACCAATTATCGGAATTAATAAAATAACTATACCATAGATATACCCTAATAGCTGAGCGTTCTTATTTGAACTTAGTGGACTCCTTGTTAAAGGCAAAATTGCAGCTAATGAAGCAATACTAAATAAAATCAAATAATCGCTTTCAAAAATAAAATTAATGCAGAATGATAAGAGGGAAAGTAGTAATAAGACAAATAGGATTTGCCCACTTAATCTCGAATTTTTATCTAAAAGATATTTTCCATAGTTATCAGACAATAATATCATATTTGATAAAGGTTCCATAATCCAGCTGCCCAAAGCAAACAATAAGTAGGCTATTATGAGCGGTATAGCTAGTATTGAGAGACCCGAAAATGTCAATATTTTCAACGAAAACCTATATATCAAATAAATACCTATAATAAAAATCCATTGGTTTTTCTGAGATTGATTACCAATCCAAAATGCATATCTTAAATACAAATTATAGATTTTGTTTTTGGACTTAACCGCAGTTATCATTCCATTTCTAGCATAGTCATCATTTGGGTCTAGTTTTAAAGCCTCCTTAAAGTGTGTCAATGCTTTTGAAGTATCATTATGCTCTAAATGATTCCAACCAATATTGGCATGAGAATAGGCATTCTCAGGATCATCATTTAGTAAGTTTTCAATAGTCTCTCTAGCCTCTTCTTTACGTTTTAACTTTGTTAATGCCGTTGCCCTTGCATTGAGACAAATTATGCTTTTTGCATTAAGTTTAAGACCTTCTTCAGCTAACAAAAGCGCCTCCTCATACTTTTTTTCGTGAAGTCGTATGTATGATTTATGCCCAAAATAATCTTCGTCATAAGGGTCTAGACTGATAGCTTCATCTATTAGCTCTAGTGCCAAACTCATATTTTCTTCTAAGAAATATATTTTTGAAAGTAGGTAATAAATCCCACTATAATTTGGGGCCTTACTTCTTAATTCGAGAGTCAGAGTCTTGGCTTGTTCTGTTTTGTCTGTTTGAAGGTAAGACTGTGCCAACAAAAATTTTGTTTCAAAATTATCTATATCAACAGCCAATGCATTTTGAAGATAAGGAATAGCATCTTTAAACCTTCCCATCTCAAAGAGTTGAAGACCTCGTTCAAAATTAGCCTCAGAGCCCATTATCTGTTTATGTTTAAATAGGTGAGAATTTCATCATATAGCCCAGAATCGTTAGCATAAAGCGCATAGTTTTTAGCAGAGGCAAACCATTCCTTGGTAGATGGTTTCATTTTTGAAATTGCCTTGGTGAGGTCCTTTGTCGATAACGGCTGAGGTATGCCATCCTTAAACGATGCTTGTAATTTTTCTTCTATAGCCAAATCGATGCTGGAAGATATGTCGGCACCAGAGAAATTCTTGGTCTTCTTAGCTAAAGTTTTGAAATCAATACGTTCTGTGGGTTTTCCCTTTAACTGAATCTGATAGATTGATTTTCTGGCCTCTTGGTCAGGTGGTGCCACAAAAATTATTCTATCGAACCTACCTGGCCTTCTAAATGCAGGATCTATATACCATGGGGCATTGGTCGCACCAAGAACTAAAATACCATCATTATCTGAGTCAATGCCATCTAATTCGGCTAAAAATTGATTGATAACAGTTCTACCAGCAGTTTTATTAATATCATTTCTATTAGCGCCAAGCGCATCAATCTCATCAATGAAGATAACACAGGGCTTATTTTGACGGGCAGTTTCAAAGATTTCGTGCAGATTTTTCTCTGAATTTCCTAGCCACATGTCTAAAATATCATTTATACCAACATTGATAAAATTGGCATCGATTTCTCCAGCTGTAGCCTTTGCTATATGGGTTTTACCACAACCCGGCGGACCGTATAATAGAATTCCACCGCCTATCTTCTTCCCGTAAGCCTTATAGAGCTCTTTATGCAACAAGGGCTTAATTATTTTTAAATCGATTTCTTCTTTTACTTTATTCATGCCACCAACATCATCAAACTTTAAATTTGTTTTTTTAATGAATTTTAGGGCATCATCATCGGTAAAGTCATTATCTATGCCTGTACTTTTAACTTTAAAAATACTTTCAAGAGACTCGTTGCGGTATTTGTTGTCAATTTCCAGAATTTGTTTGTAAATATTTAAGGCCTGATCATATTGATTTAATTGGAGTAAATTCTCGCAATAAAGTTCTAGATAATCAATGTTGTTCTCGTTTTCGATAATTTCTTCAAGAATGACTTCAGTTAAATTATATTTTTCTTGTTCAAAATAACAACTAGCTAAAAGAAATTTATTTGCATTAGTACTTTCGAATTCAATGATTTTAAGTAAATGCATTTCAGCATTTGAATAGTCAAATGCTTGCATGTAGATTTGAGCCACCTGTTTGCGAAGAGGAATATTTTCTGGAGATAAGTCTAATGCTTCCAAAAGGCTATTTAAAAGAGCATTTTCCATAGGTTAAGATTTAGCTTTCTTTTTCTTTCTCCATTTTGTAAAGGCGTAAATACCAATTACTACTACCCAAAATGGAATAAAGTACGATCGTCGTTCTCCAGTACCACTAACCGTAGTGAAAATTCTGTCCCATCTAAAGCTCCAGTTTTTTAGACCATCATTAATCCCATCAATGCTCATCCAAATAAATACAGGTTTGCCAAAAATATGATTGTAGGGTACAAAGCCCCAAGCTCTTGCATCTATGGAGTTATGACGATTGTCTCCCATCATCCAATAATAGTCTTGCTTAAAGGTATAGGAAGTCGCTGCTTTATCATTGATAAAGATTTGATTACCTCTAGTAACCACTTTATTACCTTCATATTCACCAATGGCGCGTTTATAAAGGGGTAAATTTTCCATAGTTAAGTTTAGAGTAGCACCTGCTTTTGGAATCCATATAGGGCCAAAATAATTGTAGTTCCAATTATAATTTGCATCATGCGGAAACACACGCTCATCTTTAATTCCTTTTTCATCAGAAGCATAGGTTACAGATACGACATTTGGATGAACGACGGCTTTATTAGCAGATTCTGGTGTTGTCTGTACTGTATAATTTTTTGTCGTTTCATTAAAGCCAATACCATCTGTAATATCATACTTCTTAAGAAATGGCTTTGTTATTTGATTAAGTTCTGGAAAACTTCTGGCATTAATGTTTTTAAAAACGATATCATGAGAAAACTGAAGTTTTGCTCTATCGGGTAACTCATTCTGTACACCATTGATAAAGACATAACCATTTCTAACTTCTAAGGTATCTCCAGGCAAGCCAACACAACGCTTTACCAAATTGGTTTTTTTGTCAATAGGTTTGTAATAATTACGGTCTGGGTTGAAATCGTTCATATTCAACAAGGTATCCGCTGGCTGATTGAACACCACAATATCGTTACGTTCTACCTTTTCAAATCCTGGTAGCCTAAAGTAGGGGAGTTGTAGTTTGTTTAATAAGGAGGTGTTCTTCTCTTCAAAATTATCATTATACAAATACGATTTGATACCCAATTTCGGTATGGTATCATGTACCATTGGTGCAGCAACAGTAGTCATAGGTCCTCTAGCACCATAATGAATTTTGCTTACAATTAAGAAGTCACCAACTAATAAAGATTTTTCTAAGGATGACGATGGAATCACAAAAGGCTGAAAGAAATAGGTATGTACAATTGTAGCAGCAACTATAGCAAACAAAATAGATGTAATCCATTCGCCTGCCGAGGTTTTTGGTTTTAATTTTCTATTTTCAATATAGTTGACATCTGCGACATAGTTTAAATAGTACAAATAAAATCCAAAGGTAACGATACAAATCAACGCATCTAGTTTGGTGTCTTTACCAAATGCTCTTGCGGTTTCCACCCAAGCCGCTGGAATCATAATAAGATTGACTATTGGTAAGAACATTAAAATAACCCACCACCAAGGGCGAGAAATTATTTTCATAAGTATTATGGCGTTATAAATAGGTACAAAAGCTTCCCAAGCTTGTCTCCCTGCTTTAACATATAGTTTCCATGTCCCTAAGCCATGAATAATCTGTAATATGAGTAAAAAAATAAACCACTCGGTCCAAGTCATAATCTATATAATGATAATTGTCTAATGACAATTGATTAGTTTTTAAGGTTCAAATTTGCAGTTTTTCTTGATGAAATAAAAATCCTAGTTAATTCATTAGCTTCATTTAACAAAGATTTACAACTCTAAAAATGTATAAGATTTTCATCATTCAACATCAGCCATTAATATTTAACACATCTCGCATAGCGAATACACCTTTTTTATCTTTTATCCATTCAGCCGCAACAACAGCACCAAATGCAAACCCTTGTCTGCTATGGGCTGTATGTTTAATATTTATGGTGTCAATATCTGATTTGTAAGTAATCTCATGAGTGCCTGGTACGTCTGGAATACGCTTAGATTCTATAGGGATTTCATTAGATTTTGGTGTATCTAATGTCCAATTATTATAATCGGTATTTTCAATAATTTGTTCGGCCAACGTAATGGCTGTGCCACTTGGTGCATCTAGCTTTTTAGTATGATGGATTTCTTCAATTTCGGTTGAATATCCATCAACAGTTGACATTAATGCACTCAATTTTTTATTGGTTTCAAAAAAGATATTAACTCCCAAACTGAAGTTAGAAGCATACAAAAAAGTCCCGTCTTTAGCGTTGCAATGGTCTATAATGTCGTTGTAATGTTCTAACCAACCTGTAGTACCCGATATTACAGGTATACCAGCATCCAGTGCTTTTTTGATATTGGATACTGCTGCTGTAGGAACACTGAAATCTATGGCGACATCTGTATTAGAAAAATCGAAATTGTCCGTATCATTTTCAATCTTCAGTACTATCTTGTGATGACGCTCAAGAGCAATGGTTTCAATACTCTTTCCCATTCTCCCATATCCTAATAATGCGATATTCATATTAAAATTTAAAATTTAGTGTTACGCCCAAATCCGAGGAATTTTCCATTTGATTGTATTGATAATGTGGACTTAAGGTTAGATTTTCGTCGACATTAAATTGAAGAAGGTGTGCATCAACATTGGCATCAATGATATTTAGGGCATATAAGCCTATTGTGACAAGTAACGAAATTTCTTTGTTGCGCCTAAACTGTTGCTGAGCACGTATTAATCCGTCATCGGATATCAATGGATTACCGTTTGCGTCCGAGAATTCATCATCGGTAAATCCTGCTAATCGCCTTTTGTAGGCATCTCTATAACGGTCAAATTGACTATCGTTTCTTAAATAAAAATAGACTCCAGTACCTATAGCTCCCCAGACAATTGGGATTTTCCAATACTTTTTGTTGTAAGCTTGTCCTGCACCAGGAAAAATAGCAGAGAGAAATGCAGCTTTTGAAGGTCTTAATGGGTCAATTTCTTTTTTCTTGACAAATTGTTCTTCAATGACTACCATTTCGTTTTCCAAGGCAATGCTTGTACTATCTTTTTCCTTTTGTGAAAAGGAAAGCGTAACTGAAAACAAGCACAGTAAAAAAAAGATTTTACTTTTATTTAGCACGTTGCACTAATTTTTTGATTCTATTGAAGTCTTCTTCAGAATGGAAAGGGATGGTAATTTTACCACTACCATTCTTAGCCACTTTAACCTCAATTTTGTGGCCAAAATATTCTGAAAACTCTTTAACCCCTTTTTTGATGTGTTTAGGGACTTCTGTAGATGTACTTTCTGATGGTGATTCGGTGGAATTTAGTTTCTGAACCAACTGTTCCGTGGCTCTAACAGATAATTTATTACTTATTACTTTTTCGTACACCTCAAGTTGATCAATCTGGTTTTCAATATTTACCATGGCCCTACCATGACCCATAGAAATAAATCCGTCTCGCATACCCGTTTGAATGATAGGATCGAGTTTTAATAATCGTAAATAATTTGCAATGGTTGAGCGTTTTTTGCCAACGCGCTCGCTCATTTGCTCTTGGGTTAGGTTAATTTCATCAATCAATCGTTGATAGGAGAGTGCAATTTCGATTGGGTCGAGATCTTGACGCTGAATATTTTCTACCAAAGCCATCTCCAAAGCCTCTTGGTCATTGGCGATTCTTATGTATGCAGGAATGGTCTCTAAACCAATTAATTTTGAAGCCCTGTAACGACGTTCACCAGAAACCAACTGGTAGTTGTTAAACGCCAATTTTCTCACTGTAATAGGTTGAATAACACCTAATTCACGGATAGAAGATGCCAACTCCTTTAACGTATCTTCATTAAAATTTGTTCTAGGCTGAAAAGGATTGACCTCAATACTATCGATGTCTAGCTCAACAATGTTGCCAACGACTTTATCTGCATTTTTATCTTCAGCAGATTTAATATCATTTTCTGGATCCTTTAATAATGCAGAAAGTCCTCGTCCTAGTGCCTGTTTTTTTGTAGCCTTCGCCATTACAATTCATTTTTCTTAATCAGCTCCTTGGCTAGATTTAAATAATTTGCAGCGCCCTTGCTGCTTACATCATAATTTATGATACTCTCACCATAACTTGGTGCTTCGCCCAATCTTACGTTGCGTTGAATAATGGTTTCAAATACCATATCGCTAAAATGCTTTTGTACTTCTTCAACTACTTGGTTCGACAATCGTAAGCGCGAATCGAACATGGTAAGTAGCATACCTTCTATGTCTAACGCTTCATTATGTATTTTCTGTACACTTTTAATAGTATTTAACAGTTTGCCTAAGCCTTCTAGGGCAAAGTATTCGCATTGTATAGGTATAATCACGGAATCTGAGGCTGTCAAAGCGTTGAGTGTCAATAACCCTAATGAGGGAGCACAATCTATTAAGATATAGTCGTACTCCGATTTCAGATTAGAAATTGCTTTCTTTAACATGTACTCACGTTGGTCTTTATCAACGAGCTCTATCTCAATCGCCACAAGGTCGATGTGTGCAGGAATAACATCAACATTTGGAGCATTTGAAGCCGTTATCGCTTCTTTAGCAGATTTAGTGTGTTCTAATACTTGGTAAGAACCAATTTGTACGGCATCAACATCAATACCTAACCCTGAACTCGCATTAGCTTGTGGATCGGCATCTATAAGTAGGACTTTCTTCTCTAATACGCCAAGAGAAGCTGCTAAATTAACAGACGTAGTAGTTTTACCAACACCACCTTTCTGATTAGCAATTGCAATGATTTTACCCATTAAATGATTTGGTTTTAATAGGTCTTAAAAATACAATTATTTATGAGTTTAAGAAATCGAAGTTGTTAACATTGTTAAACAAATAAGCCATCTAAAATATTAGATTTAGATGGCTTATTTTGAGTTGTTTATATTAATTTTATTGTTCTTCAGGCATGAGGACTGCCTTGATGTAACCATTTGTTAAATATTTCTTGGCAATATTATGGATGTCCTTCGCTGTAATGGCGTTGATATTGGTTTCATAATTAACAATGTTATTTAAGTCACTTTGATTGTAATCAGCGCCTCTAATAGCTCCTAACCAAAAACGATTTTGTTCGAGCTGTTCTTTTCTTGTTAATAACAATGCTTTTTTTACTTTATCCAAATCGGTCTCAGTAGGTCCATCCTTAATGATTTTCTCTAATTCTGCAATAGATGCAGTTATTAATTTTTCAGCATTATCTGGTCCGCAAGGGAAGGATATACTAAAATTATAACGGCCATATGGTATTTTACTCAATGAACCTCTTGCACCAGCACCATACACACCGCCTTCTTCTTCTCGCAACTTTTCTATGAGCTTAATACTCAATATTTCACCCAATATGGTCATGGCTCTGGCTTCTTTTACGTCGTATTCTGCCTCACCAGTCCAGGTGAGATTGACTTGACTTTTAGGTTCGGTGCCTTTATTGTAAATAAACTCATGCGAACCCGATTTTGACCTAAAGTCATGTACTTTGTACATTTCGTTTTCGTCAGAACTTGGTAAAGAGGCAATGTATGTTTCGGCATAATCCGCGATTTTTTCTTCATCTACATTTCCTACAAAATAAAAATGGAAATCACCTGCATTAGCAAAGCGTTCTTTGTACTTTTCGTATGCCA
>NZ_JANQOM010000014.1 GCF_028289625.1 Winogradskyella sp. | reverse complement strand
GGTCGAGGTAATCCTCTTTTGATCCAACAAGTAATAGTTTTGTTTTTCCAAAATTCTCTGAAATTTTTGTGAATGCCTCAACAAGTTCTTTAATACCTTTGTCCTTGACTATGCGCCCTATAAACAGAAAAATTGTTTCGTCATCACTTATTTCTAATTCTTCTTTGATAGATTTTATAACGTTATTGTCCACATTGTCGACATTGAACTGCCCTGTATCTATACCGTTTGAACTACCATTTCCAAGTACTCGAAGTTTTGACGCTTTACAAAACCCTTCCTCTAATATAATATCTTTCATGCCAAATGAATTGGGCAATATCATTGAGGCACAACTGTAGGTAAACTTTTCTACAAAATTTAAGAGCTTTCTTTTAGCACCAGTAATTTCAACTAAAGGTAATCCTGCAATTGTATGGAGCCTGTTTTCTACTCCTGCCAATTTAGCGGCGAACATACCTAATGTACCAGCTTTTGGTGTATGAGTATGAACGATAAAAGGCTTTTCTTTTTTAAATATTTTGTATAATTGATAAACACCGATTAAGTCTTTAAACGGCGTGATTTTGCGCGTCATGCTAACATGCATTGTTCTAACACCTTCGCGTTCTTCGTAGGCCTTTAAATGGTTGTTCTCATCACTGGCTATACCTAGCATATCGTAATGGGATTTCATAAAGCCAAGTTGCCCTTTTAACAGTCCTTTTAAAGAACTTGATACCGTTGTAATTCTAATTATTTTTTTCACTTCTATAGAATTGAATAGGTGTTTAGATACCATTTTTGGAATATGTAATAACACCATACACGCATGCTGTTATCTTTTTCACCAGATATATGTTTTTTTATCATTTCCGTTATGTATTCCACATTAAAAATGTCTTGTGATTCTATGAACTTACGATCTATGTATGATTCTAACTCGGGTCTCAGGCTTCCTCTTAACCAGTCACCAACGGGAACACCGAAGCCTTGTTTGGACTTATTTAAGAAATCAGGTTCAAACTTATTTGCAAAGGCTTCTTTTAGAATATACTTTTTGTTCCAGCCCTTCATTAGGTATTCTTCAGGTAATGAATTAGCAAGATCCCATAAGGATTTATTTAGAAATGGTGCTCTACATTCTAAGGAAGTCAACATACTTGTTCTATCGACTTTAACTAGCATATCACCTTCAAGACTCACATCCTTATCTACCAATCTAAAATCAGTAATTGATGTAGGTTTGTATTGATTAGTGTGCTTTTTTGACTCTTCAAAAGTATCATAGATTAGATTAGCTTTTTTTAATAGTTTTTTCTTTTCATCATCTGTAAATGCTAATGATATAATATTCCAATATTGATTACCATCATAGTTAAACGCCTTTAAAAGTCTATTAATCTTAAACCGTTTACCTCTATTATCATCCTTAGTATTTAGAATTCCATTTGATAATTTTAATATTTGTTTATGAAGTGTTTTAGGAACTACTGATGTATATCTATTATTCAGTTTCCCTATATAATATTTGTTGTAACCACCAAACACCTCGTCTCCACCATCTCCAGTAAGAGCAACTTTAACATAATCTCGCGCGTTTTTCGAAACTAGGTAGGTGGGAAGGGCAGAGGAGTCTGCAAAGGGTTCGTCAAAGTTTAATAAGATTTCATCAACTCCACTCTTAAAATCACTTTCTTTCACTATAAATTCATGGTGATTACTATTAACAAGTTTGGCGACAACTTGCGACTTATCGGTTTCATCATAATCCTTCTTTTCAAAGCCTATAGAGAAAGTTTCTATTTTTGATTCTGAAATTTCTGAAAGACAATAGGTTATAATGGATGAATCTACACCGCCAGATAAGAATGTTCCTAAAGATACATCAGCTACGGATCTACTCTCAACACTTGCTATCACTGCATCGTAAACTTCTTTTTTTGCAGTTTCAAATGAAATCTCTCTTTTTTCTATCGGCTTAATATTTTCTATATCATGGATATTAAATTCATCTTCCTTAAGATTATATTCTATATAACTATTGCTAGGTAGTTTGTATATACCTTCGTAAATGGAATAAGGTGATGGTATATAGGTTAGTCTAAAGTATAAATTTAGACCTTCCTTAGAGATTTGAGGTTTACTTTTTAGATTAGATATGATAGATTTTAATTCTGAAGCCCATAAAAACTCGTTAGCGGTTTTAGTATAATAGAGAGGTTTTTCTCCGAAATAGTCTCTAGCGATGTAAACTTTATTTTGGCTTTTGTCATGAATACTAAAAGCAAACATTCCGTCGAGTTCTTTAAAAGAGTCGATACCATATTTTTCATAAGCCTTAAGAATAACCTCTGTATCACTGGTGGTATTAAAATTTACTCCTTCAGATTCCAGTTTTGACTTAATGGATCTGTAGTTATAAATTTCACCATTAAAGACAATGCTGATTGAACCGTCTGCACTTTGCATAGGTTGTTTGCCGGTACTCAAATCAATAATTGAAAGTCTGCGCATTGCCATTGCTACTGCTACAGAGTCTTCAGTATCACAATAGAATCCATCTTCATCTGGTCCTCTGTGAAAAATAAGTTGATTCATTTTAGATAGTCGCTTACTTAGACTATCTTCATGAATATCTATTTTAGAAATTATACCGTTTATGCCGCACATAGTTATTTTTTTTTTCAATCCACATTATTGACTGAGTTAAAATATTGTTGAAGAATTTTGTTTTTTTCAAAATCCCTAATTCTTCTTTTTACATTTTTTTTGCACTCATTTAAATATACCGAGTCATTTACGAAGAAGTTAATTCCTTCAGCCATTAGTGCTTCATTTTTTACTGGTACAAGTATGCCATAGTTAGTAATCATAAGGGCATCTAAAGGTGTTTCTAACTCCATAATTTCGTTTGGACCCGATTGACAATTAGTTGTTAAAATTGGTAAATCACAAGCCATTGCTTCTAATAGCACGTTAGGAAACCCCTCATGATTAGATCCAAATATAAACAAGTCAGCAGCTTTTAAATATGTAAAAGGGTTTGATTCGTAACCCATAAGAATTACTCGATTTTCCATATTTAATTCTGCAATTAATGCCTCTATTTTTTCCCTCATATAACCCTCACCAAATATGTAGAGTTTTACGCTGGGATTTGAAATTTCATGCAAAGCCTTAATTAGCATTAAATGATTCTTTCCTGTATCTAATCTACCAATAGTAATAAGATTAAAATTGGAGTTGTCGAAAAATGAATCTAAAGGCGATATGCTTTCAATTTTATCAAGATCAATAGGGTTATGCACAACTTGAGTTCTATCAGTTGGCATGCCAAAATTCTCTATGAGATCATTAACATTTCCGTTAGAATTACCAAGTAACAAATCTGATTTTTTATAAAGTTTAGATATAAGAAACTTATTAAAGGTAGAATCTAAACCTCCATAGCTATATTGCTGACTTGGAAAAGCCCTTTCGTTGGTTATAATCTTATACTTGTAAGCCGTGAACTTACGTGATAGTATATTAACAAAGTTAGACCTAGTAAGGAAACTGAGGCTATGCGTTATCCCCAGACGCTTGACTAATCTTGCGTATTTAAATGCCAAATATGGTATCTTCAAAGCTTTTAAGATTCCACTTTCATCATTCCTTGCTTTTTCAATAAAATGCATATTGAGACCGCCTGGCAAATTATATTTCTTAGTTGTATTCATAAGAAATAGATGTACTTCAATATTATTGTCAATACAATAATTAAGCAAGTACGTTACTACGCGTTCCGCGCCGCCTGCTGAAAGTGAATTAATTAAAATACCTATTCTCATGCGTTATTGTAAACTTTTATAAATAAGCCCTCATATTTCTTGACTATGGTACCACTATCATATCTTTCACTTACCGATTTACTAACTTCATTGCAATCAAAATTATAATCTGAATTAATACTGTTGAGCGCCTCAGTAAATTGTTCAACACTTGTGACTATTTTACCGTTTATATCCGGATAAATTATTTCATTTAGACCGCCTGGAGCATCATAGGCTAAAATTGGAGTTCCAACTATACAACTCTCTATTATTGAGTTTGGGAAACCTTCGGTATATGACCCCTGAAGATACAAATCACTTTCGGATAAATATTTACTCACTTCTTTGGTATAAGGAACGTATGATATTTTTTCACTGAGATTAGATTTATCTATAAATGAGAAAATCTCATCTTTTAAGCTTCCTTTACCGATAATAGTATAGTGAAAATCAAATTTTACCTTTACCAATGCCTCTAATATCCTACCGTGCCCTTTTTCGCCGTCTAATCGTGCCACGGTAATAAATCTAATAGGCTTGTTAACTTCTCTTCTTTCCTTAACTTTAAAATTGTCCGTAATAGGATTATTAATGACTACTAGTTTGCTATCCTCAATATCAAAATTTCTTTTAAAGTCTTCTAACATATCCTTGGATTGACAAATTACCTTGTCAAAATATCTAAATCTCTTTGATGAAAAAGTCTCAAACAATGTCTTTTTGTTTCTTTCCATTGCAAATTGTGAAAGTACACTAAGCACATTTACCTCTCGTGCAATAAATTTTGTTTTACGAAAGAAAATAGAGAATATAGCCATAAGTGTATTTAAATGACCAATAGCGCTTATTGTAATATCTGGTTTTGTTTTTTTAAGGAATTTGAATAGGGCAAAGGCACCAGACGAAACGTTGGGTTTTTCTAAGAATACTAAATTAATGCCCTTAATGTTATATGATGCATCTTTAGAGTAACCAATAACAACAAGCGTTGTATTAAACTTGGAACTATCAATTTTTTGAGCAATGTACGACATAACACGCTCAGCACCACCAGGTAATAAGTTTGGTAGAACAAAGATGACAGATATTCTTTTATCTGATTTCATAACCTTGATTGTTATTTAGCCATTGCTTTAATATTAAAAGCTTCCAAATTAAATTGTAATTGTTGGAATTACCTTTCATATGTTCATCAATCTTACTTTCAACAAATGCACTTTTTATGAGAGGTATCTTTTTTAAATTTTCTGTACTTAGTTCATCAAGAACATATTCCTTTAATTCATTTCTGAACCAAACTTTAAAAGGTATGGCAAAACCAGCCTTAGGTCTATCAAAGATTTCTTTAGGAACATATTCATATAGAATGTCTTTAAGAATTCTTTTTTGGTTACCACCTTTAAACTTAAACTCTGTAGGCAAGGACCTTGCAAACTCAACAATACGATAATCCATTAGAGGTGATCTTGCTTCGAGTGAATAAGCCATAGTAGCTCTATCGACTTTAGTATTAATATCCCAATTTAAATAGGTTTTTAGGTCAAAGTCTGAAGCTCTTTCCAATAAGTTTTTGTCGGTATGAAGCAGGTATTTTAATTCCTCCACATCTTCGGGATTAAAGCTACTATTTCTGACATGAGAGTACCTGTCAATTCTTGAATCTAAAAACACATTGTTTATAGATTTATATGCCATAAATCTGGCTATAATTTTAAGTCTGTAATTAGGTGCGAGATGTGTTAGTTTTGAAAGGACTAATCTCAAAGGATAAGGTATTTTCATAAACTGGCTTCCTTGATTTATCCAATTATAACTATGGTAACCCAAAAAACTTTCATCACCAGCATCACCAGATATCGCAACAGTTACTTGTTCTTTTGTATGCTTTGCCAATAACATTGATGGAATGGCAGAGGAATCATCGAAAGGTTCATCGTAAAAGTGGTGGAAATTGTCAATTAAATCTAATCCTTCATTATAATCGCACTCAATTACGTTATGCTGTGTTCCTAGATGATCAGCGACTTGTTGTGAATAAGTACTTTCATCAAATCCTTTACTATTAAATTTAACCGAGAAGGTTTTTACATCCGATTCCATTGATTTTGCCGCAAATGACGCCACTAATGATGAATCGACACCACCAGACAAAAATACTCCAACAGGTACATCTGCAAACATTCTAATTTTTACGGCATCGTATAGTAAACTTTTTAGTTCAGCTTTAGCCTCGTTATAATTATCAGTAAATTTAGTTTTACCCTTGTAATCAATATCCCAGTATCGTTCAATTTTTAGTTCACCAGTTTCTAATTCAAAATAAAATCTGTGACCCGGCAACAGTTTTTTGATTTCGTTAAAAATAGAGTGGGGGTCAGGAATTGTACCCCAAGTTAAATAAGAGCTGATTGAATTTTCAGAGATACTCAGGCTATTGTGATGTAACTGAATTGAAGATAGCTGACTTGCAAATTCAAAATCTGTATCATTGTGATAATAGTAAAAAGGTTTTTGTCCTAGCCTGTCTCTTGCACCAAAAAAACGGTTGTTTGCAATATCATAGATTACAAAGGCAAACATGCCGTTAAATACATTTACACAATCCTCACCATATTCTAAATAGGCAGCACAAATCACTTCAGTATCACTAGTAGTATTAAATGTATAGCCTTTTTTAGAGAGTGTATTCTTAATATACTGGAAATTATATATTTCACCATTAAAAACAATCTCTATGCGATCTGAGTAATTAAAAGGTTGGTTAGATCTCGAGTCCAAATCAATTATTGAAAGTCTGTTATGACCAAATGAAATATTTTGATCATGATGTCTGTAAACTTTCATACCCATCTGATCAGGTCCTCTAAATGAGGTCCTGGTGAGTTTATCTTTGATTTGAGACTCAGAGTAAACTATCGTACTACCGTAAATTCCGCACATTTATTTTTAAATTACTTTATTAAAGTTAAAATGATAGTTGTTGACTTATTTGCTCTGCAGCTTTATTATGTCCATAACAGGTCCAATGACTGTCATAATCAAATGTCCAAGTCTTATCCATACTAGAATCTAGTAGAATCGTATTAAAACCAGCATTTTTTGCAATAGTTATAATTGATGAATTAGAATTTGGATGAAATACTAATGTTTTATCATTGATATTATAGTTATCTGTAACGTATATCATCAACTTTGTTATTGCATCAATATGATTAGACGGCACATTATCATTGGGACTAGGCTCTTCTGGTGATACTTTTTTAGGCGTAAGATTATTTTTGATATAATCTATCGGAAATCTATTATAAAAGTAGTATAATAACTTCCAGTTATATAAAACTTTCTTAGAACTCGACCCTTTCATTTCACCGTATTTAATTTTATTGTCTTTGAGGCTCAATTGGGTGACATCTGTCATTCGTTTAGCCTCACAGATACTTTCGTAGAAGTCATCATCATTGACATAGATGAGATGATGTTTTGGGTTTAATGTGTCCATTTGTTTGCTAATCTCTAAGGCTTCAATAAATGACACCCCAGAACGTCCAAACTCCATAAAATTGTAATCTGGTAACATTTTTCGCAAATACTCTGACTGATGACATTCATTTGGATTCATAAAGTTTTCAATATATGAATCTCCAATTATGCTAATAAGGCTGTCGAGTGAATTAGGAGCAATTCCAGGCCATCCATAATCGTTAATAAGCCAAGTGTGTTCTCCTCCTTTCCAATACCCTTTTTGATTTGGTTTATATTTTTGAATACCATATTCATCTATGGTGCGTTGTGGTATATCTGAAACGGCGTGTGTAAGGCGCACAACCAGTTCACCTACAATCAGCAGTATTATTAAGAATAGGATGATATTTTTAAAAAACTTCTTCACGCGACATTAAAATTGGAAATAGATAAATTCTTGCTGTTCGCCAGTGAAGGTAAACATCAATATAATCAATAACATATAAAAACTCCATCTCACAGGTCGTTTAATAAAATCGACCTTCTCTATAGCATAATTACCACTGCGCCCAAACCATTCAATAATTAAAAAGAATAAGACAAGGGCCAATACGTCTGTAGGGAAAAGTTCAAGGTTATTAAAAACCGACGATGAGAATATGTTTCCTAAATAAGACAGAGCGTGCGAAACATTATCAGCTCTGAAAAACACCCAAGCTATTAAGGTGATAAAAAATGTAAATAGCATTTGATAGAGCTCCTTAAAGCTAGGAATATATTTACCATCAGCAACTAAATTAGTATTCACTCTATTTTTCTTCATTAATAAAAGCGGTAGAAAGTACAAAGCGTTTAATGCACCCCAAACTATAAAGGTCCAATTGGCACCGTGCCAAAAACCACTTACTATAAAAATGATAAAGGTGTTGCGCACTTTCATCTTTGTGCCACCTCTACTACCACCCAATGGTATGTATAAATAATCTCTAAACCAAGTTGATAAAGATATGTGCCATCGTCTCCAAAACTCAGCAATATCTCTCGAAAAATAAGGGAATGCAAAGTTCTTTTTCAGTTCAAATCCAAACAAACGTGAAATACCTATGGCAATATCTGAATAGCCTGAAAAATCACCATAAATTTGAAACGCAAAAAAGAATGCCCCTAATAGCAGTGTGCTTCCGGAATAATCTTCATAATTATTGAAAATAAGATTAGCATACTTAGCACAGTTATCTGCAATGACTACTTTTTTAAAGAGACCCCAAAGTGCTTGTCGTAAACCATCAACAGCATTAGCATATACAAACTTTCTCTGCACATGGAATTGAGGCAATAGGTTAGTGGCACGTTCTATAGGACCGGCGACTAATTGCGGGAAAAAACTAACAAATGCCATAAAGGCCAGTAAGTCTTTTGACGGTTCTAACTTGTTTTTATAAACGTCAATGGTGTAACTTAAAGTTTGAAATGTGTAAAAACTGATACCAACTGGCAGAATTATGTTTAATGTACTAATCTCTAAAGTCTTTCCGAAAAACGTAAAAGATTCTACTAAACTGTCTACAAAAAAGTTATAGTACTTAAAGAACCCAAGAAAGCCTAAATTAACACATATACTTACCCATAGCAGCAACTTTCTTGTAGGCGGCTTTGTATGTTTCTTCAACATATGTCCAACTGTAAAGTCAACTAACGAGCTAAATAGGATAAGAAATAAGAATCTCCAATCCCACCAACCATAAAAAAAATAACTTGCAAATGCAATGAGTAAATTTTGCGACTTAATATTTTTTGCCCCAATTAACCAATAGAGAATAAAAACTAAGGGTAGGAATAGGAAGAATTCAATAGAATTAAAAAGCATAACGCATTAGTTTTGGGGCAATTAATTATACCCGACAAAAATGGAATTAGATTTTTAATAAATCAAATTTAATCCATAAAATGTAAGTAATCACCTTTAATTAGCGTCATTCATTGCAAATTTTTATTTGTACAATAAAAAAAACAATTTAATCAGTCCTTTTTTAGTCTTTATCTAAAAAACTAAGATGCTCGGGTTCTGTTTTGTTGTAATGAAATAAATATGCCATAAACACAAATATTACCAAAAGGTAAGGCTGATTAATTACGGATTGTAAGCTTATCATAAATATGGACATGATAAACATAACAGATATGACAAAAAACCTCAGGTTAATACTAAGTTTAAGAGCATTAAAATAATAGGTGAGAATCAAGAATAAGAAGAACAAAAAGGTCAACAAACCTCCATCGACCCAATTTCCTACAAAGGTGTTATGACCACGGTGTTCATTGGAAAAGTTAATGCCATTTCCAAGAATTGGGTTTTCATTGATATAATATAAGATATTGTGCAATAAATCCCCACGACCAGAATTGTCGACTTTGTCAAAATTAAAGGTCAGTAAGTTGGTAATATTCATAATTTTATCCTGTTGTGCCTTTGTTAAACCTAAGTTGGTTACTTCTGAGCTCAAAATGAATAGACCTTGGTAGAATAAGATTACGAAAAGGACAAATAATGCAAGTCTTAAGCCCCTAAATAATTTATAATTAGTCAGCATAAAAGTGACTGTAAAAGCGAACAACCCCGTTGTTGAGAAGGTGACAAAAAGCGAATAAAAGATTATTAATTGAATTCCTATTTTTACCACCCTTAAAAGGAGATTCTTAGGTCTAAAAACACGATCAAATAACAGAAATGCTACTAAACTCGCCAGTGCGGCATTATTTGCATCTCCATAAACACCATCGGCACGATCAATGGCCCATTCTTGGGTATCTTGTTCAATTAGATTGAAATTAAACAAATATAAAGTCAAAGTAACTATTGCTGTTAATACAAAGCAAACGGTAGCAAAATATACAAACTCCTTGAATAGTTGTTTATTACTTAATAAAACAAAATATCCAATAAAATATATAATAGGTATAAAGGTAGGAATAAGGGAGGTTTGGAAACCATTAATTCCCATAGCGAGTATGCCAAAAGCGTAATACATTATATAATATATAAACCAAAGCAGACAGGTTTTAGAGGTGGCTCCCATATATTTTCTAAACAATACAGCGCCTACCATAACAAGACCAAAATTCAAATAGGCCAACTGAACTGAAAGTCCTTCGGACATATACCAACGCACAATTAGCTGAATTTGGAAACAGCTAAAAAAGAAGGGAACAAAAAAACAACAATATGTTATTATGCGTTGCATACTGACTAATCTAGTACTTTAAAGAGTTCTTCATATACATTTATAATCTCAGAAATTTCATATTTCTTACTTGCTTTTAATGCGTTGGTTCCTAATCCAGCTCGAAGTTCTTCATGGTTGATGAGCGTTTCTATTCCTTTTTGCATCTCGGAGTGGTCTTGATTTGGAATGAGTAAACCATCAACCTCATGGGTAATGATATCTGAAGGTCCCGTAACGCAATCGTAGGCAATACATGCCATTCCTTGGGACATGGCTTCTATAAGCCCCATAGGCAAGCCTTCAGTTCTAGAGCTTAATACAAAAATGGACGACTTACTCATTAATGCTGGGATATCGTTTACAAACCCAGTAAACTCAACTTTATCACTAATATCATTTTCTGTGGCTAGTTTTTTCAATATCGCTAAACCTGTATCGCCCGATCCTGCAATTTTTAAAATCCAATCTTTATGCTGGTGTAAAACAGGAGCAATAAGCATTAATAAGTTGTCGAAACCTTTAACGTCATAACGTTCTAAGTCTCCAATGGCTAAAATAACCTTTTGATTTTTTACGGGTGCTTTAGTCAAAGCTTTAAAACCACAAGGGTTGGGTAACACCATTACGTTTATACCTCGGGATTTATAAAAATTGAGGTCATAACTTGTTAAAACAGTAACGATTGAAGCCCATCTGTAAATATATTTTTTCGTGAAACGTGAAATAAATCCACGTCCTTCCATATCCCACTCATGATGTGTATGTTCTTGTGCCATCACCTTTATATTATATAACTTTGCGGGCAAAAGTGCGATTAGGCTATTTAAGGTCATAAAAGAGATGATAAAATCTGGCCTGTTGCTTTTAGATTTATAGTATTGTGTTAGGTTGATAATGGATCCTAGGGTATGCCCAATTAGCTTTTTGTTCTTAGTTAAGGTCACTCTAGTAATAGATTTATCTATATCGTAAGCGCAGGTATCATTTAATAAGGTAATAATCGTAATTTGATAATTGCTTCGTTTTGCAAAACTATTGGCTAAAATAGAGAGTACACGTTCTGCACCGCCTCCTGTTAGTGATGATATTACAAAGTCAATTTTCATGTTTGTATTTTTTTATAGTTTCTGTAGGTATATCCAAAATAAAAACAACTACTGATAATTAGAACTAAAGTGGTACTTAAAGCCAATCCATACACCCCATAATATTTAATTAAAATAACATTTAATATGATGTTTATTAAAAGATTGAAAAACGATATCCACGCCATAAAAGTATTTAGGTTAAGGCTTGTCAAAAACTTACCTAATACCAATGTACAAAGATAAAATGGCACATGAATTAATAAAATCTGTTGTATTAGGGCGACCTTAGCGGTATCTTCACTCGTAAATTGATCGCGTTCGAGCCACAATTCAATAATTAGTTCAGAAAAAATTCCGGCAATAATACTGAATACTAAAACGGCGAGAAACATCCACTTCAAAATCTTAAACAAATATTGATATGCCCCTTTTAAATCGTCATTTACTAATCTAGAAAAATGGGGGAGTAGAACGTTACCCAATGACATAATTACAATTGCTACAAAAAACGCTGGTATTCTATTTCCATAATTCAGGGCTGCCAAAGAACCCACAACAAGCTGTCCGGCAAAGAATTGATCAATAAAATTATTCATAACAGATAAAAAGCCAGAAGACACCTTAGGTGGAAGCTGTTTTAGCATTTGTCTAGAATTTCTGTTGAACTCCGGTTTACCCAATGAGATCTGTTTATACTTTAGTGCAAAAAACAATAAATATATAAAAGCCAATATGGTCCCTGCTAAGGTACCGTAGGCTAAAACCATCTCACCTAATGTGTCAATAAGGTAAAAAAGAAACAGTATCATAGTTGCTAATGGAATAAGTCCAACTGCTGTTGAAATAAGGAAGCGATTTTCAATTTCAAGTAAACCACTAACAACAATTGAAACACCCCACAAAAACAAACACGGCAGTATTACATAAAGCTGGTCTTTTACAAGTTGATAATTTTCTTCAGGCTGATTGGGATAAATTATATCTAGAATACCATCTATCGAAATTAGGATTACCACAGCGGAGATTAATGATATCAAAAATACCATTATAAATACAATACTTTGAAAACTGGCTTTATTGCCTTCGTTTTTAAGTTCAATGATATAGTTAGGGATAAATAAATTAGTCAATGAGCTTATAAAAACACTATTAACAAATGTAGGAATCAGTGAAGCAATAATAAAGGTATCGATAACTTCATTTAATCCAAAAGCCCCAGCAACAATGGTTTCTTTATAAAAGGCGAGTGCCTTAACTAACATGGTTATTACACCAACAATGAACATGCTTCTTAACACAGGGTTATGAAGTTTTTCATTAAGTATTTTAAGTAAAGTTTTCATTGAGTATTAACCTTTTGACATTTAATGCCAAACAAGGCTTACAATTGCAAAAATTTTAAGTAATGTAAAAATTTACTAAATACACCATGTCACTTCGGTAGATTTTATTAGTGTCAATAACAAAGTACTTAGTTATCCTAAACTCTTACCTTACGCTCTTTTAATGCATTATATACGTCCTGTGTTGCACTTAATAGGTCGATATCACAATTCGAAACATCGATTGTTTTTTTATTATTAAATGGCTTCACATTAGAATAATCAAAACTCATCTGCATTTCATTTCCAAGATATTCTAAAACCGCTTGAGGCCTTTGTAAATAATCTTCATATTCTAAAAGAATGAATTCGGAATCATCTAATGTGGTCAGATAGTTATAATAGTTAAGCCAAACTGCCAGCCAATAGTTTAATGAATCTTTACTGTGTTCAATTTTCTTTGGGTCTTCTTCAAAACTAAATACTTTATGATTTCCACCAAACTCGTGATGACCTAACCAATCCATATAGGTTTTAATAAAATCGTCATCGTGTTGAAATTCTGAAAATCTCAAATGCTGATTCAATAGGGAATAGGCATGATCCTCGGGTTTACGGAACAAGAATATAGCTTTGAAATCCTTATTTAATGCTCTTAAGGAAGGATATCTTAGAATAAGATTGTTATTTTTCGATAAGTATAAATTGTCATTATTAGTTCTAATCAGAGATTGATATTCAATATATTTATGATATACCTCTTCATCAATTTCGTGAATAGTCAATGTAGATTCTTGAATAAAGCTGTCATTTAAAAATGCCTTAAAAAAGTATTCTTCTAAAGCTTCAATGGTATTAAGCCCAAACATCATTTTATCACCATGTTTACGCTCCTTAAGTTTTGCTTTTTTAGGATTATAAAGCTTTTTCCAGAGGTTAGGTGCCAATAGAAATGGCATATTAGAATAATCTAATGAGTTGAATTGACCGGCTTTAAAGAGTTGATCCGTTAAACTGGTTGTTCCTGCTCTTGCCAAACCAGACACAATTAAGAAGTCTGATTTATCATTAATCTTTTCTCCCCGCTTAAATTTCTTGTCGAATGACAACAGGAACTTGGACAGATTATAATTATTAAGAATCAATTTGTGCAAAAGCATGGATGCTTCAGAATAGTTTTCAACTTTCTTCTTTTTCTTAAAAACAAAAGGGAGAATACTACCTATGGAAAGACTTACCCAAAACCAAGTTGAGCTAGAGTCAATATTTTCAAAAGAAATGTCTTTAAAAAATCCGTAAGCAGCCATAGGAAGAATTGTACCACCAAAAATAAGGGCAAATGCTCCTACGGTTTTACCCAAAGAAATGAGCATTCGTTTTAGAGCAGCTATTAATTTACTTTGTTTAGTACGCTCATCTTCTTTAGATAAAACTTCATTTGCAAGCGCAACAGAGGCTTCTAGCATCTCAAAAAATACTTTTCTGAGTACTATAATAAGTGTGGCTAAAATAATACCTGCTACACCTGCGATAACAAAATAGAGCATTATCCTTTCTTAAATAGATTACGGAAAAAACGCTTAATAGGAATCCATAACACCACACCAAAGGCAAAAATTACCAAGAGTAGAATAAAAATGATGATAAGTAAAGTTCCAAGTCCTAATCCAGGTCCGATATAACTAAGCATAATAGTAGATTTTAAAAGTTTATGTCTGTATAAATCGATGTCCAATTCGGAAGATAATGATAACCTTCAATATCACTTTTTAAAGTGGTTTTTAGGACAACGCCATTATTATTTAACACCCATAAAACTCCGGGTCCTTGTTCTTCCACGAACAAATCGCCATTGGGCAATAATTCATATAAGCCTTCTGCTTCTGTATAGATTTCGTTTTTTTCGAATTCTTTTTCGTAAAGGGCTTCAAATGAATCAGTTTCAAATTTATAAATAAGCACATTTGAATGTGTTATTTTTCGTTGAATAACGTCATTATTTGGTTTAAATTCAAATTTATTGAATTTCAGATCTAAAGCTACTGTGTTATTATTAAATAATGCAATTATACTATCGTTTACAATGTCTACATCGTGTTGATAGGTAAAAGGCCCTTCAATAACCTTGATCACTTTACCAGTAGATGGTCTAAATTGTAATATTGCGGATAGATGCCTAAAACTTAAAAACACATCGCCCTTGTTATAGTATTTTGAGTTGTCAGAAACAACAGGTTGAACATCATTTAAGTGAAATGGATCAGAAACAAGACTTCCTTTATTTAGTAATTCCATTAGATTATTTTCTTTGAAAATACTCGTCAACGATTTGCTATAGAGTGTTTTACCTGTTCTAGCGTCAACACTTAGTACCATATCATCACGGTAGTCGATTTTAGTGCCGTCCACAGACAAGGTATTTGGTACAATGATACCATCTTTGTGTTTTACGGCCGGAGTCCAAATATTACCTTCATTATCGAAGTTCATACCATGATGAACGATAAAATCTTTATTATGCCAAACCACATTAGATAGGGAATCTAAACGAATTAGTCCTGGTTTTTCATCGCAGGCTACAATGATGTTTCTGTCTTCCAGTAGTTTTGCAGGAAAAAGACGATCGTTTTGACCAACCTCGTGATGTTTAGATAGATAGTCTGTAGGAAGCCTCCAAATTTTTAATATTTCATCGGTTTTGAAATTTTTCAGTTCTATTTTGAATTCATTTCCGCTTCTGTAAGCATAAGTTCCAAATAAATCATAGGTTAAATTATTTATATTTTGTTGATCTTCTTCCTTAGTTTTTAAGTAATACTCGGGTGCAACCAAATAATGATGATATGCCGCCTTCATATTAGAAGGTAATTCTGAGAAAGATTTTATGGGATCTGTTAAAGGGCCAAATGAACGCTGCCCTAAAGCAACATTACGTACAATACCACTCCATAGCATTAATATAAATATTACTATAATAAATAATGCAATTTTTCTTAATATTTTCAATGCAAATTTTTTTGGTTATTGCTTCGTACAAAGTTATATACTGCCTATCAATTTTAAGTATAAATCAGCATCGAATTAAAAAAAATCTACATAATGCAATTTTATAAGACAAATTATACTTTATTAAAGATAGTTCTAAGAACATGTTGCAACAAATCCTAAAATGTTTTATATTCTGATTTGATCTATGGTAAGATATGTTTTTAACTATGGCAATAGCTACTACTAAAGATTGAAAATTGTAAATAAAACAAGATTCGCAAGAGTAAATTTGTTATGTCAACCTCTTTAATTTGTAAATACTTAGTTGTTTGCACTTAAAATAGGCTTTTTTTGATGATTTGATTAAATGAGAACGAAGAAGAAAAGGTTGATAAATTTTAAGATTAAACACTTTTATTAGGCATTCTTTTTTTAACATTTTATTGTTGATAAATATGATTTTTATCATAATCCAAAAGTTTATTTCATTCGTAGATATGTAAGATTTATATAATTGTTTATCCAATATATGAATGCCTATTGAAATTCATAAATCTAAAATAACCTTAAAAAAGTATAAATTTCTTACAAAAATAATGCATTTAATCGAATAAATATGTTTTTTATAAAAAAAAACTTAATATTTGAAGAAAATTGAGCCCCAATATTTACTTAATTATTCAACCCTTATGACCTCTAAAGTTTTTAGACTACATCAATATTGTTATCTAATAATAACCACAATTTTAATTTTTTGTAATGTTTCTTTTAGTCAAGATTTGGCATTTCCGTCAGCTAAAGGTGCCGGTGCTTATGCTACTGGTGGAAGAGGCGGACAAGTTCTGCACATTACGACCTTAGCTTGGGATGCTGGACCGGGTAGTTTGAGACATGCACTTTTCGAAACAACTGGACCTAGAACTATTGTTTTCGACGTTTCGGGTGAAATAGATGCCACAGGTTACGGTGGTTTTGGCTGGGCTGGTGGTGTGCCTTACGACAATTTTACTATAGCGGGACAAACCGCCCCAGAAGGTGGCATAACAATTTTAACCGATAGGTTTACTATAAGAGGTACAAATAATTTTATTATAAGATATGTTAGATTTAGGAAATCAACTGCAACTGCTAACATGGACGTTTTTGCTACACAAGATTGCTCTAATTTTATTTTAGACCATGTTACTTTTAGTAACGGCTCAGATGAATGTATAGACATAAATAGTTTTAATGGTACAGGTAGAGGGACAAGTGACATTACTGTTCAAAATTGTTTTTTTCAAGATAGTAAAACAGGTGCAATAATAGGGGATGGTGCTAGTTTACAAACAGGTAATTTTACCTTAGTAGATAATCTATGGGCAAATATATCACACAGGCATCCTAATTGTAGCGGTGGTGCAAATTCAAGGCATGATGTCGTTAACAATGTTGTCTATAATAACAATTATAGAACTATATCGGTAACCACTAATAATACTAGAATTAACTCAATTAATAACTATTTAAAACCAAGCGCAAATGGTAAAGGTGCTTCATCAGATTTGCGTTGGGATAATATGACTGCATATACAGGTATTGCAGACAATTCTATTTATGCTTCAGGTAACTACATTGTTACAAGTCCATCAACGACTGACCAAGAATATATGTGGCAAGTTTATCCTGATGTTCAAACACAAATAGCACCTTCTAAATTTACAAATACACAACATACTTTGGTGGGTGAGCCTTTTACTATAAAGACACCTCAACAAGCCTATGATGATATTACGGCAGATTTAGGTGGTGGAGCAAATAAATACCTAAATGCTGATGGAACGTACACAGTATGGCAAGACCAAAAAGATTCTGAAACTATTAACATGGTCATAAATGATAGTTTTGGAACAGAACAAGATACAACAACCCCCTTTCCTTTAGGCACATATTTTAATGTTGGTGGTTTTATAACAAGATATTCAAATGTGGGTTGGGCTCCAATTCCTAATAATTCAAGAGTTGCCAACTTTTATCAATCAAACTCACATATACCAGAAGCCTATTTAGTTAGTCGAGGTATTACGGGAAACGTAGATATACATAATCAAATACAACCATCAGGATATACATTATTAGAAGAATACTTGAATGGAGTTGATAATGCCAATATCGAAGAAGTTTTGCCTCAAAGTGTTACGGTTACACCACAGATTGAAATGATAGAAGTTAATCAAACAATTCAGTTGACCGCATCATTTACACCATCAAATACAACGAATCAAATGGGTTCTTGGTCTAGTTCTGATACTTCAATTGCAGAGGTGGATTCAAATGGTCTTGTAACCGGAATTATGCCTGGGGATGTATTAATAACATTCACAAGTAATGTTGATGCAGATGTTCAATCATCGTCTCAGATAACGGTTTTTGCAGAAGCGCTCGTAGCGAGCGCTGGTAATGACCAACAGATTTGCATAGGTGAAACAGTAACCTTGACTGCTTCAGGCGGCCCAAACTTTTTATGGGACAATGGAGAAACCACGGCTTCAATTGAAGTTAGCCCTACAGAGACTACGATTTACACTGTAACTGTTTCTGATAATGATGGTAACTTCGATGAAGACAGTGTAACAGTAATAGTAAATGCAATTCCAGTTGCTGATGCAGGTGAAGACCAGACCATATGCGAGGGAGATACAGTAACATTAACAGCTAATGGAGGTGATATATATCTGTGGAATACAGGAGAAACCAGCCAATCTATTGAAATAAGCCCTACTGCAGAAACTACATACACGGTTGAAGTCATTTCAAATGATTGTTCGAGTACAGATAGTGTTACGGTTTTTGTGAACGAAGCACCAAATATTTCTGTTAGTGATGATGTTGTAATTGTAGAGGGTAATTCAACGACATTGAATGTAACAGGTAGTGATAACTATCTTTGGAGTACAGGGGAAACCACACCATTCATTACGGTATCACCGTTAGTAACTACAACCTATAGTGTAACTTCTTTACACACCAATGGATGTTCGCGTACCGAAGAAATTACCGTAACAGTTGAAGAATTACTCGTCGTATCAGCTGGAGAAGACGAGTTTATATGCCAAGATGACGATTATGAAATTGTCCTAACATCTACACCAGGGGATAGTTATCTATGGAATACAGGAGAAACTACTCAGAGCATAGTTGTTAGCCCAATTGCTACTAGTACCTATACTGTAACTGTTACTCAAGGAACACAACAAGACACAGATGATGTTACTGTCTTTGTCGACCCAAATCCAAATGTCGTAATATTAAATGGTGATAGTATTGATATTATGAGTGGTGACTTTGTAACACTCTCGGCTACTGGCGCAAATTCATACCAATGGAATAATGGTGCGACACAACCTAATATTGCTGTTAGTCCATCTCAAACAACTATATATGAAGTTAGAGGATATATTAATGACTGTTATGACGAAAAACAGGTTACGGTTAATGTTATACCAGAAGTTGTAGCCAATGCTGGTGAAGATGTAGAGATTTGTATAGGTGAAACAGTGACGCTTACGGCTACAGGTGGAGATGAATATGTGTGGAGTAATGGTGAAACTACTCAAACTATACAGGTTTCCCCAACTGAAACGACTGAGTATACGGTAACTGTTTTCAATCCATTGGATTTTGATGAAGACTCAGTAACAGTTTATGTTGATACTAATTGTGAAGAGGATATTAATAATCCTGTAAATCCTGGTAATGGTGACCCGCAAGACTTTGATTTTAGTATATATCCTAATCCAAGTACAGATTTTGTGAATGTAAAACTAGCAGGTTCAACGGCACTTTCAAGAATATATTTATACGATGTGACAGGTAAATTAATTCATTCTGAAATAATTTCTAACGATAATCTTAATATGTCAACAACAAGACGCATAGATGTAAGTCGACTTCACCCTGGAATATATTTTATAAAATTAGAGGATGTGACACAAGAAATTTCTAAAAAATTAATAGTCAGGTAATTAATTCAAATCTCAGCAGTCTTATTAATTGAATAAAACTCATCGTACCACTTACTTAAGACGTACAGTTTCCATACGTTAGCTGTATGGTCTTGTTTGTGATTCATGTGCTCGTTCAATAAAGTTTTGAATTTTTTTACATCCAAGTTTGGAACAGAATTCAAAAAATCATCATTTAAGGATTTAAAGAATTCTTCTTTAAGCTCATGTCGCATCCATTCACCAATTGGTACGGCAAAACCTTTTTTTGGTTGGTCAAATACGTCCTCGGGAATATACGTTTTTAATATGTCTCTAAGTATTTTCTTTTGCCTTCCTTTTTCGTATTTGAAGTGCATCGGTAAAGTACGAGCGTATTCTACAACACGATAATCTAAAAATGGACTTCTTACCTCAACGGAATAAGCCATACTAGCCCTGTCAACCTTAACATTACTGTCATTTTCAAGCCAGAGTTTTATGTTTAAGTCTGCGGCTTGTTGTAGAAAATTATTAGACCAAGTTTTAAAGCCTTGAAAATATTTCATGTAATCCTGACGTTTTTCCTTCAAAAGGAGTCCTTTTCGAGAAAAAATATTTTCGATAAAATCATAGCGACTATTAGTATTCAAAGCATTTGTAATGCGATATGTATTCATATTAAATAGCTTCAAAATACCTGAATTTGCGACTAATTTCCTAAACCAAAATGGTAAATCAATTATTCTTTTATGCTTTATCAGCGAATCAAAATGATTATAGCCAATAAAGCTTTCATCTCCACCATCACCAGAAAGAGCTACCGTAACGTGTTCTTTAGCCACTTTATTTAGAAGTAGCGAAGGCAAGGCAGAGCTATCTGCAAATGGCTCGTCATAGACTTTAACGAGTTTTGGAACAAGTTCTAGGAACTCACTGGGTTTACAGATTGTGGTATCATGGTTTGTACCAATTATTGAGGCAAACTCTTGGGCAATTTTACTTTCATCATAGTCAGGATTGTCAAATCCGATGGAAAACGTATTTATTTTGGAGTCGGCCACCTCCGAAGCTATACTAGACACTAAAGCAGAATCTATGCCACCAGATAAAAAAGAGCCTATAGGGACATCGGACTGAAGCCTTATCTTTACGGCATCCCTCAATAGATCATGGAGCTCCGCTTTGGCTTGTTCATATGGAATGTCCTTTATTTTTATTGGTTTTAAGTTCCAATATTCATGAATGCTGTAATTTTGAGTATTTAGGTCAATGACCATATAGTTTCCTGGAGGTAATTTATAGACGTTGTTGACTACAGTATATGGACTTGGAATGAACATGCAATCCAAAAACATTGAAATGGCTTCTTCATTAACAGTCTTACCAAATAGCATTGGTTTTATTTGGCTGCATATTTCAAACTGTCCGTCTTGCCAGTAATAGTAAAAAGGTTTAACACCAAGGCGATCTCTGGCAGAAAAAATGGTATTGGTTTCGCGGTCGTAAATTGAAAACGCGAACATGCCATTTATCTTCTCCAATACCTTTTCCTTCCAGTGCTTAAAACCGATTAAGAGGACTTCGGTGTCACTTTCAGTATTAAAAGTATAGCCCAAATCCTGTAGTTCTTTTTTTATAAGGATATAATTATAGATTTCACCATTGAATACGATTACAAAGTTTTCAAAATGCATCGGTTGATTAGAACGTGGGTCTAAATCGAGAATCGACAATCTAAGATGTCCCAATGTAAGATTTCTAATTTTCTCGATACCAGTAAAATCAGGACCTCTGTAAGAGATAGATTGAAGCTTAGATTTTACCTCATCTTTTTTGTAAGCAATATTAGTAAGGTATATTCCGCACATAATGTTAGGTTCTTATTGACCAATTGAAGAATATTCAAAACCAATTTCAGACATTTCAGTCATGTCCAGAATATTTCGGCCATCAAAAATAAAGGCGGGTTTTTTCATGCTAGTAAAAATCTTTTTCCAGTTGTAGGTCTTAAATTCATCCCATTCTGTCATTATTGCTATGGCATGCGCATCCTTTACAGCTTCATAAGGGTCGTTATATGTGGATACAAGATTTTTATTTTCTTCTCCAGAACGTGTTTCAAGGTAGTTAAGGTCTGAATACACCTTTTTAGATGGAACCTTAGGGTCATATACTGCAATATGCGCTTGCTCGCTTAACAAATGGTCAGCTACATATATTGCTGCTGATTCTCTGGTATCATTAGTGTCCTTTTTAAAGGCCCAACCTAACATCGCTATTTTCTTACCAGAAACAGTATTGTATAAAGTACTGATCAGATTATCAGAAAAGCGTCTTTTCTGGTGGTCATTTAAAATAATCACTTGCTCCCAATAATCTGCTACAGCATTTAATCCATAGCTTCTTGCGATGTAAACTAGATTGAGTATATCTTTTTGAAAACAAGATCCACCAAAGCCAATAGAAGCATTTAAAAATTTAGGACCAATTCTAGAATCCATACCAATGGCTCTGGCAACTTCAGTTACATCAGCTTCAGTTTTCTCACAAAGTTCAGAAATTGAATTTATAGAAGAAATACGTTGTGCTAAAAACGCATTTGCGGTTAATTTTGAGAGTTCGGAAGACCAAACGTTGGTTCTTAATATTCTATCTTGTGGAACCCAACTCCCATAGATGTTAGCTAAACTTTCTATGGCATCTTCAGACTCACCACCGATTAAAACACGATCTGGCTTTAATAAGTCTTGAATTGCAGTACCTTCAGCTAAAAACTCAGGATTAGATAAAATACTGTAATTGACACCATTACCTGTGTTGTGGAGAATGCTCTTTATGGCCTGAGCTGTTCTAACAGGTAATGTCGATTTCTCTACAACGATTTTATCTGTTGTAGCAACTTCTGCGATATTTCTTGCACACAACTCTACATATTTAAGGTCTGCAGCCATACCCTTGCCCTTGCCATAAGTTTTTGTAGGGGTATTCACAGAAATAAAAATCATTTCAGACTCTTTAATGGCTTTGTCTATTTCAGTAGAAAAGAATAGATTTTTACTTCTGGTTTCGGTTACGATTTCGGCTAGACCAGGTTCGTATATTGGTAATTTAGAAACATCTTCATCATTCCAAGCTGCAATGCGCTCTTCATTAATGTCAACAATGGTAACTTGAATGTTAGGATTTTTTTTTGCGATGACTGCCATTGTCGGACCACCTACATAACCAGCTCCAATACAGCATATCTTATTTATCTTCATAGTTTTAAGTTTATTTGACTTGGGTCAAGTTCATTTACGGTTTACAAAGGTGTGAGAACAAATCGGAATCCACTAAATTTATATACTAACGACATGTTTTAACGACGAAATCACACCTACATAACCAAAGACAAAACTAATACAAATCTGTAAATCTTCAATTGAAATGCATTTTTAAGTAATAGCGCTTGCACTAGTTATTTAAATAATTGATTTTTAGAATTTTAGAAATAGAGTCGCAATTCTCAATAACAAGTTCTATATCCCACTTCTGGTAGCTGTTATTAACGTGATAAATTTTACAGGAATCCAATTTCGTATTACTTTTTGAAAAATCAACGCTGCCAAACTTAATTAAGTTAACAACGGTCATTGAATCTATTGAATTCTTGTTAACAAAATCTCTGGCAGGATTTGAATAGGCAATGGGTTTAGCGCTAATGTTCTTAACGGTTCTTGCATTTGGGCCATAATCGCAAGAGGCGTTCTTGCCATTTAAAAAAAACATTAATATTATAAGCCCTATGGCAAAACCACTAAGGTAGTAAGCCAACCGTTGTGTGAATTTCATATGAAAAACAAATTAAAAAATAAGTAAGTTGGCATCGTTGTAATCTAAGCCAAACCATTCGGCTACGGATTTGTTGGTAAGGATGCCGTGGTAAAAATACAACCCATTTTTTAATCCTCTATCAAATCGTAGGGCATTTTCAAGTCCACCATGCTCACCGATTTCTAATAGGTAAGGAGTGAAAATGTTACTGATTGATACAGAAGCGGTTCTAGAGTATCTTGCAGGAATGTTAGGAACACAATAGTGCGTTACACCTTTATAATCAAAGGTAGGGTGATCGTGGGTAGTAACTTCACTTGTTTCAAAACAGCCTCCCATATCTATACTCACATCGATAATCACTGAGCCCACTTTCATATGTTCTACCATGGTTTCGGTAACTACTATTGGAGAACGATTAGTGCCTCTAACGGCACCAATGGCTACATCACAACGTTTTAATGCTTTTAACAAGTTTTTAGGCTGCATTGTTGAGGTATATACAGTGCGGCCAAGATTATTCTGAATACATCTCAGTTTTGTAATAGAGCTATCAAACACTTTCACGTTAGCACCAAGACCAATAGCCGAACGTGCAGCAAACTCGCCAACGGTTCCAGCGCCTAAGATAAGAACTTCAGTGGGTGGCACACCGTTAATATTTCCCATCATTAAACCATTACCACCATTAACATTAGACAATAACTCTGAAGCAATTAAAATAGATGCAGTACCAGCAATCTCACTAAGTGACCTAACCGCTGGGTAGGCACCATCTTCATCTTTAATGTATTCAAATGCTAGAGCCGTAACACGCTTTTTTGCCAAGGCTTCAAAATAAGGCTTACTTTGTGTTTTTATCTGAAGGGCAGAAATTAATATGGTTTGTGGATTAATAAGCGCTATCTCATCCAAAGAAGGAGGTTCTACCTTAAGTATGATAGGGCAGGAGTAAACCTTGGCGGTATCTTTAGAGACTTCTGCACCTGCTTCACTATAGTCATTATCTTTAAAATTGGCACCCTCGCCAGCACCAGACTCAAATAAAACCCGATGACCATTAGCTGTAAGTGCAGAAACTGCATCTGGTGTTAAGCAAACCCGCCGTTCTTGAAAGTGGGTTTCCTTAGGAATACCAATAAAAAGTTCCCCTTTCTGCTTAAGTATTTCTAAAGTTTCTTCTTGTGGTAATAATTGGGCTTTGGTAAACGGTGATAAAGATTTACTCATTAAGTTAGTGCATTGTCTTAGTAGTTGCAAGATAATAAAACACTAGCAAGCACTAGTATATTTATCTAACTTGAAGTTACGAATAAATTTTGACTCATTATTATTCATTATTCTCTAATTCATCAATTTCCTTTAAAATTTCGTCTAAAAGTGCCTTTTTTTCTTCAGAGAGTTTTTGTTCTAGCCGTTCGCTGATATAGGCCTCTATTTCTTCTTTAGATCTAATTTTGGGTTTGCTAGGCGTAGTGATAAACATATCTCCTTTACCAGTAATAAGCCACACCAAATTAACTTCAGGATAGGTTTTTATAATACGTTCTATGACATCACTCCCAACTGAGGCATTGTTTTTTTGCATACGCAACGTATAACCGTTAGCGGTACCAATAGACATATCAAACTGCCTAGCGCTGATATTGAGCGTTTCCACTAATTTAATAATACGATTAATAGCTTTACTCATAAGGGCTTTAGGAAATACACCTATGAATAGGTTGTTAGGGTTATATTACAAATATAAATTTTTAATTTAAAAATAGCATTTATATAGAATATTTTCTATATCGGCACTGTGCTTGTCAAAATTGAGTAATTACAAAGTCGCTTAGCTTTATAAGCACGTAAGGGTTAATCCAAACCAGATCTGGTTTTTTAATAAAACCCATATTTAAAAAGTCGGAAAGACGGATCCAAATTTGCTAGTTGAATTAATCCTACTGAAGAGTAGGATTTTAATCCCCTTTTTATAATAAAAATAGACTTTGTAGGACTTTGTAATTTTTAGGCTTTGTTAGTAAATATGTTATTAACTAATCTGTTTTTTAAATAAGAATAGACACAAAATTTAAGTTTAAATGAAATTTTTAGAGAAAATAAATAATATAACGATGAAAGTTGCAAAAGGTATGGTTGCGATTTTTGTTATTAAACTAACATTATTTTTAGCAGTTTTTACTTTTAATGCGTGCTCATCTGATAAAGTTGATATATCAGACAACAATAATGCTGAATTTAATAATGCGATTCAAAATACTTTTGTTATGACGGGAAATATAAATGTCAACAATAGCTTAAACTCGGTAGCAAAGACTTTGCAATTGAGTGAAGACTATAAAACTATTTATCTATTGAACAATGACAATCAGGTATTTGACAATACAGATTTTTTGATTTCTATAAATAATTTACACGATATAGTAGAAGTATCAAATCAGCATGGTTTAGTGTCAACTGAGGCAGTAGAAGTAAATGATAATCCAATGGCCACTTTTAATGTTCAGCAAAAACCTATAATAGATGCCTTACAACCCTCTATACAAGAAGCTAAAAACTATTTTTATAGCAAGGGTTTTAATAATGCAGATATTTATGAAATGTTAGATGGAGAGGAGGATTATACTTTAATACCAATAGTAATGGAAGTTACTAGAACAGGGAACCAGAGTGTTTCTTTAAACAATGATTTAAGTTTTCTATTTGGCCAAAGTGCTAATGCAACAAGTTATTATGATGGTGTGCGCGATTGTTTTCTTGAAACAACTGGTATTGCAGCCGGTATAGCTTTGGTAGCAGCATTAACAGCTGAAGTAATTGACAAAGGGCTTGTTAAAAAATTAATTAAAAAGGCTGTTAAAAAAATTGGAGGTAGAGTTTTAGGCGGTATTGGCTTAGCACTTATGGTTATTGATTTTACAATCTGTATGACCACATCGGTTGAGAGTCAACATTAAGCTTTTTCTGTAAAAAGAATCATAATTTTTAAATAATTTAAATTTTTAAAACAATGCAGATTAAAATTCCATATAACCTTTTCGTACTTAGTTGGTGCATATTAGGCATAATTGTTATCGGATATGGGTTTATAAACGATTATGTTAATGAGCAAGTAAAATTTGACAGGCAATTTATAATACAGACCATTTGGTTTACAGTTTTTATTTTTTATTGTTACAATTTTTTTAAAAATAAAAATAATTGCAAATAAATAGGCGAGTAGGTATATCAATTTAGAAGCCTGGATAGTTATAGCTCTGTTTCTTCAAACAATAAAAGTCTTTTATTTAATGTGTTTTGGTAATTAAATACAACCAAAGTAAGTGAAAAATGGTGGATAGTATTTTAAATTCCTAGGGATTAAAACGAAAGAATTATTAACATTTTGTCTTGGGATTCTGCCATTCGTTTTAGAATAGATAACGACAATAATGGTTATCACGATAGTATATTTAAAAAGTCGGAAAGACGGATTCAAATTTGCAAGTTGAATTAATCCTACTAAAGAGTAGGATTTTAATCCCTTTTTTCATAATAAAAATAGACTTTGTAGGACTTTGTAATTTTTAGACTTTGTTAGTAAAACTAATTGTATTAACTTAAAATCGGAAAGACAGAATGACAAAAACACTTAACCGAATGACCAAGATATGGATTCTAATTTTTGGAATCCCATTCTTTTTTATTGCTTGCGAAAAAGCTGACGACCCCTTAATTGAGTCACAAGAAGATTTTTCTGTGCCAAGCATTACGGAAGCCAAATCCTTTTTCAATACCAATAGTAACATACAATTTCAACCAACGGATGATGTAAACGCTAAAAACCTGCAAGACATTAATGCGGACTGGGAAAAGTCTACGACCAAAAAGTTTAAGGACATCACAACATCCCAGCCAGGGGTACTAGAGCCGTTACATATACTGCACACTCCCGTACAAGGTCTACAGACCGTAGCCTCCAAGATTTTTATAGGCTCTGTTGAGCATAATGGCGTGGTAGATTCCAAAGTGTTCTGTCTCATATATGCCGATGTGTACAATGGCGAAAACTTCTCGGGCTATATCATGGCCTATAACTTGGAGGGACAGTTGGAGTATGCCGGTAAATACCTGCACGGGCAAAGGGTTGAGGTTAGTGGTACCGATACACAGGGCAACCTGGTTGGCAAAAATGGCGGTACACCTTGTGATTTTAGTACCATTGGATGTTTGTTGGACTGGTTAGGGGACTTGGACTTTTTAGTTGATTTTTTCAACAGTATTATGCTGGATGAAGTGGTGGTAACCGCCAGCCTGGGCGGCAATGCGACCAATATAGGTGATTTTGCCAATAGTTGGTATGATAGCGATGGGCTACTCGACCCTTTGGTTGAAACACCATCCAACCCAAGTAGTGGTGGTGGCAGTAATTGGAATACCCCATATTGGTACGATGACAATTTTACCCCTGCAACGCCCGTGGGTATTGCTGTGTCCTTGGATCTGCATCCCTTATCGGCACAGGCCAGTTGGGTGATGAATACTGCCGACCAAGAAATTCTGGATGCTATTGCTGCATTCTTAAATGCCAATAGGATTAACAATCAGGGAGGTCCAATAACCATAGATAACGACGGTAATGGCGAAGTCAATGATAACCCTGTAAGTAGCAGTGGTAATCCCATATCGGCTGAGGCTATTGATTTTGTAATTAATTTGATTGGGTTTTTAAATAATAATCCCAATTATTCTTTTCAATTTAACAACGATTTAAGTTCTCAAAATTATTTGAATTTTGACTCATTAATTGAATTTGAGAATTTTTTAGAAAGCTTTATAGATTCTTTAGAAGTAGAAGACATAAGTCTTGAAGATTTGCAAGATGGGACGAAGATTACTAAGTTTAAGATTAAGTTTGCTTATCTCCCGGTTTATTTAAATGTTCATGCTAAATCTTCATTAGATGATGTTGCGACAGAAAATTTGAGTGAATTTGAATTATTAGAAGTTACGTCTTTCGAGACTGGAATAACACCTTTCTTAAATTGGGAACAAGATTCTTATGAACATTCGATTGATGGAAACATAATTACTGTCATAATCCATGGTCATTTCAATATTGGAATAAGCATAGAAGGTTTTGACTTATCATATTCTGATAGTTATGTTTTGACAATAATGTTTAACACTCAAACAGGAGAAGGCATTAGTATAAGTGGAACCTCAAATAATTAAAACAATGCAAAACAGTTTAGAACCAAATATTGGGTTAATAATATGGCAAATACTTTTATTTATAGTATTACTTTTTATCATATTTATTTTAGTAAAGTTATATAAAAAAATTGTCCAATATTTGGATTTAAAAATCACTTATTTGAAAGAAACAATGAAGTCCAAAGACAAACTTTGAGTCTTAAATAGGTTCAGAGTATATTGGTACTTGTAATGGTTTATTTCCACCTCAAGGGAATGATATTTTTGATGCCATCTATTTTGATGGAGACGATGTCACTACGGAGCTGTTAAAACAACAGGAAGGGGTGAGTCAAGCTAGACAAATGGCCTTGGATAGAATAGCCAGTAATGATATAACAACACCTGTTGAAAAACCCATGGAGTTATGGGCAAAATGAGTTTTATGATACCTTGACCAATGGTAATTTGGTAACGGCATTTTTGGGGTCATATATTACTACGATTCAAATTATTCAGAACCAAAATGGTACATATACTTTGGATTACACAATTACTAATACTTCAGGATGGGATTCTGCAACAAGGTTTAGAATTGATAATGATGGAGACGGAACTCACGATGGAATATTTGAAAACACTTCAAGGAATGATTCTAATTCTATTAATCTTGGTGGAAATATTAATCAAATTTGGAATTGGCAAGAAATTATAAATTAAATACTTAATCATGAAAAAAATCAAATTCATTTTATTAATGTCTATAATTTTAAATTCATGTCAGTTTCCAAAAACGATAGATGAATCTTCATTAAAAAGAATAGAAGAAAAACCTGATAATTCTGAACTGTACGGAACATGGGAATTGGACAGTTTTAGCTATGATTATGTTAGTAAAACATATAGTAATAATAATGATTTCGACATTGTATTAAATATTAATCAAGACAATAGTTTTCTGCTAAAGAATATGCCTTTTTATGATAATTTTGGTGTTCAAAAATATACTAAATTGACTACTATTGACGGAAACTGGATATTAAAACAATCATTTAATAAGAAATACTGGGAACTAAAATTAGATTACTTAATATATGAGAAAACCAAATCAATGATATTAATGTTATTCAATAAAAAGGATACTGGTTTAGTTATTTGGAAATTTATTGGAGATCCGGATATGGGAAAACGTTTATTGTTTGAAAAAGTATAATTAATAAAAAAATATATGGCCTACCATATTGTATAAGTATACTAAAGGTAAAGTACTAAACTAAAGTTTCTTGTAGAGCATTTACAATAAAAAAGTGGATTGGGTATATAAATATAAGAGCCTTTATAGCTTTAGAGTTTCTTCTACAAATGACCCAAGTATTTTGTTTAAAGTACATTGGAAATTAAATACCACAGAAGTGCATAAAGAAGTTGCTAATGGTATCTTAAACTTTTGGGGATTAAAGCAGAAGAATTATTAGTATTTCTTAGGATTCTGCCACCTTTTTAGGATAGATAACGACAATAATGGTTATCATGATGGGATTTTGAAAACACGTATAGAAATAGTCAACATAGCCCAATTAATCCACCACTAGAAATTAATCTTGGTGATAATGTAGAACAGTTATGAACATGGACAGATATATACTGACTACTATGGAGAAGGCTTTATGAAGCTAATTTTTAATCCATATAAAAAGGCAACAGAAGGAGAAATTAAAATTAATATAAGCTTATATGGTTTTTAATCAATAAAATGGTTTTAAGATGATTAAGATAATTTATACAATTGTTTTTTTGATGATATATTATTTAAGTTTTAGTCAAAACAGGGTAATTGATGATAAAAATCTAATTAAAGATTTTTTAAAAGATATAATTCATAATTCAGATTTTGATAAAAAGGTACATGAGACTTATTTATCTAAAATTAATGAAAGCCTAAATCGTCCAACAAAATATAATTTAAAAAGAATTGAATTAGATAGCGTTATAAACATTGAGAAAAAGCAAGGTGGAGACCCAGAAAGAATTGGGAAGCTCAAAGAGCGTCAAAGAGACCTACCTTTTGAAAAAGAAACTATCATGTTAATGGATTCATTAAAGTCTTACTTGTCTCAAGTATTCAAGTTTAAAAAACTAGGAAACTATTTTAAATATTGTAAAGATACCAAGAGAGATTCTTTAAACTTTTTAAGTATTATGTCTCAAACATTAATTTCTTTTAGACTGAAGTACAATAATAATTTTACACTTATGGTTTTATCATACAAAGAAGCTCTTGAAAAGAATGTAAAGATTAATCTTGATTATGCTGATAAAAAAAATGTTTATCATGGTTTCTTTAGTTACCAATCTAAGCCAGCTTTACGCGTAGATTTTATTGTAGAAAATGGCAAATTAATTTCTTTTTTTCCCGAGAGATTGATAAAGTTAAAAAATGGGACAAAAAAAATAGTTCCATATATTCTTACTTGCAAGTAATAATGTAATATATGTTTAATCATAATGATTTTAATTTAGGTAATCAGAATATGGATACTTTTTACTATGGTAAGGATTCGATATTAAGAATTGTACATTAAAGCTCTCGACGAACTTGGTCTTAAAGATTCGAAATAAAAACCTATCGCTTTTTTATACAAAAGTTTATTATTGCTAGGAATAATTATGTTTAAGTTATAAGTTGTAAATTACAGGAAAACACAAGATGATAACAACTAAAAGAAAACTTAAAAGCGACATAAAAGTTATAATAGCAATACTTTTAATTCCTGTGATTTCATATGCTTATTTGTTATTTCCTGATACAAGAGAGATAACCATTTTTAATTATTCCTTTACAAGTAGCTATTATCAAAGTATTCAAGCTTTTGTGTGGACATTATCCCAAAAACTCATTTTTATTGTCATATTAGTGATTTGGTATTTAACATCCAAAGACTGGTGGAAGATAATTTTGTTACTGCCTTTGTTGGTCTTTATAATACAGCTTTTACAAATAATTAACGATGACTATAAGGTAATAGATAAGTATGAAGGTATTTTTGGTATTATCATTGCAACACCAGTTGTTATAGTATTTTACCTTATGATAAAAAAGATTAATAGTAATCTAGGCGCAAAAGAAGTTCATAAAGATATTGAAACAGAGATTGAGAATCTTCTTTCAGATCTTTCAAGTAAAAACATTACAAGTCATAAAAGTCTTAAGGTAAAATTAAAAGAACTTAGGTCTCAAAAGTTTAAGCTAGATAAAGAGATATATTTAAAAAAGTTAATCGCTTTAAAAGACCAACTTTAGAGTGTAGAGCTAAAAATACTGCCTAACCTTACCCCAAAATGTAGTCGGTTTAATCATAAATTCTTCTTCTAATTCTTCAAGGGTTTTATTTGCATCGTTAATCTTATTAAACATCTTAGCCCTTATAAGATAGATCGATGGTACCACAACTGCCATAATTGGAACTAAATAAATGATTTGAAACTCATCCATATATTCAGTATCCTCATTTAGCATAACTGTAATTTGGAAGATATACATAACAATAGGTACCAAAATAGTATGATACCACCAATGACGGCAAGTAAAGAACCAAACAAATAAATAAAGTAGGGGAACGAGTTTACCAGTAAGTACCCACATTACGTAGTTGGCATCCCCCCAAGCCTTACTATCATAGGTAAACAAAAAAGTGTCCCAAATCTGAGTTTCTGGAACACTTTCGTATAAGTAAAATAAATAAGGAGATAATGCTATCAAAGTAGCAATTAAACTCCCTATCAAAAGAACTTTCTTGGAGTTTTTATCCTCCGCTTGGAATATCTCTAGCCTTCTTTTTAACTTCTGTCGTAGTTTGTCCATCTAAGTCGATAATGTTAGTTGCTTGTGCAGTAAATAACATTCCACCGAAAATCGCAATTGCTAGTACTAATTTTTTTGCTTTCATAATTTCAAGGGATTTAATTAATTAATACTACAAATTTAAAGCACGTATAGAGCCTGTAGAAATCAATCGGTGTTAAAATCCAAGGAATTTTGAGGTTGTGGTTACGGAAAAACCGTAACACTAGTACTCTTTCTTTAGAATGTTATTGAAATTTTATTTAAAATTTCGGTTCTGTCATAGCGTTATGTTCGGTTAAAAGTTTATTATTTACAGTTAATTTGAGGGATCTAACAGTATTGTTAATACTAGCAATAGTAATGGATTGTGCATCTTCTGGAAGCAAGGCTTCAATACAATCTGGCCATTCTATAAATAGCCAATGCTCACTATTAAAGTAGTCTTCTATACCAAAATTATAGGCGTCATCCAACGATTCAATGCGGTAAAAGTCAAAATGATACACCTTGTCGTTGGGTATCTTATATTCATTTACAATAGAAAAGGTTGGGCTAGTGGCTGTATCATCACTTTTCATAGCCTTTAACAAGGCATTGATAAAGGTGGTCTTACCAGCACCCATAGGGCCATCAAATAAGATAGCCTTAGACTTAGAATCTAAATGCTCCAAAACCATCGTAGCCGTAGCATCAATATCCTTTAAGTGGTATGTAAATTCAATGGTATTCACAGTAACCTATTGTAAAATGGATTACAATGTTAGGAATAAAAAATGGAAATTCCTAGAAAAAAATGCATTTCATCGGATTTTTATGCTTTTAACAGATGGTTTTGTAATCAAAGATTTAAAGATTTTAATGTTATTGCAGGATTATTGAAACAACACTTCGACTGCGCTCAGTGTGACAGTTCAATATTGTAGCAATAGTGTATTGCTATCATTTAGGATCCAAAACTACAAAAGGGATAATCATTTCTTCCAAAGATACGCCACCGTGCTGATAGGTGTTTCTGTAATAACTCACGTAATGGTTGAAATTATTGGGATAGGCTAAAAACAAATCACCTTTAGCAAAAATAAACGAACTACTCATCGTTAAAGCAGGTAAATGGACAGACTTTGGATTTTTTACGGCCATCACATCTTTATCTTGATACGTTAAACTACGGCCTGTTTTGTAACGCAAATTAAGACTAGTATCCCTATCGCCAATCACCTTAGACGGTGCTTTGACGTTAATAGTACCGTGATCCGTAGTTAAGATTAATTTAAAGCCTAGCTGTTGCGAGAGTTGTATCATTTCGAGTAAAGGTGAATTTTTAAACCAGCTTTGTGTCAAAGAGCGATACGCTTTATCGTTAGATGCTAATTCCTTAACGACTTCCATTTCGGTTTTGGCATGAGAAAGCATATCTACAAAATTGTAGACCACGACTGTTAGATCATTTTCCTTTAATGTTCTAAAGTTCTCAACCAATTTTTTACCTGACCTTAGGTTAGTAATCTTGTGATACTCGTATGTAATATGATTTAGGCCCAAACGTTTTATTTGTTCTCTCAAAAAATCATCCTCATGCAAATTTTTGCCACCTTCGTCGGTATCGTTTTTCCAGTATTGTGGATACAGTTTTTCCATATCAGCTGGCATTAAACCAGAAAAAATGGCATTTCTCGCATATTGTGTTGCTGTAGGCAGAATACTAAAAAACGATAGCTCTAAAGCTTTCTTGTAGTAGTTATTTACAGTAGGTTCAAAAGCTTTCCATTGGTCATATCGCAAATTATCAATAACCACCATAAGCGTGGGTTGTTTATCACTCAATTCTGGCACAACCTTTTCCTTAAATAAGGTATGCGACATCACAGGAGCATCACTATTGGGTTGAAACCAATCTTCGTAATTTTTCTCAATAAATTTTCCAAATTGCAAATTGGCTTCCGTTTTTTGGGATTCAAGGATGTCTGTCATGCCAACATCTTCAATATCTTCAAGTTGTAGTTCCCAGTAAATGAGCTTTTGATATAGATCTATCCATTCTTCATAAGAGTTTACCATAGACAGATCCATGGCAATCTTTCTAAATTCTTGTTGATAGTTAGATGTCGTTTTCTCAGAGACTAAACGCGAGTGGTCCAAATTCTTCTTTAAGCTCAATAAGATTTGGTTGGGATTTACAGGTTTTATAAGGTAATCCGCAATTTTGCTTCCAATAGCTTCTTCCATAATATACTCCTCTTCACTTTTAGTAATCATAACTATAGGCAGATTGGCGCGACGCTCCTTAATCTCATTAAGCGTTTCTAGACCTGTAAGTCCTGGCATATTCTCGTCTAAGAAAACAATATCAAAATTGGTATCGTCAATAATCTCTAAGGCCTCTGTACCACTTTGGCATGTTGTAACCTCGTATTGTTTTTTCTTAAGGAATAGGATATGAGGTTTTAATAAATCAATTTCGTCATCTACCCAGAGAATATTTATGTTGTTCATGTATATTTGTTTTCTAATTAATGAATTTTCCTAATTGAAGTCTAGCAATAAACTTAAAATATTTAACGATCCAATTTACGGATTTATTACGATTCCGAATTCGTTAGTTTTTGATCTTATTCAGCATAAATACTTTCAGAGATTACGTCGTATAAGTCAAATGGGTTTGTCATATTTGGTTTATCCGGGAGCACATCATACGCGGTTTCATCATGCCTTGGGAAGTATGTACTTAATGCAAAAAGCAATTAATGTACTTCGTTTTAAGGGCATTAGCATTTCTGAAGACGAAGAAAATGGATTACTAATAGCAATTTTATTACACGATATTGGTCATGGGCCTTTCTCTCATGCCATGGAACATAGTATAGTGAATGATGTATCGCACGAAGATATTTCCCTTCGTTTTATGGAAAAACTCAACGACGAGTTTAACGGAAGTTTAACGTTGGCGATTTCAATCTTTAAAGGCAAATATCCTCGTAAATTTATGTGCCAGCTGATTTCTAGTCAATTGGATATGGATAGAGCGGATTACTTAAAGCGCGATAGCTTTTACACAGGTGTTGCTGAGGGTAATATAAACAGTGAACGTTTAATTACAATGCTCAATGTTGTGGATAATCAACTTGTAGTTGAAGAAAAAGGCATCTATGGTGTTGAGAAATTTTTGGTGGCCAGACGGTTTATGTATTGGCAGGTTTATTTGCATAAAACAGGGGTTGTTGCCGAACAATTGTTAACAAGAATACTTAAGAGAGCCAAGGCCCTCGTACAACAAGGCATTAAACTAAACTGCAGTGAACCGTTGTTTTATTTTTTAAACTCAGAAATTAATAACGAAAGTTTTGAATCGGACGCACTTATGGTGTTTGCCAAACTCGATGACTATGATATTGTAGCTGCTATGAAAGAATGGCAGTACCATGAGGATTTTGTGCTTAGTAATCTTTGCGAAATGATTATCAATAGAGATTTGCTAAAAATTAAAATGAAGAATAAACCTATTACGACTTCGGACTTGGCAGTACATGCTAAAGTGCTCATGGAAAACTATTCGATTTCAAAAGCAGAGGCGGATTACTTTGTGTTTGATGGAAAAATTACCAACGTGGCTTATCAAAATAAAAAGCAGCATATAAATATTTTAACAAAAACTGGTAAAATAAAGGATATTGTAAAAGCTTCTGACCATTTAAATCTAAAAGCTTTGAGTAAACCAGTAACTAAGTATTATATGTGTTATCCCAAAAAGAAAATGTAATACATATTTTTTCTATTTTTGCGGAAACCAACATTTTTTAAAATCAATTAATTGGAATTTACAGCAGAACAAATCGCAGGTATTTTAGAAGGTACTGTCGTTGGTGATCCAAATACACAAGTTTCAAAACTTGCAAAAATTGAAGAAGGAACAAAAGGATCGCTAACGTTCTTGGCGAATCCAAAATACAAACCTTATATATATACAACTAAGGCTTCGATAACTATTGTCAATACGGATTTTGAACCCGAAGAAGCTCTTGAGACAACCTTAATAAAAGTAGAAGATGCATACGGTGCATTTACTAAACTACTTGAATATTACAATCAAATAAAACTCAACAAGTCAGGTATTGAGCAGCCAAGCTATGTTTCAAAATCAGCAAAAATTGGAGACAATATATATATAGGCGCTTTTACATATATAGGTGATAATGTAACTTTAGGTAACAATGTTAAGATTTTTCCCAATTCATATATTGGTGACAATGTGGTTATTGGCGATAATACCGTCGTATTTTCTGGTGGAAAGATTTATTCAGATTGTGTTATAGGAACTAACTGCGTTATCAATTCTGGCGCAATCATTGGTGCTGATGGATTTGGCTTTAAACCAAATGAAAATGGTGAATATTCTAAAGTACCACAAATAGGAAATGTCATTATTGAGGATTTTGTAGACATAGGAGCCGGAACAACGATAGATAGAGCAACACTTGGGTCAACGATTATAAGAAAAGGTGTAAAATTGGATAACCAAATACAGATAGCCCATAATGTAGAGATAGGTAAAAATACGGTCATTGCCGCCCAAGCTGGTATCGCAGGTTCTACTAAAATTGGTGAGAATTGTCAAATAGGTGGGCAAGTAGGCATTGTTGGTCATATTACCATAGGGAACAATGTAAGGATACAGGCACAATCTGGTATAGGAAGGCATGTAAAAGACAATGAGGTGCTACAAGGATCTCCAGCATTAGCCTATGGCGATTACAATAAGTCTTATGTGTACTTTAAAAACTTACCTAAGATTATTAAAAATATTAGTGAAATAGAAAAGAAAGTAGATGGCAATAGTTAAAACGGAAATAAAACAAAAGACCATTGAAAAAGAAGTTGCGCTAAAAGGTGTAGGACTTCATACAGGATCTGATGTAACTTTGGTTTTTAAACCAGGAGCCGAAAATTCAGGATTTCTGTTTGAACGTGTTGATTTAGAGGGTAATCCTAAGATTGAAGCAGACGCTAATTACGTAACCAACACGCAAAGAGGGACCTGCCTAGAGAAAAACGGAGTCACTATACAGACCTGTGAGCATGTTTTAGCCGCCTTGGTTGGTCTCGATATCGACAATGCTATTATAGAACTTAATGCTTCGGAACCACCTATTATGGATGGGTCTTCAAAGTTTTTTGTTGAAGCTCTCGAGAAAGCAGGTGTTGTAGAACAAGATGCCTTTAGGGAAGAATACGTCGTTAAGGAAGTAGTCTCTTATGCTGATGAGGCAACAGGTAGTGAAATTATTCTCATGCCATCCGAATCCTACAAGGTGACAACTATGGTGGATTTCGGAACCAAAGTTTTAGGAACCCAAAACGCCACAATGAATTCGGTTTCAGAATTCAAAACCGAAATTGCCGATGCCAGAACTTTTAGTTTTTTGCATGAAATCGAAATGCTGCTTGAACATGGTCTAATTAAAGGAGGTGACCTTAATAATGCAATTGTATACGTAGATAAAGAATTGTCCCCAGCGACTATGAAACGATTGCGAAAGGCCTTTAAAAAAGATGATATAGCCGTAAAGCCAAATGGTATTTTAGATAATTTAACGTTGCATCATCCTAATGAGGCTGCACGCCATAAATTGCTTGATGTCGTTGGCGATTTGGCATTAATTGGAACGCGAATAAGAGGCAAAGTCATAGCAAATAAGCCAGGACATTTTGTAAACACCCAGTTTGCAAAGAAAATGTCTAAAATCATTAAGAATGAAAGGCGGAATAATGTACCACAGATAGATTTGAATTCACCACCACTAATGGATGTGAATCAAATCATGAATATGTTACCGCACAGGCAACCATTCTTACTCTTAGATAAGGTGTATGAATTGACTGATAATTATGTGATTGGGATGAAAAATGTCACTATGAACGAAGAGTTTTTTAGAGGACATTTTCCAGGGGCACCAGTTATGCCAGGTGTTTTAATTGTTGAGGCTATGGCACAAACGGGAGGCATACTTGTGCTAAGTACTGTTCCTGATCCAGAAAACTACCTGACGTTCTTCATGAAGATAGACAACGTAAAATTCAAACAAAAAGTAGTTCCTGGCGATACCTTAATATTTAAGTGTACATTGATCACGCCAATAAGAAGAGGTATTTGTCATATGCAGGGCTATGCTTATGCCAATGGAAAGTTATGCGCAGAGGCGGAATTAATGGCACAAATCTCAAAAGTAAAGTAAATGAACCAACCTTTAGCATATGTACACCCAGGCGCTAAGATTGCCAAAAATGTGGTAATAGAGCCATTCACAACGATTCATAATAATGTGAAAATCGGTGAGGGTACATGGATAGGAAGTAATGTCACCATTATGGAAGGTGCACGAATTGGGAAAAACTGTAATATTTTCCCTGGCGCAGTTATTTCTGCAGTGCCTCAAGACTTAAAATATGATGACGAAGAGACTACTGTGGAGATAGGCAATAATGTAACTATCAGAGAGTGTGTAACTATAAACAGAGGTACTTCTGACAAAATGAAAACCGTTATTGGTAACAATTGTTTAATTATGGCGTATTGCCATATCGCACATGACTGTATTGTTGGTGATAATTGTATATTTTCAAATAACAGTACGCTAGCTGGACATATTACAGTTGGTGATTATGTAGTTTTAGCAGGTATGACAGCTGTGCATCAGTTTTGTTCTATTGGTAACCATGCCTTTGTTACAGGAGGTTCTTTAGTCCGCAAGGATGTACCACCATATGTAAAGGCAGCTAGAGAACCTTTATCTTACGTTGGAATTAATTCCGTTGGATTAAGACGAAGAGGTTTTACCACTGAAAAGATTCGTGAAATTCAAGATATATATAGAATTCTGTATCAGAAAAACTATAATAATACTCAAGCTTCAGAAATCATTGAAGCAGAAATGCAAGCCACACCAGAGCGTGATGAAATTCTTCAGTTTATTAAGAACTCGCATCGAGGCATTATGAAAGGCTATTTCAAATCAAATTAATTAAGAAATAAAACAATAAAATGGCAAGTACATCGGATATACGCAACGGATTATGTATCAAGTATAATCACGACATATACAAGATAATAGAGTTCCTCCACGTAAAACCAGGAAAGGGTCCTGCTTTTGTAAGAACAAAACTTAAAAGTGTTACTACAGGAAAAGTAATTGATAATACCTTTTCTGCTGGGCATAAAATTGATGATGTAAGGGTAGAAACCCATAAGTTTCAATACCTATATAATGATGGTGAGTACTATCACTTTATGAATGAGTCCGATTATACGCAGATACAACTCACAGAGAATGCCTTAGACCGTCCAGAATTAATGAAAGAGGGTGAAGTGGTAACAGTTTTAATCAATACAGAAGATAATATGCCGCTTTCGGTAGATATGCCAGCAAGTGTTATTTTAGAAGTAACGCACACCGAGCCAGGTGTTAAAGGAAATACTGCTACTAATGCTACTAAGCCAGCGACCGTAGAAACTGGTGCTACAGTAAATGTACCTTTATTTATTAATGAAGGTGATAAAATTAAAATTGAAACCGAAAAGGGGACTTACAAAGAGCGAATTAAGGAATAAATGAAGTTTCCAAAGCCACATACATTAAAGCAAATCGCCAAATTAATCGATACCGATTATGTTGGTGCTGATAATTTTCCAGTTCTTGGCATGAATGAAATCCATGTTGTTGAGCCAGGTGATATCGTTTTTGTAGACCATCCGAAATATTACGATAAAGCGCTTCAATCTGCAGCTACTATTGTTTTGATTAATAAAGAAGTGGATTGCCCAGAGGGTAAAGCCTTATTGATTTCTGATGATCCGTTTAGGGATTTTAATAAATTAACTACGCATTTTAAACCTTTTAAATCATCTAACGTTTCCATTGCTAACGATGCTAAGATTGGGGAGGGAACTATAATCCAACCCAATTCCTTTATTGGCAATAATGTCACCATAGGTAAAAATTGTGTGATACATTCTAACGTGAGTATTTATGATCATTCAGTTATTGGCGATAATGTCACAATCCATGCAGGTACGGTTTTAGGAGCAAGTGCTTTTTATTATAAAAAGCGGCCAGAAGGTTACGACCAATTGCTGTCAGGTGGACGTGTCGTTATTGAAGATAACGTCGATATTGGAGCAGCTTGTACCATTGATAAAGGTGTTACAGGCGATACTACCATAAAAGAAGGTACTAAAATAGATAATCAAGTGCAGATTGGTCACGACACCGTCATTGGTAAAAAGTGTCTTATAGCGTCACAGGTTGGAATTGCAGGTTGTGTCATTGTTGAAGACGAAGTTACTATTTGGGGTCAAGTAGGTATTACAAGTGGTATTACTATAGGAGAAAAAACAATCATATCTGCAAAAGCGGGAGTCAGTAAGTCTTTAGAAGGTGGGAAACACTATTTTGGTATCCCTGCAGATGATTTTAGGTCTAAATACAAGGAGATAGCATCGATAAGAAAGATTCCTGAAATCCTTGAAAAATTAAAAGATTTATAAATGACTCCATTAGAAATAGTTAAATCATTTTATACTTCTGATTTAGCCAATGATGCCAATATCGTTCCAAAGTTCTTTCACAAAGATTGTGAGTTGCATTGGACAAGCAGTCAGGGTTTTAAACTGTTAAATTATGATGAGTTAGAAAAATTCTTCTCAGAAACTAGAAGAGCATTCGATAATCTTAGGTTTGAATTCACCCATTTATTAGAGTCTAATTCTAGTATAGTTACAAGGCATACGTTATTTGGGTCTACTATAGAAGATTCAAAAAATGAAACGATTTTAGGTCATTTTTCAACGATTTGGGAAATTAAAGATGGTAAGCTTTACAGAGGTTATGAGATGAGTCAACAAGCTGATGAAAATGACTTGGAGAGCATGGCATCTTATTCAAAAAAATAAATATAAAAAAGGGCTCGTTTATACGTTTCAAAACTCTTATTTTTGCACTGAAATTTTATAAAAATTTAAAAACAATACTATCACATGAGCGTTTTAGTTAACAAGAATTCTAAAATCATTGTTCAAGGTTTTACAGGTAGCGAAGGTACATTTCATGCTGGTCAAATGATTGAGTATGGAACAAATGTTGTCGGTGGTGTAACACCCGGAAAAGGTGGACAAACACACTTAGGAAAACCAGTTTTTAATACCGTTGCTGAAGCTGTGGAAAAAGTAGGTGCAGACACGACTATTATTTTTGTGCCACCAGCATTTGCCGCGGACGCCATTATGGAAGCTGCTGATGCAGGTATTAAAGTCATCATAACCATTACAGAAGGGATTCCTGTTGCCGATATGATTAAGACAGCAGCTTATATAAAAGACAGAAATTGTCGTTTGATAGGGCCTAACTGTCCTGGGGTTATTACTCCTGGTGAAGCAAAAGTTGGAATTATGCCAGGTTTTGTTTTTAAATCTGGTAAAGTTGGTATTGTTTCCAAATCAGGAACATTGACGTATGAGGCAGCTGACCAAGTGGTGAAACAGGGTTTAGGCATTACTACTGCCATTGGTATTGGAGGTGATCCTATTATTGGGACTACAACAAAAGAAGCCGTTGAACTTCTGATAAATGATTCTGAGACAGAAGCCGTAGTGATGATAGGTGAAATAGGTGGTCAGTTAGAAGCTGACGCTGCTAATTGGTATAAAGCGAGTGGAAGCTCTAAGCCAATTATTGGTTTTATTGCTGGGGAAACGGCTCCTGCAGGACGCACAATGGGACATGCTGGTGCCATTGTTGGTGGTAGTGATGATACGGCACAAGCTAAAAAGAAAATCATGAGAGCATGCGGAATTCATGTTGTGGATTCCCCTGCTGAAATAGGAAAAAAAGTCGCTGAAGTTTTGGGCTAATTTACTTACTGAATTAGTCTACTAATTCCCCCGTGGTATCATTGAGGATATAGTTACAGTGATCTACGTCTTCAGAATTTAATTGAAGTACGCCGGTAAGAGTAACAATTTGATCGGTTTTGAAAGATGGTTTTTGCTTGAAATTAACTTCAATTATTGTTTCTGGTCCAGCACCACCGCAAAAAAAGCACATAGCCATAGGTCTTTGAGAAAGTAAAAGCACCTCACCATTCCCAGCAATGTCCAAAAAGTAACCTTTAATACTTATTTTTTTGCCTTCATAAGACTTTATAGTCTCGCCAAATTTAGGAACCAAAAAGTATAGCTCATAAATTGCATTATATTCTCTTTTAAATTCAACATCCGCAAAATCTGCCCATGTTAATTCTTCTTGCGCAGTCGAATTTGAGCTTATAAAAATGGCAAATGAAAAAAATAATATTAGTTTTTTGCTAAGCATCGGATAAGGTTTTAGCCACATTTAATTTAAAAATTGATACTGAAGCCAAAAGAGTGGCTATAATGGCTATAACAAATATAATACCAAAAAACAATAGCTCAAACATATCAGGTCCAATTATTCTTAATTGATACCCATTAGAATCTTGTAAATACTGAGATACGCCCCAAAGTCCTATACGACCTAGAAGCCATCCTAACACAAAACCTATAAGAGCCAAAAAGATGCCTTCCAAAAGGACTAGTAATAGAACCTGACCTGTTCTAAGCCCATACGTTCTTAACAATGCTAGTTCTTTTCGTCTTTCGCGTATGGTTTTTAAAAGACTAATAAAAATACTCAGCGCAGAAACCAAGAGAATAGCCAATGCTATACCGTTTATAGTTTTTACACCAGAACCAAATAAATTCATGAGTCGCTGAATTTCAAAACCTGGTAAAGCAGCTTGTACATTAGAGTTTTCATTAATAAACCTAGGAAGCTGAACCATCCCAAGAGGGTTCTTAAATTTCACTAATAATGAAGTTATTTCTCTATCTTCATCATGGCCATGCTCTTCACCATCGTCGTGGTCATGATGTTCATGTCCCTCATCGCCATGATCGTGTTCTTCTCCATCTTGATGGTTATGATGTTCATGTTCCCGTTCATCATGGTTGTGTTCTTCGCCGTCTTCGTGGTCATGATGCTCATGTCTCTCTTCATCATGGTTATGCTCTTCACCTTCTTCGTGGTCATGATGCTCATGTCCCTCTTCATCATGGTTATGTTCTTCGCCGTCTTCGTGGTCATGATGTTCATGTTCCCCTTCACCATGGTTGTGCTCTTCACCATCTTCGTGGTCATGTCCTTCATGATTATGGCTCTCCCAAACACTTTCTTGTTTAGTGACCAGTAATTGGTCAACTACAGTTCCTGTTTGCTTTAAAACTCCTGTAATTGTATAAGGAAATTCGTCATGGACATCATCCTCTGATGCAACCAATCCATGTGAGCCAACAAAGCTGTCTCCAATTTTCAATTTTAGGGTTTTGGATACATTATATCCCACTACAACTTCAAAAGACTTATCATACATTTCACCTTCAGCCAATTCAGCATTGTAGTAATTCAAATATTCTGGTTCTGTACCCAAAATCCGATAGCCTTTATAATTATCGCCGTAAGAAATAGGGATAGCCGTTTTTACAAAAGGGTGATTTCTAATAATCTCAGTTTCCTTTAATTTAATGTTTCCCGTAGGATTATCTATGTGAAGTACAGATGACAAAACCAATTGTAAAGGGCTTCCTTTCGCACCTACTACCATATCAAATGGTGCAATATTTTTATTGAGTTGTTCATCTATTTGCTGGCTTAATTGCAAGACGAAAGTCACCAAAGACACACTCAACATTAATAGCATTAGACTCAATAATAAATTGAGCGGTTTAGACACCATATTTTTATATGCGAGATAAGCTATTTTCATAAGATGATCTGATTTTCAAAATGAGACTTCACACGATAATCATGAGTTATAATTATTAAACTACTATTACAGATTTTGGCTTCTTCTTTTAGTAACTCAATAACTTTATCGCAATTCTTGTCGTCTAAATTTGAAGTAGGTTCGTCAGCTAATATAACTTTTGGTTTATGAATCAACCCCAAGGCTATTGATAAGCGCTGTTGTTGACCTTGACTCAAGTTAGTTACTTTTTTGCTTAAATGCTCAGAAAGCCCTAATCTTTCGGCGAGTTCTAATCGTCTAGTTTTATCTAAAGAACTTTTAGGGAAACTCTGGCGCAATCTCAAGTTATCAGAGACATTAAGAGATTTTACAAAATGATATTGCTGAAAAACAAGTCCGATATTTTCGCCTCTAAACCTATCAATCTCACTTCTAGATAATGAGTTTAGCTCAGTTCCTTCAATAGATACTGAACCTTTATTTGGCTGTAATAAACCTGCTAATAAATACAATAAAGTCGTTTTACCTATTCCTGAAGGTCCTAAAATAATGGCATGCTTACCAGGCTTAATGTTGATGTCAGGAAAACTAAATTGTTCACTGTCATCATACGCGTATGTAAGATCTTTAGTTTGAATCATACTTCTAATTATACAAGAGACATGCAAATATAATTGCAACTCAGTTGCGGTTAATAAAATTTTAGCACAAAATTAACTCAATTTATTTAGTCGGTAATTTTAGAGCAATCAAAAAATCATAGTATTCATATTATAGCAAACGAACACACTTATAAAACTGTTAAAAACCTTACAAAATGTTGCGAGGTTTTTTTATTTCATGCAACTTGTAATTGCTATATTTGATTGAAGTCAATTAATTTTAATCTAACTAAACCAACACACACATTATGAAATTATTAGAAGGAAAAACAGCCATAATTACTGGTGCCAGTCGTGGTATAGGAAAAGGTATAGCTGAAGTTTTTGCACAGCATGGTGCAAATGTAGCTTTTACATATAGTTCTTCAGTTGATGCGGCTAAGGCTTTAGAAAAAGAGTTACGTGAATTGGGGATCAAAGCTATAGGCTATCAAAGTAATGCTGCAAGTTTTGAAGAAGCCCAAAAACTAGCAGAAGACGTATTGGAAGCATTTGGTTCTATTGATATCCTTGTAAATAATGCAGGAATTACCAAAGACAATCTTTTAATGCGTATGGGTGAAGAAGACTTTGATAAGGTAATTGAAGTGAATTTAAAGTCGGTGTTTAATATGACCAAAGCGGTACAACGCACTATGCTAAAACAACGTAAAGGATCTATAATAAATATGAGTTCTGTTGTTGGCGTTAAGGGTAATGCCGGACAAACCAACTATGCGGCTTCTAAAGCTGGTATTATTGGATTTTCGAAGTCAGTAGCCTTAGAATTAGGTTCTAGAAATATTAGAAGCAATGTTATAGCACCAGGCTTCATTGAAACAGAAATGACGGCAAAGTTGGATGAAGATACGGTAAAAGGATGGAGAGCAGCTATTCCTTTAAAACGTGGCGGAACACCAGAGGATATTGCCAATTCCTGTGTCTTTTTAGCGAGTGATATGAGTGCCTATGTGACTGGGCAAACATTGAACGTGGATGGTGGTATGTTGACTTAGTTTTAATGCAAACACTAACGATTGTATATATTATTATTGCTGGTATAGCAGCGCTTTTATTAGCGCTGTTTCAGTATATATACAAATCAAAGCTAAAGTCAAACCTTCGATATAGCCTCATTGTTTTAAGGATAATAGCCATTTTTGGAATATTGCTATTACTCATTAATCCAAAGTTTGAATCCAAAACCTATTATGATGAAAAACCAACTCTGGTAGTCGCTGTGGATAATTCAGAATCTGTAGCTTATCTCGGTCAAGACAGCACTGCAAATTCAGTTTTAGAGGCTTTAAACTCAAATTCTGAATTGAACCAACGTTTCAATATTCAAAGATATGGTTTTGGAAAATCAGTTAATAATTTGGATAGTTTGAACTTTAAAGATGGTCAATCTAATATATCACAGGCCTTAAAACAGCTTGGAGAAGTTTATGCCAACACAAAAGCTCCAATAGTAATGCTAACAGATGGTAATCAAACCTATGGTTCGGACTACAGCTACATTTCAAAATCAGTAAAACAACCGATATACCCTATAATACTTGGAGATTCTACTGTTTATGCAGACCTAAGCATAAAGCAACTCAATGTCAATCGCTATGTATATTTAAAGAATAGGTTTCCAGTTGAGATTATAACCAATTACAATGGCACAGCGACTGTAAATACTGAGCTTAACATATGGTCTGGAAATACTGTGGTTTATAGAAAAGCCATTCAGTTTGACGCTTCAAAAACCTCAGAAGTTATTTCCACCACTTTAGTGGCTAATAGTGTTGGAGTAAAAACCTACCGAGTAGAGTTGGTACCACTTTCAAGTGAAAAAAATACAGTTAATAACACTAAAAATTTTGGGGTAGAGGTTATCGATCAAAAAACAAATATCGCTTTAGTATCTGAACGTTTACATCCCGATTTAGGAGCACTAAAGAAATCAATTGAAACTAATGAACAGCGTAGTGTTTCAATAATAAAACCAAAAGATTATTTATCTAAAATAAATGATTTTCAACTAGTTATATTACACCAACCCAATAATAGCTTTAATTCTGTCTTAAGCGAGGTATTTAGACAAAAACTAAATACGTTCATCATTACAGGTGCTACAACCGATTGGAGTTTGCTCAATAATTCACAGACGTTTTTTAAACAAGCTATAACCAATCAAACAGAAGATTTTCAACCAAGTTTAAATCGAAATTACGGTACGTTCATTATCGATAACCTCGACTTTGAGGATTATCCTCCTTTAGAATCAGAGTTTGGAAATCTCGAGTTTTTAGTACCAAATGATGTTATTCTTACCAAAGTCGTTAATGGTATTGATACGAGGCAATCTATGCTTTCAACTTTAGAAGTGGGTAATACTAAACATGCTCTATTAAGTGGAGAAGGCCTATGGAGATGGCGTGCACAGTCGTATTTGGATACGGATAGTTTTAATGATTTTGACAATTTTATGGGGAAGCTTGTTCAGTATTTAAGCTCTAATAAAAAACGAAATCGAATAGATATTGACTACAAATCATTTTATAATGGTAATGACGACGTCATTATTTCTGCGCAGTATTTCAATAAAAATTTTGAATTTGATGATTCTGCAGCTTTAACAATCATACTCAAAAACAAGGCAAATGATAGTACTAGGGAAGTTCCACTTTTATTAAACAATGGTCATTATAATGTAGACTTGAGTGGTATCGCTTCAGGCTCTTATGATTTTACCGTGAAGCATAATACCGAATCCATTGCCGCATCTGGAAGCTTTGAGATTTTAGAATACAATGTAGAACAACAATTCTTAAATGCGGATATAGAGAAACTTCAATCATTGGCCAATAATAGTTTTGGCAAGGCCTATTTTCATGATAGCACACCAGATTTAATTAACAATTTATTAGCAGATTCCCGATATCAAACCATTCAAAAAAGCATTAAAAATATCGTACCTTTGATAGATTGGAAATATCTACTTGGTTTAATAGCGTTGAGCTTATTCGCTGAGTGGTTTATCAGAAAATATAACGGTTTAATTTAAAAGAAATAAAATGGATAAATTACCAAAAATAGGATTGCCAATTTTAGTAGGAATAGTTATTGTTTTAATTATTCTTTTTAAGTCAGCAGTAACCATAGACGCTGGTCATGCTGCAGTTTTGTATGAAACTTTAAAGGATGGTGTTGATTCAGAGAAAGAACCCTTAGGTCCAGGCTTTCACATTATTGCACCATGGAATAGGGTAATCGATTATGAAACCCGTCAACAGGAAATTCCAGAAAAAATGTCTGTGTTATCATCAAACGGGTTGGATATAAAACTTGATGCTTCTGTTCTGTATGAACCAGACGAAAAAAATTTGGGTAGACTTCATAATGAAAAAGGCGAGAATTATTTAAGCAGGGTATTACAGCCAGCCATTCGTTCTGCTGCACGTAGTGTTGTAGGACGCTATACACCAGAGCAATTGTATTCCAGTAAGAGAGATGCCATTCAAACTGAAATTTTTGAAGAGACTAAGAAAATTGTTGAAAGTCAATACATTCAATTGAATAGCGTTTTAATTCGCGACGTTACCTTACCTCCAACAATTAAAGGTGCTATTGAGCGTAAACTAAAACAAGAACAAGAATCTCTAGAGTACGAGTTTAGGCTAGTTACTGCACAGAAAGAGGCCGAACGTCAACGAATTGAAGCCCAAGGTAAAGCAGATGCCAATAGAATTTTAAGTGCCTCATTAACAGATAAGATTTTGCAAGATAAAGGTATAGAAGCCACAAATAAATTAGCCGAGTCACCAAATAGCAAAGTCGTAATTATCGGTTCTGGGGAAAGCGGAATGCCTATAATTTTAGGTAATCAATAAAAAAATGATCAAACACTTGGAATTGTAAAATAATTTTACAAAACTTTGTTTTAACAAAAATCAAATGACAATTAATCAATTACATCATCATTTTCAGGTAATCGCTCAAGCGAGGTGAAAATGTATTGATTGATTTCAACATATAAATTAAACCCGTTTGAGAATATCAAATGGGTTTTTTTTATGGAACTCATTTAATATTCTCAACTAACCAAAGCTAATAATGAGTACGCTAAAAATTGCAGTTCAAAAGTCAGGACGTTTAAATGAAGATTCGCTAAAGATCTTGAAGCAGATAGGAATCTCCATTGATAATGGTAAAGACCAACTAAAAGCTTCTGCCAGGAATTTCCCTATGGAAGTATTTTACCTTCGAAATGGTGACATTCCTCAATATTTAAAGGACGGAGTTGTAGATGCCGCTATTATAGGCGAAAATGTTTTAATTGAAAAAGGACAAGATATTACCATTGTGGAGAAATTAGGATTCTCTAAATGCCGTGTATCCATTGCAGTTCCCAAATCTTCTAGTGCTAAGAGTTTGAAAGACTTAGAAGGTAAGCGTATTGCCACATCTTATCCAAATACGGTCAATCAATTTTTAGATAAATCAGGAATTTCAGCAAATCTCCATATTATTAATGGTTCTGTTGAAATTGCTCCCAATATTGGATTGGCCGATGGCATTTGTGATATTGTCTCAAGTGGTAGTACCTTATTTAAAAATGGATTGAAAGAAATCGAAGTGCTTTTAAAATCTGAGGCCGTCTTGGCAACGTCACCTAAAATATCAGTAGAAAATCAAGCTATTATTGATAAAATACAATTTAGATTAAAGTCGGTATTAAGAGGTCGTGAAAATAAATATGTACTGCTCAATGCGCCGAATGATAGGCTCGATAGAATTTGTAAGCTTCTTCCAGGAATGAATAGTCCAACAATATTGCCATTGGCAAAAGAAGGCTGGAGTTCGTTACACTCTGTAATTAACAAAAATGATTTTTGGAATGTTATTGATGAGCTTAAGGCTAATGGCGCCGAGGGGATATTAGTTTGTCCAATAGAGAACATGGTTCTCTAATGCTGAACTGTCACACTGAGCTTGTTGAAGTGTTGTTTCAGTATCTAATTTTTTAGAAGTTATAATATGAAGTTGATAGAATATCCAAATAGTAAAGATTGGACTGAATTGCTAAAGCGTCCTACCAAAACCGTAGATGATATTGAAGCGATTGTTAATCAGGTTTTTTCGGATGTCGGAAATCGAGGTGATGAAGCTATAAAAGCCTACACTTCCAATTTTGATAAGGTTACGCTTGAATCAATATTAGTATTAGATGAAGAATTTGAATATGCCGTTAAAAACGTTTCAAAGGAACTCAAAGAAGCGATACAATTAGCAAAATCTAATATTGAGCAATTTCACGAAGCTCAGAAAACAAAAAGAGTACTATTAAGTACAATGGATGGTGTAGAGTGCTGGCAAGAAAAACGTCCAATTCAAAAGGTAGGGCTTTATATTCCTGGCGGAACGGCACCTTTATTTTCCACAGTTTTAATGTTAGCTGTACCTGCAAAAATTGCTGAATGTAAGGAGATTGTGTTATGTTCGCCACCAAATAAGCATGGTAAAATTGCTAACGAAATATTGTATGCTGCTCAATTATGCGGAGTTACAAAAGTTTTAAAAGTTGGTGGTATACAAGCGATTGCTGGGTTAACATTTGGTACTGATAGCATCCCACAAGTCTATAAGATTTTTGGTCCAGGTAATCAATATGTAACTGTCGCAAAGCAAATTGCTACTAAATATGGAGTTGCTATCGATATGCCTGCTGGACCAAGTGAGTTATTGGTTATGGCTGATAACTATGCCAATCCTGCTTATGTTGCCTCTGATTTATTAAGTCAAGCAGAGCATGGTTCTGACAGTCAGGTGATATTAGTCACTACATCTAAAGACTTTGCGTTTAGGGTTAGTGAACAAGTAAAAACACAGTTAGAAGCGCTTCCTAGAAAAACGATAGCTTCAGATGCTATTGAGAATTCTAAGATTATTTTGGTGGATAATTTTGAGGTAGCTTTGGACTTAATCGATGAATATGGTCCAGAACATTTTATTGTCAATACAATAGATAACGATTATTTTGTTGAAAATATAGTTAACGCTGGCTCTGTTTTTATTGGTGATTATACACCAGAAAGTGCTGGTGACTATGCCTCAGGAACCAATCACACCTTACCAACAAATGGATATTCTAAAGCCTATTCTGGTGTCAACCTAGATAGTTTTCAAAAGAGTATGACCTTTCAAAAAATATCCCAAAAAGGAATTAAGAACATTGGTCCTGCTATAGAATTAATGGCTGAAGCAGCAGGGTTGCAAGCTCATAAAAATGCGGTCTCATTAAGACTAAAAGATTTGGAATTATGAATGTAGAAAATTTGTTGCGCGATAATATCAAAACGATTAAAGCCTATTCATCGGCAAGGGATGAGTACAAGGATGCTTCTGCTGATATGATCTTCATTGACGCCAATGAAAATCCATTTCAAACCAATGTGAACCGTTATCCAGACCCACAACAGTCAAAGGTGAAAGAACGATTGGCAGAAATAAAAGGTGTTTCAATATCACAAATCCTTTTAGGTAATGGTAGTGATGAAGTTTTAGACTTAATTTTTAGAGCCTTTTGTGAACCAAAAAGGGATAATGTCATTACGTTGCCACCAACGTATGGTATGTATTCGGTTTTGGCTGATTTAAACGATACTGAAATAAAGCAAGTGTATTTAGATGAGGGTTTTGAACCTAAAGTTGGGAAAATACTAGAGACGCAAAATGACAATTCAAAGCTTCTATTTCTCTGTTCTCCTAATAATCCTACCGCAAATAGTTTTAATAAACAAAAGGTTGAAACATTAATACGAGGGTTTAAGGGAGTCGTTGTAATAGATGAAGCTTATATTGATTTCTCTGAGCAACAAAGCTGGGTAAGTCGCTTGGATGAATTTCCCAATTTAATTGTCACACAAACTCTTTCTAAGGCCTATGGTTTGGCAGGTATTAGACTTGGCATTTGTTATGCTTCGGAATTTATTATTTCTGTATTGAATAAAATCAAGCCACCTTATAATGTCAATCAATTAACACAAGAAAAAGCTTTAGAGCGATTGTCTAGAATTAATGAAGTAGAGAAGGAGGTGTCGGTTATCCTAGAGCAAAGACGTTTATTGCAAAACGCCTTAGAAACTATTTCTTTCGTTGAAAGTTTGTATGCTTCAGATGCAAATTTCATTTTGGCGAAAGTAGATGATGCCAACAAGCGCTATTCAGAATTAATTGCCAAGGGTATTGTGGTGAGAAACAGAACGACACAACCATTATGTGAGAACTGTCTGCGTTTTACGGTTGGGACTAATATTGAGAATGAAAAGTTAATAAAAGTATTAAATGAGTTATAACCGTCACATCGAGTGAATTTTGCTCGCAAAATTTGTATCGAGAAGTAATGAGTTCTCGATACTATTTTCTATCGAAAATCACTCGAACTGACGTAAATGTTAAATGATGAAAAAACCTGTATTATTTATAGATAGAGACGGTACACTCATCAGAGAACCAGCTGATGAGCAAATAGATGCATTCGAAAAGTTAGAGTTCTACCCAAAAGTATTTCAATATTTGAGCAAAATTGCCCAAGAATTAAATTTTGAAATCGTCATGGTTACCAATCAAGATGGCTTGGGTACAGAAGTGTATCCCGAAAACACATTTTGGCCAGTACATAACTTTATTATCAAAACATTTGAACAAGAAGGAGTTGTATTTGAAGAGCAATTCATTGATCGAACCTTTGCCAAGGACAAAGCACCAACTCGTAAACCGAATACTGGCTTACTCACAAAATATTTTTCCGAAGATTACGATTTAAAGAATTCATATGTTATTGGAGATCGTCTTACAGATATTGAATTGGCCAAAAATTTGGGTGCTAAAGGTATCTTCATAAATGATAACACCAATCTCGGAACTGATGAAGTTACCATCAGTAATGATGAATTACAGTCTTTTATTGCCCTAGAAACTAATGATTGGGAAGCCATTTATCACTTTCTAAAAGCTAGCGAACGTGTTGGGTTTATAGAACGCAACACCAATGAAACCAAGATTAAGATAGACCTTAATTTGGATGGTACTGGACAAAGTGATATTGATACAGGAATCGCATTTTTCGACCATATGCTAGACCAAATAGCGCGTCATGGACAGATGGATTTAAATATCAAGGTGAATGGCGATTTAGAAGTTGATGAGCACCATACTATTGAAGATACGGCTATCGCTTTAGGCGAAGTATTTGCCAAAACTTTAGGCGATAAATTAGGTATAGAGCGCTACGGATTCTGTCTGCCAATGGATGACTGCTTAGCACAAGTCGCCATAGACTTTGGAGGTAGAAACTGGTTGGTTTGGAATGCTGAATTTAAACGCGAAATGATAGGCAAAATGCCAACGGAAATGTTTTATCACTTTTTTAAGTCATTTACAGATGGTGCAAAATGTAATCTTAATATAAAAGTTGAAGGTACTAATGAGCACCATAAAATAGAAGCGGTTTTTAAAGCGTTTGCTAAAGCCATTAAAATGGCTGTAAAGCGAGATATAGAGAAAATGATTTTACCATCAACAAAAGGTATGTTATGATTGTTAATGTCATTCCGACTGAGCGAAGCTAAATGCCATAAAGATTTCTCACATATGTTCGAAATGACTTTCAGATTTAAATAAATTGTTCACTTGACGGGACTTTAAAGATGCTGATTATAAATTAGAGAATGAATCTAAAAATAGTAAACTACGGAGCAGGAAATATTAAAAGTATTCAATTTGCCTTTCAACGCTTAGGTTATCATGCGGTGTTAACCAATGATGCTAATGAAATAATCAAAGCAGATAAGGTAATTTTTCCTGGTGTAGGAGAAGCCAGTTCTGCGATGAAGAAGCTTAAAGAAAGTGGCTTGGATAAAATCATTCCAGAGTTAAAACAGCCGGTTTTGGGCATCTGCTTGGGAATGCAATTAATGTGTCATTATACAGAGGAGGGTAATACAGAAGGTCTAGGTGTTTTTGATACTCAGGTTAAACGATTTTCTAATACGGTAAAAGTACCACAAATGGGTTGGAATACTGTAAGTAATTTAAAATCAGATTTATTTAAAGATATCAAAGAAGGCGATTATATGTATTTGGTACATAGTTATTACGCCGTAAATTGTGAAGAGGCCATAGCAACCACAGATTATGAAGTTGAATATGCCTCAGCCTTAGAAAACGATAATTTTTTTGGAGTACAGTTTCACCCAGAGAAAAGTAGTAAGGTTGGTGAGAAATTGCTACAGAATTTTTTAGAATTATAGATATGTCCAAATCATTTACTAATAATTCCGTTCAAAAATTAAAAGATCTTTTAAACGAATTTGAAGATTTTGAAAGAGATAGTGTATCAGAATATAAGGCTAATAATTTGGCGAATAATTCTTGGCATCTCATTGAATGGGTAAAATCTGATTATATAGATGTAGTAGAAGAAATGACTTTAACTGATTTTAGGGAAACATTATATCCAAGATGTGAGTCACTCAAAATAATGCATGATATAGCTAACTCCTCAAAACACAAAAGTTTAGATAGACCAAAGGCGACTATCAGAAACGCGAATTTACGTGAAGGTGATTTTGATCCAAAAGATTTTAATAGAAATGATTTCTATGTTTCAAGTTTAGAGATTGTTATGGAGGATGGTACCATAAAACCTTTTTTAGACGAAATCCAGAAAGTTTTACTTTTTTGGAAGGAATATTTTGTCAATGACTTAAATGAAGATATTAACAACTAAAAAGAGATTCCTGCTTTCGCAGGAAATGAATATGAGGATTATACCAGCAATAGACATTATTAATGGACAGTGTGTACGTTTGACCAAAGGTGATTATGACACAAAGAAAGTTTATAACGAAAATCCTGTTGAAGTGGCTACAGCTTTTGAAGATGCAGGTATTCAATATTTGCATGTCGTTGATTTGGATGGAGCCAAAGCAAGTCACATCGTCAATTATGAGGTGTTAGAGGCTATTGCAACTAAAACCAACTTAAAAATAGATTTTGGAGGAGGACTTAAGTCTGATGACGATTTAAGAATCGCTTTTGAGTGTGGAGCGCATCAAATTACTGGCGGTAGCATTGCAGTAAAACAGCCAGAAGTTTTTGAAAACTGGCTCGAAAAGTATGGCTCTGATAAAATTATCCTTGGAGCCGATTGTAATAATGAAAAAATAGCCATTTCTGGTTGGCAAGAAGAAAGTGATTTAGAAGTGATTCCTTTTATAAAGCAATATCAAAGCAAGGGTGTTGAATATGTGATTTGTACGGATATTTCAAAAGATGGTATGTTGCAAGGCCCTTCTTTTGGTTTATACCAGAAAATATTAAAAGAATGCAATGTCATTTCGACAGAACGAAGTGACGAGAAATCTCATTCTATAAAGGGAATAAAGTTGATAGCCTCAGGTGGTATTTCAAAGTATGATGAATTACCACAATTAAAGGACCTAGGATGTGAAGGTGTTATCATTGGTAAGGCTATTTATGAGAATAAGATAAGTTTAAAACAAATAGAGAACTTTATATTGAATAATTAACCGTCATTGCAAGCACAGCGCGGCAATCTATTAAAAAATTGAGATTGCTTCACGTTGTTCGCAATGAAAACTACGAATCATGCTAACAAAACGAATTATACCTTGTTTGGATATTAAAGACGGTCGTACAGTCAAAGGCGTCAACTTCGTGGATTTACGAGACGCTGGCGATCCTGTAGCTTTAGCCAAGCAATATGCGGATTTAGGCGCAGACGAATTGGTATTTCTCGATATTAGTGCCACACAAGAAAAAAGGCGTACCATGCATGATATGGTCTTGAAAGTGGCAGAACAGGTCAATATCCCATTTACGGTTGGCGGTGGCATTTCTACTGTAGAAGATGTGGATGATTTATTGCATTGCGGTGCTGATAAAGTCTCAATTAACTCATCAGCTGTTAAACGACCACAATTGATTAATGAGTTAGTCTATAAGTTTGGAAGTCAATGCATTGTCGTGGCCATAGATGCCAAGCAAATAGAAGGGGAATGGTATGTGCATTTAGCAGGAGGAACCATTCCTACAGATGTGAAGCTATTTGATTGGGCAAGAGAAGTTGAAGAACGTGGAGCGGGAGAAATATTATTCACCTCTATGAATCATGATGGTACCAAATCAGGTTTTGCCAATGAAGCTTTAGCAAGGTTGTCAGAATTGGTAAATATACCAATTATAGCATCAGGTGGAGCGGGAACTGTACAACACTTTGTGGATACTTTCAAGGACGGAAAAGCAGATGCAGCCTTAGCGGCTAGTGTATTTCATTTTGGGGAAATACCCATTATGGATTTAAAACAAGAATTGAAACAACAGAGGATTCCTGTTAGAATTTAGTTGTCATTCCTGCGACCGTGTGCCGCCAATAGCTCTAGCGGTGGTGTAAGGCAGGAATCTCATTTATAAAGATAGATTAACAAGATTCCGCATCAAGTGCGGAATGACAAAAAAGTTTGAAATGAAGATAGATTTCAACAAAAACAACGATGGCTTAGTGCCAGCCGTTATCCAAGATGCAACTACTAAAAATGTATTGATGCTTGGTTACATGAATGAAGAAGCGTATCAAAAAACTTTAGAAACGCAAAAGGTCACATTTTTTAGCCGATCTAAACAACGCTTATGGACAAAGGGTGAAACAAGTGGTAACTATTTAGAATTGGTCAGCATCAAAAATGATTGCGATAAAGATACATTGCTGATACATGTTAACCCTCATGGGCCAACTTGTCATACAGGAACAGATACCTGTTGGCACGAAGAAAATACCCAATCTTTTGGCTTTTTAACCAAATTGGAAGATATCATAACATCAAGAATTGAAAATGCAGATACTGATAAGTCTTATATTGCTTCGCTATTTGCTAAAGGTATCAATAAACTAGCTCAAAAAGTAGGAGAAGAAGCGGTCGAAGTTGTTATAGAGGCTAAGGATAACAACGATGAGCTATTTTTAAATGAAAGTGCTGATTTATTATTTCATTATTTAATGCTTTTACAAGCTAAAGGCTACAAACTTATAGATATTGTTGACGTTTTAGAAAATCGCCATTAATTTATGTTTGAAAAACGCTTTTATTATCTCATAAAAATTCAATATTTAGGGTATCGTTTTCATGGTTGGCAGAAGCAACCCGATGTAAAAACGATTCACTTAATGATTGACAGAACGTTAAAGTATATCCTAGGCGACGTAAAATTCAAAACTTTAGGAGCAGGTCGGACAGACGCTATGGTTTCAGCTAATGAAGCCGCTTTTGAGTTATTCGTTTATAATGAACCAATAGACAACTTTAATGAGTTTTTAGATTTATTCAATTATAACCTACCACAAGATATTAGAGCATTATCCATAAAGGAAGTCAGCAAAGACTTCAATGTCATTCAGGATTCAAAGTTAAAGGAATATCACTATGTCTTTTCTGAAGGGCAAAAGAATCATCCGTTTTGTGCATCTATCCTTGCTACCATTCTTGTGCCTTTAGATGTCGGGCTTATGAAGCAAGGGGCAAAATTGTTTGAAGGCACTCATAATTTTAAGGCGTATTGTTATAGAGCTACAGACAATGGTGAATATGTGAGAACGATTGAATCATGCGAAATAGTTGAAAATACAATCTACCAAGCCAATTTCTTTCCTCAGCAATCCTATGTTTTTAAGATTAAAGGTAAAGGCTTTATGCGAAATCAAATACGCTTAATGTTTGGTTGTTTAATTAAACTTGGTAGAGGAGAGGTAACATTAGGCTACATTGAAGGGAGCCTTAAGGCGGACAACAAAGAAGTGATGGATTATATTGCTCCAGCTTCAGGTTTAATTTTACATCGCCTTGATTTTGAATAAAAAAAGGAACTAGCAGTTGACTAATTCCTTTCTCATGATTGGTTGACTTGCTTTTAACTGATCCAGCCTTTGGAGTGAGCTTTCCTAGAAAACCAAACTAAAAATGCTGCAAATACAATTATGATGTAAGCCATTATTTTGTTATCACTAAAATCCACACCTTTTAAATCAGCAACAAATAAAAAATAGACCATTTGAATAGTCGCAGCCAAAAAGGACAAAATTAAAAGGAATTTTGCAAACTTTTTTCTGAGCAGCAATAGCAAACTTCCTAATACTCCAGAAAAAACAGCAATGGCGAACAAAGCAGTATACCAACCCGGTAAGCTATTCATAACGTCGATTTGTTCTGTAGTATAGGCATCTGTATATGCGCTTGTTTTGTAAGCTTGGCTTAAGTAGCCGTGAATACCCATACTATTCCAGATAAGTGCAATAAAACTCACAATCCAGAACCAAATTGGTGGTTTGTTAATTGGTGTTGTCATAATAAAATTGATTTAATTTCAGTTAGTTTTTAACAACGATAAACCGTTGATTTATAACAACAATTTATAAAAAATTTTATAGAGTGTTAATTTTTGAAATGTTCATGACAAATAAAAAAGGGTGAAAATCTAAATTTTCACCCTTTTTATATACTATGTACTATAGTTATTCTACAACGTGTAGCTTAGGTTCTTTATCAACAAACTTTCCATTAACAGATTCACCTAAGATTAGAACTTCTTTAGAACGCTCGTACATCTTAATAGCGCGATGCATCTGTAGTTTAGTGCCACTATAAAGTTTAACACCTGATTTTGAACCTTTGTTTCTGATTTCAATATAGAAACCATCTTTAAGCTTTGTTGGTCTTGTTGCTGGTCTACCCATAAAATTAGTGTGTGTTTTAAAAGTATCGCATTATACTGAAAATTCCGTCAAAACACAAGTTTATTTGTAACTATTCTAAACAGAATTTTTAACAATCCTAGGATTAACATATTTTAACAAAAAAAGCAAATGATTTTAATACATTTATATTAAATAATTTACTCATGAGTTATACCATCCCAAAAGAAACCCTTACTTTTTTTAAAAAGCTAGCAAAAAATAATAATAGAGATTGGTTTAATGAACATAAACCCGAGTTTAAAGCTATAGAAACTAAAGTTAAAAGTGCATATAATTACTTAGGAGAGCTTATGGATGCTCATGACCAAATTGAAAAAATAAAGATTTTTAGAATCTACAGAGATGTCCGCTTTTCAAAAAACAAACTGCCTTACAAAACACATTTTGGCGGATCATATGCAAGGAAAAAGCCTGAGTTAAGAGGTGGGTATTATTTGCATATTCAACCTAACAATGAATCGTTTATTGCTACCGGTTTTTGGGAGCCCAATAAGGAAGATTTATTTCGCATAAGAAAAGAGTTTGAAATGGATGATAGCGAAATGAGAGCCATACTAAATGATAAAACCTTTAAGGATACTTGGGGCGACTTTGTAGGTGATGAGTTAAAGACCGCTCCTAAAGGCTTTGATAAAGAACATCCTGCTATAGATTTAATTCGCAAGAAACAATACATCTTTATTAAAAAATATAGTGATGATGAAGTTTTAGCAGATGATTTTCTTGATAATGTCAATGATGCCTTTAAGAACATACGGCCTTATTTTGATTATATGAGCGATGTCCTAACAACAAATCTTAATGGTGAGTCATTACTTTAAAATTAAAAAACCGAACATATAGTCCGGCTTTTTTATCTTGATATAGTAGAAAATTAAATTTGACTTAATCCACCATCTACCTCTAATTCTATACCGTTAATATAAGAAGCATCATCCGAAGCTAAGAATAAAGCCGCATTGGCAATTTCTTCCGATGTGCCGAATCTCCCTAAAGGTACTGATGCGGCAAAACCTTTACCCATTTCCTCCACAACTTCTTGAGGTAAACCCATTTTACCGTAGATTGGTGTATCAATCGGACCTGGTGCTATAGAGTTAACTCTAATACCTCTAGATTTCAATTCAGAAGTCAATACTCTTGCATAGGCTCGTAAGGCACCTTTACTAGCAGAATAAACCCCTAAACCATCAAAACCTTTTTGATGTACAACAGAATTGGTAAATAAAATAGTGCCACCATCATTAATATGAGGTAATGCTTCTTTTGTTGCCAAAATTGGTCCTTTTACATTGATGTCAAAAACTTCATTGTAGTGCTCTGCAGTAACATCAGTCGTTGGAGTAGGAGGTGCTATTCCGGCATTGAGGAATAGGACATCTATCTTTCCATAATGATTTGTAGCTTGTTCAATAAGATTCTTATTGTCTTCGTCTTTAGATACATCTGCTACTACAGTGATAAAATCCCCATCTAAATCTTTAGCCACTTCATCTAAAGCTTCTTTTCTACGACCTGATAAAACTACTTTAGCACCTTCTTTAAGGTATAGCTTAGCCGTTGCTAATCCGATGCCGCTGTTTGCTCCTGTAATAACAGCGACTTTGTTTTCTAATTTACTCATTTGTTTTTGTTTTATTTGAAACGTTCGTTCCAAATTTGGTTAAAAAAATATTAATCTAATACAGAGAGTATTGTATTCACAATACTTTCATATTCTTGTTGTTCAGTCAATAAAATCCCAGTGATACGTAATCCTTGTAAAGCAGTAAATAAGTATGCAGCATAGGCTTTTGCACTTTTGTTGCTGTTAATCGACCCAGTTGACTGTCCTTTTGATACCAGTTCTTCAAAAAGATCTTGCATCGCATTTAAATTGTTTTGTAGAAAATTTTTGATTTCGCGATCCTGATTGGCCATTTCAGCGGTACAATTTCCTAAAAAACATCCGTTAGTTTTATCCTCTGGTGATGTTGCAAAAATTTTACGTATGGTTTCTATGGGTTCAGAATTGTGAACCAGAATCTTTTGTACATATTTACTAGCTTGTTTTTTATATACTCGTAAACTTTCTTGATAAAGTTCCATCTTACTACCAAAAGAATTGTAAATGCTAGATCTATTTAATCCAGTTGCATCGACTAAATCCTGCATTGATGTGGCATTATAGCCCTTACTATGAAAAAGCTGCACCACCTTTTCAAGAACTTCATCACGATTAAAGATTTCTACTCTTGGCATTTTATTTGAAATGAACGTTTCAAAATTAGAATAAAATTCTATTCAAAATCTTAAAATTTTCATAAAATAATTTTTCAATCAAATAGCTGCTAAAATATTTTGATTCGTAAACACTTGAATACTATCAATTAAGCGTTCTTTTACAATATTCATCATACGCTTGTTTAATGCTGATGAATTCTGAATATACGTTGTATATTCTTCCATTGTGAATTGGCCAATAATCATCCCTTTAACTGAGTTTCTAAACTTCATATCTTTATGAATAGCATTATCTATATATGCCAATTGCTTAGACAAACTCAATTCATAAAAAACATTCTTGTGTTTTTTGATGTAGTTTTTAAAAACTGCAATTAATAAATCATGTTGCATTTTTATGATAGGGCGAAGGGTTTTGTTCTGAAACAATTCATCAGAACTCATGGAATCATAAATTTTTGCAGAAGTAATAATAGGTCTAATAGCCAGTAGATGCTCAGAACGGGTTGCCATGGTTAAGTATTTAGGATTAATTTGGAATTAAATGTAATCATTAACCTAAAGTATAAGCTAAGCCCCAAATTATGTTGTTAACGGTGTTATTAACAAAAAAGCCAGCTTTTATAAGCTGGCTTATATTTAACTTGTTGTGAAAATGCTTATTTACTGATAAATTCTTCAAAGGTCTTTAGCTCAAGATTATCAGCTTTAGCTTTCTTCTTCAATTTTGCAAAATCAGCTTTAGCTTTTTCAAATCGTTTACTTATAACCTTAAGAGTTTCCAATTCGGCATTTGATGGCTTATCATAACTTCCTGCAATTTTTGAATAGAGGTCTGCCATTTTCTCTCGTAGTTGTGGTTCTGCTGAACCAACATAATTATCACCAGTGGTAATCACCAATGTTTTCTTAAGGTTATCCAATGCAGTCGCAACCTTCTTCTTTTTATCTTTTGTCACTTCATAAAGTGCATCTAATTCATAAACCATATACGCTAACTCCTGCGTCATATCATACATTTTCATAGTGGTTTTATGTTTCAAGGCAATATCGGTCTCACTCAAACCAGTACCTTTATCATTTTGAACTACGAACACATGTTCAAACGTATCTTTCCCCTTTTTTATAACTGCTTTGTACTGTCCGGCTGGCACTCTTGGTGAGGTAAACCCACCAAAGCTAAAGGTTTTTCCTTTTGCTACTTTAGGGTTTTTTATGGTGTAGTTCCAATTAACAATATTTATACCTTTTGCTTTCCCTGGTGTCAAGGACACAATTTTATTACCATCCATATCTTGAATTTCCATAGTCATTTTACCAAAGGTGTGACGCTTAGGAAGTAAATATTTTATCAATGCACCCGAGGGCCCGTTGGAACCTACAAATTGGGTTTCTGCACCAAATCCGTTTCCAAAAGCACCACTTTTATCATTCATAGAGAAGGGCTCGCTTTCAAAGAAATGTAGTTTTTTCTTTAAGACATCCGCATTGATTTCACGAAGCGGAGAAATGTCGTCTATTATAATAACTCCACGACCATGTGTTCCAAGGACAAGATCATTGGTTTGCGCCTGGAGGTCTATAAAGTGAATGGCCACAGAAGGCATATTATTTTTGAATTTACTCCAGCTTTTTCCACCATCTAATGTAATGTAAAGGCCAAACTCAGTGCCTAGGTATAATAAATTTTCATTTTCGTAGTCTTCCTGAATGTTTCTTGCGAAAATTTCAACATCATCAGTAATAATATTAGTCCAGGTTTTACCATAATCGGTTGTCTTGTAGGCGTATGGCTTCATGTCGCCTTTTGTATGACCATCAAAAACGGCATATGCAGTTCCTTTACCATGAACACTAGCTTCGATATGGTATACCCAAGTATTAGCAGGTAAACCTTCGATATTAGGTGTTGTATTGGCCCAGGTCTTCCCAGCATCAGTAGTTACTTGAACATTACCATCATCTGTACCTACCCAAATGATGTTTTCATCTAAAGGTGACTCAGTTATTGTAAAAATAGTAGTGTGGTTTTCAGCGCCCGAATTATCCATAGATAATCCGCCAGAATCTTCCTGATTTTGTTTTGCAGGATCATTTGTGGTTAAATCAGGGGAAATAACCTTCCAAGTATTACCCATGTCCTCAGACCTATGAAGGAATTGACTTCCCATATAAAAACGGTCTGGCTGATGCTTACTCACGGCCATGGGAGCATTCCAATTAAAACGGAGTTTTGGATAATCTTCACTAGGTAATGGTTGAACGGTTTTTACAAGTTTCTTATCAGCATCATAACGCCAAACGTTTTCAGCACCTTGCATTTCCGAATAAATGATATTCTTAGTAGGATGTTTTAAAACTCTAAATCCATCACCGCCACCAATAGAATTCCAATCCTTAGCTTTTACGCCACCACCTGCTTGTGACGGCCCATACCAAGACCCATTATCTTGTAGACCACCATATACATTATATGGTTCTGCATCATCTACACTAATATAATAAAACTGGGATAGGGGAAGGTTTTCAACAATTTCAAAAGTAGTACCACCATTCCAACTTCTGTAAACTCCACCATCTGTACCCGAATACATGATATCAGAATTATTAATGTCGAAAATTACATCGTGAATATCACTATGCATATTCCCAAGGCTTTTAAAGGTTTTACCTCCATCACGGGAGATAGAACCAGACAAACCTCCTTTGACTACAACATCAGGATTTCTAGGGTCTACAGTAATTCTTGAAAAGTAGAATGGGCGTACAGTAATACCAAAATCATTATTAAGTTGCTTCCATGAGCCTCCAGCATCATCACTTCTGTATAGCCCTTTTTTACTATCTTCTTCAGCCTCAATAACCGTATACAGAATATTAGAATCTGAAGACGCAATGGCTATAGCCAATCGTCCTAATTTCCCATCTGGAAAACCATTATGTATTTTATTCCATGTAGTACCACCATCTGTAGACTTATACAGAGCGCTTTTATCACCGCCCGAATTAAAAGACCATCCTGTACGTCTAAATTCCCACATCGATACGTAAAGTATATTAGGGTTAGTAGGGTCCATGGTCATATCGGCACAACCAGTCATGGCATCTACATAAAGTATCTTATTCCAAGTCTCGCCACCATCAGTGGTTTTATATACGCCACGTTCTTCAGAATCTGACCAAAGTGCCCCTAAAACACCTACGTAAATCTCTTTAGAGTTTTTAGGGTTGACAATAATGTTGGCGATACGCTCAGATTTCTCAAACCCCATTTTGTTCCAAGTCGTTCCGCCATCAGTAGATTTATATAAACCATCACCAATTGAGACGCTATTTCTTGGCCAGGTTTCACCTGTACCAACATATATAGTATTGTCTGGGTCATTAGGATCTATTTCAACTGCTCCAATGGATTGACAGTACTCATCAAAAATAGGGTTAAAGGTCGTCCCAGCGTCGTTTGATTTCCAAACACCACCACCAGCAGTACCTGCGTAAATTATCCTAGGATTTGTAGGATGGGCTTCCATATCATTAATACGACCACTCATTAGAGCAGGACCTATATGTCTCGCTCTTAAATCCCCAAAATAACTTTCGGCTTTAATCGTATTATCTTGTGCTGACATTACTGGTATAACACACCAGAACAACACTAAGGCGTTAAATAGCTTTTTCATTTTTTACTGTTTTTTGATATTAGTTGATTAGATGAAAAAAACCTCATGAACAAATATCATGAGGTCTAATTTTAAATTAAAATCGATATTTATAGTTCACCATAAACCATGCAATCGCTATAAAGATTATTAGACAATGTCTCATAAGTTGTCTCATTGTATCCATGTTTAAAGACAGGTTTCACCTGCTATTCTATTTGCAAGGAATCTGCAATACATCGTTCCACTAATTGCAGGATTCCCCTAGAAACGTTTCTTTTCTCTACAGAATTTAAAACCACCACCTTCAAATCTATCTATACGTAGTGAGCATGAATGGCTTTATTAATCTTTTATATTTTTGATTTAAGCCAAATTAATCTTCAGGCATTTTGAAAATGCTTTCATCAACTTCAGCATTAAATTCTACGGATTGAACATTCATCACTAAAGCTACATTACCATTAAACTTATTGGTTTGTGTATATGAAATATATTTCCCATCCACTTCTTGGTAATCACTATATAAGGTCTGAGCAGTGGCCCCTTTGGCTTGTCCTGAAGTAACTTTTGATTCAGAGGCAATAGGCACATAGTTATCTATGTCGAAATAATATAGTTCCGTATTTTCCTCTTCCTTTCCATCTACTAAATCTGGAGTCATGGTAATCTTCACCTTATAGACTTCAGAACCTTCCCAGGTATCTTTACCTAAAAACTCTATTTTATAGCCTTTATCAGCATAATTAAAGAAAGGACTGACTATTTGATCTTTACATCCATTTTTAGTATTTGATGACGTTTCGCTATCAGCAGCTTCAGCTTTTTGAGTTTGAAAGTTCATGCGCCATGAGTTTTCACCATCAAAAGCTTCTACAATGAATGAATTCCCTTGTAAATCTACATCAACGACATAGCGACCATCTTTCATGTAAGTTGCTACAAATGGATAGTCCACCCCTTGCTGATTTGCAGTACCAGTAACTTTCATGTTTTCGACTGAACTCCAAGCGTCTTGACCTCCAATATTTTCTATATAATTGGTAACAATCTCTTCAGCGGTCTGTGCTTGCGTGAGGTTAATGGTAAAACAAAAAATAAGGGCAACAATTAGTTTTTGTGAAGTTTTCATAATGATTTTAGTGTTTTGATATCAATTGGACTAGTAAGTTAATGATTTGTTACAAGAATTCTTTATTTTTTATATTCAAGTTTAGCAAATGAAACTGTAATTTTGAAAAAATAACAGTTGATTATGAAATTTGGAAGTGTTGACAACCCAGAAAATATTGATTTTACCTTACCACCAGACCATCCTGATACAATAAAAGCATTGCGTAAGAACCCTTCTGATATAACAAATATATTCGTGGGCTGCGCTAAATGGAATAGGGCCGATCTTAAAGGGTTTTATCCAAGAGGTACCAAGGACGAATTGGAATACTATTCACGTCAGTTTAATTCTATTGAACTCAATGCGACATTTTATAGAATTTTTCCACCTGAACAATTTGTAAAATGGTATGACAAAACACCTGCTGACTTTAAGTTCTTTCCAAAATTGAACCAAGAGATCAGTCATTGGAAACGATTGAATGATGATGTTGCTCCTATCGTTGATAATTATCTTTATAGTGTTGTTAATCTTAAGGAAAAACTCGGATGTTTGTTCTTACAGATGCACAATAATTTTGCTCCAAAGGACTTTAATCGTGTGACCAATTTTATTGAGGGCTGGCCCAAGGAAATCCCATTGGCGGTTGAACTTAGGCACACGGATTGGTATAATGATAAAGCAGTTGCAGAAGATTTATATCAACTTTTAGAAAACAATAATATCGCTAACATTATTGTGGATAGTGCCGGGCGACGCGACATTATGCATATGCGACTCACTAATTCGAGAGCTTTTGTGCGCTATGTAGGGGCTAATCACGAAAGTGATTACACTCGTTTGGATGATTGGGTAGCGCGATTAAAA
>NZ_JANQOM010000092.1 GCF_028289625.1 Winogradskyella sp. | reverse complement strand
GCTTTTATTTCACCTTTCAATTGCTGCACCAAGGGGGCCAATTCTGGGGTTTGGTTGTCTAAAAGCATCCCGATTTTATAGGTCTGCTTCGTTTGTGCTAAGGCAAAAACCGAGAACAAAGACAATAGAAGTAAGGGCAGTTTTTTCATCGGTCGGTAATTTAAAAATAGTTTGGGATACTCCTGTTACGCCCTAAACACCAACATTGCCAACACCCCACTATAAGAACTGCAACAGGTTTAAGTGTTCAAAGTAAGTTATTTTTTGAAGTCAGCCAACACGAATCTGCCATTTATATACAGGAATCTGCCATTTATGCACAAAGTAGGGGGCTTGTGGCAAAGTCAACACCCAAAGGGCAGCATGATTCTCCCGCCTAGTTTTGTCATAAAAACGTTATCCCTATAGCTATCGAGACAATGGTTTCTAACTTAAAATAGCAAATTGATCAAAAGGCATTTATGTTCGAAAGACCAAGAGTCTTTGCTATTCATTTCCCTTCGGCTTAAGTTGAAGTTTGGCAATAAGCTTTTCAATGGTCAAGCCCTGTACCAAAATTGAAAAAATGACAATAACATAGGTGATCACCAAAAATAAATCGCGCTCCATGCTCTCAGACAACCCGAGGGCCAAAGCAATGGAAATCGCTCCCCTGAGACCGCCCCAAGTCATGATGAGGGTGGTATTTGGCACAAAATCCAATCGTTTTTGAAAAAGTTGTACCGGTATGACCAGAGAAAGATACCGACAGACCAAGGCTATCGGAATGGCCAATAATCCGGCATAAATGTAAGTGGTATTGAATTCAAGCACCAACATTTCCATACCGATCAACACGAACAAAATGGTATTCAATAGAATGTCTATCAGTTCCCAAAACTTGTCAACGTAATCCTCGGTTAGTTCTGACATGGCGTGTTCCCGGGTTTTGGTTCCGCCGATCATGAGTCCTGCCACTACCATGGCCAGTGGGGCAGAAACATGAAGATGGGTGGCCACCAGGGTACCGATCATTACCGTGGCGAGGGTAATAATGACCTCAATATTATAATCATTGATTTTTTTTAGAAAATAATAGGTCAACCAGCCTAGAATGAGGCCTAAAAGCAACCCTCCGAAAACTTCAACCGCAAATAGCTCTAGAATACCGGAAAGTGAAAAGCCCGTTCCAGAGCCGCTGGCCAATCCGAAAATGGTCAGGAATATTACGACACCCACACCATCATTGAACAATGACTCTCCCACAATTTTAATCTCCAATTTTTTGGGTGCCCCCGCTTTTTTTAGAATGCCCAAAACGGCAATGGGATCCGTTGGCGAAATCAACGCCCCAAACAACAAACAGTAAATGAACTGCACTTTGAGGCCGAGTACCATTAACAAGTAATATACTCCCGTGCCCACCAAAAAAGTAGAGACCAAAACGCCAAAAGTGGCAAAGACCAATACCGGCCAACGTTGTTCCTTTAATTTTTGTAAATCGGTATGCAAGGCCCCTGCAAAAAGTAAAAAGCTCAACATAATATCCAACAAGACCACCTTAAAATCTATTTTCGAGATGATAAAGCGCTCTGCTTGCAATAGGGTATCGTCGTAATAACTCAGTGCAAAAACCCCCAGGGTAAATAAAATGGTGATCAGGGTCAGCCCTATGGTATTGGGCAGTTTAATAAATCTAACATTGAGATACCCGAAAACGGCTGAAAGAAAGACAAGAATGCTGGTGATGACAAAATAGTCCATTCTAGAGAAAAAAGTGGTTGATCATTTTATTACGGGCCTCAAAATAGAAAATAATTAAAGACATCTGAAAGTCATACAAAATGAATTTTGTTTAAACTTCTTATACCAGATGCAAAAATCTTTATGGAGATAAATGGTCAATGGGTTTGAACCCGCTGGTACTATGCTGTCGGGCCGGTGAATTATGGCCGTTGTTAGGCACAGGCATTTTTCAGTTTCTCCATTGCAAATCGTTTTCTACAGACAACTACAACCGAATAGGTCAATTGCATCATACCACAAGTAAATGATTTGGTTTTCTGGGTGAATTAAAATCAACGCTCTGGAAGGTGTGTCCAATTCGTTATTGATTGGAAATGTATCTGCATAGATAAAATACATATTATCCGTTCCCTTTATTCTTGCAAATGTCTTTTGAAGTTCAAAACTACTCGGACAATCAAGACATTCTTTTTTATAATCACTTTTAATCAGTGAATCTATTTTTTTATTGCGCTCAAATACCAGATCAATTTTGAATGGACTGCTAAAAAGAACTTTGTCGCTTTTAGAAATTGTCGTCGTATCAATTGAGTATTCATAATATTCCAAACACTCATCAAAGTAAGCTCCCAATTCCATTATTTTGGTCGAACCAATCTTATCTGTCGTGTAATAATAAATGCTCGGTTTGGTGTTGTTCTTAAAAACAGAATCTAAAAGCATGGGATAAAATTTAATCTTTCCGAAATGCTCCATTGTATTTTCCTTTATTGTGCCAAACTCATCGATCAGGTCCATCTCTCTTGAAATTGGAACAAGGTTGTTTCCAACCTGTTCATATTTTGGAAAAGTCAATAGTCCAATTTCTGTATTCGAAAGTCTAAAAATTGGGGAAAGAACATTTTCAAATGCCAATCTCTCTTGTTTTTGATTTTTTAGGGCTTTCAAGAATTCTAAATTGTTTTTTGTAAGATGGCCTTCGGCTGTTAGTTCATTAATGTATTCGGTTTTTATCGAGTCATTCGGAAATCTATTCATCCAATATTCATCACAATCCAGTACTTCAGGTTCAGATTTAATCTCCTTTCTTGCTATCGGACTTGTCTCTAAAACAGATTCTTTTTTTGATACCATTTCGTTCTTCTCTTGATTTTTGCTTTTACAAGAAATCAGGAAGATCAAGCAAAACAATATTGATAATTTGTATCGCATTCTAAATGTCTGGCAAAAATTGGTTGGATGCCGGTATTTCCAGAACCTCATATGTCTCCATTAAGTCTTTTCAATTCTTTTTTTATGTCTTCATAGATGCCAAAAATTTCTCTTAAGATATTTTCAAGTTCTTTAAAAGACGAATATTTGGGTATATTGTGTATTTCTCTGTTAAAGTCTGGGTTTAGTTCTTGGGCATAACCATCAAATCGATTGAACATAAGCCATTTATCATCTTTCAGATAATTTAAATGAGTTTCAACCATCCCATTATGCATGGTCAAAATCATATCTAGGATGCAATTTTTATATTTAAAAGAATATTTGAAAGTTCTATCCTTTGAAGAATAACTAACCTCATCATTTATCGAATTTAAAATTTCTAAATATTTTTTCTTATCGCTACCAGACATACTATTTTCATAATCATTATACTTTTCACAGATTTTTTGGTAGCGGTTTACAAAATCTACTTTTTCTAATATTTTTCTCATAATTATTTATCACTCGGCCAAAAACCATATTGTCACCCCTTCTTCCGAGCATAATCGATATACGTTCTTATGTTTGGTGAAAATTGGTTGGATGCCGGTATTTCCAGAACCTCATATGTCTCCATTAAGTCTTTTCAATTCATTCTTGAAATCATCATATATTGGTATTGCCATTGCCTCGTTTAATCGTTAAACAGCTATGATTTCGTACAGGATGTTGGCTACTTTTTACATTTTTCTCATGGTACCCAAGTTCTCTTTTGAGCATTGGGTTTGTAATTAGCTTTTTACATCTTTCTATTCTATCAAGGTTCTCAGTGGAGCTACCTAAGTCCAAAGCAAGTATGTCTCGAAGTCTATTCCCTTCCTCTTTGTAAGACTTTTCGATTCTCTCGATTTCAGTGAATATTAACTCAAAATCTTTTCCATTAAGATGTTCGTCATTTTCAGCGTACTTTAAAAGAACACGGGCTTTTAAATACCGGAAGTCTTTTAATTCAGGTGTGCCATCAATTAGATCGATCATTTGACTCATTGATATTTTATGGGTTTCTGGATAAAGAGCATAAGGGAAAAATGAAGAACCGAAAATCTTGTCTTGAGCCACTTTGAAAGTATCACTGAATCCGTTTTGGAAAGAATATTTTTCCATGAAAGACCTCTTGATGTCTATTACTCGGTTTCTCGGTCCTTTTGAAGGTTTACAAAGTTTTAACCTTCGTTTAAATTCTTTTAGGTCTATATCATCAAGCATGTGTCGCAATATCCCTCGATTTGCATTACATTGACTGGCAACATATCCATCTCCGTCTTCAAGTTGACCAACTAGGTCGTCAGCAAAATCTATATTTCCGTTTTCTGCCGCTCGATTAATAAGGAAAATGAGAAGCCAATTTCTGGTGACTTTATTCTCTATTCGATAAATAATCTCTAGTGCATTTTGATTTGTGATGTCTTGTTTAACAATTTCATTTTTAAGAATTAAGCGCCATTCAGATAAATGTCTTTTAGGGTCGCCATCCATTTCAAGAGAGTCTTTTAACGCTTGCTGGCCTAATATCGATGAATAAGATTTTTGTAAGAGCAGTTCTGTTTCTGCTACTGAATCTATAAAACAATAGTTATCCGAAATATTTAATGCCTCAACTATTAATTCAATTCTCTTTTTATCCATCTCAAATTGTAGCTAACATTGAAATAAAGCTCATATAAGTCAAGTTTTTGCCTTATGCCAAAAAAGTTTTCTCTCTTGTGATTTCTAAAGTAATGGCCAAGCTCGGTAAATATTGTTTTGACCTTTTCATTGTCATAGTTGAAAAATTCATTTTGGAGATCTCTGAATTCTGCTGATATAGGTCTATACCGTTCAACAAAGTCTATTTTTTCAAGTATTATTTTTTTAATTCAGGATTAAGTTTTTCTTCCATAATGCTATTCGGGTTTAAATCTAATTTTTACACCTTTCTTTCGAGCATAATCGATATACATTCTTATGTTTGCAAAAATTCGTTGGATATTAGTTTTAACAAGACATTTTATAATCTTGTGCTTGTATCTGTTTTAAGCTTTTTCAATATCAATTCAGCATTGTTTAAATCGTCGTAAAAAATTAAATCTGAAAGTGTTCCGGATGGTTTACGATATCTTTTTTCAAGGGCTTCGCCATATTCGGCTATCAGTTCATCCCTATCAAGATTTTTAAGTATTACATTTATCATATGGATTGCTTGATTGTCTTCTATCAACGCCCAGTCTTCTATTGGTTTGAAAGCTAATTGCTTGATGAAGTCTTCCAAGCTTTTTGATTTCCAATAATTGTCCAATTCATATGCTGAAATTCGTTTGTGACTGATTTTGTGAATTTTTTGCAATGCAAAATCAGTGGAGATTTTATCATCCTCGTAGTCTTTAATTACGCTTTCCAGTTTTTCTTCCATTCTCGAAAATTTCTTCACATGGCATTGGAATGAAGCTGATAATCACAGAGGTGGTTTTTAAAAATACATTTTAAAACTTGGTTTTTCTTTGTCAATTTTGAAGGTATGCTCCCCTATTGTAGAATTGCACATGATGTCACCGAATTTTTTTTCGACCAGATAATATAGTTTCAGATTTATCAATGGCATTTCCCAAATTACTTCGCTGCTCGTATTCACTATCAAAGATGTATTGTCACAGTAAAATTCTTTAGGGTCGATCAGTTTGATATTTCCATGGCCCAAGTTTATTTTTAAGGTTCTTTGATTTGGAACTTCGATATCGGAAATCGAGTATAAATTATCTCCAGGTCGACCTATACTATCTCCCCAGATTTCGATACAACCATTGGAGTATGCCTTTGAGTCTTTAGCTTTTTCAAGGAAATCGACCAAAGAAATATATGGTAACTTTTTCTTATTTAGATTTTTCACCAGCATAACGACTACATTGTTTTTACCTCAACAGTAGAACCTTGTCTGCCGACGGGCAGGGCTTAACTGCTTCGCCCTATTAAAATTGCGCATTTTTACTGAACATTCTACAATAGCATATTTTCACCGCAGCACTATAACTACTGCGGAGTTGGACAACTTAAAATACTAATCTATTCTTTCGACAATCAATTCGTTTTCTTCCTTTGGAATCCCATATATCGAAAAATAATTTTCGTTTATTTCTTTAATAGGAAAAGCATAAGTTCTATGCTTAACTGCATAGAAACACAAGAAGTAAGTGTTTTTAAATTTTTCTATACTTGTGTAATTTGCCGCTATTGGCGGATTACTAATAATGATGGCATTATCTGCGTGCATTTTTTTACCTAATTCAAAAGTTACTTTTTCATCGGGGAGAGAAATTTGGTAAATCTTATTTTTAAGACTTTCAACCAGATTATTTTTGTCTTTTGTTGGTAATAATCGTACATATCTAAATGCATCATTTTTTTGTCCCACCGGATTATTGATTTTTTCTTCAAAAATGTTATTCCCAATGAATCTGAATTCAAATGTTACAGAGTCATTTAATACTATTGAATTGTTGCCTTTAATTTCTAGCTTTCCCTTCTTAATTAGTTCATTGAAGTTATATGAAAAAATACTGTCGATTTTTAGTTCGACAATACTTATTGGGGGGTAATTAATATGATTAGGAATTTTGACCTGCATCCATTCTCCTTTGATATCTTGTCCATGCCCAAAGACAAAAAGAAAAATCAAAAAAATAAAACTAACCCCTTTTGATTTTAACATAACTAGTTTAATTTATCGATTTCGAAATCTTGATCACCGAAAATAGTGGCGTCTTTTCTTTGTAAGGGTAAAATCTTTCTGAAAAATGCATCTCCAACTGAATATTTATCTTTATCCTCCATTGTTGGCGGCTTTATGTTTTTTAATTCAATTTGTTGAATCCTGTAAGGTAAAAAAATCGGGTTTTTAATAATAGCCTCTAATGAAGATTTAATTGATAAAAACAAATCTTTATATCGATGGTTTTCAGGAGACACCCATATTTCTTTTAGAATTGGCAATGGTAATTCCATTTTGAGCATTTGGTTGTATTCTATTGATTCCTCAATCTCTAATATTTGAATGGTATAAACATCACGTAAAATGCTAACGTAAAATTGAATTTGGGTAATGGCTTTTTTACCGTTACCCAAATCCTCTGAAAATTGTAATTGCCCGCCATAGTTTGGTATAAACCCAAAGGTTATTCCTTGGAGGCTATAATTTAACTTCTCGCTAATGGTTTTAAGCACTCCATTTTTCCAATAAGAGTTGTAATTTTTTGCATTCCCAATCTTATCAAGAATCAATTCCTCAATTTCATACTTAGCCTCTTCTTCTAAACCATAATAATCATTCAGGATACTATATAGTTCGGGAAATCTAATCTTTAAATCGTTTAAATCGATGTCGTTTGGGTTTAATTACAATATCTTACTACGGAAATTCGTGCACCCCGGCAATATCCAAGTGAAGCTGTGGATCCTAATCTTAAACCTTGGAAAACCAAGTTTAAATTTTTTACCATAGCCGCACCATATTCGGCATCCGTTGGCTCCCGTTTTTCTAGTATGTTAATTAATTCTTCGTCTAAAGCAAGACCATTTACTGCCCCCTCCCAAGCTAGTTTCAGTCTAGTAGTAGAAACGTGACTAGGTCGTCTAATTTCATTGCCATTTGAATCATAGTCAAAATTAGGAATTTGTATGCAAATGTTGGGAAGATTGATTACTCTGGTAGGCCCAATCCCAAGTTGACCTAAAATCGGTAGCCTTGATATAAGACGTAACCCTGTGATCATAGTATAATTAGCATCACCTATCGCGGACCATCTAATGCCACCACATATTTTATTCTCTTCTGGTATCTTTAAAATTACATCAGCAACCTCCTTTCTTTCTCGTTCTACTAAGTCAATAATAGTTTGCCTTGACCAAACTCCATATGAACCCGTAGTAAGAAGATTTATTTGTTGTTGCATGTATTCGTCGCTAAAGACGAATTGAATTCTAGGAATTACTGGAGAATATTCTTTTGACCAATTTAACAGAATACTGTCATTCCAAATCAAACGAGGTTTATATTCTGATAATGTGCTTGGCAAACAACTGAACTGAGGAGTTCGGCAATTGGTATTACTACTTATCAAATAAGCGCTCATTTGAAAAACCTTTGCTTGCCAGCCTAGTCTTCTATAGTCAGCAACTCTTAAATCGCTTATTTTTTTTAGAATGTTCCCTTCGTTTACCATTTTTGCTAGACCAACGGAACGAGATTTGTTCAGCCCACTTGTATAAAAAGCTTTCCCAAATGAAGAATAGGCACTACTTCTATAACTATTTGCATAGAACCTAGGGCCTGGACCACTGTCATAATCGCTATTTACGGGTAAGGAATTTAACGCAAAGCCATAATATTCAGTACAATAACCACATTCGATCCAATTATTTAAATTCGTATAATCTTGGATGTGAGTCCTTGCGGTTTCTCTCCAATTTTTAGACCAGACACCATTTTTAGCACTCAATTCTCTAGAGCGTGCTATGGGACCAAGATTACCATATTTTCCGCCTTCGTAAAACTTAAAATATTCCCTTTGCGCAGTTGAGAAAGACGTATAGTTTCTGCCCATCTGCCTGTTTATTTCCTTCAAAAAAGTGTTTTCTTGTTTTTTTAACCACTCGTCCACTTTCCTTCTTGCCCTGCGGGCTGCCGCAATTTGTGAATCTAACTGGTTCAAAATAGAGAAGCTGTTGAACGTAAGGGGGAAGTTGAACTCATTGCGGCTTTCGCAACATCTCGGCCTTCCAT
>NZ_JANQOM010000076.1 GCF_028289625.1 Winogradskyella sp. | reverse complement strand
GTACAAGCTTGCGATTCATTAGCTACAGACTAAACATGTAATTTTGTTTCACCCCTCAAAACCAAAATCCTCGCCACGGTATAGCAATGTCAAAAACAGCAATTCATCGTATCGTCTAGATGACGAATGTTAAATCCATGCTAAATCTTTGATTTTTAATATTTAGCGCCATCCAAATCTGCTTTGGAATCCGTATCTTTAATATAAAAGAAGAACGTTATGAAAGCAATGCATTATCTACAGAAAAAGTGGCAACGACTACGACGACAATCGTTTCAAAATACAGATTTAAAATCAGTGGAAACCAGACGGCAGGTTAAAAGAAAGTCAACGGACGAGGATACGTTTTTGTTTATTTAAGGTAATAATGGAACAGATTGCTTCTGCTGACCGTAAGCGTCAGCATCGCAATGACCCTTACGATAGCATTAACCCTCAAAATCAAAATCCTCACCACCATTACCACGACCGTTACGCTCGCGTTTTTTCTGTTGGTTAAAACGGTAAGTAAAGGCCACATTAAACGAACGCACACGCCATTGAAATTCGCTATTGCCCTCAAAGGTCTCCGTAAAGTTGTCCGAACGACGGATCCGTGAGTTAAAAACATCCCTTACATTAAAGGCAATAGAGGCTTTTTCCTTAAACAGGTCCTTGCTAAAGGCAAGATCCATAGAAAAAATACCTTCGTTACGACTTTGTGCAGTTTCGCTTGGGCCTCGGTAGAAGAGACGTGTCTGCCAATCGATTTCACCTGGTAAGGTGTATTTATTGTTTAAGCGTATAAACCAGCTGAGGTTATCGGCATCAAAATTCTGACCTTCAAATTCCCCTCGCGTGCTCGAGTTAAAGAGGTTAAAATTCCCATTAAGGTTCCACTTTTTACTGGGGCGGTAGGTCAGTGTGAACTCAGCACCAATACGGTCATTGGTAGCTAAGTTAATCGGTGTACGTCTAATAACGGGTACCAAATCGAACTGTGCATTAAGTTCATCAAAATTGGGATCGTTAATATTGATGGTTTGGTTGGTTTCAAAAATGTAAAAGTTGTCGGTTTCCAAGGCCACAAAATTAAAAGCCTCCCGTGCACGCTGAAAATACACCGAACCGTTAAGGGTCAACTTACCAATCTTCTTAAAATAGCCCAAATCGAACTGCCCAGAGGTACTCGGATCTAAATCTGGATTTCCCTGAAATAGGTTGGTAGCAGAACTTCTGGAAGGGAAGGGGTTGATAAACCGGGAGCGTGGTCGTCTTACACGTCGGTTATAGCCTAAGGTGATATTTTCATCTTCCGAGAGTTCAAAAGCCAGATTCACCGTTGGGAATAACTGATGGTACTCTTTTTTGTCAAAATCACCACTGGTAATCTGGTCGATGGTAATACGTGTGCCTTCGTAACGTAGGCCTAGCAAATAGGAAAATTTCTCGCCAATCTTATTACCATATTGCGTATAAAAGGCATTGACCTGTTGCTTAAAATCTAGGGTATTACTCAGGTCGGTATTCACCTCAAAGGTGTTTCCTTGGTCAAAACTCGATTCAACCAAATACGCCGTGAGAAAATCAAAAAATTCACCACGATAACCGACTTCAAATTGTCCAGCTTCACCAATGGGTTCTACATAATCGGCCTGCAAGAGAATACGGTTTTGATTTTCGTCCGTTTCTACAAACTCCGCAATAAACCCATCTTGGCCAATGATGGATTGCTCTAACTCCCGACTATCCTCATATTGAAAATCGAAAGTCAACTTATGCTGGCTGTTCTCATTAAATTGTTTATCGTAACTCAAAGAGTACTGTACGGTTTTATCATCTTCTAGCTCATCATCTTGTCGAAAAGTACGGCTAATGAGGTCCTGACTACTATCAAAACGATTAATGTTATTTGTGGTCTCACTTTCATTATTGCTATCCCTGTAGACAAAAGTCGCTGTTAAGGAACTGCTCTCATTGACATACCATTCAATTCCTGTATTGGTACTGTAGCCTTTTCGTATACGGTCGAACTCACGATCCTCGATACTACGTGCTGTATTTCCAGGTTCAGGATCAAAAAACACGGTTTCATTGAAAGCATTTCCGGGTGATTCCCTGTAATCATAACTTGTTGTGTTAAAAATATTGATATCACCCGTTCTGTAATTGATATTTCCAGAAACTCCGGCTTGCGATGGATAACCGCCATTGACCGTAATGGCACCATTTAAGCCTTGCAATTTACTGCGCCTTAGAATGATATTTAATATTCCTGCAGAGCCTTCGGCATCGTATCTGGCGGAAGGGGAGGTGATGACTTCGACACGCTCAATGGCTTCTGCTGGTAACTGACGTAAGGCATCGGTTGAGTTTAAACCCACCAAACCTGAAGGTTTTCCATTGATTAATATCCTCACATCATCGTTACCTCTTAGCGCCACATTGCCCTCTACATCCACGGAAACCGAAGGCACATTATCCAATACATCACTTACAGTGCCACCACGTACGGTTAAGTCTTTACCGACATTATAGATTTTTTTATCTAGCCGTATATCTACAGTGGTGGTTTCGGCGATAATCTCGACTTCCTCTAGCGATTCCACGTCCAATGCCAAACTTACGGTGCCTAAATTCATATTGTTCGTAATGGCTTTGTTATTATAAGTCTTGGTTTTATAAGAAATGTATTCCACCGCAATATTGTAATTGCCTACAGGAACTTCTATGCTGAATTTCCCCTCGGTATCTGTAATACCACCAGTCACCACTTTGTTGTCCGAAACCCTTTTAAAAGTAATTGTAGCATATTCTAGAGGAACATTGGTGCCTTCTTCAATGACTTTACCTTCAATTTTCACCTCTTTTTGGGCATAGACAGATAGGCCGAAAAAAACGAATAAAATTGAACTGATAAAGGGTAGTCGCATCACAAATGTTGTATTATTACTTTTAGATGCGCAAAAATAGCGTTACTTGTGGCGACTTAGGTTAATCTTATGTTAAAGCAAGATCGGTATTGTCAATCCGAGTATTCGGGTTGATTATTGACAGCAGAAAGTGGGCAACAAGCAGTAAGCTCTAGGTATTAAATTTTTAATTTTGGATATTAGACATGAGGCAGCACGCCTTATGCAGTGAGCACAAGGTTCTGTCTTCTAACTAATGGATTTTAGCCCTCATCATTGTCTTCGTCTTTCTTCTTCTTTTTCTTCTTTTTCCTTTTTTTCTTCTTTTTGACTTCCTTTTCGTCAAAATCACCTTTTATCATATCCTTTATCTTAGTCATATCAGACTCTGAGATAAGTTCTTCCAATTCCTTAAAGTGAGTATTCTCTAATTTTTTGACGGCTTCATTTCTATCAAAACTACGTTCATACTTTGCTTTTAGAACTTCTATCTTCTTATCAAAGAAGCTACTTATGTATTGTTTGGCAATTTCTTTCTGAAAGTCGTCAGCTTCAAGCGTGGTTAAGAAGTTATTGATGTATTCTGCTTTTCGCTCTTCCACTTCACGTTCCCGCTTTGCAATTTGAGAAGCTGAAGGTTCAGAGTTAGTCTGTGGTATTCCACTACGGTCACGTCTTACTTGGCTATAGGTACTAAAGCCGATGAACAAGGCGAATACGATTAAGAATGTCTTTTTCATGAGTTTGTTTTTAGTATTTTTCCAAAATCCAATTTTAAATGATATTTAAGATGGTTTCTACCGGTCTTCCAATAACGGCTTTTTGGCCGTTGATTACTATAGGTCGCTCTATAAGTTTAGGATGCTTTATCATAGCATCGATTATGGCATCATCCGAAAGTACTTTTCCTTTATAATCCGACTTCCAAATTGCCTCATTTTTTCGCACCAGATCTATAGGTTTGATGTCTAATTTAGCAATAATTTCTTGTAAATCAGTCTTTAATAAAGGTTGATCGAGATATTTTATGACTTCAAACGGTTGACCAGACGCTTCAAGCACAGCCAAACCTTCTCTAGATTTTCGGCATCGTGGGTTATGGTATATGGTAATCATGTTATATGTTAATATCTAATTGTTGTAATTGTTTTAGTAACTCCTTAGGGGATTCAAAATGTATGCCATTAATGCCCAATGTTTCAGCAGCCTTTACATTTCTTAAATTATCATCGATAAATACTGCATTCTCGGCTTTAATATCGAATCTATTTAGGGTGATTTCGTAGATGTCTATAAATGGTTTTCTAGTTTTTTCTTCACCAGAAACAATGATACCCTCAAACCAATGTAAAAACTCAAACTTCTCTAAGGCAATAGGGAAGGTCTCATGACTCCAATTGGTTAGTGCTACCACTTTGTATTTAGGATGATCAATACACTTTTTCAAAATCGAAACGGTACCTTCAATGGCATCTCCGAGCATTTCTTCCCAACGTCCGTAATACATTTTAATCAATTCGGCATATTGTGGAAAAAGTAAAATCCGTTCTTCAGTAGCTTTTTGCATCGGATATCCAGCATCTTGATTTTCGTTCCAATCCGATGTACAGATATGATCGAAAAACCACTGCATTTTTTCACGATCTCCTTTGAAGACATCCAAATACACATATTCTGGATTCCAGTCAATTAAAACACCTCCTAAATCAAATATGATGGTACCTATTGTTTTCATTTACAATGTTTCTGTGTTTTCTTCTTGTTGGCCCATCATCATCAAATAGGCTTTTAAGAAAGGTTCGATATCTCCGTCCATTACCGCATCCACATTTCCGGTTTCGTGAGCCGTGCGTACATCCTTTACCAATTTGTAAGGATGCATCACATAGTTTCTAATCTGGCTTCCCCATTCAATCTTCATTTTGCTAGCTTCAATATGGTCGCGCTGTGCCATTTGCTTCTGTAATTCAATTTCATATAATTGTGATTTTAGCATTTGTAAGGCTCGAGCACGATTATCGTGTTGCGAGCGTGTTTCGGAACATTGAATCTGAATGCCAGTAGGTTTGTGGACTAATTGTACTTTGGTTTCTACTTTGTTTACATTTTGGCCTCCCGCACCACTAGAACGCGCCGTCGTAATTTCAATATCGGCTGGATTGATGTCTATTTCGATAGAGTCATTTACCAATGGATAGACATAAACCGAAGCAAAACTGGTATGGCGTTTAGCATTACTATCGAAAGGGGAAATACGCACTAAACGGTGCACACCATTTTCGCCTTTTAGCCAACCAAAGGCATAATCACCTTCAATTTCTAGGGTTACGGTTTTAATGCCAGCGACATCACCTTCCTGATGGTTAAGCTCCTTAACCTTAAAACCACTCTTTTCGGCATACATTAAATACATGCGCATCAGCATACTTGCCCAATCACAGGATTCGGTACCTCCAGCACCTGCCGTAATTTGTAATACTGCACTTAAGCTGTCACCTTCTTCAGAAAGCATGTTTTTAAATTCGAGTTTTTCTATAGCGTTGACAGCCGTTTCAAAGCGTGCTTCTACATTATCCATTGATGCTTCATCCTCTTTGTAGAATTCATAGATGACTTCTAAGTCTTCGAAAAGTGTTTTAGCTGCATTAAAATCATTGACCCAACTCTTTTTTTCTCGGATGGATCGCATCACCTGCTCGGCTTTTTTTGAGTCGTTCCAAAAATTAGGGTCGAAGGTTTGCTCTTCTTCGTTAGCGATTTCTATGAGTTTGGCATCTAAGTCAAAGATACTGTCTAAGTGCGTCTAGACGGGAATTAAGATCTTTAATTTGATCGGATGTTATCATAAATTAGGTATTTCTGCAAATATAAGATGTCGTATTAAAGTGCCATAATTTTGAATCGGTTTTTTAGAAATTCCGTAGTTTTATGATTCAATTTTTTGAATATGAATAAACTATCGTTCCTTGCTTTATTTTTACTTGTTAGCTTTCAGGTTGATGCACAGTTTCTTGAAAAGAAAACCCTTAAATCTTATGAAGGTTATTTTGACTTTTATTATGAGGAGTCGACTGACAAAATTTATCTCAAAGTAAAAGATTTGAATACCGAATTTCTGTATGTGAATTCGCTGGCTTCTGGTGTTGGCAGTAATGATATAGGATTGGATCGTGGGCAGTTGGGCAATGAGCGTGTCGTGTATTTTCAGAAAGCAGGGAATAAGTTATTATTAATTCAACCTAACTTAAAATATCGCGCCAATACCGATAACGAACAGGAACGGAAAAGTATAGAGCAAGCTTTTGCTAAGTCTGTATTATTTGGATTTAAGATTTTATCTGAAGAAAACAATACCTATGTTATTGACCTTACACCATTTTTGATGCAAGATGCCCATGGTGTTGCTAATCGCTTGAAGGGTAGAAAGGAAGGCACTTATAACATTGATGCCTCTAAAAGTGCTTTGGCTTTAGAACGTACCAAGGCTTTCCCAAAAAATGTAGAGTTTGAAGCTATGCTGACGTTTAAAGGACAACCAACAGGCAGAAATTTACGAAGTGTTACGCCAACCTCTTCTCTTGTGACCGTCATCCAGCATCACTCTTTTGTAGAATTACCAGACGATAATTATAAACCTAGGGTTTTTGATCCACGAAGTGGTGCCATTTCAATGTCATATATGGATTATGCAACACCCATACAAGAGCACATTACAAAACGTTTTATTATTCGGCATCGTCTGGAAAAGAAAAACCCAAGTGAAGCTCAAAGTGAAGCCAAGGCACCTATTATTTATTACTTAGACCCTGGCACTCCAGAACCTGTGCGTTCTGCGCTACTCGAAGGTGCACGTTGGTGGAATGAAGCCTTTGATGCTATTGGTTTTAAAAATGCTTTCCAGGTAAAAATGTTACCAAAAGATGCGGACCCTATGGATTGCCGCTATAATGTGATTCAATGAGTACATCGTTCTACACGAGGTTGGAGTTACGGTGGAAGTGTCGTGGATCCCAGATCAGGTGAAATTATAAAAGGCCATGTGAGTTTAGGAAGTTTACGTATTCGTCAAGATTTTATGATTGCACAAGCTTTAATGCATCAGCCCTTTGCAGAGCGCGATGATAATTATGAACCGATGTTGAAGATGGCTTTAGCGCGTATACGACAACTCAGTGCACACGAAGTAGGACATACCCTTGGCTTTGCACATAATTTTGCAGCGAGTACCAACAATAGAGCTTCTGTGATGGATTATCCGCATCCTCAAATTACTGTTAAAAATGGAAATATTGATTTTAGTAATGCTTATGCTATAGGCATTGGCGATTGGGACAAAGTGACTATTGCCTACAGCTATGCTGAGTTTGATAAAAAAACAGATGAGAAAACCGCTTTAAGTGCTATTTTAAAAAAAGCACAAGATGGAGGTTTACGATTTATTTCGGATTCGGATGCTAGAGCTGCTGGTGGAGCACATGCTTTGGCACACTTGTGGGATAATGGTAAATCTGCTGCTGAGGAATTGAATAATGTCCTTAACGTTAGGGAAGTGGCCTTGCAGAATTTCTCGAAAGATAATATTAGAAGTTATGAGCCTTATTCGGTCCTAGAAGATGTTTTTGTACCCTTGTATTTCTACCATCGCTATCAGGTGGAAGCAGCCACTAAAGTGATTGAAGGTTTGGATTATAATTATGCTGTGAAAGGAGACGGGCAACTCATCGCAAAACCTATTTCTGTTAACGTTCAGAAAAAAACTTTGAAAGTTATACTCAAAACCATAAATGCGGAAACCTTAGCGATTCCGAAAGATAAATTGGCCTTGTTTCCTCCAAGAGCTTTTGGATATTACAGAACTAGAGAGTCTTTTAAGGGGAAAACAGGTGTAGCTTTCGATCCTTTAAGTGTGGCCAATACGGCGAGTGATATGACCTTAAGGTTTTTATTGCATCCGCAACGCGCCAATAGATTAGTCCTTCAAAAGAGTTTGGACGCAAATCAGTTGAGTCTAGAAGATGCGATGAATTCTATATTACAAGTGACACTTGAAAATACAGAAACGGATTCTTATCTCACCGATATTCAGCATCAGGTTAATGTCAATGTTTTAAAGTACATCATGCATTTGGCGACGAGTAATGAGAGCTACTTTCAGACTAAGGGTATAGCTAATAAAGTCTTACTGGAATTATCTCAAAAGTTCTTGAAAAAGGATGCGATAAGTATTCAATATGGAATGATTATTAAGGAGTTTTATAAACACCCAGAGAAATTTAAACTTGAAGCTTCACCAAATATACCTGATGGTTCACCAATAGGAATGGCTAGTTGTGGTTATTAGGAACAATAGATATAAGATTAACACCTATTAAAACAAAAAAAGAGGTACGATTAAGTACCTCTTTTTTAAAATCTTTTTTGGTATTAATGGATTACCACCACCAGCACCAGTGATGTGGAGGTTCGTATTCACATAGTTCGCCACCATGAGTACTTGTTCCACTAACAACTTCTAAAACACCACGCTTGTAGCCTGGGCCTATGTTTAAATGGCAGTCAGTTCTAAACTTGGTATAGTAACAATGTCCAACAAATACATAAATCCACTTACCAAACGTACCGTTATGGTTAGCTCCGTTTACAGAGATTTCGTCATGTTGTCCTACTACACCATCAAATATTTTTACAGCATATCGTGTATGCTCAAAACGCTGATATAATCTCACTCTGTGGTCATTATGCCAATTCCATTTAAATGTGATATGGTCTACCTTACCAATACAATCGTCACACTCTTCCTCTTCAGGTAAATGCTTAGTAATTAATAGGGCTTGTACATTTTCAAAGTCTTCAGGAATAAGAAGTAATCCTAATTTATCACCACATCCAGGTGTATATCCTTGTCCATTTGCATTAGCAGCATCAACGATTTCATCACCTAAAGGCTCATCAATATTACGATCCCAATCGCCAGGATTAGGTGTTAAGAAATCTGGAAAATCATTAACAAATGGGTTTTCGATTAGTCTCCAAATAGCATATTGCACATGTCCATAGGTATATTGCTCTCCTGGACCATATTCGATATTATTTAATATCCAGTTTACTTTATCAAAATTTTGTGGATTTGCGTAAACATTCTCGAATGCTCCACCAGGCAAAATAGTTGGGTCATAGCTAGAGACTACAGTAAAGTCAATGAAATCGTCGTCTTCATTAAGACTAGGTAACCTGTCAGAACAAAAGGCAGGTATAACATCACCACCATCTATTGCAATGTCAAAGTAAGCATTTGCTCCTGGCTTGGCAACAACTTCGATATTCACAGTGGTGTTAAAACCTGTGTCAAGTAAATCAGGCGTACAACCATCTGCACTTTTATTCAAAAAGTTATCGCTAGATGTAACGAGATTTTCACTATTCTCATTAAAGAGTAGTTCATCTTTTTCGAGTAATCCGTCAGAGACTACCTCATTGTTTTTAAAGCGTAGTTCCGCTCCTTGAATTTCTTCTTGTTGTATAGTTTCTTCGACAGATTCATTCTGACACGCAGCAAGAACCAATAAAAAACTAAACAAGATTAGTTTTGTAAAATGTTTCATGATTAAAATTTGTTAATAGCACTTATTTGTAAGTACGAATGTATTTGTTAAATTAATTAACAAAGAATAAAATTGATAAAAGATTCATTTTATTAGTTAAATAGATGAAACTCAAATTTCACCGATGTAATTTTATCTTTAGTATTTAATGTTTTTGGTTTTATTTACCTAACTTTATTTAAATAATGATTTAATAGTATATTTTATCAAAATAACTTTATTATACTTCAATTAATCGATGAAACTTTCCTTTTGCATTTTAATGACTACTTTTGTTGCATTCAGATAAAGCGTCAAATAGTTTTCTGAATAAAAAAGTTATACTCAAATCATCCAATTCCATATTTAAAATTGAAATCTAATCTTAAAAACATTTCTATTTTAATTCCGGATGGAGAAACCACCTTGCTCTCTCATGTGGTCTATAGCTTAGCCCTTATTAAGTATATTAAGATTTATGTATTATCTTCCCATAAGACAGGATATTTTGAATATTCACTTGATAATAACTGTTTTAAGCATTCTCGTTTCATAGAGAAGTTTGTTTATTATGAAAAAACAACAACTGAAGCATGGATAAATAAAATTGATAATACTGTAGAGGTTTATGATATAGATCTTATTATGCCCATTTTTGATTTAAGCACAGATAAGCTCCTAAAACATATAGACTTGTTAAAAAGCCGAACAAAGCTTTGTTATTTGTCAAGCCATACCAATTTTGAAACCGCCTTACGTAAAGATTTACTTTGTCTTTTCTTAAAATCGAATCATTTACCATGTCCAGATAGCATTATTGTAAGTTCAAAATTTGAATATGAAGCAGTTGATATCGATTTTCCTATTGTGGCTAAACCAACCTATGGTTTTGAAGGAGGAATGGGAGTGAAGTTGGTCAGTAATAAGGAAGAGTTATTAAACTATATTAAAATTAATAAAACAGATAGTCCTTTATTGCTTCAGGAATTTGTAGAAGGTTTTGATGTATCATGTAATGTATTATGTAAAAAAGGAAAGTTGCTAGCATATACGATGCAAAAGGGCATTACAATGGCTAAAGGTATTAAAGTCACACCTCAACATGAGTTCAAATTTTTCCATGATGACACTTTATTAGGATTAATGGAAGATTTGATGAAATCATTGAACTGGTCTGGTGTAGCCAATATAGATTTTAGATTCGACCAAACCAATACTGTTTACAAAGTAATTGAAATTAATCCTAGATTTTGGCTTAACACCGAAGCTTCAGCCTTAGCTGGTGTTAACTTTCCATATCTGTATTGTCTATCAACATTGAACAGAAGTATAGAATTTATACCAGTCAAAAAAGGTACATTTTTACATCTCAAGGCTTTAGCAAAACGTCTTAAACGTAAGCCCTTCTTTATTTTTAAATTTAATTACCTACTTAATAACACCCCCTTTATTTTTATCATTAAAGACCCAATTGTTATATGGTGTAAGTTTATATGGAGAACCAATAATATTATATCTTCAAAATTTCTGAAAAAGAAAAAGGCTTAGTATTATCTTTACCTTACAGAAATACGTTTATGATTATAGATTTAAGAAGTGACACAGTCACCAAGCCCACAAAAGGCATGTTAGATGCCATGATAACTACTCAAGTTGGTGATGATGTTTACAAGGAAGACCCTACCGTAAATGCTTTGGAGATGAGATTAGCGAAAATGTTTGGAAAAGATGAAGCATTATTTTTTCCGACTGGTAGCATGGCTAATCAGGCAGCATTAAAGTTACACACCAATCCTGGGGAACAGGTGATATGTGATAAATATGCACATATTTATAACTATGAAGGTGGTGGCGCCTCTTTTAACAGTGGTATATCGTGTAAACTCATTGATGGCCATAGAGGTATGTTTACTGCTGAACAAGCTGAAGCTTCTATTAACCCTCCTGATTTTTATCACAGTCCTTTGACGTCTTTAATTGCTATTGAAAACACCACGAATAAAGGCGGAGGAGCTTATTGGGATTTTGAAGCCTTAACACGCATAAAAGAAGTTACTGACAAACATAATTTAGGATATCACCTGGATGGTGCAAGGTTATGGAATGCGCTTGTTGCTACGAATGAAACCCCAAAGCAATATGGTGAGCTTTTCGATACTATTTCCGTTTGCTTAAGCAAAGGGCTAGGATGCCCAATGGGTTCGGTCTTAATTGGCAATAAAGAACTTATGCAAAAGGCTGTACGGGTTAGAAAGATTTTAGGTGGAGGTATGCGTCAAATAGGTTATATGGCAGCTTGCGGTATGTATGCATTGGATAATCATTTATCTCGACTTGAGGAAGATCACAAAAAAGCAAAAGCTATAGCAGAAACCCTATCCAAATTATCCAAAATAAAACATGTTGAACCCGTTGACACCAACATAATTATTTTCGAATTGAATGATGATGTTAATGAATTAGAGTTTATAAATAAGTTAAAAGAAAAACATATTTACATCATAGGTATGGGAAGTAATAAATTACGAATGGTAACTCATTTAGATTATACAGATAATATGCATGAGATGGTATTATCTATTCTGAAAGACTTCTAAGTGGCAGACCATCATTATCATTATTGCTAGCAATAGACCAATGATTTTACTTAAATAAATCCATACCTGGGATATTTGGCATGCCTTCCTTAGCAACAGCAGCAATTTCAGCTTCATTAACACTTGTAGCTTTTTCAATGGCTTTATTGAGTGTTAAGATTAGGTAATCCTCTAGCATTTCTTTATCCTCTAATAGCGTATCATCTATGGAAATAGATTTAATTGTTCTATTGGCTGTTATTGTGACTTTTAATTTTTTGTCAGTGCTACTTTCATCAATTAAAACAGTATTTAAGCGTTCTTTGGTAGCTTCAACTTTTTTTTGAGCTTCTTTTAATTTGCTCATCATGCCCATCATATCTCCAAACATATTTTTATCATTTAAAAAATTACGATACAAAATTACTAAATTGCGCCTCTTTTTAGATTATTTTTTTCTTAAAACAATGACTGAGACTTCAAGTATTCTTCCTCCTTATGCAAAACAAGAACCACAAGTATTAAAAAAACATGGTGATATACGTGTCGATAATTACTTTTGGATGAACGATAGAAAAGATCCAGAAGTCATAGAATATCTTAAGGCTGAGAATTCTTATTGCGACACACATATGGCGCATACTAAGGGTTTTCAGAAGGATTTGTTTGAAGAAATGAAGGCAAGAATAAAAGAAGACGATACTTCAGTACCCTATAAATACAATGGTTATTGGTATATTACCAAATTTGAAAAGGGAAAAGATTATCCTATTTATACCAGAAAGAAAGATACATTGGATAACCCAGAAGAATTGCTGTTTGATTGTAATGAAATGGCTAAAGACCATAGCTATTTTAAGTTAGCAGGGATTAGTATCAGTCCTGATAACAATCTGGTAGCCTTTGGGATTGATACCACTGGACGTCGAAAATACACCATTCGTGTAAAGAATATCAAAACACACAAATTATGGTCCGATAAAATAGAGAATACAACAGGGTCTTCGAGTTGGGCAAATGATAATAAAACCTTGTTTTATACAAAGAAAGATGACGTTACGTTGCGAGCATATCAAGTTTACAGCCATAAATTGGGTCAAAAAAGCAATGCGTTAATTTTTCAAGAGGATGATGACACTTTTGGCGTAGCTGTATATAAATCCAAATCTAGAAAGTATATCATTATTGCTTGTTACAGCACACTTACTAACGAGTATCATATCCTTAATGCCGATGAGCCTGATGGAAAATTTGAATTGTTTCAACAAAGAATTAGAGGATTAGAGTATAGCATTGCGCATTACGATAACTACTTCTACATTCTAACCAATAAGGATAAAGCAACTAATTTCAAATTAATGAGATGCTTGGAAGTTGATAGGGCTATAGAAAAATGGGAAGAGGTCTTGGAACATAGAGAAGATGTATTAATCGAAAATATTGATATTTTTCAAGACTACTTAGTTGTTAGTGAGCGAAAGAATGGTCTGAATGAACTAAGAATCAAAAGAAAGGATGACTCTGAGGATTACTATTTGCCATTCGATAATGAAACTTATACAGCATTTACTACCACTAATGTAGATTTTAATACTGAAGTTTTAAGATTTACATACAATTCCTTAACCACTCCCACTTCAGTTATTGAATTTAATATGCGTACCAAGACAAAAACCGTATTAAAAGAGCAGGAGGTATTGGGTGGAAATTTCAATAAAGATAACTATGTGTCTGAGCGTATTTGGGCCACAGCAGATGACGGCACTAAAGTACCGATGTCCCTAGTTTATAAAAAGGGTATAAAAAAGAATGGTAACAATCCATTACTTCAATATGCCTACGGGAGTTATGGAGCAACAGTTGACCCTTCTTTTTCGACCATAAGATTAAGTTTATTAGACAGAGGGTTTATTTATGTAATAGCACATGTTAGAGGAGGAGAATATTTGGGTAGACAATGGTACCAAAATGGCAAATTATTAAAAAAGAAAAATACATTCAATGATTTTATCGCCTGTTCCAGGCACTTAATTACTGAGGGATACACATCCTCTAAGCACCTTTACGCAATGGGTGGGAGTGCTGGTGGACTATTGATGGGAGCTATTGTTAATGAAGCACCAGAACTGTATAACGGCGTTATTGCGGCAGTTCCATTTGTAGATGTTGTTACCACAATGCTAGATGATTCCATACCATTAACTACTGGCGAATATGATGAATGGGGAAATCCAAATGATAAATCATATTATGAATACATAAAGTCATATTCACCTTATGACAATATAGTGCCTAAAGCATACCCAAATATGTTAATCACCACAGGCTTACACGATTCCCAAGTTCAGTATTGGGAACCTGCAAAATGGGTGGCTAAACTTAGGGAATTAAAGACCGATTCCAATACGTTATTTTTAAAGACTAACATGGATGCTGGCCACGGAGGGGCTTCAGGTCGATTTGAAAGTCTTAAGGAAGATGCAGAAGAATTTGCCTTTCTTTTAGATTTAGAAGGTATTTCGAACTAATTAAAAAAAAAGTGTTAGTTTTGCGAGGTTTTAGAGTGTATTTTTTACACTTGATTAAATTACATTTATGGACAACAACAAAAATGTATTTGATAACGTACTACAATTGATTGGCAGTACACCACTTATCAAATTAAGCCGAATGACCGCAGACTACGACGGTGATTTTTATGCTAAAGTAGAGGCATTTAATCCGGGTCATTCTTCTAAAGATAGAATCGCATTACACATTATAGAAGAAGCTGAGCGTCAAGGAATTTTAAATCCTGGTGATACTATCATTGAGACGACTTCTGGCAACACAGGTTTTAGTATTGCTATGGTAAGCATTATTAAAGGCTATGAGTGTATTTTAGCAGTAAGTTCTAAATCGTCTGCAGATAAAATAGATATGCTAAAATCCATGGGAGCTAAGGTATATGTGTGTCCAGCTCACGTTAACGCAGATGACCCAAGATCATACTATCAAGTTGCGAAACGTCTTCACGAAGAAATTAAAGGGTCTATATATATTAATCAGTATTTCAATCAATTAAATATTGATGCCCATTACAATACTACCGGTCGAGAGATTTGGGATCAAACCAATGGTGAAATTACCCATTTGGTAGCTTGTAGTGGTACTGGAGGAACCATATCGGGAGTTGCAAAGTATCTCAAGGAGCAAAACCCTAATGTAAGAATTATTGGTGTCGACGCTTATGGTTCGGTATTAAAGAAATATCATGAAACCCGTGAGTTCGATGACAAGGAAATTTACCCATACCGCATTGAAGGTCTTGGCAAGAACCTAATTCCTACTGCTACAGATTTTGATTTAATCGATAAGTTTGTAAAGGTTACGGATGAAGAAAGTGCACATACCGCAAGGCAAATATCAAGTACAGAAGGACTTTTTGTTGGTTACACTAGTGGTGCTGCCATGCAGGCATTGAAGCAGCTTAAAGAAGCGGGTGAGTTTAGACCCTCAGATAAAGTTGTAGTCATATTTCCTGACCATGGTTCGAGATATATGAGTAAAGTTTACAGCGATAAGTGGATGGCGGACCAAGGCTTTTTTGATAGTAAAAACGAAGTGTCCACGACTATTCAATATATAAAATAACTTAACTGACTAAGTTTAGTGCCCACCGCTTTTGTGGTGGGCTTTTTTATGTTTAAAAGTATGTGAATAGTAAGACGAAAATATAATTATGCAGTCATAATTTAATTAACTAATTTTGCACACACTAACAAAACTAAAATTTAACTAATAAGAATCTGTTCAGTTTATTGTTATAGATTTGATGAATAATGGCAAACGCAAGGTATGAAGGATTTATTTGAAAAGATTTATAGAGATAAAGGACCTTTAGGCAAATGGGCTTCCCAAGCAGAGGGTTATTTTGTTTTTCCAAAGCTAGAAGGAGAGATTTCAAATAGAATGAAATTTCAGGGAAAAGAGGTTATTACTTGGAGTATTAATGATTATTTAGGTCTAGCAAATCATCCTGAAGTTAGAAAAGTCGATGCGGAGGCTGCAGCAAAGTATGGGTCTGCTTATCCTATGGGTGCACGTATGATGTCTGGACATACAGACCTACACGAGCAACTGCAGAATGAGTTAGCAGCGTTTGTTAATAAAGAAGCCGCTTACCTTTTAAATTTTGGCTACCAAGGTATAATGTCTACCATAGATGCTCTAGTTGCCAAAGACGATATTATAGTTTATGATGTAGATGCCCATGCTTGTATTATCGATGGTGTGAGGCTCCATATGGGTAAGCGTTTTACCTATAAGCATAATGATGTAGCCAGTCTAGAGAAAAATCTTGAGCGTGCCACAAAAATGGCCGAGCAAACAGGTGGTGGCATTCTTGTGATTTCTGAGGGTGTATTTGGCATGCGTGGTGAACAAGGCCGCTTAAAAGAAATCGCTGAATTAAAAAAACAATATAACTTTAGGTTTCTTGTTGATGATGCCCATGGTTTTGGGACTCTGGGTGCAACAGGAGCAGGAGCAGGTGAAGAACAAGGCGTACAAGATGAAATTGATGTGTACTTTGCTACATTTGCTAAATCGATGGCCA